>NZ_AWSA01000140.1 GCF_000576595.1 Intrasporangium oryzae NRRL B-24470 | reverse complement strand
AGGCTAAATACTCCTGACTGACCGATAGTGAACCAGTACCGTGAGGGAAAGGCGAAAAGAACCCCGGCGAGGGGAGTGAAATAGAACCTGAAACCGTGTACGTACAAGCAGTGGGAGCACCTTCGTGGTGTGACTGCGTACCTTTTGTATAATGGGTCAGCGACTTATATTTTGTAGCAAGGTTAACCGTATAGGGGAGCC
>NZ_AWSA01000139.1 GCF_000576595.1 Intrasporangium oryzae NRRL B-24470 | reverse complement strand
CAATCTGTGTGGGCACTCCACAAGACGATATCCAGCATCTTCGGATGCAAAAAAATATCAAGTCTTGAAGAGTGACTAACTGAAGTAAAATTCATGCAGTAAATCTTTGAGCATCGCTTCTCGAGTGGAAGCAAATCAAGCTTTTAATTGAAGAGTTTGATCATGGCTCAGATTGAACGCTGGCGGCAGGCTTAACACATGCAAGTCGAGCGGTAG
>NZ_AWSA01000138.1 GCF_000576595.1 Intrasporangium oryzae NRRL B-24470 | reverse complement strand
ATGCCTTTGCACTAACCTCACGATGTCCGACCGTGATTAGCTAACCTTCGTGCTCCTCCGTTACTCTTTGGGAGGAGACCGCCCCAGTCAAACTACCCACCAGACACTGTCCTCACCCCGGATTACGGGGCCGAGTTAGAACATCAAACATTAAAGGGTGGTATTTCAAGGATGGCTCCACGCAGACTGGCGTCCACGCTTCAAAGCCTCCCACCTATCCTACACATCAAG
>NZ_AWSA01000137.1 GCF_000576595.1 Intrasporangium oryzae NRRL B-24470 | reverse complement strand
GCGGCGCGGGCCTTCTCGGCGTCGCGGGCGGCCTTGGCGCGGGCCTCGCGCTCCTTCCGCTCGGCGATCCGGAGACGGACCTCCTCGCGGCGGCGGATGCGTTCGGCCTCCTTGCGCTCCAGCGCTTCCCGGACCTCAGCGACCGTCGCGGAGTCCACCGGGACCTTGTTACGGCGGCACCAGGTCAGGAAGGCTCGGCAGCCCTTGCAGTCGTCGAGGATGCGGACCGCGGGGCCGTCCTTGCCGTCGTGGGCCTTGGTGAACTCCGACGCGGGGAGGAGTTCA
>NZ_AWSA01000136.1 GCF_000576595.1 Intrasporangium oryzae NRRL B-24470 | reverse complement strand
TGAGCGTGCTCGGGGTCGACGAGCACATCTGGCGCCCGTCCCGGATCGGGGACGCCGACCGGGCGGTGACCGGGATGGTCGACCTGACCCGTGACGAGCACGGAAGGCTGCACGCCCGGCTGCTCGATGTCGTCCCAGGCCGCACGGGGACCGCGTACGCCGCCTGGCTGCGCCACCAGCCCGAGGCATTCACCGCCGGGATCACCGAGGCCTCCCTCGACCCGTTCCGCGGGTACGCCAACGCGCTGCGCGACGAGCTGCCCGACGCGGTCGCGGTCCTGGACGCGTTCCACGTCGTCAAGCTCGG
>NZ_AWSA01000135.1 GCF_000576595.1 Intrasporangium oryzae NRRL B-24470 | reverse complement strand
CCTCGCCAGGGCTTCTCCGTGTGCAGTTCGCTATGTCTCTACTTGGATCTCCCGGTCCCGCGAACAAGCCGAGATGACGATCCCAGTCGCTGTTTGCTGTCCCGTCCGGCTCCGCGACCGAGCCGTACGGTGAAGCTCCCTAGTCGATGCCAGGATCCGGGGCGGGAGCACACCCGGTCTGACAGAGACGCACTCGCTTAGGCAGCGAGGGCGTACTCGCGCTGAGTAGACTCGGCGCTTATTGGTTTGCAGCGACGCTTACGGTGGTCTCTTGCCTGCACCGACACGCTTCCCCTAGCTCAACGTACGCAGTCG
>NZ_AWSA01000134.1 GCF_000576595.1 Intrasporangium oryzae NRRL B-24470 | reverse complement strand
GGCGCTGAACGAAGAGGGCATCGCGGTGCGCACCGGGCACCATTGCGCCCAGCCGATCCTGCGCCGCTTCGGGGTGGAAACCACGGTGCGGCCGTCGCTGGCGTTCTACAACACCTACGAGGAGATCGACCGCCTGCTGGACGTGGTGCAACGGCTGGCGTCGGTCCGCCGCGGCGGCTGAGCGCGGACCCGCCCGGACGGCGCGGCATGGGGCGCGGGACGGGGCCGCGCGCGTGTTCTAATACGCGTTTTACGAGCCCTTGAACCCTGACACGGTTCCCCTGCCTCATGTTGCGCCTGACCGAAATCATCCTGC
>NZ_AWSA01000133.1 GCF_000576595.1 Intrasporangium oryzae NRRL B-24470 | reverse complement strand
ACCTCGTCGACTGCGGGACGTGGGCGGTGTCGGCGAGCTGGCAGGTCCCGGCCACGGCCACGTCCGGGGTGTACGTCGCGACCCTGAAGCGGGCCGACACCGGGGCGATGGGCCAGATCCCGTTCGTCGTGCGTGACGACGAGCGGCGCACCGACCTGGTGGTGCAGACCTCGGACACGACGTGGCAGGCGTACAACACGGCCGAGCGGGCCTCGTTGTACTCCGGCCCAACGGGTCGTGCGTACAAGGTGAGCTACAACCGCCCGTTCACGACGCGCGACAACCGTCCGGAGAACTACCTCTTCGGTGCCGAGTACCCGATGATCCGCTGGCTCGAGCGC
>NZ_AWSA01000132.1 GCF_000576595.1 Intrasporangium oryzae NRRL B-24470 | reverse complement strand
TGTCCCGTTTGTATCTCGGGAGCTGCACAGTGGACGCGTAGCATCTTTGGTCAAGTTATCGGCTTATTAGTACCGGTCAGCTCCACACATTGCTGTGCTTCCACATCCGGCCTATCAACCCAGTCGTCTAGCTGGGAGCCTCTCGCCCTCGCGGGCCTGGAAACCTCATCTTGAAACGTGCTTCCCGCTTAGATGCTTTCAGCGGTTATCACTTCCGAACGTAGCTAATCAGCGGTGCTCTTGGCAGAACAACTGACACACCAGAGGTTCGTCCATCCCGGTCCTCTCGTACTAGGGACAGCCTTTCTCAAGTTTCCTACGCGCACAGCGGATAGGGACCGAACTGTCTCACGACGTTCTAAACCCAGCTCGCGTACCGCTTTAATGGGCGAACAGCCCA
>NZ_AWSA01000131.1 GCF_000576595.1 Intrasporangium oryzae NRRL B-24470 | reverse complement strand
GCCCGACGCGGCCTGCGACCGGCTCTGGGCCCGCGTCTGGGCTCGGGTGGAGGGCCGGGACTCGCTGCGGGCCTCACTGCGGGCCTCACTGCGGGCCTCACTGCGGGACCGGGCGCGGCTCTCGAGGTCCGCGGCCCGCGGGGCCGTGCCCTGCTGGCTCGTGGCCTGCTGGCTCGTGGCCTGCTGGCCCGTGCCCTGCTGGCCGGTGCCCTGGCGGGTGGGCACGGCGTCCCTGGTCGAGACGGTCTCCCAGGGGGCGGTGGGCAGGTCGGTCCAGTCGTCGGCAGGGGCGTGGACGCGCGGCGAGGACGTGGGGGCCGGTCGGGCCGCCGGGGCGTTCGCCCAAGCCTGGGCGGGAGCCGTGGCCCAACCCTGACCGCCGGCGCCCGCCCGCGCGGGGACGGGC
>NZ_AWSA01000130.1 GCF_000576595.1 Intrasporangium oryzae NRRL B-24470 | reverse complement strand
GCGGCGCGGGCCTTCTCGGCGTCGCGGGCCGCCTTGGCGCGGCGCTCGATCTGTTTGCGCGCGGCGATCCGGAGACGGACCTCCTCGCGGCGGCGGATGCGTTCGGCCTCCTTGCGCTCCAGCGCTTCCCGAACCTCGGCGACCGTCGCGGAGTCCACCGGGACCTTGTTACGGCGGCACCAGGTCAGGAAGGCTCGGCAGCCCTTGCAGTCGTCGAGGATGCGGACCGCGGGGCCGTCCTTGCCGTCGTGGGCCTTGGTGAACTCCGACGCGGGGAGGAGTTCACCGCACCCACGGCAGACGCGCTCTTCCACAGACGCGACGGCGTCGGCACAGTCGGCGATGTGAGCGGCGCGAGCGGCTCGGCGGGAGTCCTTGCGGGCGGCGATGAGGGCCTTGCGGGCCTCGGTGACCTCCGGGGTGGTGT
>NZ_AWSA01000129.1 GCF_000576595.1 Intrasporangium oryzae NRRL B-24470 | reverse complement strand
CCGGTGGCCGACCACGGCCCCGCCCCGCTCGTAGTCCCGGTGCGCTTCGGCTCGCGTGGTCACCTCGCGGACTGGAGCCCGCCCACCCCTCCGCGTGGCTGGACGTATGACGCGGCCAAGGCCGCCTCTCTCCGGTGGGCGGCCGAGAACCACACCGCTCTCGGCGTCCGTCTGGAGCCACTCGCCTACGCGGCGCGCGCCGGTCTCACGTCGGCCGTGGACAAGGCGGCCGGGGTGAGCACGTCGTCGCTCCGCTCGCTCCACCGGGCGCACCTCATCGACCGCTGACCTCCAGCTCTCCCGGCTCGCGTCGTCCTTCCGCAGGCTCGGGACCGTCCTCCGAGGGCGCTTGTGGTGGGCGCCCGACGACGAGGACACAGCACGGGCCCCGTCACCCTCACCGCGAGGGTGGCGGGGCCTTGTTGCGTT
>NZ_AWSA01000128.1 GCF_000576595.1 Intrasporangium oryzae NRRL B-24470 | reverse complement strand
GGGCGGATTCAAGGGGTCATCGCAACACCGATCCGGTTTTAGCTGGTGAGTAGATCACGCAAACGCTCGGCTGGGGTAGCCCAGTCGAGCGTTTTGCGTGGTCTGGCGTTGAGTTCCTGGGCGACGTGCTCAAGGTCTTGGGGTCCGTGCACGCTTAGGTCGGTGCCCTTTGGGAAGTACTGGCGCAGCAGACCGTTGGTGTTCTCATTGGTGCCGCGTTGCCAAGGGCTCGACGGATCGCAGAAGTACACGGCCATGTCGGTGGCCATGGCGAACTGACGGTGGCGGGCCATCTCGGCGCCCTGGTCCCAAGTCAGGGACCCACGCAGGTGCTGGGGCAGCGTCGAGATCGTCGCCGTCAACGCGTCGCGGACGTGCTCGGCGTCGTGCCCGTTGGGCAGGTGCAGCAGCATCGTGTAGCGGGTGGCGCGTTCGACCAGGGTGCCGATCGCGGACTGGTTGCCGGCGCCCATGATCAAGTC
>NZ_AWSA01000127.1 GCF_000576595.1 Intrasporangium oryzae NRRL B-24470 | reverse complement strand
CTTGAGGCGTGGCTTCCGGAGCTAACGCGTTAAATCGACCGCCTGGGGAGTACGGCCGCAAGGTTAAAACTCAAATGAATTGACGGGGGCCCGCACAAGCGGTGGAGCATGTGGTTTAATTCGATGCAACGCGAAGAACCTTACCTACTCTTGACATCCAGAGAACTTTCCAGAGATGGATTGGTGCCTTCGGGAACTCTGAGACAGGTGCTGCATGGCTGTCGTCAGCTCGTGTTGTGAAATGTTGGGTTAAGTCCCGCAACGAGCGCAACCCTTATCCTTTGTTGCCAGCGGTTCGGCCGGGAACTCAAAGGAGACTGCCAGTGATAAACTGGAGGAAGGTGGGGATGACGTCAAGTCATCATGGCCCTTACGAGTAGGGCTACACACGTGCTACAATGGCGTATACAAAGAGAAGCGACCTCGCGAGAGCAAGCGGACCTCATAAAGTACGTCGTAGTCCGGATTGGAGTCTGCAACTCGACTCCATGAAGTCGGAATCGCTAGTAATCGTAGATCAGA
>NZ_AWSA01000126.1 GCF_000576595.1 Intrasporangium oryzae NRRL B-24470 | reverse complement strand
GCGGGAGCGCTGCTCCTGCTCGCGCGCTACCTTGCGGCGGCTCCGGCGCGAGACCGACGTGCCGTAGATGTCTGTCCGCAGCACGCCGACCACGCTGAAGATGAAGATCCACAGCAGGGCGAGGAGCCCCAGCCGAAGCAGGGTGAGGGTCAGCTCACTCATGCGTCATCGCCGCCCGGCGCGGAAGACGGCGGTCGTGCGGCCCAGCGTGATGCGGTCGCCGTCGGTGAGGCGCTGGCTCGAGATGCGCTCGCCGTTGACGAACGTCCCGTTGGTCGAGTTGAGGTCGCGGATCGACGTGACGAGGTGCGGGCCGTCGGTCGTCACGCGGATCTCGCTGTGCCGGCGGGAGACGCCGGGGTCGTCGAGCACCACGTCGGCCGACTCGTCGCGACCGAGCGTCGTCAGGCTGCCGAGGAGGGGGTAGCGGTCGCCCGCGATGTCGAGCCACGGACGCGACGAGGGGTTGGCCCGGGGCGGCCGGGCGCCCGCGCGCTCGTCGTGGGCCGGTGCGTGCGGCACCTGGGGGCGCGCGGGCACCGCGCCCTG
>NZ_AWSA01000125.1 GCF_000576595.1 Intrasporangium oryzae NRRL B-24470 | reverse complement strand
TGGACGCGTTCCACGTCGTCAAGCTCGGCACCCAGGTCCTGGACGAGACCCGACGACGGGTGCAGCAGGAGACGCTGCACCGGCGCGGCCACAAGGAGGACCCGCTGTACCGGGTCCGCGGGCTGCTGCGCCGCGGGCGAGAGCACCTCACCGACCGGCAGGTCGCCAAGCTCGAGGCGTGCCTACAGGCCGGCGACCCGGCCTGGGAAGTCACGATCGCCTGGCACGCCTACCAGCAGCTCCGCTCGATGTACCAAGCTGACGACCCGGCCGAGGGGCGACGGATCGCCGAGCAAGTCATCGGCTCGTTCCCGACCTGCCCGGTCCCCGAGGTCGCCCGCCTCGGCCGGACCCTCAAGCAGTGGAAGGACCACGTCCTCGCCCGCTTCGACACCCACCGAATCAGCAACGGCGGCACCGAGGCCGTCAACCTCATCATCGAAAAGACCCGACGGCTCGCCCACGGCTTCAGAACGTTCGAGCACTACCGGCTACGGATCCTGCTCGCGGCCTCAGGAACCCGCGCCTATCGACGAGGCCCAGCCCATGCTTGATTCCGAAGAGCC
>NZ_AWSA01000124.1 GCF_000576595.1 Intrasporangium oryzae NRRL B-24470 | reverse complement strand
CCCCGGCGGTCAGGCCCCCGGCGGTCAGGGCGCCGTCGAGGAGGCCGAAGGCGCGGTCGTAGTCGGCCAGGTCCCGCGTCATGTCACGCGTCATGTCGAGGTCAGGGGCCGGCGTTGGGTGGGCGCGCTGGAACTGTTCGCGCAGCACCTTCGCCGCCGCGACGTGTCCGGGGTCGGTGACGGTCATGCCGCGTGCCCAGATCCGGTCGTGAGCAGCGACCAGGCGCCCGTCGTGGCGGACTTCGACGCGGGACAGGCCGGCGGTGACGTCGACGAATCGGCCGATCACCGCGGGGTCGACGGAGTAGTCGTTGCTGTCGACGCGGACGTAGTAGTCCCGTCCGAGCCGGACCCGGTTGACCCAGCCCACCGATGGGGCGACCGGCGGCAACGGGAGCATGGCCGCCCGGTCGGCATCGAGCCGATCGACCGGGCGGGCCTTGATGGTGCGCACCACGCGGTTGTTCGCGATGGTCAGCCAGTCGGTGAACTGGGCATCGAAGTCAGCCGGGGAGGTGAAGACGCGGCCGGGCATGAACGAGGTCTCGAAGAACCCGTTCCTGCGTTCGACCACGCCCTTGGACTCCGGGTCGTATGGCTTCAACCGCTGCAGTCTGG
>NZ_AWSA01000123.1 GCF_000576595.1 Intrasporangium oryzae NRRL B-24470 | reverse complement strand
GGCTCTTCGGATCTGAGCGTGGGTGAGGGGCTCGGCGTGGCGGTCCGGGCGTGAACGAGTCGAGGCCTTCAGGATCGGTAGCGACCAAGCTTCCTAACTGAAGACCTCGACATGGATCACTGTACGTGTGGTCCGCGGATGGGCTGGTGCGCCCGCGCGGACGCCCTGTTCAACGCCTCGGGCATGCATGTGCTCGAGGCCGCCCCGGACGAGCTCGGGCGGCTCGTCGTCACCATCGAGTCCGACGCCGGTGTCGGCGGCTGCCCATCGTGTGGGGTGGTCGCCGTCGGTCACGGACGCCGGGTCCACGAAGCGGCGGACGCTCCCTGCTTCGGCGCGGTCACCGTCATCCGGTGGCGCAAGCGGGTCTGGCGCTGCCTCGAGCCGGCCTGCCCGGTCGTGACGTTCAGCGAGCAGCACGAGTTGATCGCGCCACGGGCGAAGCTGACCGCGCGGGCGATCGGGTGGGCCACCGACGCCCTGGCCCACGACGACACGACGGTGTCCGCGCTGGCCCGGCACCTGGGCGTGGATTGGCACACCCTGTGGGACGCGATCGAGCTCGACGCGACTCGACGGCTGACCGACCCGGCGCGGCTGAAGGGCGTGAGCGTGCTCGGGGTCGACGAGCACATC
>NZ_AWSA01000122.1 GCF_000576595.1 Intrasporangium oryzae NRRL B-24470 | reverse complement strand
CCTGCCGGCTCCGGGGCCTCACACGCGGGTGCGCAGGCGCCCGCCGACCAGGTCCGGTCCCCGGCCGCGGGGTCAGAGGGGCGTCGTCCCGGCCAGGGAACGCCGGCGGGTGCCGACGTGCACGGCGCCGGCCCCGCCCCGGCCGCCGGTCCCGGCGAGCCCGGCACTCCGGAGGGGGCGGCGTCCCCGACCGGGGGGATGGACACCGCCGCGATCCGGCGCGCCTGGCCGGATGTCCTCGGCCGCATCTTCGGGATGCGGCGCATCACGTGGACGTTCGTCTCCCAGAACGCCCAGGTCGTCGCCTTCGACGGGCGGACCTTGACGCTCGGCATCGCGACGATCGGCCTGACCAACACCTTCCGTTCGGGCAACCACGCCGAGATCGTGCGTCAGGCCCTCATCGACGAACTCGGGGTCGATGCGGTCGTCGACGGCGTCCACCTCGACTCGATCGCGCAGCAGGCCCCGGTCGCCCCGCCGCCCGGCTCGGTCCCGTCCGGCCCACCCGACCCGAGCCCGTCACCCCGGGGCAGCCAAGCGGGCGGCACCCAGGGCTTCGGTGCCGACACCGGCCCCGGTCAGGGTGGTGGCGGCCCTGGCAGCGGCGCACCGCAGGGCTCCTGGGGCGACGCCGGCGCCGGCCACCCG
>NZ_AWSA01000121.1 GCF_000576595.1 Intrasporangium oryzae NRRL B-24470 | reverse complement strand
CGTCGAACGAGGCCTCAGCGACCCCGCAGGCCCCGTCGGGGCCGGTGGGCTACGTGCAGCGGGTCGGGTCGGCCACCGCGTCGGCGGCGCGGACCACGACCACGCTGACGGTCGGCTCGAGCGGGGTGAAGGCCGGGGACACCTTGGTGGTGTCGCTGCTGCTGTCTTCGACGAGCGTCACCGGTGCCGTGTCGGTCAAGGACAGTGCGGGCAACTCCTATGCGGTGGCTCGTGACGTCAACGACGGTTCTGCCGGTGACCGCGCCGTCACGCTGGTCGCGCTCACGACCATGGCCTTGCCTGCTGGCGCCACGATCGTCGTGACCTACTCCTCCTCCGGGGAAACCCACGTGAGCGTCGACGAGCTCGCCGGCGTGACCGGCATCGACACGAGCGCTGCAGCGACCGGGACCGCGTCCACGTTCAGCTCCGGACCGGCCACCACGACCCAGCCCAGCGAGATCCTGTTCGGGGTCGTCGGCATCGAGTCCGCCACGACCGCACCGGCCTGGGCGGCCGGGTGGAGCGCTCTGCCCAACCTGAGCGTCTCCACCGACTACCTCGCCACCGCCTACCGCGTCACGACCACAACCGGGACCTACACCGCCACCGGCACCAGCGGAGGCCAATGGATGGCAGCCCTCATCGCCCTCAAGAC
>NZ_AWSA01000120.1 GCF_000576595.1 Intrasporangium oryzae NRRL B-24470 | reverse complement strand
CACGTGCTCGTCGACCCCGAGCGTCGACACCCCGGCGAAGCGGGACTCGTCGTCGGCTGCGGCCTGCAGCAGCGGCCGGACCGAGCGCCACACGGTCGCCCAGCTCGTGCCGAGCTGCCGGGCCAGGCCGTGGACCGAGGCGTGCTCGCGGCGAAGCTGCTCGATCGCCCACCGGCACGCCCGGACCGTCAGCAACGCCCGCGGCCTGGCAACCTGCTCGTCCTGCTCGGTGAAAGTCCCGACCGGGCAGGCCGGCTCCGGGCACGACCAGGTCCGCTTGAGCCAGCGGATCCGGACCCGCCGTCCGAAGCACGGCGAGTCGATCAGCTCGACCGTGCGCCGTCCGTGGCTGCGCGCGAGGACCCCGCACGCCGGGCAGCCCATCAGTGTCGGCGCGGACTCGACGGTCACGACCAGCCGGGCATCCTCCGCAGCTTCCACGTCCAGCACGTGCAACCCATCCAAGCCGACGAGCAGGTCACAGTTGTCGCAGTAGAGATGAGTCGATGAGCAACGCGCGTCATCGCACGCCGTAGGCTCGGACATCGTCGAGGTCCTCCGGTCGGGCAGCTTGGTCGCTACCGATCCTGAGGGCCTCGACCCTCACACCCACCGCATGAACGATCCCGGCGTGTCCCCGCTCAGACCCACCTCAGGTACGAAGAGCC
>NZ_AWSA01000119.1 GCF_000576595.1 Intrasporangium oryzae NRRL B-24470 | reverse complement strand
GCCGGCGAACGAACCGACACCTTCGGCGTGCCGCCTGCCGCGGCCGATGCCGGTCTCGTTGTCCCAGATCAGCCGGCGCGGGACCCGACCGAGCTGTTGCAGCAGCTCCCACATCCCCAGCAGCAGGTCCGGCGTGTGCCGGGTCGGGATCATCCGCCCCAGCATGTACCGGGAGTGCGCGCACGTGATCACCATGACCGGCAGCAGCGTCTTGGTGTCGTCCTCGAGCGGGATCTTCCGCGGCGGGAACCACAGGTCGCACTGCGCCGCATCCCCCGGCAGCCACATCAGCCGGTCCGCGGGGTCGACCGGCCGATGTTCCGGCCGCAGCCGTCGCACGTTGTCCCGGAACCACGTGATCGACCCCGTCCAGCCGACCCGCTCGGCGATCACGGTGGCCGGCATGTCCGGCGTGTCCCTCAACAGTCGCCGCACGGCCGGCTCGAACGGCGTGAACGACGTCGGCACGGGCGGCCGCTCGTACCTCGGTGGCCGGTCCGAGGCCAGCGCCCGCTCGACCGTCGACCTACCGATCCCCAGATCCCGTGCGACCTGCCGCTGCGGAACACCATCCGCGACCAGCCGCCGGATCAGAGCCCAATCCTCCACAGAGATCACCCATCCAATCTGTCTGGGTGGCCTCGTTTTCGACCGTCGCTATGGCCTCGTTTTCAAGCGTCGTCGACA
>NZ_AWSA01000118.1 GCF_000576595.1 Intrasporangium oryzae NRRL B-24470 | reverse complement strand
CGGCCCTCGACCGGATCGCCGCGCAGATCTCGCCAGCTCCGGCCGCGTCGAGCACGACGACGAGGGCGCGCGACCGCGTCGCCTGAGCGCTTCGCGCTCCACCGAGCCCGCCGAGGCGGGCGGCCGGTCGCTCGCGGCGTGCTCGTCGCCGTCGACCGTTGAGGGGTGGGGGAGGGCTCCCTCCCCCTCCCCGGCCGCTCGATCGGTTCGGCATAGGGCGCCTGTGTGCAAGCCGGCAGCCTCTCCAGTTTTCCACAGCCTGTATCCACAGGATCGACCCCAGATCGGACACCCACATGACCCTCACACCCGCCCCACCGCCGCCTGACGACGCCGCCGACGACGTCCTCGACGGCTTCGACCTGCCCTCCACCTGGACCGCGAGCGCCGTCGACACCTTCCGGGAAGTCCTCGCCGCACGGCCGGACCTCGCCGGTCCCGAACTCTCCGCGCTGGAGCACGCTTGCCAGCTCCAGACCGTCGCCGACCACCTGGACGACGTCGCCCGTGATGCCGCCTACGTCGCCACCGGCTCGCAGGGGCAGGAGATCCTTCACCCCGCGGTGGCCGAGGCCCGCCTCACCCGGACCGCGGCGGCGGCAATCCTCGCCCGCCTCACCGTGACGTCCGGCCGCGTCCAGACCTCGTCCGAACGTGCCCGCTCGGCAGCTCGAGCCCGCTGGGGCTCGCGTGGAGGCGTGTCGTGAGGCGCCGACCGGTGGCCGACCACGGCCCCGCCCCGCT
>NZ_AWSA01000117.1 GCF_000576595.1 Intrasporangium oryzae NRRL B-24470 | reverse complement strand
GAGCTTCGGCGGCGAGGACGTGCTGGCCGGCTTCCGCCGCGCCTTTGCCCGTCACGGGCTGCCGGCGCGGGTGCTGACCGACAACGCCGCGGTGTTCACCGGCAAACCGCGCCGCGGTGGGCGGGTCGCGCTCGAGGTCGAGCTGGACCTGCTCGGGATCCGGCTGGACCATTCCCGGCCGCGGCACCCGCAGACGTGCGGGAAGGTCGAGCGGTTCCACCAGACCCAGAAGAAGTGGCTGGCCGCCCAGCCACCCGCGCCGACGCTGGCCGAGCTGCAACGGCAGCTGAACCGGTTCCGCCGCTACTACAACACGGTGCGCCCGCACCGGGCGATCGACCGGCGCACCCCCACGCAGGCCTACCTCGCCCGGCCCAAGGCCCACCCCACCGGCCCCCGCCTCAGCGGGCACTACCGGGTCCGGCGCGACCGGGTCGACACCGGCGGGGTGATCACCCTGCGCTACGACGGCCGGCTGCGGCATGTCGGCCTGGGCCGGGACCACCGCGGCAAGCGGGTCCTGGCCCTGATCGCCGACCGCTACGTGCGCGTGGTCGACCTCGAGACCGGTGAGCTCCTGCGTCAGCTGACCCTGGACCCCGACAAGGACTACCAGCCCCGGGGCCGGCCACCCGGCCCCCGCGGCCAGCACCCGGCGCCGCCCGCAGCCGGGGTCCAGACTGGCCGCAGGCCACCCGCAGGGCCCCGGTCTTGACCCCGGCGAGGACCGCGCCACCCTCCCGACAAGGGGCCGCTGAATGCAACGATGTCCCGAGACACCTGTCAACGGTGTCTCGGGACATCACA
>NZ_AWSA01000116.1 GCF_000576595.1 Intrasporangium oryzae NRRL B-24470 | reverse complement strand
CCTCGACCTCGGCGGGGCGCTCGCTGATCATCACCATGGGGTCGACAAACCGTGAGGTGCGCACGGCAGGGTCCCGGCGTGGCTTGCGGCGGGTGCGGCCGGTGCGGATCGCGGCTTGTACTTCTCGCTTGAGCCCGCCGCGGGCCTGGACGTACAACGCTTGGTAGATCGTCTCCACGCTCACCCGCATGCTGTGATCGTCGGGATGCTCGGTCCCTAGAGCGTGGCAGATCTGTTCCGGGGACCAGCGCCGTCGCAGACAGGCCTGGACGAAGTCCCGAAGCGGTCCCGCGACGAGCAGCTTGCGGTCCTTGGGACGTGGCCGCCGTGCCGCGGCCGCGCGGTGGGCAGCGTAGGGCCGGTACGAGCCATCGACGGAGTTCGCCGCCAGCTCCCGCGCGATCGTGCTGGCAGGACGCCCGAGCCGCCGGCCGATCGCCCGCAGCGAGTGCCCCTCGACCCTCAGGTCCCGGATCTGTTCCCGCTCGGCCAAGGTCAGGAACCGTGGATGCAACTGCCTGTCCAGCGCCGGCAAGCCAGGCGTCGAGACCATCATCGAGCTCACGCCGAGCATCGTGACAGTCCGGGTGGCGGAATCCACCCGACGACCATCCGGATAGGTCCGGCGGTGCCCGCTCTTGCGGACGCCGTAGTCCCAGTCCTCGGCCGTGCGCTGGCTCACCCCGACCTGCTCGGCCGCTCGACGTCGCGACACGCCCTGAGCCCGCAACGCCCCATACTCACCCCGCCGCGGATGCGGCCGCGGCACACGCACGGACCGGCGACCAGCCCGCCAAGCCCAGCCATAGCCAGTGTTGCGGTTGATCCCC
>NZ_AWSA01000115.1 GCF_000576595.1 Intrasporangium oryzae NRRL B-24470 | reverse complement strand
AACGCTCGAAAATGAGGCCGATCCGACGCTCGAAAACGAGGCCACCGGGTCGTGTGTTTCTAGTCTGCCGGGTCTTGGGTTCTGATGCTGGGCAGGGTGTCGAGTCCGCGGTTGCGAAGCCGGTAGCTGGCGCCCTTGAGGGTGAGCACGTCGGCGTGGTGGACAACTCTGTCGATCATCGCGGCGGCGACGGCCTGGTCGCCGAACACGCCGCCCCAGCCGCTGAAGGGCAGGTTGGAGGTGAGGATCAGCGAGGCGTGCTCGTAGCGGGATGAGACGAGCTGGAAGAACAGGTTCGCGGCGTCTTGTTCGAAGGGCAGGTAGCCGACCTCGTCGACGATGATCAGCCCGTAGCGCCGCAGCCGTGCAAGCTCATTGGGGAGTCGTCCGGCGCGGTGCGCGTCGGTCAGCCGGGTGACCCAGTCGGTCGCGGTGGCGAACAGGACCCGGTGGCCGTGGTTCGCGGCCGCGATGCCCAGGCCGGTGGCCAGGTGGGTCTTGCCGGTGCCGGGCGGACCCAGCAGCACGACGTTGCGGGCCTCGGTCAGGAACCCACCCGAGGCGAGGGCGGCGATCTGCTGCCGGACGCCGGGTTGGGCGTCCCAGTCGAACTCCTCGAGGCTCTTGCGGGCGGCGAACCCGGCGGCCCGGATCCGCAGCTGGGCGCCGGACGCGTGGCGGGCGGACACTTCGCGTTCGAGCACAGCTGCGAGGTACTCCTCGTGGGTCCAGCCGCCGTCGCGGGCGTGATCGGCCAACCTCGCTGCGGCTTCGGTGATCCGGGGTGCCTTCAACGCGGCCGCGAGGTAGGTCAGCTGCTTGAGCGCCTCGCTGCTGTCGGTCTTCGCCTTGCCTGACATCAGGCCACCTCCTCGCCGGCGGTCAGGCCCCCGGCGGTCAGGCC
>NZ_AWSA01000114.1 GCF_000576595.1 Intrasporangium oryzae NRRL B-24470 | reverse complement strand
CTAGGGCGTGTCTGCTAATTGATTCGCGTGTGGTGTCCGAGGATGGCCGCATGGTTCGGGCTGGCGTGGTCACTGACGAGTTGTGGGACGTGTTGAGGACGGCGCTGCCGCAGGATGCGGGCCGGCCGGGTCGGCCGTGGAACGATCACCGGCTCACCCTCGAGGGCATCATCTGGCGGTTTCGGACGGGCTCGCCCTGGCGCGACCTGCCTGCCGAGTTCGGCGCGTTCCAGTCTGTGTGGCAACGGCATCGGCTCTGGTCGAGCGACGGCACCTACGAGAACATGCACGCCGCGGTCCGCGCGAACGCGCGCCTGGATGACGAGCTGGACATGTTGAAGGTGATCTCGATCGACTCGACGAGTGTGCGCGCGCACCAGCACGCGGCCGGTGCCCGCTTCCACGACGGGTCCGCCGAGGACGGCACAGGGGGCAGGATCGAATCACAGGAATCTGCGCGGCGAGCCGGCTGACCATGCGCTCGGCCGCTCCCGGGGCGGGTGGACCACCAAGATCCACGCCCTGACCGACGGGCTCTGCGCGCCGTTGACGTTCGCGCTCACCGCGGGTCAGGCCGGGGACAACCCGATGCTGGGACCGCTGCTGCGCCGGCACCTGGCCCACGATCCGAGCCGGGACTTCCGGTTGCTGGCAGACAAGGCCTACTCCCACCCTTCGAGCCGGCTGCTGTTGCGGCGGCTACGGATCAAGCACACGATCCCCGAGCGGTCGGACCAGATCGCCTACCGCAAGTCCAAGGGAGTCAACGGTGGCCGGCCCCCGGCATTCGATCCCAAGCTCTACCGTCACCGCAACACGGTCGAGCGCGGCTTCAACCGGCTCAAGGACTGGCGTGGGATCGCCACCCGGTATGACAAATACGCCCTGACCTACCTCGGCGGAGTCACCCTGGCCGCGATCATCATCCACAACCGCGTCCGGTTAACAGACAGGCCCTAG
>NZ_AWSA01000113.1 GCF_000576595.1 Intrasporangium oryzae NRRL B-24470 | reverse complement strand
CGGCCCTCGACCGGATCGCCGCGCAGATCACCCCTCCCGTCTCGACCACCCGGGGGAGGTAGGCCCCATGGCATGGACCACCAGCAACCGGAAGGCTCGCCTTCCCCGCGACTGGCAGCGCCGCCGCGCCATCGTCCTCGCTCGTGCTGGGCATCGGTGTGAGTGGGAGGACGACGGTGTCCGGTGCCCGCGTCGCGCAACGGACTGCGACCACGTCGAGCGCGGTGACGACCACCGCCTCGACAACCTCCAAGCGCTCTGCCGTCCGCATCACTCGTGGAAGAGCGCGCACGAGGGCGGCACGGCGTCCGCTGCGAGGCGGGGACCGCGACTGAGCACCGCGCGGGCGGCCGAGCCGCACCCGGGCCTCCGACCTCCGGGCTCGTGGTCGTGAACGTCGCCCCCTGACCTGGGGCACCCCTCCCCTCGGCCACCTCTCCCAGCTCGGTCTCGGCATAGCGCCTGCCCCTGCGTGCCGGGAACCCCTCCAGTTTTTCCACAGCCTCTATCCACAGGATCGACCCCAGATCGGACACCCACATGACCCTCACACCCGCCCCATCGCCGCCCGACGACGCTGACGATGGCGTCCTCGACGGCTTCGACCTCCCCGAGACCTGGACCGCGAGCGCCGTCGACACCTTCCGGGAGATCCTCACCGCACGCCCCGACCTCGCCGGTGCCGAACTCTCCGCGCTGGAGCAGGCGTGCTCGCTCATCACGACAGCCGACCACCTGGCCGACGTCGCTCGTGATGCCGCCTACGTCGCCACCGGCTCGCAGGGGCAGGAGATCCTGCACCCGGCCGTCGCCGAGGCTCGCCTTACGAGGACCGCGGCAGCGCAGATACTCGCCCGCCTCACGGTGACGTCGTCCCGCGTCCAGACGTCCTCGGAGCGCGCCCGCTCGGCAGCTCGAGCCCGTTGGGGCTCGCGTGGCGGTGTGTCGTGAGGCGCCGGCCGGTGGCCGACCACGGCCCCGCCCCGCT
>NZ_AWSA01000112.1 GCF_000576595.1 Intrasporangium oryzae NRRL B-24470 | reverse complement strand
TGTACTCGGCCTGGACGTTGGTGACAGTCAGGGCGTTGACGACGAGGAGAACCTCCGGGTGAGGTGTGGATGTCGAAGTCACACACCGTCCGGAGGTTCTCGTGTCCCACGCTAACGCCCGTTTGAATGCCCATGGTCGCCGACTCCTGGTCGACCGGGTCCGCCGCCAAGGGTGGGCGGTGGCCCACGCCGCGAAGGCGATGGGGATCTCCCGGCAGTGCGCCCACCGGTGGATCGCCAGGTTCGACGCCGAGGGCGAAGCCGGGCTGGTCGACCGGTCCTCACGGCCCCACGCCAGCCCACGCCGTACTCCCGCAGCGGCGGAGGCTGCGGTCATCGCGGCCCGGGTCAGGCACCGGCGCGGGCAGGACTGGCTCGGACCCGAGCTCGGCCTGCCACCACGCACCGTGAGCCGGGTCCTGCGCCGCCACCAGGCCCCGTACCTGCGTCATTGCGACCCGCTGACCGGCGAGGTGATCCGCTCCAGCAAGTCCACCGCGGTCCGCTACGAACGCGACCGTCCCGGCGAGTTGGTCCACGTCGACGTCAAGAAGATCGGACGCATCCCTGACGGCGGCGGCTGGAAAGCCCACGGCCGCTCGATGGGCTCGACCGCCGCGAAGAAGAAAGCCCGGATCGGCTACGACTACGTCCACTCGATGGTCGATGACCACTCCCGCCTGGCGTACAGCGAGATCCTGCCCGACGAGAAGGGCGCCACCTGCGCCGCGTTCATCCTGCGCGCCGCGGAGCACTTCGCCGGCCACGGCATCACCACCATCGAGCGGGTCATCACCGACAACCACTTCAGCTACCGCAGAAGCACCGACGTCAAGAACGCGATGACCGCGCTCGGCGCGACACACAAGTTCATCAAGCCTCACTGCCCGTGGCAGAACGGCAAGGTCGAGCGGTTCAACCGCACGCTGGCCACCGAATGGGCCTACCAGCAGGTCTTCACCAGCAACGCCGAGCGGACTGCAGCCCTTGCTCCCTGGCTGAACGAGTACAACACTCGACGACGCCACACCGCCCTCAAAGGCCTACCGCCGACCAGCCGCCTGTCACCAACGTCATGACCGAGTACA
>NZ_AWSA01000111.1 GCF_000576595.1 Intrasporangium oryzae NRRL B-24470 | reverse complement strand
CAGAATGAGCAATGCCCGCCCTCCTCGCAGATATCCCAAGAAATGAAGGAGAACCGCTCTCCTTCGGCTCTCTCGGAAGGAGGCCGCCGATGCCTCACGCCCCCGTCTGCCAGTCCTGCGGCCGTCCCATCGACCCGGACCGCTACGCCAACGCCAAGTCTTGCGGCCCCGCCTGCCGAGCCCGTGCGAGCGAGAAGCGTCGCCGTGAGGCTCTCCGGCTGTTCCTGGAGGGATCCAAGCTCCGCGCCTCGGGTGACTTCGACCCCGAGCACGCCGCCGCCCTCGACCGCGAGGCCGCCCAGCTCCTCGGTGTGAACCTCTGACCCCTGCCTCCGCGTCAAGCGCCGCGGACCATCCGAGCCCTTGAGAAGGGGCCGCCCACGAACTCCCCGAGGACCTTCTCCTCGGGGCCGTTGAGGACTCTTCCGGACCTCGCCTCCTTGGTTGGGAGACCACCGGCTCGACCGTCGTCGCCGTCGTCCATGCCGTGCGACGGCGGTCGGGCTCTCTCCCCGCGTGTCCGTAGCGCTTCCTCGCGTCCCGACGAGGTCGAGCGCCCACGGTTCGCCATCGTCTAACAGGCCGAGATCGGCCTCCTCGCGCTCCATGGAGCGCCCACAAGCGCCCGTCACGGTTGGTCGCCGTAGTCGGGTCTCTGGGAAGGCGACGGGCATCGCCAACTTCGTCCGCCGCGGTGTGAGCCGTGGGAAGCCGCACCGCGGCGGACAAGCCACCTCCTTCCCAACCGACGCCGCCCCCACGGCGCCGACGACCACGAGACCGCTCGCCCGGGTCTCGTCCTTCCATCCATCCACCCAGAAGACCGAGACAACCGACCATGACCTCCTCCTCTTCCGAGGCACGCCGCCTCGCCACCCTTCTCGCGCTCGCTCGCGTGTCCATGGCCGCCTCCGCCCTCCTGCCGGAGGACGACGGCCCAGAGTTCGTTTACATCGACCGCGCGGCCGTCTGGACTGCGGTCGCCTCATCCGTCTCCATGGGGCGGACGTCGTTCTACCGCGCCGTCCGCGACCTCGCCGAGGACCCGGACACGAACCACCTCGGCGCCGAGGTCGAGGTCCGCCGGACCTCGTCCAAGGTCCCGCCTCGCCGTGCACTCCGCGTCTCGACCCTCGTGGACGACTACACCGACGAGTTGGGCCTCGACCCCGACGACGTCGTCCCGGTCTCGCTCGCCTCGGAGGCCATCGTCCCGTTGGCTCTCGTGGTCGACACCACCCCGGAGGTCACCGAGGCCCGC
>NZ_AWSA01000110.1 GCF_000576595.1 Intrasporangium oryzae NRRL B-24470 | reverse complement strand
GTCGGCGAACTGGTCGGCGGCGAGGGCGAGTTTGGCCTCGAGGGCGGCGATGCGGTCCCTGGCGTGGGCGGCAGCGGCGGGGTCTCCGCCGAGGAGCCGGACGCCGTCGCGTTCGAGGATCGTGAGCACCACGCTGGTGACAGTTTCGTCGACGTCTGCCATGCGGCGGCGCACCTTCATGCACCCGGCGTGGGCGCAGGTGTAGGTGTGGGGGTAGACGCGGGTCCGACCGTTCTTGAGGACATACGTGTACTCGTTCGTGCCGACGAGCGGTCGGCCGCACGCGCCGCAGAGAGCGATCGAGGTGAGCAAGTACTTCGGGTCGGTGCCCCGGTTGTTGCTCCGGCGTCCTGGGTCGGTCAGCAGGGCGACGACGCGTTCGTGGGTGGCGCGGTCGATGATCGGTTCCCACTGGCCGGGGCCGACCTCCTTGCCGTGGTGGGTGCGGACGCCGCAGTTGCGCCAGCGCAGCAGCATCTGCCGCAGGACGACGGTCTGCCAAGCCCGGCCGGTGCTGGTGGTGATGCCGCGACGGTTGAGGTCGTTGCAGATCTTCCAGAGCGCCTGCCCGGACAGGACGCGGTCGACGCACTCGCGGATGACGGCCGCCTCCTCGGGGTTGATCGCCAGCGTGCGGTCGGGGCGGAACTCCCACCCGAATGGGCGTTTCCCGATGTGGGCGCCGTTGGCGGCGAGCTCGTCGTGTTTGGCCTTGAGCCGTCGGCGTTGCTGTTCGATCTCGTAGCGGGCGACGGTGCCCTTCATCCGGGCCATCATGCGGCCCTGCTCGGTGGCCAGGTCGATGTCGCCGCCGACGGAGGCGAGCTTGAGTCCGAGCCGGTCGGCCTGGTCGATGACGTCCTCGAGCTCGCGCGGGGTGCGGGTGAGCCGGTCCACGTCCCACACGGCGACGGCCTTGATCAGCCCGCGCTCGACGTCCTGCATCATCCGCACGTACGCCGGGCGCGGCTTGGCCCTGGTGGCGCTCACTTCGTTGTCCTCGTAGACCTGCGCGACCTCCCAGCCGAGTCGCTTAACGAGCTTCTCGCAGTCGGCCCGCTGGCGCTTGACGCCGAGCCCGAGGCCCTCGGAGTCGCGGCTGATCCGCAGGTAGATCCCGGCAGGCACGGTCACGGCAGGCTCCAAGAGGGAAAGGTCTAGTTAAAGATACTCCCCTCGAAGGTATTCGTAGCCCACCTAGATCGGGCTGACTCGATGGAGGGGAGACTTCCATCGCTTGTGGTAGACCCCGATGATGCCCGTTGTCCACAGATCTCGTCGGCTTGACCGAGTTGTGATGCGACAGCGCGTAGGTTCGACGAGACGTATCGGACGGATCACGCCAAGATGGGCGCGAACCACAC
>NZ_AWSA01000109.1 GCF_000576595.1 Intrasporangium oryzae NRRL B-24470 | reverse complement strand
CGGAGGTCGTCGAGGGTGGACGTTGTCATGGTGGGGTCCTTCCGGTGAGACGGGGCGAGCTGGACGCGACGAGGACCCCGTGCCGTTGCGTGGATCGGCTCGGGGTCCTCGTCGGTGTGGACGCGGGGCGTCAGCCGGAACGGCTCCAGGTCCTCGTGAGAGGACGAAGGTCCGCGGGGACCGCGGCGTCCGGAAGGTCCTCCAGACCGACGAGCGGGACGGCGGCGTGACCGTCCTTGCCCACGGGGACGAAGAGCGTCCCGTCCTGCGAGAAGGACGCGCGGGCGCGCTCCTCGAACGTCGGCTCCGAGCCGGTCACGACCGGCCCCGGGTGCGAGCGGACGAGGCGATGGCGTCGATCTCGGCGTCCTCGGCGGTGTCGGCCGCGGTGACGAAGCGGGAGAGGTACTCGGCCTCGGTCAGACCGAGACGCTCACGGCGCTCGGAGTGATAGTCGCGGTCCTTGGCACTCATCGCGGAGAAGGACGTGGGCGGCGGGGACGAGGCGACGACGTCGGCGACGATCTCGCGGATCTCGTTGGCGTTCATGGGGATTGGGCTCCTTCGGGGCGGTGGTGAGGTTGTCAGACGGCGATCTCGTGGACGCGGGGACGCGCACCGCGGCGGATCTGCCCGGGCTTCTCCGGAGCTGGCGGCGCGGGGAAGATCAGGACCTTGTCGTCCACGAGGGCCGGGACGTCGGGGTGGAGGTGCGTCGAAGGGTTCCGGAGACCGATCGTGCCGCCGGAGTGGGCCACGGCCTCCATGCGCTCCTTGAGAGCGGCCTCCAGGTCGGCCAGAGCCTTCTGGGCCTTCTTGTGCGCCGCGAGAGCGGTCTCCTTGGCGAGGGCCGCGAGGTCGGCGCCGTTGGCGCGCTGGGCCGCGTGGTAGGCCCGGAGAGCCGCGGCGCTGCGCTTCTCAGCGACCTTCACCGCGGCCTCGTCGTCGCGGATGTGCAGGTTGCGCGCGTGGAGCCACGCGGCACGGTCGGAGTAGTCGTGCTCCGGGTGCTCCTTCGTCCACGCGGTCCGCTTGGCGACCATGGCTCGGTAGAGGGCGAGGCCCTCGGCGTTGGCGGTGTGCCACGCCTCCCGGGCCTCGGTGGCTCCGAGCGCGTCATCGAAGACGGCCGGGGCGAGGTTGGTGTCCCAGAGCGGGAACGCCTGCCCGGTGCCTCCGAGCTGGATCTGGAACTCGTTGGTGACGATGCCCATGGTGGGCCTCCTTCGTGGTGGATCGGTGTCGCTCGGCGGGATTGCCGAGGGACGCGGGGGTGTCAGTAGTTGGAGCGCTTGCGGGCAGCCTCTCGGTCCTCCTCGACGGCCCTCTGCTTGGCCGCCTCGCGCTGCCTCCGGCGAGCCTCGGCGCGGGCGAGACGCTCGAC
>NZ_AWSA01000108.1 GCF_000576595.1 Intrasporangium oryzae NRRL B-24470 | reverse complement strand
GTCGAGCGTCTCGCCCGCGCCGAGGCTCGTCGGAGGCAGCGCGAGGCGGCCAAGGAGAGGGCCGTCGAGGAGGACCGAGAGGCCGCCCGCAAGCGCTCCAACCACTGACTTCCCCCCGAGTCCCCCGGCAACTCCGCCGAGGGACACCGAGTAACCACCCCGAAGGAGGCCCTCCATGGGCATCGTCACCAATGAGTTCCAGATCTCGACCACCCAGACCGGGCAGGCGTTCCCGGTCTGGGACCACCACCTCGCCCCGGCCGTCTTCGACGACGCTCTCGGAGCCACCGGGGCCCGGAAGGAATGGGAGCAGGCCAACGCTGACGGCCTCGCCACCTACCGAGCCCTCGCCGCCAAGCGCAAGGCATGGATGGCCGAGAACCGTGAGAGCGACTTCTCCGACCGTGCCGCGTGGAAGTTCGCGCTGGACAAGCACCTCCGCGACGACGAGGCGGCCGTCAAGGCCGCTGAGAAGCGCTCCGTCGCGGCGCTCCGCGCCTACCACGGGGCCCAGCGCGCCAACGGCTCGGACCTCGCGGCCCTCGCCAAGGAGACCGCTCTCGCTGCCCACGAGAAGGCCAAGAAGGCCGTGGCCGACCTGGAGGCCGCGCTCAAGGAGCGCATGGAGGCCGTCGCGCACGCCGGAGGCACGATCAATCTCCGCGACGTGACGACGATCCTCCCGGTCGGTGTCGCACCCCTCGTGGACGACAAGGTCCTCGTCTTCCCCGCGCCGCCAGCTCCGGAGCAGCCCGGGCAGGTCCGCCGCGGTGCGCGTCCCCGCGTCCACGAGATCGCCGTCTGACAACACAGCACCGACCGAAGGAGCCTAATCCCTATGAACGCCAACGAGATCCGCGCCATCGTCGCCGACGTCGTCGCCTCGTCCCCGCCGCCTACGTCCTTCTCCGCGATGAGCGCCAAGGACCGCGACTACCACACCGGGCGCCGTGAGCGCCTCGGTCTGACCGAGGCCGACTACCTCTCCCGCTTCGTCACCGCGGCCGACGCCGCTGAGGACGCCGAGATCGACGCCATCGCCGCGTCCGCCCGGTCCCGGGGCCGGTCGTGACCGGGCAGGAGCCGACCACTGAGGAGCGCGCCCGCGCGTCCTTCTCGCAGGACGGGACGCTCTTCGTCCCCGTGGGCACGGACGGTCACGCCGCCGTCCCGCTCGTCGCGCTGGAGGACCTCCCGGACTCCGCCATCCCGGACGCGCTCCGTCCACTCACGCGGACCTGGAGCCGCTCCGGCTGACGTCCCCGCGTCCACACACAGACGAGGACCCCGAGCCGATCCACGCACGGCCCGGGGTCCTCATCGCGTCCAGCTCGCCCGCCTCACCGGAAGGACCCACCCCACGATGACAACGTCCACCCTCGACGACCTCCG
>NZ_AWSA01000107.1 GCF_000576595.1 Intrasporangium oryzae NRRL B-24470 | reverse complement strand
TAATCGACATTATGATGTTTGTTCTCAGGCGCATTCACGTCTGGTCACGATCGCTCGAGCAGGACCAT
Source organism: Intrasporangium oryzae NRRL B-24470 (assembly GCF_000576595.1). Taxonomy (GTDB): domain Bacteria; phylum Actinomycetota; class Actinomycetes; order Actinomycetales; family Dermatophilaceae; genus Intrasporangium_C; species Intrasporangium_C oryzae. The sequence goes on along the minus strand of NZ_AWSA01000107.1, from coordinate 1,440 downwards.
GACCTCGTGGTGAGGGGTCTGCGGGAACATGTCGAAGAGCCTCGCGCGGCGCGGCACGAAGGAGGGCATCAGCGCGAGGTCGCGCGCCAACGAGTCGACGTTGCAGCTCGAGTAGACGACGTGACGCACGTCCGACCGGTCGAGCCAGCCGGCGAGCTCGGGGCCGATCCCGCGCCGGGGAGGGTTGACGATCACGAGCTCGGGCGCCGCGCGATCCGCGAGACCCACGGTGGTCGCGTCACCGACGTGGAACGAGAGCCGCCCGAGGTGGGTGTGGGTCGCGCGCAGCTCTTCGGCGCTGAGCTCGGCGCTCGCCACGGCCTCAGGTGACACCTCGACACCGACGACGTCGGTGTCGACAGGGACCACGTCCAGGCAGTGCAGCGCGAAGCCGCCGACCCCGCAGTAGAGGTCCCACAGGGCGGTGGGGGCCACCTCGGAGACCCAGTCCCGCGCCTGACGGTAGAGTCCCGCGGCCACCGCGGTGTTGGTCTGGAAGAAGCTGTTCGGCCGGAGGTTGAGGGTGACGTCGTTGACCCGCATCGGCAGGAGCTCTCGCTCGGTCAGGATGATCTCCGTGTCGCCCTCGAGGATCGCCTTGTGCTCGGGCTGGAGGTTCACCGACACGACCGCGAGCTCCGGGAACCGGGCGAGCAGGCCCGGCAGACGCGACTCGAGGAGCGCGAGGTGCCGACGTGAGCGCAGGACGAAGCGAAGCATCACCTCACCGTCGGGCGAGTGCGTGACGATGACGTGCTTGAGCTCGCCCTGCCGGCCCGGGACGTCGTACGGCTCGAGGCCGAGGTCGTCGACGGCATCGGCGAGAAGCGGCACGAGCGAGGCCAGACCCGGCTCGTAGAGGCCGCATTCGCGCAGGTCGACCCCGTGGCCGTGCGCGTCGAGGATGCCGACCGTGACGCGCCCGCGACGCCCACCGACGACGAGCTTGGCCTTGTTGCGGAAGCCGGCCTCGGCACTGGCGAACGGGGCCATCCAGGTGGCGTCGGGAGCCACGGCGGCCAGGGCGCTCTCGCAACGGCGCTCCTTCGCGCCGAGCTGGGCGGCATACGTCTGACCCATGAGGGTGCACGAGCGGCACCGGGCGTCGTCGAAGTAGTCGCACTGCATCGTGCCCCAGCGTACGGGGCGCGAGGGACGCCGATATCGTCCCGCCTCATGACGCCGGCTCCGGTTCCGGAGGGCGTGTCACCTGACCGAGAAGGGGATCTGCCAGCTGGCGGTGACCGACCCGTCCTTCGCGCTCCTTTCGAGGACGACGACGCTGTAGTTGCCGGGTCCGAGGGGTTCGGTCCGGAACGAGTAGGTGCCGCGGGCGGGCGCCGCGATGGTCGCCGTGGTGCTCCCTGACGCGATGGGCGCCCCGGCGCGCCTCAGCTCCCACTCGACGTTGGCCTCGAAGGTGCTGGCCTGTCCGGAGAC
>NZ_AWSA01000106.1 GCF_000576595.1 Intrasporangium oryzae NRRL B-24470 | reverse complement strand
TCGGGCTCGCGGGTCGGGCTCGCGGGTCGGGCTCGCGGGTCGGGCTCGCGGGTCGGGGCGCCTTGACACGGTGTCGGCGGCGGGGGTTACGCTGGCCTTGTCGAACAGATGTTCGAATGATGACGAGGGGCCGGGTCCCGGTCCGTTCGTCGTGTCCAGTTCTCAGATCAGTCGTCGGTTGGTATCGGGTGTCTCGCGTGGGGCCGCGGGAGGTGCGCCCGGGTCGTGATGTCCGGCCTCGACGTGTCCGAAGGAGACGTGTCGTGGTTCGCAGGTTCAGTGATCCCGTCGAAGTCCGCGTCGAGGTCCGTCCGTCCGACGGGCCGCAGCAGCGGCCGGAGGCCTTCATCTGGCGGGGCCGGCTCTACGTCGTGCGCGAGGTGCTCGACCGGTGGCGCGAGCGTCGCGCCTGGTGGCGCGACGCGCTCGACGCCGAGGAGGTCCACGCGCGGCCCGGCGCGGCGCTCGCCGCCGCGGCCAGCGAGCAGGAGGTCTGGCGCGTCGAGGCCAGCCCGGGCTGGTCCTTCGCCCCCGGGGTCTACGACCTCGCCCATGACCAGTCCGTCCACGGCGAGCAGTGGTCGCTCGTCCGGGTCGCCGACTGACCCGACCCGACAGACCTGACCGACCCAACCGAGCCGAACGAGCGACGGGAACCCATGATGACTGCAGCCCACCTGCGCCGACCGCCGATCTCGATGGCGGTGCTCGACCTGCTCGAGCGATCCCGCTCGACCCTCGAGTCCGCCTGCCGGACCACCGACGCCTCGGAGCGCTACCTCGACGCCCACCTCGGTGCGCTGCGCGCCGCCGCCGCGATCGTCGCGGCACGCACCACCCCGTCGCCGCGCTCGCGCCCCCGGAGCGTCTGGCAGGTCCTTCCGGGTATCGCGCCCGAGCTGGGCGAGTGGGCGGCCTTCTTCGCCGCCTGCTCGGCTCAACGGTCGGTCATCGACCGGGGAGGACGGATCCCGGTCCGTGAGGCCGATGACCTGCTCCGCCAGGCCGAGATGTTCCTCGAGATCGTCCAGGACCTGCTCGGCGTGCCGCTCACGGTCCCGCTGCCCGACCTCATCACTCCCGTGTCCGGGGCTCCGGCGCCGGGCACGCGGGTGGCGGCCGTGGGTGACGCCCCGGGGGCCAGGGTGGTCGCGTCTCGTCCGTCGGGGAGCCGGCCGAACGGCGCGTGAGATCCATGAACGACAGCTTCGTCCACCTGCACGTCGCCTCCGGGTACTCGATGCGTTACGGCACGGCCAAGCCCGAGCAGCTCGTCGACCGCGCCGTCGCCTGGGGTCAGCCGGCCCTCGCCCTGACCGACCGTGACGGTCTCTACGGGGCGGTGAAGTTCGTCCGGGCCTGCATGGACCGGGGGATCGCGCCGGTCCTCGGTGTCGACCTCGCCCTCGAGCCCGACCCGTCGGCTCCGCCGGTCGCACGGTCCAGGTCCGCCGGGCCCGCCCGCGGCCGTGCGGCCGACGGCCGGGCCGAGCGCACCCCGGTGCGCGGAGGCGCCCTCGTC
>NZ_AWSA01000105.1 GCF_000576595.1 Intrasporangium oryzae NRRL B-24470 | reverse complement strand
GTTTGAACATCAACGGAGAGTTTGATCCTGGCTCAGGACGAACGCTGGCGGCGTGCTTAACACATGCAAGTCGAACGGTGACGACGGGGCTTGCCTTGTCTGATCAGTGGCGAACGGGTGAGTAACACGTGAGTAACCTGCCCCAGACTCTGGGATAACCCCGGGAAACCGGAGCTAATACCGGATATGACCCTCGTACGCATGTGCTGGGGGTGGAAAGTTTTTTCGGTCTGGGATGGGCTCGCGGCCTATCAGCTTGTTGGTGAGGTAGTGGCTCACCAAGGCGACGACGGGTAGCCGGCCTGAGAGGGCGACCGGCCACACTGGGACTGAGACACGGCCCAGACTCCTACGGGAGGCAGCAGTGGGGAATATTGCACAATGGGCGGAAGCCTGATGCAGCGACGCCGCGTGAGGGATGACGGCCTTCGGGTTGTAAACCTCTTTCAGCAGGGAAGAAGCGTGAGTGACGGTACCTGCAGAAGAAGCACCGGCTAACTACGTGCCAGCAGCCGCGGTAATACGTAGGGTGCGAGCGTTGTCCGGAATTATTGGGCGTAAAGAGCTTGTAGGCGGTTTGTCGCGTCTGCTGTGAAAATCCGGGGCTCAACCCCGGACTTGCAGTGGGTACGGGCAGACTAGAGTGTGGTAGGGGAGACTGGAATTCCTGGTGTAGCGGTGGAATGCGCAGATATCAGGAGGAACACCGATGGCGAAGGCAGGTCTCTGGGCCACTACTGACGCTGAGAAGCGAAAGCATGGGGAGCGAACAGGATTAGATACCCTGGTAGTCCATGCCGTAAACGTTGGGCGCTAGGTGTGGGACTCATTCCACGAGTTCCGTGCCGCAGCTAACGCATTAAGCGCCCCGCCTGGGGAGTACGGCCGCAAGGCTAAAACTCAAAGGAATTGACGGGGGCCCGCACAAGCGGCGGAGCATGCGGATTAATTCGATGCAACGCGAAGAACCTTACCAAGGCTTGACATACACCGGAATCACTCAGAGATGGGTGCGTCTTCGGACTGGTGTACAGGTGGTGCATGGTTGTCGTCAGCTCGTGTCGTGAGATGTTGGGTTAAGTCCCGCAACGAGCGCAACCCTCGTTCTATGTTGCCAGCACGTGATGGTGGGGACTCATAGGAGACTGCCGGGGTCAACTCGGAGGAAGGTGGGGATGACGTCAAATCATCATGCCCCTTATGTCTTGGGCTTCACGCATGCTACAATGGCCGGTACAAAGGGCTGCGAAACCGTGAGGTGGAGCGAATCCCAAAAAACCGGTCTCAGTTCGGATTGGGGTCTGCAACTCGACCCCATGAAGTCGGAGTCGCTAGTAATCGCAGATCAGCAACGCTGCGGTGAATACGTTCCCGGGCCTTGTACACACCGCCCGTCAAGTCACGAAAGTCGGTAACACCCGAAGCCGGTGGCCCAACCGTCCATCCTTGTGGTGGTGGGGGGAGCCGTCGAAGGTGGGACTGGCGATTGGGACTAAGTCGTAACAAGGTAGCCGTACCGGAAGGTGCGGCTGGATCACCTCCTTTCTAAGGAGCAGCTCCACCACCGTGGCTCGTCTGGGCCTGTTCTGAACGCCTGTTCTGGGTCTGTTCTGAGCGGGTCCTGGTCGGGTGTCTCTG
>NZ_AWSA01000104.1 GCF_000576595.1 Intrasporangium oryzae NRRL B-24470 | reverse complement strand
CCCTCACCCACGCTCAGATCCGAAGAGCCGGATTCAGACAGCGACTACACCCTCGATTGTGAAGAGCCCGTAATGCAGCACCTTTAGCGACTATCGGATCTACCGCGGATGCGGCGTCGAGGTGACCGGTGAAGGAACAGGATGACTAGGTGCTTGCGGTTGAGTCGCCCTGGATGATAGCGCCTATATGCGACTCGACCTGCAGTACACGTTCGGCGAAGTCCCGGTAGAGCTTCTCTCGGGCCGCCCAATCCTTCTGGTGGCTCCGCTGTTCCTTCTGGAGAAGGCTCTCCAACCGCTTGCGTGCGTCATACACGAACTGAACGGCGTGGTGGAAGTCCGCACTCTTGACGTAATCGAACAACTGAGTAGCGGCTGACCGATCCGTCGTCCGCGACTGGGCTCTCGCAATCTCGATCGCGAGACTTCGCAATAGCGAGGCCACCGCCACGACGCGATCTCGATCGGGTTCCACGACGATGACGTTGTCGCGCACGAACAGCGGGCGGCTTTCCTTGCTCGGAAAGGCGTGAGTGACAAGGACTGCGTACTGCGCATGGTGCAGGTCCCGTGAGGTCCGTGCTTGTGTGATGAAATCGTTCAGCCAGTTCTTGGTGTCCTTGCACTCGTAGACGATCAGGCCCGCCTGCTTCTGACCGCCTCCGACACCATAATTGACGGTGTGGAGAACGTCCGCACCGCGGCGTGCTGCGTTGCGTTGGATGTCGTCGCCCTCGAATGCTCTAGACAGGACGCTCACGAGTTTGTCCTCGTCCATGTCCCCTCTGACTTGAGGCCGTACCTCTTCGAGCTCCTGCCGTAGTTGGTCCTTCTCTGCCTTGAGCCGGTCGATGATCCTCCGGAGCTGGTCCCGCGAGGCCTCCTGCTTGGCGGCCTGATCCTCGTACTCTTCCTTGAGCTGGCGACGCATCACTTCCTCGGCTTTGGTCACTTCTTCCAGTACGGCAGCGTTCCGGTTCTGCCTCTCCTGGCGCAGCTCCTCTTCGATCGCTTTGGCACGCGCTTGGGCCACATCGCGCTCGTGTTCTTCCGTGCGTGCCTGCTCCTGAAGCCGGCTTAACGCTTCCTTGTGTTCCTGACGCATTAGGGCCAGCCGGCGGTCTCGTTCCGCAAGCAAGGTGGCCTTGGCGTCTATGACCCCCTGGTCAACGAGGTGCTGTACTTCGGCATCGCGCTCATGCTTCGCTTCCTTCAAGGCGGTCGCGAGGCGCGCCGCCGCACCCTTGTCGAGTGATTGACCGCAAAAGGGGCAAATCTGCAACGGGGCCTTCGCCCTTGCGCTTGTAGCGGTGATGGTGGACATGACTGCTCCAGAGTATTTCCGCAAGTCCTTCCTGCGACTGCAATGCTCGAGCTGCGGTGGATGAACTGGCTAGGGGCGTTGGTCCCTCGATCGAACCCAGTCGCGCCGATGCGGGCGTGAGATCCCGCACCCGGGCGAACAACATTCCGTGCCGCCTGAACTGCCCCGGGATTGGGCGCTGCGACGCTAGTCCTATCCGGGGGTGTGAGCGGCTGCTACTCAACTGCGGGCGCCCAGTCGATGGTGACAGATTCGGGGTCGAAGGTCCGTCCGTTGCCGCAGCCGATGGGCTGGATGGTGATGCGCATGGAGAGGAGTCGGATGATGCGTTTGCGGGTCTCGATATCGGCCCTGTTCCACGTGTCCTCGATGCCCGCACCGGCGAAGTCGGCGAGCTCGGGGTTGGGCTGGGCAGCAACGAGCCGTGCCCGCTCCTGAGCGAGCTGCGGCTTGAGGTGGTCGGACACGCGGCGCAGCTGGTCT
>NZ_AWSA01000103.1 GCF_000576595.1 Intrasporangium oryzae NRRL B-24470 | reverse complement strand
CGGGCTGACGAAGAGAACAGTAGCCCGGGCTGGGCTCCAGTGCCAAATCGGGCGGCGACCAGCCTCCGTCGCGGGGGCCGTGCGACCCGAAGCCCCCGTGCCGAGGCCAGCGCCGGCCTGGCCACGCGGGTCCGGGTGACGTCGAGATGGCCCTCCGAGACCTCGTCGGCACTGGCTGTATCGAAGGGCCGGCTGCTGCGTCTGCCCTCCATGGTGTGAATCCTCGGAAAGGGGTGCCCCATGGCATCGAACACCGTCGGCGCTCCTCGCCCGCTCGGGTCCTCTCGCGCGGTCCCCCGTCGGAAGGCAACGTATGCCGGCTTGCTCCTGCTGGCACTTGGCGCGATCTCCGCGAACGATGGTGTCCGCGGCTGGGTCTCGCAGAAGTGGTCGCTCCTCCTGACGGGGCTGGCGATGGCGCTCTTCGTCGCGGTCGCAGTCTCGATCCTCAACGAGTGGCCGATGGCGCGACGGATGTCTGCCAAGGGGACCGTGATCGTCGTGACCGGGTTGACGCTCATCGCCCTGTTCCTCGCCTCGGTGATCGTGATGCCCACGCGGTGGCAGCTCGTCACCCTGCGCTCAGTCGTCCTTGTGGTGCTGATCCTCTTCCCGACCGTGATGTGGTGGCTGTTCCTCGCGTCCAAGCGAGCGAGCCTGCTCAACGAGTTCCTCTCAGACCTTCGGCGGCTGGGCGTGCTCGAGCCGGTCGACCCTGTGGGCCGTGAGTCGGTCGAGATGCAGCAGACCCGGGTCCGCAGCTACCTGCAGAAGTTCGAAGCGTCCTATGGCACCCTCCGAACCACTGTGCACGAGGACGTGCTGTCCGGGCACCCGCGCCCGTACGCAAGCGATGACAAGGCCAGCAGTCAGCAGCCTCTCGTGACCGCAGCGGTCCCGATCTACTTCAACGTCGTGGTGCTGGCCGTCGGATGGCTCGTGACGCTCCCGCCGCTCGAGAACTATCCCCACAGTCCGACGCAGCCCAGGTGGCTGTTGGCCCTCGCGCCCAACGTCACGCCGGCGACCGCGGCCTTCATGGGCGCCTACTTCTTCTCGATCCAGATGCTGTTCAGGCGCTTCGTGCGGGCCGACCTCAGAGGGAGCGCCTACATCGCCGTCTCGCTTCGGGTGATCCTGGCGATGCTCGGGGTGTGGACCATCCAGGCGGTCGCGACGACGATGGGCGTGAACTCGGACGCTCTCGTCCTGCTCGGGTTCGCCGTCGGGGTGTTCCCGTACGTCGCGTGGCAGGTCATCCGTGCCTGGACCTCACGGCTGTTCAAGGCGTCGCTGCCCACGCTCGAGACCCGGCTTCCGCTCGACAACCTCGATGGCGTCACCGTCTGGCACCAGGCGAGGCTCGAGGAGGAGGACGTGGAGAACGTGCCAAACATGGCAACGGTCGATATCGTCGACCTGCTCGTCAACACGCGGTTCCCAGCGAGCAGGATCGTGGATTGGGTCGACCAGGCCCTGCTGCTCACGGCGCTCGGCCCCAACGACGCCAAGTTCGTCGACCAGAAGGCAGGGGCTTCCGTGCCGCAGAACCTGCGCCAGCAGCTCGCCCGATACGGCATCCGAACCGCGAGCTCACTCGTCCTGGCTGCCGGCCCCACGGTGAAGGAGACGCCGTGGGCGGAACACACTGACCTGGACCTGCGCGCCCGCGCGGTAGCCAAGGCGGTCACCACGACGAGCAACTACCCGTTGGTGCTCAGCTGGCGCCGCCTCCGACCGGTCGGCACCTAGACACGTGGCTGAATGCTCGAGCCGATCGCGACTCGTCGCATACCGGGTCCCATCTCGAGATGCGATCATCCACCGCGCAAACTCTGCTACCGGTGCAGGTGTCTTCGGGTATGCGAAAGACGCCCCGGC
>NZ_AWSA01000102.1 GCF_000576595.1 Intrasporangium oryzae NRRL B-24470 | reverse complement strand
GCGTTCGGTTGGGGAGACCTGGGGAGACGGCGACGGCGCCGCTCCCCCGAGGGGGAACGGCGCCGTCGGCGTGACTCGGAGACGATCAGGCGCGCGGCTTCTCGCGCATCTCGAAGGTCTCGATGACGTCCTCGACCTGGATGTCGTTGAAACTGCCCAGGTTGATACCGCACTCGAAGCCCTCGCGGACCTCGGTGACGTCGTCCTTGAAGCGACGCAGGCCGGCGATCTCGGCCTCGCCGATGACGGTGCCGTCGCGGACGATGCGGGCACGGGTGCCGCGCTTGATCTCGCCGGAACGCACGAGCGAACCCGCGACGTTGCCGAACTTGCTCGAGCGGAAGACCTCGCGGACCTCGGCGGTGCCCAGCTGGACCTCTTCGTAGACCGGCTTGAGCATGCCCTTGAGGGCCAGCTCGACGTCGTCGATCGCCTGGTAGATGACCGAGTAGAAGCGCATGTCGACGCCCTCCCGGTCGGCGAGCTCGGCGACACGCTCCGCGGGGCGGACGTTGAAGCCGATGATGATCGCGTTGTCGACCGTCGCGAGGTTGACGTCGTTCTGCGTGATCGCACCGACCCCGCGGTGGATGATCCGCAGGTCGACCTCGTCGCCCACGTCGATCTTGAGGAGCGCGTCCTCGAGGGCCTCGACCGAACCCGACACATCGCCCTTGAGGATGAGGTTGAGGGTGTCGACCTTGCCTGCGGCGAGGGCCTCGTTGAGGTCCTCGAGCGAGATGCGCTTGCGACGCTTGGCCAGCGAGGCGGCACGCGAGGCGGCCTCACGCCGCTCGGCGATCTGCCGGGCGGTGCGGTCGTCGGGGGCCACGATGAACGTGTCACCGGCGCCGGGGACCGACGTCAGACCGAGGACCATGACCGGACGCGAGGGACCGGCCTCCTCGACGTTCTTGCCGTGCTCGTCGAGCATGGCGCGGACGCGGCCGTGGCCGCTGCCGGCGACGATCGAGTCACCGACACGGAGCGTGCCGGACTGGACGAGGACGGTCGCGACGGGGCCGCGGCCCTTGTCGAGGTGCGCCTCGATGGCGACACCGCGGGCGTCCTTGTCCGGATTGGCGCGCAGGTCGAGCGCCGCGTCGGCGGTGAGCAGGACGGCCTCGAGGAGCCCGTCGATGTTGGTGCCGTTCTTGGCCGAGACGTCGACGAACATCGTGTCGCCGCCGTACTCCTCCGCCACGAGGTTGTACTCGGTGAGCTGCTGGCGGATCTTCGCCGGGTTGGCGTCGGGCTTGTCGACCTTGTTGACGGCCACGACGATCGGCACGCTGGCCGCCTGGGCGTGGTTGAGCGCCTCGATCGTCTGCGGCATCACGCCGTCGTCGGCGGCGACGACGAGGATCGCGATGTCGGTCACCGACGCACCACGGGCACGCATGGCCGTGAAGGCCTCGTGACCCGGCGTGTCGATGAACGTGATGGCACGCTTCTCGCCCTCGTGGGTCGTCGCGACCTGGTAGGCACCGATGTGCTGGGTGATCCCACCGGCCTCGCCCTCGGCGACCTGCTCGGAGCGGATCGCGTCGAGCAGCTTGGTCTTTCCGTGGTCGACGTGACCCATGACGGTGACGACCGGCGGACGCGGCTCGAGGTCCTCGTCCTCCTCGGCCTCGAGCTCTGCGTCGAGGTCGATGTTGAAGGACCCGAGCAGCTCGCGCTCCTCGTCCTCCGGCGAGACGACCTGGACGTCGTAGCCGAGCTCTGCGCCGAGGACCTTGAACGTCTCCTCGTCGAGCGACTGCGTCGCCGTCGCCATCTCACCGAGGTGGAAGAGCACGGTGACGAGCGACGCCGGGTTGGCGTTGATCTTGTCGGCGAAGTCGGTCAGCGAGGCGCCGCGGCGGACGCGGACGACCGTCGAGCCGTCGCCACGGGGGACCGTGACGCCACCCAGGCTCGGGGCCTGCATCTGCTCGAACTCCTGGCGCTTCGCCCGCTTGGACTTGCGGCCACGGACCGGACGGCCGCCACCGCGACCGAAGGCGCCCTGCGTGCCACCACGGCCACCGGGGCCACCACCGCGGGGACCGCCGCCGAAGCCGCCACGAGCAGGGCCGCCGG
>NZ_AWSA01000101.1 GCF_000576595.1 Intrasporangium oryzae NRRL B-24470 | reverse complement strand
CACCGGCCAAGCGGGCACCGCGCAAGCGGGCCAGCCGCAAGCGGGTCGCCGGGGCGGCTGCGGAGCCCGGGGAGGCCGCCGCGGCGGCCGTCGAGGAGCTCGTCGCCGAGGTCCTGCCGACGCTCGACGAGTCGCTCGAGCCCCAGGGCCAGGCAGCGCAAGACGAGGCCGCTCAGGCCGTCGCGGAGCAGGACCTGGACGCCCAGGTCGTGGAGGAGGACGTGGAGGAGGACGCCGAGGAGGACGCGGAGGAGGAGCCCGACCTCGAACCGACCGCGCCCCCTGCAGCCGTCGTCCCCAGCTTCAGCGTGCTCTTCCAGGCTCCCGAGCCGGCGCGAACCACGGCGTCCCGCCGCCGTCGGGCCACGGCGCCGGCCCAGGAGCCGGCCTCCCACGCCCCGGCTGAGGAGCCGGAGCCGTTCGAGCCGGGGGCCGAGGGCCGGACGGAGGCCGAGGCGCCGGAGGTCGAGCCGGGAGAGGACGAGACCACACCGCGCCGCTCGCGTCGCCGGCGAGGCGGCAAGGGGCGTCGTGGCCGCGCGCCGGGCGAGGCAGGGGACAACGGAGAGGCCGAGGACTCCGAGGCCCTCGGCGACGTCGAGCAGGCTGCCGGCGAGGAAGAGGCCCACGAGGGCCCCGAAGTCGAGGAGGAGAACGGCGAGGAGGAAGGCGCCACGACGCGTCGCCGTCGCCGCCGCCGCCGGGCCGGCTCGTCTGCCGGTGAGACCGCCGACGACACCCCCAACGTCTCGACCCGCGTCCGCCAGCCGCGTGCCATCAGCGACGAGCCCGTCGCGGTCAAGGGATCGACCCGCCTCGAGGCGAAGAAGCAGCGCCGGCGTGAGGGCCGCGAGGCCGGCCGCCGCCGCACGATCATCACCGAGGCCGAGTTCCTCGCCCGCCGCGAGGCCGTCGACCGCGTCATGGTCGTGCGCAACAAGGACGGTCGCACGCAGGTGGGCGTCCTCGAGGATGGCGTCCTCGTCGAGCACTACATCGACCAGGCGACGACCGTCTCGATGGCCGGAAACATCTACCTCGGCCGCGTCCAGAACGTCCTTCCCTCGATGGAGGCCGCGTTCGTCGACATCGGCAAGGGCCGCAACGCCGTCCTCTACGCCGGTGAGGTCAACTGGGACGCCGCCGGGCTCGAGTCCAACCAGCCCAAGCGCATCGAGAACGCCCTCGGCTCCGGCCAGACGGTCCTCGTCCAGGTGACGAAGGACCCGATCGGCCACAAGGGCGCCCGCCTCACCTCGCAGATCTCCCTGCCGGGCCGCTACCTCGTCTACGTCCCCAACTCCTCGATGACCGGGATCAGCCGCAAGCTGCCCGACACCGAGCGCGCCCGCCTCAAGAAGATCCTGCGCGACGTCGTCCCGGACTCCGCGGGGGTCATCGTCCGCACGGCCGCCGAGGGGGCGAGCGAGGAGGAGCTGCGCGCCGACGTCGAGCGACTCACCGCGACGTGGGAGGACATCCAGGCCCGCGCCGAGGCCGCCTCGAGCGGCAAGGCCGGCAAGTCCAAGGGGCGCAAGAAGAACGGCGGCACCGGGTCGAGCCCGATCGGCACGGCGCCCCTGCTGCTGCATGGCGAGCCCGACCTCACCGTCCGCGTCATCCGGGACGTCTTCAACGAGGACTTCAAGCAGCTCGTCGTCTCCGGCGACCAGGCCTGGCAGGAGATCCACCCGTACATCACGTCGGTCGCTCCTGACCTCGCCGAGCGGGTCACCAAGTGGACGTCCGAGGAGGACCTCTTCGCCCACCACCGCGTCGACGAGCAGCTCGCGAAGGCGATGGACCGCAAGGTCTGGCTGCCGAGCGGTGGCTCGCTCGTCATAGACCGCACCGAGGCGATGACCGTCGTCGACGTCAACACCGGCAAGTTCGTCGGCTCCGGTGGCAACCTCGAGGAGACCGTCACCAAGAACAACATCGAGGCCGCCGAGGAGATCGTCCGGCAGCTCCGCCTGAGGGACATCGGCGGCATCATCGTCATCGACTTCATCGACATGGTGCTCGAGAGCAACCGCGAGCTCGTCGTGCGGCGCCTGCTCGAGTGCCTCGGCCGCGACCGGACCAAGCATCAAGTGGCCGAGGTCACCTCGCTCGGTCTTGTCCAGATGACCCGCAAGCGGGTCGGGTCGGGCCTCATCGAGGTCTTCTCCGAGACGTGCGACCACTGCAACGGCCGCGGGTTCATCATCCACACCCAGCCGGTCGACAAGGGCGCACACGCGCCCGAGCAGGTCGAGGCGGCGGGCGGCACCACCCGTACCCGGCGCGGCGGCCGCGGCCAGGCCGCGACCAGCGGCCCGGG
>NZ_AWSA01000100.1 GCF_000576595.1 Intrasporangium oryzae NRRL B-24470 | reverse complement strand
GTGCGCCACGAGGCGCTGTTGTTTCGGATGGAGGTGAGAGACCTACATCGCTTGGCCGTCGCAGCGGCTGGGTGAAGCTGGCGGCAGTCTGTCTTCGGGGAACGCCGGGGGTGGATGGGAGCAGCCGCGACAAAGTCAGGGCGGTTCGGCACTACCGGACGGGCCGTGCCTGGTGAGCAAGACGGGAAGGTGTACGCAAGGAACCGGTGTCGTAAGGCCTCTTCATCGTCGACCAGCTCGAACCCGGTGGATCTGGGCTGGTGTGCGGTGCGTCCCCGCCCTGCGTGGTCGCCAGCCAGGCAGCCGCGGTGGTGGGGAACTGTCAGAACGGTGGCATGTGTCGGGTCTGGCAGGTCGTGGTGAAGGTCTGCGGCGTAGCCACGACGAGACCGCAGGGGCAAAGCCGGGCGCCTCGCCCGTTGACCGAACAACAGTGAACGTGGGAACCACCTGTGTCTGCTCCCCTTCCTGGGGATAGGCGCGTTGCCGGCCGAAGGGCGCAGGTGGGGCGGAGCCGCCGTAGTACTCCGAGGCCGGGAGAGCCGGCCGCATGGGGAAGGGCGGCAGCGAGAGGAAGCAAGGAGGGACTGTGATGTCCGAAGACGCGTCGGTGAATACCGGCGCCGTCCTCTGGCCTGAGCATGACTGGGCGCAGGTGACGGTACGGAGGATGCAGACCAAGCTGCATTGTTGGGCGACCGGAGACCCCGGCCGCCGGTTTGATGATCTGTACAACCTGGTCTGTGACCCGGCGTTTCTGGTGGTGGCGTGGCAACGCGTCGCGGGCAACGTCGGGGCGCGGACGGCCGGGATCGATCGGGCCACGGTGGCTTGGATCGCGTCCCGGATCGGGGTCGAGGGGTTCCTGCAGCACGTGCGTGACCAGCTTCGGTCGCGGACGTTCTGCCCGGTCGAGGTACGTCAGGTGATGATCCCCAAGGCGAGCGGGAAACTGCGCAAGCTGGGGATCCCCACCGTGACCGACCGGGTGGTGCAGGCCGCCCTCAAGCTGGTGCTGGAACCGATCTTCGAGGCGGACTTCGCTCCGTGCTCGTACGGGTTCCGGCCGAACCGGCGCGCGCAGGACGCCGTCGCCGAGATCCATCACTTCACCACCAAGTCGTACCACTGGGTGTTGGAGGCCGACATCGAGGCGTGCTTCGACATGATCGATCACGTCGCGTTGATGGCTAGGGTCCGGGCACGGATCGGTGACAAGCGCGTGCTGGGGCTGGTCAAGGCGTTCCTCAAGTCCGGGGTGATGACCACCACCGGCACCCGCGAGGGCACGCACACCGGCACCCCGCAGGGCGGGATCCTCTCCCCGCTGCTGGCCAACATCGCGTTGACGACGCTGGACGAACACTTCATGACGGAGTGGGACCAGCAGATGGCGACCGAGGTGGCCCGGCAGCGCCGGAAGCGGCAAGGCAAGGCGAACTACCGCCTGATCCGGTACGCCGACGACTTCGTCATCGTCGTCACCGGCCAGCGCGAACACGCCGAGCAGCTGCGGCAGGAGGTGGCAGCAGTTCTGGCCCCGATGGGCCTGCGGCTGTCACCGGAGAAGACCCGCGTGGTCCACATCGACCACGGGTTCGACTTCCTCGGCTTCCACATCCGACGGATGCGAAGACGAGGAAGCAACAAGTGGTTCGTGTACACGCGGCCCTCGAAGAAGGCGATCGCCTCGATCAAGGGCCGGGTGAAGACCATGACGTACAGATCGACCCTGCACCATGAGCCCGGATACCTGTTGGACTATCTGGGCCGGGTGCTGCGGGGGTGGGCCACCTACTTCCGGCACGGGGTGTCCAAGGCCACGTTCTCCGCGATCGACTCCTACGCGTGGGAGCGGATCACGGCATGGCTGCGGAAGAAACACCGAATCGGATGGCCAGAGCTTCGGCGCAGGTTCTGCCTGCCCGGCACCTGGCGGCTCGCCGCCGACGGGATCAGGTTCAAGGGCGCAGCCAGCGTCTCTGTCGTCCGGTACCGCTACCGCGGCTACCGGATCCCGACCCCGTGGACCCCGACAGCCACCACCGGCTGAACAACAACCCCTCGTGGAGAGCCCGGTGCGGTGAGAGTCGCACGCCGGGTTCGGCGGGCGGCCCGGGGAAACGGAGCGACAGCAATGTCGCCACCGCGCCCCGGGCCGACCCAACTGGCACCACGTCAACCCGATCAAGCGGGGACCGAAGGAGCTGACCGGGATGGTCGACCTGACCCGCCAGCCCGACCCGAAGAACCCCGGCAAGACGATCGTGAAGGCCCGGCTGCTCGACCTCGTCGTGGGCCGCTCCGGGCCGGCCTACGCCGGCTGGCTCAAGCAGCGCGGCGAGGAGTTCCGTAGCTGTGTCGAGGTCGCGACGCTCGACCCGTTCCGCGGGTACAAGAACGCCATCGACGACCAGCTCGAGGACGCCGTCGCCGTGCTGGATGCCTTTCATGTGGTGAAGCTGGCCGGTGCAGCCGTCGACGAGGTCCGCCGACGGGTCCAACAGGAGATCCACGGCCACCGCGGCCGCAA
>NZ_AWSA01000099.1 GCF_000576595.1 Intrasporangium oryzae NRRL B-24470 | reverse complement strand
CGGGTTCGGCCGCCCGACCGGCCCGCGTACGCCCCGTGGTGGTCCCCGGCGACAGCGGTCCGGGCGACACCGCTCCGGGCATCGCGCATCGCACGGACACGGCCCCGATGACGGTCGCGACGCCCCCTGAGCCGTCGCCCCCGACCGAGCCGCCGGCCCCGATCCAGCCACCGACGCAGGTGCTGCCCGCGCAGGCGCCGCCGGAGCCCGGCGACCTGCCGACGAGCAGCCCGCGGGTTGACGAGGCGAAGGGTGACGACGAGTGACGACACGCGACCTCGTCTTCGTCGTCGTCGGCACGATCACCGCCGTGTCGGCCCTGCTCGCCGTGACGACGCGCCACGTCGTCCACGCCGCCCTCTGGCTGCTCGTCTCGCTCGGCTCGCTCGCCGGCTGCTATCTCGTCCTCGGGCAGGAGCTCGTCGGCCTCGTCCAGCTGCTCGTCTACGTCGGGGCGATCGTCGTGCTCGTCCTCTTCGCGCTCATGCTGACGCGCGCGCCGATCGGTCCGCAGTCCGAGATCAGCACCCCGGCCTGGCAGCGCGCCCTCGCCGTGGTCCTCGGCGGTGCCACCTCAGCGCTGCTCGCCGCGCTCCTGCTCCCGCTCCTCGCCTCGGCGCAGGTCGACCTCGACCGCCCCGAGACCGGCACGACCCAGATCGCGCAGGCCGTCTTCGGCACGTGGGTGTGGCCCTTCGAGCTCCTCTCGGTCCTGCTCCTCGTCGCCCTCATCGGTGCCTTCGCCGTCTCCCGCCTCGTCCTGCACCGAGAGGGGGAGGCCGCGTGATCGACCTCCAGCTCCCGGCGCTGCTCTCCGCCCTGCTCGCCGGCATCGGCGTCTACGGCGTCCTCGCGCGCCGCAACGCCGTCCTCGTGCTCATCGGCGTCGAGCTCATCCTCAACGCCGCCAACCTGCTCCTCGTCACCGCCGGGTCCCGCCCGGGCTCGCCGCTCGCCGCCGGTCCGGTCCTCACCCTCTTCGTCATCACGATCGCCGCCGCGGAGGTCTGCGTCGCGCTCGCCGTCGTGCTCGTGATGTTCCGCCGGTTCGGGCACATCGACCTGACCGCGGCTCCGGACCTGTCCGACGAGCCCGAGCCAGTGCGGGGTGACCATGCCCTTGCCGGTCCGGAGGCGGGGCGCACCGCGCTCGACGTCGCCGGCCACGGTGGGCACGGCGGGCACGGCGGCTACGGCGCCGCACGAGCAGACAGGGGGAGCGAGGTATGACCTGGGTCGTCCGCCTCATCGTCGTCGTCCCGGCCCTCGCGGCGCTCGCCGGGCTCCTCGTCCGGCGCAGCCAGGTCGCGGTCCGCGGTGTCGCCGTCGGCTCCGCCGCCCTGGTCACGGTCCTCGCCCTCGCGCAGTGGATCGCGCCGGTGCGCCGGGCCGACATCGGCGGCCTCGGCAGGCTGCCCCTCGCCGACCTCAACGTGCCGCTCCACCTGCTCTCCGACCGGCTCTCCGGGCTCGTGTCCTTCGTCGTCGCGCTCGTCGTCCTCGCCATCCAGGTCTTCACCGTCTGGTACCTCCGCGACGACCGCCGCTACGTCCAGTTCGCCGCGACCGTCTCGCTCTTCGCCGCCGGGATGCTCCTCGTGGTCCAGTCGGCCGACCTCGTGCTCACCCTCGTCGGCTGGGAGATCATGGGCTGGTGCTCGTGGCTGCTCATCGGCCACGACAGCGAGCGGGCGGCGGCCCGCCGAGCGGCATACAAGGCCTTCCTCGTCACGCGCGTCGCCGACATCGGCATGGTCGTCGGACTCATCGCCCTCGCGGTCCGGGCCCGGAGCACCGACCTGCTCGCGGTCCTGACGGCCTCGGGGGCCGACACGATGCTGATGATCGGCCTCGTCGGCGTCGTGATCGGGGTCGCGGGCAAGTCCGGGCTCTTCCCGTTCCACGACTGGCTCCCCGACGCGATGGAGGGCCCGACACCGGCCTCGGCCCTCATCCACGCCGCGACCATGGTGGCCGCGGGCACCTACGTCATCGCGCGCCTCTTCGCGCTCTACGCCGGCCAGGCCAACCACGACGGCGCCCGCACCCTGCTCGCCGTCCTCGCCGCCGTGACCATGGTGTATGCCGCCCTCCTCGCCTTCGCGCAGAGCGACATCAAGCGCCTGCTCGCCTACTCGACCCTGAGCCAGATCGCGATCATGATCGGGGCGCTCGCCGCCGCGCCCCTCGAGACCGGCCCCGGTCCGGGCATCTCCCATCTCGTCGGTCACGCGTTCTTCAAGGCGCTCCTCTTCCTCGGGGTCGGCTGGCTCGCGGCCCTCGTCGGGGTGACCACCGTCGCGGCCCTGCGGGGGCAGCTGCGATCACGCGGGGCGCTGCGATGGTCGATGGCGATCGGACTCGGCGCCCTCGCGGGGGTCCCGCCCCTCATCGGCTTCTTCACGAAGGACACCGTCATCGACGCAGCCCTGCAGGGTGTGGACGAAGGGGGCGGCTTCCGGGCCTGGGTCGTCGTCGTCGCGCTCTTCGTCACCGTCGCCCTGACCGCCGCCTACTGCATGCGTGCCTGGCTCCTCCTCGACACCCCGGCCGCCTCCACCGCACCGAACGAGTCGTTCGGGGTCGCAGGCCAGGGGCTCGAGCCCGCGGCCGAGGGGGGCGGACCGGGGCACGGGCACCACGCCCCCGTCACGCTGCCGGCCGCGCTCGCCGTCGCCGCGCTCGCGGTCCTCAGCATCGTCGGCACGCTCTTCCTGACGAGCCTGCGCGGCGCGCTCCACGTCGGCCTGCTCTCGGCGCTCCTCTCGCTCCTGCTCGTCGCCGGCGCCGCGGCCGCGG
>NZ_AWSA01000098.1 GCF_000576595.1 Intrasporangium oryzae NRRL B-24470 | reverse complement strand
AGTACCCGATGATCCGCTGGCTCGAGCGCGAGGGGTACGGCGTCAGCTACATCGCGGGCGTGGACACGGATGTCCGCCCGCAGCTGTTGGGTCTGCACTCGACCTTCGTCTCCGTGGGACACGACGAGTACTGGTCGACCACGCAGCGCGCCAACATCGAGGCCGCCCGAGACCGGGGGATGAACCTCGCGTTCTTCAGCGGCAACGAGATGTTCTGGCAGCACCGCTGGGAGCCCAGCATCGACGGGACCAGCACCCCGGGGCGCACGCTGACGTCGTACAAGGAGACCCACGACAACACGCAGGTGTCGACGACCAGCTGGACCGGAACCACGCGGGACACCCGGTTCCCGGCCAACGCGTCCGGACGCCCCGAGAACGCCACCACGGGCACCCTCTTCCGGGGGAACGGCGTGTGGTCGAGCAACTACGGCATCGACATCCCGGCCGACGACGGGAAGCTGCGCTTCTGGCGCAACACGGCTGCGGCTGGCCTGGCCTCGGGTTCGACCCTCTCGCTCCCAGTGGGGGTGCTGGGCTACGAGTGGGACGTGGACCAGGACAACGGCTATCGACCGGCTGGGCTGGCCCAGCTGTCGTCGACCAAGATCGCGCGGACCACCTGGATGCTCCTCGACTACGGCAGCACGTTCGGTGCGGCGACGGACGTGCATCACCTGACGCAGTACCGGGCCCCGAGCGGTGCGCTCGTCTTCTCGGCCGGGACGATCCAGTGGTCCTGGGGGCTCGACGCCGAGCACGACCACCCGGGCACGCCCGCCAGCCCGACGATGCAGCAGGCGACCGCCAACCTGTTCGCCGACATGGGTGCGCAGCCCGCAACTCCCGACGGCATTTCGCCTGCCACCCGGACGGGTGACGTCACGGGGCCGACGGCGCGACTGACGAGCGCCTCGACCTCCGTGCCGGGCGGCGTGAACGTGACGATCCTCGGTGCTGCCACCGACGTCGGCGGACGGGTCGCGGGCGTCGAGATCTCGACGGACGGCGGCACGTCCTGGCATCCGGCCACCGCGGGACGCGAGTCGTGGAGCTACACGATGACGACCCCGGTCAGCACGACCTACCAGATCCGAGTCCGTGCGGTGGACGACTCCGGCAACATCGGTCCGGTCATGACGTCGAACACCGTGACGGCCGGGACCGGGACACAGTGCCCGTGCAGCCTCTTCACGGCCCCGGGTGCGTTGTGGACCCCGAAGGTCGAGAACCAGTCGGACACCAAGTCGGTCGAGCTCGGCATGCGCTTCCGGGCGAACCGGGACGGCAAGGTCACCGCCGTGAAGTTCTACAAGGGGTCGCTCAACACGGGCAGGCACGAGGTCAGCGTGTGGACGTCCGACGGCAACCGCGTGGGTGCGGGTGTGGCCATCAACGAGACGGCATCGGGGTGGCAGACCGTTCGGCTCGCGCAGCCCGTCCCCATCTCCGCCAACACGACGTACATCGTGTCCTACCACGCCCCGAACGGCCGCTACTCCGTCACGTCGTCCTTCTTCACATCGGCGTTCTCCCGGGGTCCGCTCTCGGCGCCGGCGAACACCTCGAGCGCGACGAACGGCGTCTACCTGTACGGCTCGACCCCCGCCATGCCCACGAGCACCTACCAGTCCTCCAACTACTTCGTCGACGTCGTCTTCGAGTAGGGGCTCCGGGGGAGCTGCCCGCTGTGACCTTCGGCGCAGAGTCGCGCATGGCCCCTCGGGACGGACAGGTCGGATGGTGTAATGAGGGTGGCCCAGAGGGGTCAGGGGGACGGTATGAGGGCGATCGCGGGGGCGCGCGCAGCTGGGGTGCTGCTGGTGCTCAGTGCCTGCTCGGGTTCGCCTTCGGGCGTTCCCCCGTCGGGGACGGTGGTCACGTCCCGCACGCCGGGAACGTCGACGACCGGCTCCGTGACCGAGACCCCGAGCGTCGGTGCGACCCAGCGCACCACGGTCGTGGTCGTCGCGCCGAGGGGTTCGAGTGTCTCGAGCGGCGTCGACGTGTGCACCGGAAGCGGTCCCTATGCCGCTCTCAAGCGAGGGACGGTCGTGCGGGTCGTCGACGCCTCGGGTGCCCTCATCACCAGCGTTCCTCTCGGCACCGGACGTCCGTCCGGCCAGGCCGACGGCTGTACGTGGTCCGCCGAAGTGGAGCTCCCGACCAACCGCGGGTCCTGCCGCGCCGTCATCGAAGGGTGGGGCAGCTCGGGGCTGCTGTCCCCGGCAGACCTCTACCAGCCCATCACCATCCAGCCCACCGGCTGACCTCGGGTCCGCCAGGGGGGAGCAAGCATGTTCCGCCGACGTTCCGCATCCCGCTCGGCCGACAGGGGACCAGCAGGAGTCCTGGCAGCGCTCCTGTCGATGATCGTTGGGGTTGTGCTCGCTGCCGGTCCGGCTCTTGCCGAGCCGGACCCACACCACGATCGGACTCCAGAGCCCACGGTCGGCGGACGGGGCACGATCAGCTCGTCGCTCAGCCCGGCAGACCGGCTCTCGCCCCCGCCCCCGTCGACCGATCCGCGCGTCGCGGTCCAGGCGGACGCCGACTGTTCCCAGAACGCCAACCCGATCGTGTGCGAGAACACCCTCCCCGGCACGGCACGCTCCCAGTGGGACATCCCGACCCGGGACTCCGGCGGCGGGTCCATCGCGGGGTTCGCGACCCAGATGAGCGTCAACCACGGTGAGACGGTCGACTTCAAGATCCGCACGGATGCGGCGGCCTACACCGTCGAGATCTACCGGCTCGGGTACTACCAGGGCCTCGGCGCCCGTCACGTCGGTTCGGCGGCTGTCACGGAGAAGCTGCCCCAGAGCCAGCCCGCGTGCGTCTTCCAACCCGCGACGGACCTCGTCGACTGCGGGACGTGGGCGGTG
>NZ_AWSA01000097.1 GCF_000576595.1 Intrasporangium oryzae NRRL B-24470 | reverse complement strand
TGTACAAGCTGATCCCCGTCCTCTTCGAGGCGAAGTCGGCCGCGATCCCCGGGCCCGCCGTGGAGCGCGCCGCGTGGTCCCGCGCGATGTCGGGCGCGCTCATCGGCATCGCCGGCGCGATCGGCGCCCTGGGCGGCGTCCTCATCAACCTCGCCCTCCGCGCGTCCTACCTCGGTGCGGACCACTCCGCGACGGCCGCGTTCGTCGTCTTCACCGTCTTCTACGTCGTCGCCGCTGCCGTGACGCGGGTGCGCTTCCGATGACGTCGACCGCCTCCCGCCCGACGCCATCCAGGGGTATGCCGCTGAGCCCGGTCCCCGCCGGCCGCGACGTGGGCGCCTCCGACCACCCGACCGGGGTCGCCACCCACTGCGCGTACTGCGGGCTCCAGTGCGCGATGACCCTGACGGGTGCGAACGCTGCGGAGCTCACGGTCACCCCGCGACGCTTCCCGACGAACCGCGGGGGCCTGTGCCAGAAGGGCTGGACGAGCGCCGAGCTCCTCCGCACGCCGCACCGGCTCACGAGGCCACTCGTCCGCCGCGACGGCGAGCTCGTGCCGACGTCGTGGGAGGACGCCCTCGACCGGGTCGCCGACGGCATCGTGAGGACGCGGGCGGCATACGGCGACGACGCGGTCGCGGTGTTCGGCGGTGGTGGTCTGACGAACGAGAAGGCCTACCAGCTGGGCCGGTTCGCCCGCGTCGCCCTGCGGACGTCGCAGATCGACTACAACGGCCGTTGGTGCATGAGCTCGGCGGCGGCCGCCGGGATCCGCTGCTTCGGGATCGACCGGGGCCTGCCCTTCCCGGTGACCGACATCGGCTCGGCGCACGCAGTGCTCCTCCTCGGGGCCAACCCCGCCGAGACGATGCCGCCGTTCCTCAGCCACCTCGTCCCGGCCGCCGACCACGCCGGGCTCATGGTCGCCGACCCGCGCCTGACCCCGACCGCCGCCAAGGCGCTCGACGGGGGCGGCCTGCACCTCCAGCTGCGGCCGGGCACCGACGCCGCGCTCGCCCTCGGGCTGATCCACGTGGCCGTCACCGAGGGGTACGCCGACCGCGCGTACATCGCCGGGCGGACGACCGGCTTCGAGGACATCTGGGCGATCGCTGCCCAGTGGCTCCCCGAGCGGGTCGAGCGCGTCACCGGCGTCGCGACGGCGACGCTGCGCGAGACCGTGCGAACCCTCGCCCGGGCCCGCGACACCGAGCGCGGGGCCTACCTCCTCAGCGCCCGCGGGACCGAACAGCACGCGACCGGGACCGACACCGTCACGGCCTTCATCGCGCTCGCGCTCGTCCTCGGACTGCCGGGCAACCCGGGCACCGGGTTCGGCACGCTCACCGGCCAGGGCAACGGCCAGGGCGGGCGCGAGCACGGCCAGAAGGCCGACCAGCTGCCCGGCTACCGCAGGATCGACGACCCCGCGGCGCGGGCCCACGTGGCCGCGGTGTGGGGCATCGACCCCGAGGACCTCCCGGGCCCGGGCCGCAGCGCCTTCGAGCTGCTCGACGCCCTCGGCACCGACGGCGGACCGCGCGCCCTGCTCGTGCACGGCTCGAACCCGGTCGTCTCCGCGCCCGAGGCGGGCCGAGTCACAGAGCGGCTCCGCGCTCTCGACCTGCTCGTCGTCTCCGACTTCGTCCTCTCGGAGACGGCGGCGATCGCCGACGTGGTCCTCCCGGTTCTCCAGTGGGCCGAGGAGGAGGGCACCCTGACGAACCTCGAGGGCCGCGTGCTCCGGCGCCGCCGAGCCGTCTCCCCGCCGCCCGGCTGCCGCAGCGAGCTCGAGATCTGGGCGGAGCTCGCGTCCAGGATCGGGTGCAGCACGGCCTTCTCGACGGACCCCCGCGAGGTGTTCGACGAGCTGCGACGGGCCACTGCGGGCGGCCCGGCCGACTACTCCGCGATCACGTGGGAGCGGCTCGACGCCGGAGAGAGCCTCCACTGGCCCTGCTCCGCAGAGCGCCCGTCCGGCACCCCACGACTCTTCCTCGACGGCTTCGCCACCCCCGACGGACGGGCGCGGTTCGTGCCGGTCGAGCACGCCGGCCCGGCCGAGGTCGACGACCCCGACTACCCGCTCGTCGGCACGACGGGCCGCGTCCTGCAGCACTACCAGTCGGGCGCGCAGACGCGCCTCGTCGACGAGCTCGCGAGCGCCGCGGGCGAGATGTTTGTCCAGGTGCACCCCGAGACGGCCGCGCGGGCCGGCGTCGGCGACAGCGAGATCGCAGCGGTCGTGAGCCGGCGGGGCCGCACGCTCGCCACGGTCCGGCTCGACGAGGCCATGCGCCCGGACGTCGTCTTCCTGCCGTTCCACTGGGCCGGTGACGGTCGGGCCAACTCCCTGACCCACGCCGCCCTCGACCCCACGAGCCGCATGCCCGAGTTCAAGGCGTGCGCCGTCCGTCTGGAGGCCGCTCGATGAGCCCGACGACCAGCCCGAGCACGACGGCCCGCCCGAGCACGACGCCCGACACGGCGTGCACAGAGAGGCCTCGTCGCATCCTCGTCGTCGGCAACGGCATGGCCGGCGCTCGTCTCGCAGAGGAGCTGCGTCACCGCGACCCCTGCGGCGAGCGCCTCCACGTCACCGTCGTCGGCGAGGAGCCGCACGCGGCCTACAACCGCGTCCTGTTGTCGAGCGTCGTCGCCGGGTCCCTCACCCCCCGCGAGACGCGTCTCAAGCCCGACGGCTGGTGGGCAGCACGCGGCATACGCGTCGTGACGGGCGTCCGCGTGACCTCCGTCGACCTCGCCGCCCGCACCGCGACCCTGACCCCCACGCCCCCTGCCTCCCCCCACTGCCCGCCGAACACAGCGTTCGTTCCCGAACGCACCGGTATGCCGCTGAGTTCGGAAGCGAACGCCGCGTTCACTCCGCGGGGGGTGGGGGGCACGCGGGGG
>NZ_AWSA01000096.1 GCF_000576595.1 Intrasporangium oryzae NRRL B-24470 | reverse complement strand
CCACCGGTCTGCGGCCGGCGCCGGGGCAGGCTCCCGGGGCGCCTGGAACACGAGCCACCTCGCGGCCAACCCCTTCCGGCCCCGTGCACGTGCCCTCGCCGGCGGCGTCCGCGGCGGCGTCGCCGGCGTCGCCGTCCGCGACATCGCGATCCACGATCGCGACGAGCGTCCTCGACGTGGTGGTCGACCCCGAGGCGCCCCGAGCCCGTGCGCACGACCTCGTCCAGGCGCTGGCCGACGCGCGAGCCGCAGCCCTCGTGGCGCGCGACGAGGGACGCCTCGCGACGGTCGACCACCGCGGGTCCCCGGCCTGGCAGCTCGACGCCAATGTCATCGCCGCGCTGAGGGACAAGGGCGTCCGGTGGGAGGGCCTGTCGCTTCAGGTGGCCCGGGCCACGTTCGTGTCCGGCTCGGGGACGACGGCCACGATCCGCGCCCGCGTCGACTGGACGGCATACGTGGTCGTGCACGTGGACGGGACCCGCGAGGCCAGGCCCGCAGACATGGGCGAGGAGCTCGACCTCGAGCTCGTGCGGGTGGCCGCGGGGTGGCGGATCGCGGCGGTCAGCGAGCCGCCAGCCACCTGATGGCGGTCTCGAGGTCGGGGTGCTCGAACGCGAAGCCCGACTCGAGCAGTCGGGCGGGCCGGATCCGCTGGCTCGCGACGATCGAGTCGGCGAACTCGCCGACGACGACCCGCAACGCGAACTGCGGAGCCGGCAGGAAGGCCGGCCGGGACAGGGCCGCGCCGATGGCGCGGGCGATCTCCTTCTGTCGCGCCTCGCCGGGGGCGACGAGGTTGACCGGTCCCGTCAGCTCCGGGTGGTCGATCGCGTGCACGATCGCGCGAACCTCGTCGACGAGCGTGATCCACGGCCACCACTCGCGGCCGCTGCCCAGCGGACCCCCGAGGCCGAGGCGGGCGAGGCGCAGGAGCGGCTCGAAGGCGCCGCCCTTCCTCGCCATGACGAGCCCGGTGCGCATGACCGCCACGGGCAGTCCGGCCGCCCGGGCCGGGTCGGCGGCAGCCTCCCAGCGGACGACGACCCCGGACAGGAAGTCCGACCCGGGGTTGCTGTCCTCGGTGAGGACCTCGTCGCCACGGTCGCCGTAGTAGCCGACCGCCGAGGCGTTCACGAGGGCGATCCGACGCCCGGTCCGATCCAGGTGTGCGGCGAGCGCCTGGGCAACCGTGCCGGTCGCGTCGGTCCGGGACCGCTCGACCTCCCGCTTGTAGGCGGCGTCCCATCGCTTGTCGCCGATGCCGACCCCGGCGAGGTTGACGACCACATCGACGCCGTCGAGGGCGTCCGGGTCGAGCGACCCCGTCGACGGGTCCCACTGGACCTCGTCGGACGCGGTGGGCGGTCGTCGGACGACGCGGACGACGGCGTCACCCCGCTCGACCAGCGTACGACGAAGCGCGCCGCCGATGAGTCCTGAGGAACCGGTGATGGCGACGCGCTTCGTCATGGCTGATCCTTCGTCAGAGGCGGGTCACAGACCGAGCGAGGCCTCGAACCGGCCCTCCTCGAGCCGCGTCTTCATCGTGCCGAGGAAGCGTGCGGCATCCGCGCCGTCGACGATGCGGTGGTCGTAGGACAGGGCGAGGTACATCATCGAGCGGATCGCGATCGTCTCCGCGCCGTCGGCGTCGGTCACGACGACCGGACGCTTGACGATAGCCCCCGTGCCGAGAATCGCCACCTGCGGCTGGTTGATGATCGGCGTGTCGAAGAGCGCGCCGCGGCTGCCCGTGTTGGTGATGGTGAATGTGCCGCCGGCGAGGTCGTCGGGCGTGATCTTGTTGCTGCGCGTGCGCGCCGCGAGGTCGGCGATCGCCCGGGCGAGCCCCGCGATGTTGAGGTCGCCGGCGTTCTTGACGACCGGCACGATGAGGCCCTTGTCGGTGTCGACGGCGATCGCGAGGTTCTCGGTGCCGTGGTAGACGATCTCGTCGCCCTCGACGCTCGCGTTGACGTTGGGGTGCGCCTTGAGGGCCTCGGTCGCAGCGAGGGCGAGGAACGGCAGGAAGCTGAGCTTGGTGCCCTCGCGTGCCTCGAAGTCCTTCTTCGCGCGGTCGCGCAGACGCGCCACCTTGGTCAGGTCGACCTCGACGACCGTCGTGAGCTGCGCCGAGACCTGCAGCGACTCGACCATGCGCGTCGCGATGACCTTGCGCAGGCGGCTCATCTTCTCGCGGGTGCCTCGCTTGGCGGATGCCTCCGCCGTCGCGACCGCGACGGCCGGTGCGGCAGGTGCCGCTGCGGGGGCAGGTGCCGCCGCAGCCGCCGGGGCCGGGGCGGGAGCAGCCGGTGCCTTCGCAGCCTCGGCCGCGTCGAGCACGTCCTGCTTGCGGATGCGTCCACCTACGCCCGTGCCCGTGATCGAGCCGAGGTCGACGCCGTGCTGCGTCGCGAGCTTGCGCACGAGGGGCGTCACGTAGGCCGCCGCGTCTGCTGGCGACGGGGCGGCCGCTGCGGCAGCCGGAGCCGATGCTGCGGCAGCCGGAGCCGGCGGTGCTGCGGGTGCCGGTGCCGGCGGTGCTGCGGGTGCCGGTGCCGGTGCTGCCGCGGGTGCCGGTGCTGCTGCTGGAGCCGGTGCAGGAGCGGGGGCCGGTTCCGGTACCGGAGCGGCCTCGGGGGCCGGCGTAGGTGCAGCCGGGGCCGCCTGGGCCGCGGCCGCACCTCCGATGATCGCCAGCTCACCGCCGACCGGGACGGTCGCGTCCTCGGCGACGAGGATCTTGGTGAGCGTGCCGGAGAACGGCGACGGGATCTCGGTGTCGACCTTGTCGGTGGACACCTCGAGGAGCGGCTCATCGGTGGCGACCTCATCGCCCTCGGCCTTGAGCCAGCGGGTCACCGTGCCCTCGGTGACAGACTCACCGAGCGCCGGCATCGTCACCGTCTGGCCCTCGCCGCCCGCGGGCGCGGCGGGCGCGGCGGGCGCCGATGCCGCCGTCTCGGGCTCGCTCGTTCCGGGAGCAGGCTCCTGGTCGGTGCTCGGGGCCTCGGCAGCCGGAGCCGCTGGGGCCGGCTCGGCG
>NZ_AWSA01000095.1 GCF_000576595.1 Intrasporangium oryzae NRRL B-24470 | reverse complement strand
TGCTCATGGGTGGAACATCGATTATTGGCGTCTGGTCGTGGTTGCCGCGCACTAGTACAGGCTTCTCCTCCTGGATCTTGGATCTGTTGGGGGTGGGGCAGTGGAACGTGGTGGTGGCCGGCGGTCGGGTGTCGTGACACGTTGTTGGGTCCTGAAGGATCGGGCCGCGCGGGTCTGTCGGGAGAGTTTCGGCTTCTTCTGGTGGGTGCGTGGGGGCTGGTTTCTTCTGGTTGTGGGCCTCATCGATGCTCGGGACGGTGTTCCGGGTGGGTGTGGGGTGCCGGTTGTATGTTGAGAACTACACAGTGGACGCGAGCATCTTTGTGGCCAAGTTTTTAAGGGCACACGGTGGATGCCTTGGCACCAGGAACCGAAGAAGGACGTAGGAATCTGCGATAAGCCTCGGGTAGTCGATAACCAGACTGTGATCCGAGGATTTCCGAATGGGGAAACCCGGCTGGAGGCAAGTCCAGTCACCCGCACCTGAATATATAGGGTGTGTGGAGGGAACGTGGGGAAGTGAAACATCTCAGTACCCACAGGAAGAGAAAGCAACCGCGATTCCGTGAGTAGTGGCGAGCGAAAGCGGATGAGGCTAAACCGGGCGTGTGTGATAGCTGTCAGGCGTTGCATGTCCGGGGTCGTGGGACTTTCCGGTCGGGACTGACATCCCGGCATGGAGTGAGAAATCTGCGTCATAGTCGAAGAGCATTGAATGGCTCGGCACAGAGGGTGCGACCCCCGTAGACGAAATGGTGTGGACTCCAGGAGAGGATCCCAAGTAGCACGGGGCCCGAGAAATCCCGTGTGAATCTGGCAGGACCACCTGCTAAGCCTAAATATTCCCTGGTGACCGATAGCGGACAAGTACCGTGAGGGAAAGGTGAAAAGTACCCCGGGAGGGGAGTGAAATAGATCCTGAAACCGTGTGCCTACAATCCGTCGGAGCCTCCCGCCAGTGGGCGTGTGGGGTGACGGCGTGCCTTTTGAAGAATGAGCCTGCGAGTTAGTGCTCAGTGGCGAGGTTAACCCGTGTGGGGAAGCCGTAGCGAAAGCGAGTCCGAACAGGGCGTCCATAGTCGCTGGGTCTAGACCCGAAGCGGAGTGATCTACCCATGGCCAGGTTGAAGCGCAGGTAAGACTGCGTGGAGGACCGAACCCACTTAGGTTGAAAACTGAGGGGATGAGCTGTGGGTAGGGGTGAAAGGCCAATCAAACTCCGTGATAGCTGGTTCTCCCCGAAATGCATTTAGGTGCAGCGTCACGTGTTTCTTGCCGGAGGTAGAGCTACTGGATAGCCGATGGGCCTCACCAGGTTACTGACGTTAGCCAAACTCCGAATGCCGGTAAGTGAGAGCGTGGCAGTGAGACTGCGGGGGATAAGCTCCGTAGTCGAGAGGGAAACAGCCCAGATCACCAGCTAAGGTCCCTAAGCGTGTGCTAAGTGGGAAAGGATGTGGAGTTGCTGTGACAACCAGGAGGTTGGCTTAGAAGCAGCCACCCTTGAAAGAGTGCGTAATAGCTCACTGGTCAAGTGATTCCGCGCCGACAATGTAGCGGGGCTCAAGCACACCACCGAAGCTGTGGCATTGACACTTTTGCTCGGCACCGACGCCTGCGGGTTCGGTGTCCAGGCGTGTTGATGGGTAGGGGAGCGTCGTGTTGCCAGGGAAGCGGCGGAGTGATCCAGCCGTGGAGGCTACACGAGTGAGAATGCAGGCATGAGTAGCGAATGACGGGCGAGAAACCCGTCCGCCGAATAACCAAGGGTTCCAGGGTCAAGCTAATCTGCCCTGGGTAAGTCGGGACCTAAGGCGAGGCCGACAGGCGTAGTCGATGGACATCCGGTTGATATTCCGGAACCGGCGAAGAACCGCCCATGACGAACCTTGTGATGCTGAGTGCCTGAAGCACCGCCATCTGGCCCTTCGGGGTCGCCGGTGGTGTGGAGCGCACGACCCGATCAGGTAGTAGTCAAGCGATGGAGTGACGCAGGAAGGTAGCCTCCGCGTGGCGATGGTTGTCCACGTCCAAGGGTGTAGGGCGCGGTCCAGGCAAATCCGGACCGCCGCATTGAGTTGCACGCCTGAGACCTGATAGTGACCGCGAATGCGGGAAGAGGGTGATCCTATGCTGCCGAGAAAAACTTCTAGCGAGGTTCGAGCCGCCCGTACCCCAAACCGACTCAGGTGGTTAGGTAGAGAATACCAAGGCGATCGAGTGAATCGTGGTTAAGGAATTCGGCAAAATACCCCCGTAACTTCGGGAGAAGGGGGGCCCTGATCGTGACGGAACGTGCTTCCCGAGCGTGATCGGCCGCAGAGACCAGGGAGAAGCGACTGTTTACTAAAAACACAGGTCCGTGCCAAGTCGCAAGACGATGTATACGGACTGACGCCTGCCCGGTGCTGGAACGTTAAGGGGACGGGTTAGCAGCAATGCGAAGCTCAGAACTTAAGCGCCAGTAAACGGCGGTGGTAACTATAACCATCCTAAGGTAGCGAAATTCCTTGTCGGGTAAGTTCCGACCTGCACGAATGGCGTAACGACTTCTCCACTGTCTCAACCACGAACTCGGCGAAATTGCACTACGAGTAAAGATGCTCGTTACGCGCAGCAGGACGGAAAGACCCCGGGACCTTTACTACAGCTTGGTATTGGTGTTCGGTACGGCTTGTGTAGGATAGGTGGGAGACTGTGAAGCCGTCACGTCAGTGATGGTGGAGTCAACGTTGAAATACCACTCTGGTCGTTCTGGATATCTAACCTCGGTCCGTGATCCGGATCAGGGACAGTGCCTGGTGGGTAGTTTAACTGGGGCGGTTGCCTCCTAAAAGGTAACGGAGGCGCCCAAAGGTTCCCTCAGCCTGGTCGGTAATCAGGTTTCGAGTGTAAGTGCACAAGGGAGCTTGACTGTGAGACAGACATGTCGAGCAGGGACGAAAGTCGGGACTAGTGATCCGGCGGTGGCTTGTGGAAGCGCCGTCGCTCAACGGATAAAAGGTACCCCGGGGATAACAGGCTGATCTTGCCCAAGAGTCCATATCGACGGCATGGTTTGGCACCTCGATGTCGGCTCGTCGCATCCTGGGGCTGG
>NZ_AWSA01000094.1 GCF_000576595.1 Intrasporangium oryzae NRRL B-24470 | reverse complement strand
CGACCTCGGGCGCTACCGAGCCGGGGCCCGAGCCGGGGCCCGCGCCGGGGCCCGCGCCCGCGGCTCCCACCCCAGTGGCGCCCTCCGTCGCCGCCCCCATCACCACTCCCGTCGCCACCCCTATCGCCACCCCTATCGCCGCCCCTGTCACCCCGGAAGCCGAGGAAGCCACCCCATGACCGAGCAGCGGACGATCCGCGTCGTCCTCGTCGACGACCACCACATGTTCCGCACCGGCGTCCGGGCCGAGCTGAGCAGCCTCGACGGTCCGACCGGCCAGCACCTCGAGATCGTCGGCGAGGCCGGCACCGTGGAGACCGCCACGGCGGTGATCACCGCGGAGCAGCCTGACGTCGTCCTGCTCGACGTCCACCTCCCAGGCGGCAACGGCCACGGCGGCTCCGACGTCATCCGCGCCTGCATGGGAGTGCAGAGCCGGTCCGGGCTTCCCGTCCGGTTCCTCGCTCTGTCGGTGTCCGACGCGGCCGAGGACGTCATCGCCGTGATCCGGACCGGCGCCCGTGGCTACGTGACGAAGACGATCAGCGCCGAGGACCTGCGCACCGCGATCGTGCGGGTCGCCGACGGAGACGCGGTCTTCAGCCCCCGCCTCGCAGGCTTCGTCCTCGACGCCTTCGGGGCCGCCGCCGGCGAGGTCGCAGAGATCGACGAGGAGCTCGACCGGCTCTCGGCCCGCGAGCGGGAGGTGATGCGGCTCATCGCCCGCGGCTACCAGTACAAGGAAGTCGCCAAGGAGCTCTTCATCTCGGTCAAGACCGTCGAGACGCACGTGTCATCGGTGCTGCGCAAGCTCCAGCTGAGCTCGCGCCACGAGCTGACGGCATGGGCGATGGGCCGCCGCCTCCTCTGACGCCTCCCTCCGGGTCGATGTATCGGCGCGGCCCCTGGGCCGCGCCGATACATCGACCGGGAGTGTCGGAGGGCGGTCAGGCGGGCGTGGCGACGAGGCGGCGGAGGGCACCGACGACGATCTCAGGGGCGTCGGTGTGCACCCAGTGCCCCGCGCCCTTGATCGTCAGCAGCCTGGCCCTGGGGAACAACGCCCGCATGTGGTCGCCGTCCTCACGCTTGACGTACCGCGAGTCCCCACCGGCGATCCACAGCACCGGCCCACCGTACGGCGGGAGCGACTCGACCTCAGCGGGCCACCCGGCCATGCGCGACCCCGTGCCGCGAGCGGCGTCGGCAGCGATCAGCTCGAGGTTGGCCTGCCAGTACCAGCGATGCCCCTCGCGGCGCAGGTTCTGCAGGAGGAACGCCTTGACCCCGGGGTCCGGCTCCTCGAAGCGCGCCTCCGCGTCGGCCCTGCTCGTCACCGCATCCAGGGGAAGGCCCTGCATCTCCGCGATGTAGCCCTCGAACCGCTCCAGCGAGCCGTAGCTCTTCGGGGCGATGTCGACGACCGCAAGGCGCTCGACGAGCTCGGGACGCCGCAGGGCCAGGACCATCGCCGTCTTGCCGCCGAGCGAGTGGCCGACGACGGTCCACCTCTCACCGGGTGCGGCCGACCGCAGCGTCGTCGCGACGGCATCGGCGTAGGCATCGAAGGAGAAGTCTGTCGACCAGGGCGAGCGGCCGTGGTCGGGCAGGTCGACGAGCAGACACCGTGCGTCTCTGCCGTGGCTGCCCGCGACGGCCTTGGCGATCTGGTTCCAGTTGCGGCCCTGGCCGAAGAGGCCGTGGAGAAAGGCGACCCGGGGGCCGGCGGTACCCACGGAGAGGGTGTTGAGCGGGGTCGAGGTCACACGGGGAGCCTAGGGCGCGAGGTGGTGAACGGCTCGCTCGCCCACGACCCCGCGGTCGCCGACCGTCGACCTCACCACCCGTCGGGCGAGGCGTGAGTCCGATGTAACGGACCCTTCACGCAGGGTCGACCCGGTGCAACACGCCCTTCCTAGCGTGTGCGACACGCGAGGCCGACCAGCGCCGAGCCACGAGTCGCCCCCATGGAGGAACCGTGAGCACCACGACCGGAAGCACCCCCGGCAGCGCCGCCGACACCACGTCAGAGCCGACCAGCCCGACCGCGGCACCGATGACGAACGGGACCGGGGTCGGCACCCTCGCCCCGCCGCGCCCGAGCCGTTTCCGAGAGCTGACGGCGCCACGCAGCCGGGTCATCCGCGACTGGGACCCGGAGGACACCGCGGCCTGGGAGGCCGGCAACAAGGAGGTCGCCCGGCGCAACCTCGTGTGGTCGGTGGCGACCGAGCACGTCGGGTTCTCGATCTGGTCGATCTGGTCGGTCATGGTCCTCTTCATGCCGCAGGCGGTCTACGGCTTCACCCCGGCCGACAAGTTCTTCCTCGTCGCGGTCCCGACCCTCGTCGGGGCGGTACTTCGCGTCCCCTACACCATGGCGACAGCGTTCTTCGGCGGCCGGAACTGGGCCATCGTCAGCGGCGTCGCGCTGCTCGTCCCGACGACCCTGACGTGGTGGCTCATGGTCCACCCGGGCCACTCGCTGACGACGTTCCTCCTCGTCGCGGCCCTGGCCGGCCTCGGCGGCGGCAACTTCGCCTCGTCCATGACGAACATCAACGCCTTCTTCCCGCAGCGGATGAAGGGCTGGGCCCTCGGCCTCAACGCGGGCGGCGGCAACATCGGCGTGCCGGTCGTCCAGCTCGTCGGCCTGCTCGTCATCGCGACGCTCGGCAACCGCCGCCCCGAGGTCGTCTGCGCGGTCTACCTCGTCCTGCTCGCCGTCGTAAGCGTCGGTGCGGCCGTCTTCATGGACAACCTCGACCACCAGACGGCGAACCCGCGCGCGATGCTCGAGGTGCTGCGCCACCCCGACTCCTGGCTCATCTCCCTGCTCTACATCGGGACCTTCGGGTCGTTCATCGGCTTCGGCTTCGCGTTCGGGCAGGTGCTCAACCAGACCTTCCTCGCGGGCCTCACCGCCGGCGCGGCCCCGACGCCGGCCCAGACGTCGGCGGCCAGCCTGCACGCCGCCCAGATCGCCTTCGTCGGCCCGTTGCTCGGCTCGGTGAGCCGGGTCTGGGGCGGGCGCCTCGCCGACCGTCGCGGCGGCGCTGTGGTCACCCTCTGGACGTTCGTCGGGATGGCGTTCGCGGGCGTGCTCGTCACCCTTGCCGCACGGTCCGACGACGTCACCGCGGGTGCGGCGACCGGGCTGCAGCTGACGGGGATCATCGGCGGGTTCGTCGTGCTCTT
>NZ_AWSA01000093.1 GCF_000576595.1 Intrasporangium oryzae NRRL B-24470 | reverse complement strand
GACCGTCGAGGAGATCTGGATCAACGAGCCGTCCAAGGTCTTCGTGGCCAGGGGCGGCATCTCCGAGCTGACGTCGACGATCCTCACCGCCGAGGACGTTCGCGACCTCGTGGAGCGGATGCTCAAGACGTCGGGACGCCGGGTCGACCTCAGCTCGCCGTTTGTCGACGCCACCCTGGCCGACGGGTCACGTCTGCACGTGGTCATCCCCGACATCGCGCGGGCCCACTGGCAGGTCAACATCCGCAAGTTCGTCGTCAAGGCCGACCATCTCGACGACCTCGTCCGCTTGGGGTCGATGCCGCGCCAGACCGCGACGTTCCTCGAGGCGGCCGTCGCGAGCGGACTCAACATCCTGGTGGCCGGTGGGACCCAGGCCGGCAAGACGACGCTGCTCAACTGCCTCGCCGCCGCGATCCCGCCGAGAGAGCGCGTCATCACCTGCGAGGAGGTCTTCGAGCTGAAGATCCCCCTGCGAGATGTCGCCTCGATGCAGTGCCGTCAGCCGAGCCTCGAGGGGACGGGCGAGGTCCCCCTGCGTCGCCTCGTCAAGGAGGCCCTGCGCATGCGCCCGTCAAGGATCATCGTCGGCGAGGTGCGCCAGGAGGAGAGCCTCGACCTGCTCATCGCCCTCAACTCGGGAGTGCCGGTGTTCCGTAGCCACGGTATCAATGAGACACGCGGTAGGCGGGCAGGGCAGCCTCGGCGGTTGGGGCCTCACCAGCGCATACGGTCGTGGCGTGGCCATCACCGCGTCCGACTTCATCACCGAATCGAGCACGAGCAACCCCTGGGGCATGCCTGTCGTCGGCGACTCACTGGATGAGGAACGCCTCCGCGCCCTGATGGTGCGGCCGGATCCGAAGCACAGCGATGTCGAAGTGTCCCTCGCGCTCATGGATCTCGTACGAGACGACCTACACAAGTCCGGAACAGAAGGCGGCCAGCTCCTTGCGGACGCGGAGATGCGTACGGCGATCCGCGCTCTGGAGAGCGTGACTGCGCGGGCAGGGTATGAGTTCAAGCTTCCGTTCCGCGACCATGCCGGCTGGCGCGCGTGGTGGAACCGCAACGGTGCCCACGGCTCGTGGCAGGCCCGGCGGAACTTGTTGAGCGACCTGTTTGATGACACCTATGCCAAGTTGATGGCGGCGCAGGACCGCGCGCTGGCGTCGACCTTGGCGTTGCCCGTGTCCCCTCATGAACGGCTCGGCTGGCACGAGGTGGACACGGAGATCGGTGAGTTGCGACGTCACTTCCGGACTGCCAGCACGCCACAGGACTACCGAGCGATCGGCAACGACTGCGTGCACCTGACGGAGGCGCTGAGTCGGCAGGTGTACGACCACGCGACGCACACGCCAGCGGGCGAGGAGGAGCCGCCCTTCCCGAAGACCAAGATCCGGTTGGAGCGCTACATCGAGCACCGGTTGCCGGGGCCCGAGAACGCGCAGATGAGGGCCATGGCCCGTGCCGTCATCAACGTCGCGCAAGGTGTCAAGCACGGCGGTTCCCCCTCGCGCACCGAGGCGGGGATCGTGGCGGACGCGGTCATCCTGCTTGCCAACATGCTGCGTCGGCTGGAGGAGGAGATCGAGGCATGACGGCGGCTGGCATCGGACCCCCCGCCTCGCGGCCGACCGAGCGGCGGACGCGCGCGCTACGGCCAGCCGCCAACCTCGGGTGGGGCGACCCACGAGCCTCCGGTGTCCAAGAAGGCGACCGGGAGGCGTCGAACCCATGAGGTGTCTGGCGGCGTGTCTGCCTGCGACGCCCAGTAGTCGAGCGTCCAGAAGAGGCGCGCGTGATCGTTGGCGTCTTTCAACAGAAGGAAGTTGACGTCCGTCGGGGCGAAGGCCCACCACCACTCCGGGGGCGCGTCTGTGGGACGCGGTATGCGCCACTCCCGCTCGTGAAGCCACTGACTCTCACCATGGGTAGTCATCCCGAGGACGTCGTCGGCAGTAGTGGGTACGGACCCCGGCCAGTACCGCACTCCCCGGGCCTTCATGTGCGTCGGGAGGGAGCTGTACTGCCAGGCAACGAACTCGTCGCCGCGGATGTAGATGGCCGGACCTCCACCGGCCGCGAAGACGGACTCCGTAGTGAACGCAAGACCTGTCCCGTCGTACCGTCCGGCGGCGAGCGTCAGATGCGACAGGGCCCGACGCGTGGTCTGGGTGAAGCAGACCACTGGCCATTCAGACCCGAAGGGGAGCGTCGCCGCGACCATCCGAGACCACAAGATCGATGCCAGGCGGTCCACCGAACTCATCCCGACCCACGGCAAGTCGGCGTTCCGCCGTCCCAAGCGTCCGGTCATGTGGAGTAGGACGTCTGGAAGGTCAGGACTCTGCTGAGTCCGGAGTGGCTTGATGTGCACGTCCGAACGGTAACCGTGCTCGACGAGCGCAGGGCGGAGCCCGTGTGACACAACGCCTGTGGACGACACGCCGGGGTCCGTCGGTGGTGCGTACTACACTCAGCAGTAACCAAGTAGTTACACGGTTGTTATTCGGTCCTCGACCGTCCGTGCAGCTACGAGGCACTGCGTTGAACAGCGAACGTCCCAACGACGGGGCGGGCCGGCGGTTGGGACGGATACAAGCGGGCAACTTGTCCTGCCAACCTAGCGCACCGCGTCGGGAGTTGCCCCATCGGGGGGTAGCAAGTGGCGGTCAGACGGAGCGACGGCCATCGACTGCCAGCGTGGGGAAGGCACCAACATGGCAACTCCGCCCAAGCAGCACGGCGCGTCGTGGACTCCCGCGCAGGACCGGGAACTCCAGCGGCTCGCGGACCAGAACACCCCCACGCGGGTGATCGGCCTGAAGATGGGCCGGACCGAGAACGCGGTCCGCTCCCACGCTTCCGACCTGGGAGTCAGCCTCAAGCCGACGAACCAGTC
Organism: Intrasporangium oryzae NRRL B-24470; assembly: GCF_000576595.1. Lineage (GTDB taxonomy): Bacteria > Actinomycetota > Actinomycetes > Actinomycetales > Dermatophilaceae > Intrasporangium_C > Intrasporangium_C oryzae. The sequence goes on along the minus strand of NZ_AWSA01000093.1, from coordinate 429 downwards.
GCCCTACGGCACGCGGAAGCGCTGATCGTCATGCCGGCGATCCACCGTGTCAGGGTTCAGGCGATCTGTCGTCAGGGCCACCCTCACGAGATCTGCGTGCAGGTGAGCCGGGACGTCCACCCGGATCTCCGGTGCAGTCCGGAGCAGGGGGACGGATTCTCGTACGGCGGGGGTGGCGGTATCTGCATCCTGCCGCCCGACCTCGCGGCACTCGTCGAGCGGGAGCTGAGGAACAGCTACCAGGAGTCGCGGCGCCGCGGGTACGTCCTCGTCGCGGCGTGATGCTCGACACCGGCATCCAACTCGGTAACTCGGGGTGCCGGTAACCAGTGGCAAGCCCGTCCGCTCCGCTCCGGATGGAGTGGGGCGGACGGGGTCCTCGTCGTCTCGCGGCGGGCAGAACGCAACAAGGCCCCGCCACCCTCGCGG
>NZ_AWSA01000092.1 GCF_000576595.1 Intrasporangium oryzae NRRL B-24470 | reverse complement strand
ACCGCGTCCGGTTAACAGACAGGCCCTAGATGCTCCGAATGGCCAGGGCGACGTTGTGGCCACCGAAGCCGAAGGAGTTGTTGAGGGCGGCGATGTCGCCGTCGGGCAGCCTGAGGTTCTCGCCCTTGACGACGTTGAGCGGGATCTCGGGGTCCTGGTCGTCGAGGTTGATCGTCGCGGGGACGATCCGGTGGTAGACGGACAGGACCGTGATGACCGCCTCGAGCGCACCGGCCGCACCGAGCAGGTGCCCGGTCATCGACTTCGTCGCCGTCACCGAGATGTTGTCCGTGTGGTCACCGAAGGCGCGCTTGATCGCGTTGTACTCGGCGACGTCGCCGACCGGGGTCGACGTGGCGTGGGCGTTGATGTGGATGATGTCGGTCGGCGACAGGTCAGCCCGCTCGACGGCATACAGCATGGCGCGCGACGCGCCCGACCCGTTGGGCTCGGGAGCCGTGATGTGGTGGGCGTCGGCCGACATGCCGACGCTCGCGAGCTCCGCGTAGACCCGGGCGCCTCGGGCCTTCGCGTGCTCCTCGGACTCGAGCACGAAGACCGCGGCACCCTCGCCGAGGACGAAGCCGTCACGACCGGTGTCGTAGGGGCGCGAGGCCTTCTCCGGCTCGTCGTTGCGGGTCGAGAGCGCCTGCATCGCGGCGAAACCGGCGATGGGCAGCGCGTGGACCGCCGCCTCGGTGCCGCCGGCGACGACGACGTCGGCGCGACCCGTGCGGATCATGTCGATGGCGTAACCCATGCTCTCGGCCCCCGACGCGCAGGCGCTGACCGTCGTGTGGGCCCCGGCGCGGGCGCCGAGGTCGAGCGAGACCGCCGCGGCGGGACCATTGGGCATGAGCATCGGCACGGCAAGGGGGTAGACCCGGCGGGGTCCCTTCTCCTTGAGGACGTCCCACTGGTCGAGGAGCGTCCACACCCCGCCGATACCGGAGCCGATCGCGGCGCCCAGCCGCTCGGGGTCGACCTCGGGAGCGCCGGCGTCGGCCCACGCCTCGCGGGAGGCGATGAGGGCGTACTGGCTCGAGGGGTCGAGACGGCGGGTCTCGACCTTCGTCAGCACCTCGGCAGGCTGCGTCGCGATGGTCGCGGCGAAGGTGACGGGCAGCTCGTACTTCGAGACCCAGTCGAAGTCCATCGGGCGGGCGCCGGACCGCCCGGCCAGGAGGGCCTCCCACGTCTCCGTGGCAGTGCCGCCCAGTGGCGTGGTCGCACCGATGCCGGTGACCACGACGCGTCGGTCGCGATTGGACGTCATGGTGACGTGCTCCTCTGAGTCGTGAAGATGTGCGTGAAGGTGTGCGTGAAGGTGTGTGTCGAGATGTCGTGCGGGGGCGGTTCAGGGTGGGGCCGTATGCCGCCGGGCCGGGTTCGCGGGGCCGGTGCCCGACCGCGTCGGGCACCGGGCACCCGCGGGTCCCGGCGTGGGATTCTCAGCCCTGGGCGCCGGCGATGTAGGTGACGGCGTCGCGGACGGTCTTGAGGTTCTTGACCTCGCTGTCCGGGATGCGCACGCCGAACTTCTCCTCCGCGTTGACGACGATCGTCATCATCGAGAGGGAGTCGATGTCGAGGTCCTCGGTGAAGGACTTGTCCATCTCGACGGATGCGGTGTCGAGACCGGTCTCCTCGTTGACGATCTCGGCAAGACCCTCGAGGATCTCCTGCTCGGACTGAGCCATCTGTCTACTCCTTGGTGTGGGTGTCATCCGTGTGGATGTCTTTTCCGGTTACCCCGAATGACCCGTCGGGACTGGCGGGAATCGTGGGACGGTCAGGGCAGGACGACGACCTGCGCCGCGTAGACAAGCCCGGCGCCGAAGCCGATCTGCAGGGCCAGGCCGCCGCTCGGGATCTCGCGCTCGGCGAGCATCCGGGTCGTCGCGATCGGGATCGAGGCCGCGGAGGTGTTGGCGGTCGTCACGATGTCGCGGGCGACGGGGATGTCGGCCGGCAGCTTGAGCTGCTTGACCATCGCGTCGATGATCCGGATGTTGGCCTGGTGCGGGATGAAGGCGTCGAGGTCCTCCGCCTTGATGCCTGCCTTGTCGATGGCCTGCTGGGCCACGGGCGCCATGCCCCACACGGCCCACCGGAACACCGTCTGGCCGGCCATGCCGATCGCGGGCCAGACGTTCTTGTCGGCCTGCGCCGACTGCCACGAGTCGCGGACCTCGGTCCAGGCCTGCTTCTGCGAGATGGCGTCGCGCTGCGCGCCGTCGGAGCCCCACACCGTCGGGCCGATGCCCGGGGTGTCGCTGGGGCCGATGACGCACGCGCCCGCGCCATCGCCGAAGATGAAGGCGCTGCCGCGGTCGTAGGGGTCGGTGAAGTCGGACAGCTTCTCGACGCCGACGACGAGGACGTAGTCGGCCGAGCCGCCCTTGACCATGTCGCTGGCCATCGCCACGCCGTAGCAGTACCCGGCGCAGGCGGCCGAGATGTCGAGGGCGGGCGCGGTGGAGCCGAGACGGGAGGCGAGCTCGGGCGCGGCGGCCGGGGTCTGGTAGGGGTGCGTCACGGTCGCGATGAGGACGAAGCCGATCTGCTCGGGGGAGACACCGGCGTGCTCGAGCGCCTGACGTGATGCGGCCTCGGCCATGTCGATGACGCTCTCGTCCTCGGCGGCGAAGTGCCGGCTGATGATGCCGGAGCGCTCACGGATCCACTCGTCGCTGGAGTCGATCTTGTCGACGATCTCGGAGTTCATGACGACTCGAGCGGGTCGGTAGGCGCCGACGCCCATGATGCGCGAGTGGCGCGGGGCGCCGTTGTCGACGAGGGTGCCGGTGCCCTTCGGGGTCGGGCCGGGGGTGGGGGACGTGGTGGGAGACGTCACGAGAAGCCTTATCGAGAGAGCGGGTGGAGACGGAGGAGGGGCTGGCCGGGCGAGACGGGGTCGCCGTCCTCGACGAGCCACTCGATGACCTGGCCGCCATGGGGTGCCGTGACGTCGTAGGTGTCGCGCAGGGTGGAGACGTGGGCGACGACCGCGCCCGGGTCGACGGTGTCGCCGGCTGCGACCGGCTCGAGCTCGACGGAGCCCTTCGAGGGGGCGATGACGAGCCGCGGCGCGGGCGTCGACGCGGCGTGGACGGGGTTGTCGGCGGCGTCGGCGGTGCCGTGCTCGCGGATCATCCGCTGTGCGGCCTCGATGTCGTCGGGCGACTTGAGGGCGAGAGTCTCGACGCCCGGCATGGCCCGCTTGGCCAGGCCGACGAGGGTCCCCGCCGGCGGGATCTCGATCAGGCCCGTCACGCCGAGGTCGAGCATCGTCTGCATGCAGAGGTCCCAGCGGACCGGGCTGCTCACCTGCTTGACGAGGCGCCGCAGGACGTCGTGGCCGCCCTGCACGACGTGGCCGTCGGCGTTGGAGAGCAGGCGGACGCGCGCGTCGTGGGTCGAGATGGCCCGCGCGTGCCCGGCGAGGAGGTCGACGGCCGAGCCCATGTGGTGCGTGTGGAAGGCGCCGGCGACCTGGAGCGGGATGACGCGGGCCTTGGCCGGCGGGTCCGCCTTGAGGGCCTCGAGCTGCTCGAGCGTGCCGGCGGCGACGACCTGGCCGGCGCCGTTGATGTTGGCCGGCGTGAGCCCGTGGCGCTCGATCGTCGCGAGGACCTCGTCGGCTTCGCCTCCGACGACAGCGGCCATCCCGGTCGGGGTGGCCGCGCTCGCCTCGGCCATCGCCCGGCCGCGCTCGCGGACGAAGACCATGGCCTGCTCAGCGGTGAGGACACCGCTGGCCGCGGCCGCGGTGATCTCGCCGACGGAGTGGCCGGCGGCGACGGCGACGGAGCGGAAGCCGTCGGACGGGTGCTCGAAGAGGGCGAGGAGGGAGACGAGCCCGGAGCTCACGATGAGCGGCTGGGCGACGGCCGTGTCCTTGATCGTCTCGGCGTCGGACTCGGTGCCGTGGCCGATGAGGTCGAGGCCGGCGACCGCGCCGAGCCAGCTCATGCGGTCGCGGAACCCCGGCAGCTCGAGCCAAGGGGCGAGGAAACCGGGGGTCTGGGAGCCCTGTCCAGGGCAGACGATCGCTAGCACGGTCCTAACCCTTGCTGGTTACCCGTCAGGACCGGGCCGTCGAATGTCACCAAGTCGGAAGACATAGTTTGGAGGAAACCTCCTAATCGCGCTCAGTCGTGGTGCGGACCCCCGGCCCGACCGACTCGGCGAGCCGGCCCAGGGCGATCGCGACGCGGACGGCCCACGCCTCGCGGGGGATGGTGAGGTCATACCCGATCGAGTCGGTGATCCGACCCAGGCGGTAGCGGACCGTGTTGGGGTGGACGAAGAGCGCGCGCGCCGTC
>NZ_AWSA01000091.1 GCF_000576595.1 Intrasporangium oryzae NRRL B-24470 | reverse complement strand
AGGTGTTGCGAGGACCGCTAGAACCTGCCACGTGGAAGCCGGCCCAGCGGCATACGTCGTCTCAGGCGTTGATGAGCGAGTCGCGGACCTGTTTGCGCAGCACCTTGCCGATCTGCGACCGGGGCAGGTCGTCGACGGCGACGACCCTCTTGGGCACCTTGTAAGCGGCCACGGTCGAGCGGCAGTGCTGCCGGACGGCGTCCTCGTCGAGCTCGACACTCTCGGCCAGGGTCACCGCTGCGACGACGTCCTCGCTGCCGTCCGCGCGCGGGATACCGACGACCGCGGCGTCGGTGATGCCGGGGAACGCGCGCAGCGCCGCCTCGACCTCGGAGGGCATGACGTTGAAGCCGCCGGTGATGATGATCTCCTTGATGCGGTCGACGATGGACACGAAGCCGTCGGCGTCGACCTGGACGATGTCGCCGGTCCGCAGCCAGCCGCCCTCGAGGAGCGTGGCGGCCGTCTCCTCCGGCTTGTTCCAGTAGCCCGCGAACACCTGCGGGCCGCGGATGAGCAGCTCCCCGCGCTCGCCGGGCGGACGGTCGACCGTCGGGTGGTCGGGGTCGACGACGCGGATCTCGGTGCTCGGGAAGGGAACTCCGATGGCGCCGGGTCGCCGCTCGCGGCCCATCGCGTTGCCGATGGCGACGGGTGAGGTCTCGGTCAGGCCGTAGCCCTCGACGAGGAGGCCGCCCGTGACCTTCTCCCACAGGGCGAGGGTCTCCGGAGGCAGCGCCATGGCGCCGGAGATCGCGGAACGGATCGAGGTGAGGTCGACTCCGCGCTCCTGCGCCGCCGCCGCGAGTCGCTCGTAGATCGGGGGGACGGCCGGCAGGAAGGTCGCCGGGGACCGACGCATCGCGGCGAGCACGAGGTCGACGTCGAAACGGGGGAAGAGGACGAGCCGAGCACCGATGCTGAGGGCGAAGGTGAGACAGAGGGTGAGGCCGTAGGCGTGGAACATCGGCAGCACGGCATAGACGACCTCCTGCCCCTCGACGAGGCCGGGGACCCAGGCCCGCCCCTGCGCAGCGTTGGAGCCAAGGTTGCGATGGGTCAGCATGGCGCCCTTGGGGACGCCGGTCGTGCCGCTCGTGTACTGGATGGCGGCGAGGTCGTCGGCCGTCGGCCGCGGGTGTCCCGGGCTGATCGACCCGACCTCGAGCAGCAACGGCCAGGAGAATGTCCCGGGAGCCGGCCCGGTGAGGGCCGACCTGAGACGGCGCGCCCTCGCCACGGGCAGCCGCAGGGCTAGCCGGGTCCGCATCGGCATCGACCGCGTCAGGTCGACGGAGACGAGGTGGCCGACGGCCGCGACCGACTGGACCGCCGGGCACACCTTGTCCCAGGCGATGACGACGCGCGCCCCGTGGTCGGCGAGCTGGTGCTCGGTCTCGGAGGCGGTGTACAGCGGGTTGTGCTCGACGACGACGGCGCCGAGGCGCAGCACGGCGTGAAAGGCGACGATGTGCTCAGGACAGTTCGGCAGGATGATCGCGACGCGGTCGCCCTTGCCGACTCCGAGCCGGCGCAGCCCCTCGGCGGCCCGGTGGACCCGGTCGCCGAGCTCGGTGAAGGTCGTCACGGCTCCGAAGAACTCGAGCGCAGGGCGCGGGCCGAAGCGCGCGACGGAGTCCTCGAAGAGGTCCACGAGCGACGTCTCGACCGGGGGGATGTCGGCCGGCACCCCCTCGGCGTAGTGACGGACCCAGATGCGTTCCATGCCCTCGGCCACGGTCGGCCTCCTCACTGTCGGTCGAGAGAACTCTCCCGAACCTCACCCGAACCCCGGCGGAGCCCAGTATGCCGCTCAGTCCCGGTCGATCGGTCAGCGACCCGTGGGCGCGTGACCGCGAGACGATGGCACGAGCGCGAAGGCGCCCTCCTCCTCCTGCCGGTTGTGGAGGCGGCACACGGCGTAGAGGCCGTAGAGGATCTGGCGCAGCTCGACGACGTCCTCCGGCTGGACCTCGCCACCGTCGAGCCCGTCGAGCCCGTCGAGCTCGTCGACGAGCCGCCGCAGCCGGCTCACCTGGTGCTCGATCTCGGCGTGGGTGCGGCTCATCGTCGCGGTGGCGGATCCGCCGAGGGCGCGTGCGACGAGCGGCATAAGCAGCTCCTCGTCGGCGCGCTCGTGCGGCAGGACCACGTGCTCGAGGCGGCCGAGCAGCGCGACGACCGGACCGATCGTCGTGTCCCGGGTCGTCAGTGCGTCGGCGACGGCACGGATTCCCTCGACGGCTGCGACGACGGCGTCGTGGTCGACTCGCAGCCGCTGCGCCGTCGCGATGTCGCCCTCGGACATCGCGATCGAGTGGGTCCGGCCGGGGAGCACGGCCCGGAGGGCGATGAGCAGGGCGATCACGTCGATGCCCTCCTGGAGCACGGCGCCGGCTGCGGGAGGCAGCAGCCCCAGCGCGGCCATCACCATCGCGGCCAGCGAGAGCCCCATCCCGACGACCACGGCCTGCAGGGCGATCGTCCGCGACCGGCGCGCGATGAGGATCGCATCCGCGAGGGCGTCGACCCGGTCGACCGTGAGCACGATGTCGGCAGCCTCCGACGACGCGGTCGCGCCTCGCGCGGCGAGCGCCACCCCGACCCCGGCTGCGGCCAGGGCGGGTGCGTCGTTGATGCCGTCGCCGACCATGATCGTGCGGGCGTCGACGGACTCGGCCCGGACCGCGGCGAGCTTGTCGACAGGGTCGCAGTCGGCGAGGACGGCATCGACCCCGACGATGCGGCCCACCGTCTCGGCGACGTCGGGGCGGTCGCCGGTGACGAGGACGGTCCGCGTGATGCCCGCATCGCGGAGCGCCCGGATCATGCGCGGGGCGTCCGAACGGATCGGGTCGTCGAGGAGGAAGGCCCCGGCGGCCCGCCCGTCGACGGCGACGAAGACCGTGAGCGTGCCGTCGAGCGAGGCCCTGCGGCGCACGCGTCGGAGCCAGTCGGGCACCGCTGGACCGACGACCCAGGACGCCTTGCCGATCCGGACGTCGTGCGCCCCGACCCGGCCCTGGAGACCGTAGCCGTGCACCTCCTGCACCTCGGAGGGCAGGTCCAGGTCGAGGCCCCGACGCCGGGCCGCGCCGACGAGGGCGCTGGCGAGCGGGTGCGGCGAGACCTGGTCGAGCGAGGCCGCGAGGCGCAGCACCTCGTCGCCGTTCCCGTCCGGGACTGCGGTGACGATCCCGGCGAGGGCCGGTTGCCCTCGGGTCAGGGTCCCGGTCTTGTCGAAGAGCATCACCCGGCCCGCGGCGAGACTCTCGAGCGCGGCGCCGCCTTTGACGACGACACCGACCCGCGCCGATCGGGACAGCCCCGACATGATGGCGACGGGTGCGGCGAGCAGGAGCGGGCACGGGGTGGCGACGACGAGGACGGCCACCGCCGTCACCGTGCTCCCGGACAGGGCCCACGCCAGGCCCGCGACAGCGACGGCGAGGGGGACGAAGTAGACGGCGATCCGGTCGGCCACGCGGACGAAGGGGGCGGAGGAGGCCTGCGCCTGCTCCACGAGTCGGACGACGCCGGCATACGTCGAGTCGGCGGCGATGGTCGTCGCGACGAGGTCTATCGGGGGACCGGCGTTGACGACGCCGCTGCGCACCTCGTCGCCGTCGGGACGTTCGACGGGCATCGGCTCGCCTGTGAGGGCTGACTCGTCGAACGTCCCGACCCCGAGGAGGCGCCCGTCGACCGGCACGACCTCGCCGGTGCCGACGACGAGGTGGTCGCCGCGCACGACGTCCTCGACGTCGACCTCGGTCAACGTGCTGCCCGCGCGCCGCCGTGCCGTGCGCGGGGTTCGCTGGACGAGGAGACCGAGCTCGCGGCGCGCGCGAGCGGCAGCTCGCGCCTCGAGGAGGCGACCGCTCGCGAGCATGAGCGTGACCATCGAGCCGGCGAAGGCCTCATCGACCCAGAGCGTCCCGGCGAGCGCGAGAACGGCGATGATGTCGACCGTCGGCGACCGTTGGCGGACGGCTTCGGCGGTCCACACCACGGAGAGGACGAGGCCGAGGACCGTCCCGGCCGTCCACGTCAGGTGGGCCGCGGTGTCGTGCCCGGTGACCGTCGCGATGGCGCCGCCGCCCAGCAGGACCGCGGCGACCACGAAGAAGACCGCAGGCGTGCGGTCGCGCCACCTGCCCACGCCTCCATCATCCCGCCGACCACCGCGACCCCGACGCCAAGGGGAGCCGTCTCACACGAGCGGCTCCGCGGCGGGCCCGCGGTCGCCGACCCCGAGCGCGGGTGCGGCGTCGGCGACCGGTGACAGCCCTGCGAGCGCCCGATGGCCCGCGCCGGTCGCCGGCACCGGCGGGCGATGCTCGGGTCCGGGCTCCCCGCGCTCGGGGCCGTCATCGTTTGCGTGGGCGTC
>NZ_AWSA01000090.1 GCF_000576595.1 Intrasporangium oryzae NRRL B-24470 | reverse complement strand
GGCCTCATTTTCGAGCGTTGCCGACAGCTGGGAACGGGTTCGGCCTTCCTCCTCTACAAGGCTCTGACCCTGCGGATGGAGTTGTGTTCATCCGTCGGGGGTGGGCGCCACTTCTTACTGCATAACCGCGCTGAAGCGACTGTGTCTGAGGGTGCAGCGGCCATCTCACTCAACGCACGGACTTGGTGGGCCGCACTCACGCAACCCCTTGGCCGCGCGTGCGGCACGCTCTGGCTCGGCCGCTCACCGCCAGGGACCTTCCAGGGCGTCGGGCGACCACCTTGGAGAGAGTCGGCAGCCGGCAAGGCGGCGAACGGGTGTCGCACCATGCGTGACCCGCGCCCAAGTTGCCCACGTTTGCGGGCTGGTCGACAAACGACCGACGAGCTGTCCGCGCTCTTAAGACGCGCCTCTGTGCGGACGCCTGTGGCCAACTTCGAGCAATGGCGCGCCCGCAACGCGACCGCCTCGACGAGCAGGCCGACCGGCGCTACCTCCGGAGGGGCGGCCACCCCGGTACCCATGGGCCCGACTAGCTCCGGTTCGTCTCCCCAGACACAACCACACCAAGGCAGGCGTCCAGCGGGAGAGTGGCACGCGGAGGCCAACGTCCAGTCGTCCTTGGTGACTGCTCTCGTGAAGGAACGGCTGGCGCATCCTGTCGGTCGCCAACAGGGCGGCCCGCGAGCACGGCATCGATGTGGTGGCGATCCGTGACGATCACACTGCAGGCATCGAGGTGAAGGGCTTCCCGAGCCGAAACTATGCGGATCCAACGCGCGCCGGCGAGGCGAAGCGCACGCTACCCAGCACGCAGGCCGGGGACTGGTACGCCCAGGCCGTGCTTGCCGCGATGCGGCTCCGGGGCAAGGAACCGAGGTGGCGCAGTGTCATCGTCCTGCCAGACTTCCCGCGCCACCGGGAGTTGCACGGCCAGACGGTCGCTTCGCTGTCTGCCGCGCAGATCGAGGTGTGGTGGATCGATCAGAGCGGTCACCTTCACGCCCCGTGAATCCCGCCATGAAGTGACTGGGACGCGCGCGGGCTGAGGTCCATCGGGAGGCTGGTCGGCGATAATGATTCCCATGAGGATCGCAGCAGCAGCGCTCCCGCGAGTCGAGGGACAGCACCGGAACCACGCTCTCGCCGCGGCACGCCGTGCCCGCGCCCTCCAGTTGGCCAGCCAGGGCTTGACGTACCAGCAGGTGGCCGACGAGCTCGGGTACGCGAGCCGGGGCACCGTCCACCACATCGTCCATCAGGCCCTGGCGCGAGAGACCAACGAGGCCGTCGAGGAAATGCGTGAACTCGAGGTCGCACGGCTTGACGGGCTGCAGTCGGCGCTGTGGGACCGGGCCATGGCCGGCGACCTGGACGCCGCGCGCACAGTGTTGCGCATCGTCGCCACACGGTGCCGTCTCCTCGAGTTGTACGACCGGAAGCCGACGGACGGGTTCGTCCCCAAGACGGTCGTCCTCACGGCGGGGAGCGCCACCGCCCGCCGGTGACCAGCAGCCGGTCGCGGATGCCGATCCCGGCCGCGCGCAGCGCGTCGGCGAACGTCTCGAGCACGGCGACCGCCGTGCCGGCATTTGACGTAGGTTGCCCCGCTTTGGACCACATGGTGCACAAGGAGGACAGGTACTCCGAGTGCGGACCAGTAGTTGAGGTGCTTGATCTTGACAGATCGGCTGGGACGCTCGGCTTTGGCACCTTTTCCTCGCACCTGGACTCGAAACGTGAGTCCGGTTGCGCTGTCCCCATCGAAGATTTCAACATCGCCGTCCAAGCCGTAGTCGGTGCCTTGCTCGTTGGACGAGAAGGTCCATCCCTGCCCATCCACGGCGACGCGAAAGGCGGTCACGGCCGCGGACTCCGTTCGATGGTGCTGCGGTCGTTGAGGCATATTCACGTTCGATCGAGCGCGAGCGTGCCCGACGGTCTCAGCCAATCAATGCAGTTCGGGGCCTCGGCGACACTCTGGGACGCGCCGCGTTCGGACATCATGACCGTGTGGACGCCGGCCCACAATGCTCGGTGGGTGTTGACGGGCGCCCCCCAGAAACCCGTGGCGATCTGATCAGGCGTGAGCGTCCGACACCGTCCGTCACCAAGGTGACCAGCAGTGATGTGCAGACGCCATCAAGCCTCCAAGCCTGAAGAACTTCTCCGCAAGGACCATCGGCCCTAGTGAGCTTCATGGAACAGACCTAACGTGTGGGCATGAAGGGGGTAGCGATGACGACGTCAACATCAAGGTCTGGAGAAGCCAATAGCGGACTAGAGGACACTCTCGAGGTGGGAGCTGTGCCAGAGCATCTCCAGGTCAAATACTCAATATCGCGAACGCAACTAACCGACGAGCAGCTGAGAACTTTTCATGCTGACTTCGACAATAAGGTAAAGCGTCCCGTCGTCGGCTTTCATGTGCACGGGACTTGTCCAACCTGCGGGGGTAACACCACAGACATATTGCCCCTAAACGTGCACGTCAGTTCCAAGAACGGGGCCACAGAGCCTTCCAAAGAACCTGGAGTCCATCCGGACCCGGACCGTCGGGACTATCTAGTAACGATGCATTGCCGATGCAGCTACCACCACGTCGTGGACGGCGAGCCTACCAAGCCGGCCTCGGGCAGCGCCGAGGTGCCCTTCGGCTGCGGCGCGTCGTGGATGGTGCGCGCCACAGTCACCTTCGATGACCGCAAACCTGAACTCGTAACCTTCGAGGCTATACCGTTGGAAAGCGACGAGGCGACAGGCTGCTGGGATGCGGTTGAAGCGGTATACGCGTCTCTGGCGGACTCGCTTTCGCTTGAGCAGAAGAGAGCCACGGCCTGGCAAACCGGGCTCGCCACACTTGTCGCCGTTGTCGGCATCAGTAGTCTCTTCGCGAATCGTGACACTGTCCAGAAATTGGACTCGGTATCTGCCCAAAGGGTGACCGTTCTCGCGACTGTGGCGGCTCTCCTCGTGGGCACGAGCGTGCTCCTCAGTCTGAGCGCTGCCGTAGGTTGGCCGTCGGTGAAGGACTATGGCTCTGAGCGCGATCCTAGCAACGCCAGTCTGGAGCCCATCCGCCGCGCTCGGCTGGCAACTCGGCGGATGAACCTGGCCGCCATCTCCGCCGTCCTCGGATTCGTGCTTGCAGTCGTGGTGTCTGGGCTATTCCTCTGGCTCCCAGATGCCAAGCACGCCACAGAAGTCAATCTGACGAGAGTGGAGAATGGAGTGCTTAACACCACCTGCGGTACGGTCGACAAGACACAGCCTGCCCCCAGCACAGGCGCGGAGGGGATGATCGCATTCACCCCTGTGGGCACGTCGACGTCCCAGCTGATTCCACTCAAAGACGTCCTCGGCATGGCGCCAGGGCCGTGCCAATGAACTCGCTTATAGGGCCCTTCGGAGTTGAGCGTAGACAGGGGCCCTATCGCCAGGCAGGGGGTCCTGAGGCTGCGAGCATTGATTCTGATCGGGTAGTGCCCTAGGGGCGAAAGCTGTGGGCGAGCAGTCGAGTGGTTCTGACTATGAGGTTCAACAGCCTCCGGGCCGCCCTTGCTGGCCCGGTCGGTGTCGAATCGCACCACCGAATGGGGTCCTCCACTGCTTGAGACCTCCAATCTTGAGCCACGATGGCTGGCATACGGCAGACCCGTCACTCATGAGCATGATCTCAGCAAGGTGGGCACGTATCGTGGCTCATCACAGATGAGCGTGTAGGAGCCGGCGGCGCGTCGGAGACCGTTTCGAGAAAGGTTCCCCGAGCCGTGCACCGCGCCACGCATCTGGCTCCCATGGGCAAAGGTTGCCTTAGGGTGCCAGGGCGTGAGGGGCATGCACCCCACCCTGTCCGCCAGCCGGTGGCCATCATGGATTCTCACGGCTGAATTGGATATCGCTTCGAGTCGCTCTAATGCCGTGGGTTGCGTTCTGAGCCAGTCGATGCCCACCAGGAACCGCTTCTGAACTCGTTGCCACCCTGCGTCCGCATGAGGAGTGGCACCCATCTGGCCTGGCAGCGCTGACACTCCGCTATCCGTCGCGTAAGCGATGGCCATGTCAACGTGTGCTATGTCGGGAGCAGCAACGAGTTCGGCAATGGCCTCTGCGTGAGTCCCACGTGCCGGTTGATGAATGAATCGATGTTTGAGAGCACGGACCCCCCCTTTGATTGAGCGTGAGCGAGCGACAGCCATCATGTGGCATGGAGTGCTCTCATGTCCCGCGGGCTTTTGAGAAGAGTGCATGCCAGAGGCGCCCGCGTGACCGGATGATGGTCATCACGCTGAGGCCTTGGCCCGGACTGCCGGACCTGCGCCTCTCGGGTCCACTCTAATGTGGCTCACCACAGGTGAGGGTGTAGGAGCCGGCGGCGCGTCGGTCGCTGGTTGGCGTCGAGGTCTCCCGAGGATGGAGGTCCTACGCTGCCCATCCAGAAGACCAGGACGTGCCCGACGCTACCTGCGCCTGCCCTGATCTGAACACGTTCACCCGCCTCGACGAGCTCGGGCTCGAGGTCACCGGCCAACGACTCGAGCCCGACCAGTGGTGCCGTCGCTGCGGGTGCGAGGGGACGCCGCGGGACACCATCACGCGGGAGTTGGGGCACGAACCTTCTTGGAGGCGACCCACCTCGCTGCTCGTCACGGTCCGCCGCTACCGGTGCACCGAGTGGGCACATGTGGCGCTAGAACATGACTCGGGGCGGCCGAGCCGCGGGGGAAGCTGTCCCGTCGGGGGCTGCGGTGGGCGCTGGAGGCGATCGTGTGGCAGCACCTGACCGTGGCCCGGGTGGCCTAGGCTCTTGGGGTCGCGTGAAACACCGCGAAGCACGCCGTGCTAGCCGAAGGGAAACGCGTCCTGATCGAGGACCCGGGGCGGTTCGACGGGGTGGCAGTGGTCGAGGTCGACGAGCACGTGTGGAGGCACACCCGCCGCGGGGACAAGTACGTCACCGTCATCATCGACCTCACCCCGATCCGTGGCGGCGCCGGGTCGGCCACGCTGCTGGATATGCTCGAAGGCCGTTCCAGGGCGGCGCGCAAGACGTGGCTCAACGGCCGTCCGCAGGCATGTCGTGACGGTGTGGAGGTCGTCGCGATGGACGGGTTCACCGAGTTCAAGACCGCCACGGCCGAGGAGCTGCCCGACGCGGTCACGGTCATGGACTCGTTCCACGTCGTGCGGGCCTCGCCTGCTACGAGTTGGCCGGTGCTGCCGCCGGGTCCAGCAGGAGCTCCACGGCCACCGCGGCCGCTCGGGCGACCCGCTCCACGCCGCGAGGCGGACCGTTCAGACCGGCGCCTGCCTGCTGACCGACAAGCAGACCCAGCGACTCCGACCCTTGTTCGCAGTCGAGGAGCACGTCGAGGTCGCGACGACCTGGGGGATCTACCAGCGGATGATCCGCGCCTACCCCGAACCCGACCGCACCCGGGGACGGGAGCTGATGACCACCCTGATCGAGTCGGTCAGTGCTGGGGTCCCGACAGCGTTGACCCAGCTGCGCCGGCGAGGGCGGACTCTGAAGCAACGAGCAGCCGACGTGCAGGCCTACTTCGACCGATCCGGTATGTCCAACGGCCCGACTGAGGCGATCAACTGCCGGCTCGAGCACATGCGCGGCTCCGCCCTCGGCTTCCCTAACTTCACCAACTACGTCGCCCGATCACTCTTGGAGACAGGCGGATTCAGGGCTCTTCGGAATCAAGCATGGGCTGGGC
>NZ_AWSA01000089.1 GCF_000576595.1 Intrasporangium oryzae NRRL B-24470 | reverse complement strand
GCTTCCTGGGTGGGTGGGAGGGCGTCCGCCCGCCTTCCCCACTCGCCGAGGGTGGCGGCGATGGCGAGAGCGCCTATCCCAACATCAGGCCGGAGCGCTCTTTCGACGTCCGCGAGGTCACGCAGCAAGTTGAGTCCTTGAGGGCCAGCGCTGGCGGCGTGTCGCCACGCGTACTGCCATAGGTATCCCGGACTGGTGGCCGGGATACCGGCATCGAGCAGGGCACGGTATCGGTCGAGGATCGCGGCGGTAACCGGCATGGTCGCCGGGTCGAACGGTAACTCTGCCGTTTGCCGGAATGGTGGCCGGAGGTGGTCGGCCAGGCTCTGGTGGGCGACCCGGAAGACGGCGTTCCCGAACTGGCCATCCTGCAGCACGAATCTGCCCAGGGAGTCCAGCAGCCAAGAGACGTCGTCCTGCCCAATGTCGTTGAATCCGATGTCGGCGCAAAGGGTAGCCGCGACGGTGACCCACTCCGGCTCGGGGAACCCAGCCCCAAGCCCCCAAGTCAGGGCCGTGAGCATGCCTCGGGCTAAGGAAGCTGCGGTCGCTTGATCCAGTTCCCGATGGAGCGGCGTTGGCACCGCGGCAATCTGGGTGTCGACAGCCGCGAAGATGGAACCGGCCACATGTTCTCTCCAGCCCAGCACAGTGGTGTCAACCGGCGCTGCCCGAAGTTGATCCGAGACGAGCCGTGCCAGCAGGAAGGGCTCCTCGGTAGTGGCGGTCGATGCCTTGGTCAGGTAGTTCGCCACTGCGTCGGCACTCATGCGGGGGTCCACATCGGACAGGCGTGCCCCCAGGTACTCACGTCGGGCCAACCGACCCGACTCGGCCCACCGCTCGTCGTCGAGGTTCAACACCTCCACGGGTTGAAGCGTGTCAACCAAGGTGTTCGGAGACTCTTCACCCGGCTCAAGCACATTCCGAGTCGACACGACCACTGTGGCGAACGCCGCCAGCCGTGCCAGCAGTTCCCTGGCCATAACGAATGCCTGCCCGCGTGCCTCGTCGAGACCGTCAACCACCAGCACCGGGGTGCGATGTTCATCGTTTGCGCGGCGCTGCAAGGCGCCAACCAGTAACGCTGCATTCCTGTCCCCGGCGTCGTCCCGCGGCAACACCCCCGCAGTAATCAAGTCGCGGTCCAGAGACGCTGCGGCCTGATCCAAGGTCAAGCCACGCAAGTACACATGCGCGGCCACCGATTCCTCGCCCGGATCGGCGTGGCCGAGGGGGCCTTGTGCCACGAGTAGGGCCCGCTCGGACGGAACTGAGGCACTGACCACCCGTCCGGTGATGGCCGACTTGCCCGTGCCCGCTGATCCGGTCACGACGTGCAACCCTGTCATCCCTGAGGTCACCCAGGAGACCACGGTGTCGACCTCGCGAGTGCGTCCGGTGAACCATGATCTCTGCTCTTGTGGTCCACCCGACCGGGCGGCGCGTAGGAGGTGCTCGACCACCTGAGCCGGCGCATGCGGCTCGAACAGGGGGTTCTGCACCAGCCAGTCCGACACTCCGTCTCGCCTGAAGCTCAGATGTTGCCCATCAGTCTTCCACTCACGCAGCAGCGCGTCCCCGATGTCCTCACCGCGAAGGAACTCGTTGTGAACAGACCATGGCCGTCGGAGGGAAACGTTATCAGGCCCGTGTTTGACCAGGTCGAGAAGCCGCTGCCCGAAGGCACCGTCCCGCGCCGTCTCCCAAGGAGCGCACGAGGCCAGCACTCCGACCCACACCAGGCCCTTGGGGGGCTGCTGCGCTATCAGTGCGGCCGCGACCTCGCTCGCTGCAGGAACGCCTCCGCCCGAGAAGCACGCGTCAAGAACCACGAGGACCTGGTTCGCCCCCACCTCGATGCAGCGCCGCACCACTTCCGCGACGGCTAATCCGGCGCTGGACTTGGTGCCGCTCTCCGTTGTGAGCAAACGCAGGCCATCCCGGGCATCTTGCTTGCCGTGTCCGCTCCACATCAGCACTAGCCGGCCGCCGTCGGGCATCGGAGGGAGCTCATCGAGGCTCTCGAAGACCTGGACTGTTGTCGGATTGATGGCCGGATCACCATCGAGATCTCCCCGGACGAGTTGGGCGAAGTCCATCACTTCGGACGTGGCGTGCGGGAGTTCCTCATGCATGGGGTCGGTATACGTGCCGACCCCAAAACCGACGAACCGGCCTTTCTGCGTCATGCTGTCATTCTGCTTGCCAAGCATCGCCGTGGCAGCGACTTGAACCAACTGATGCGGCTGGGAACCACTTCGGGTCCACCCCGGGCTTTGGTTGACACTTGAGGCGATGTAGGAGCAGGCGGGTCAAGTTCGGATCTGTGATGACGACGGCGATGGGTCGAGGTCAGGCGGTTCGACACGCTGCGGTCGCCGACGAGTAGGTGGGTGCTCCACTCTCTGGGCCGGGCTTCGGATTCGCGTGTGGTCAGGACGGCGCCCGGCGTTCTTGGGGGATCGAGGTCGAGGTAGCCGCGTTGTTTGGACCACTCGCCGTGCTGCTCGTCTGCACGCCCCCGACCAGGCCGGTCACCGCGTCGTGGCTGAGGAAGATCCGCCGATGTCCGGACCGACGCCTCTCCCTCGATTACCGGCCCTTCTCAGATGAGTGTGGGTTCATAGGTTCAGGCCTCCTGCGATGAGGAGCATGCCCAGCGTGTAGTTCTGGAGGTTGCGGAAGCCACGGGCGACCCTGCGGTGCAGCTCGATCAGGAAGTTGACGGCTTCGGTTCCGCCGTTGTTCGCGCCGCGGGTGGTGAAGTAGGCTAGGAACGCTTCACGCCACTGACCCAGTTGGCGGGCACCGGGGGCGTGGCGTGGCCATATCGCGCTGCGCCAGAAGTGTCTTGAGCAGCTGCGCGTGGTCCCGGCAGAGATCATCAGCCGTTCGCGGGGCGGCGAATGACGGCAGCGGCGCTCAGCGCGGTCGGTCCTGTCGAGCCCTATCGCAGTACGTCGTCGAAGCTGCGGCCAGGCAGCTCCCCGAGGATACGGTTGACGCGCTCGAGCAGCGGCTGGAGCTCAGGGCGGTGGTCTTCGGCGATTCTCGCGACGCGATGGAACCGGGCGAGGTCCTCCTCCGTGACCTGTCTCCCGAGCAACTCATCGGCGGTCCACACACCCTCGACGAACGGCGCGGCGGCCGAGGCCAAGGCACGGCGCGTCTGTCGGTCGAGGACCAGCCGGGCGAGGCCGACACGATTCTCGTGGATGGCGGTAACCAGGTCGCTGCCCATCCGCGATAGGCGCAGCCGCGCCTCGACGTCACGGGCCATGCCACGGTGAAGCGGTCGAGATCTCGCGAACGGTCGGCCGGCTGCCTGCTGGAGGGCCAGAAGGGCGCCGGACAGGGACACGCGCGGCCCGGTCGTGAGGGGCATAGTCACGGGCTCAGGCAACTGGATCGGCGTGACCTTCAGGGGTTCTTCGGGGAAGTTCGGGGCGAACAGGTTGTCCAGGAACTCCTCGAACGCGCCCGCGCACAGGGTGTCTAGGTTGAGGTCGGCGAAGACGTCTTGGACCTGGTGCGCCTTGGCGTTGCCCAGCTCCGGGTTCCCACCCCAGAGCAGGCCGACCACCCGTTTCCAAGACCCGCCCGAGGGGTTAGTTCGTTCGACGATCAGGGAACCGGAGTCCCCGTAGTAGGCGAACCTGCCGTTGGGCATCCCCGGGTCCGGGGCCACCTGGAAGTCGTTGGTCGATCCGTAGTGGCCGGTCAGCCCGACATACTCGACCCAGCCGGTCGTGTGATCCGTCTTGGCGCCTGACTTCTCCACGGGCATGCCGACGGTCGCCGTCGTGATCTCGAAGACAGCCGGACCGACACCTTCGATCTCCTCGAGTACGTCCGCCGCGTTCACCGGCGCTGCGATGGTCGCGTCGAGCGTCCCCGTGCGAACGACGTCAGCTATGTGGTCGGTCGCGGCTGTGCTACCCCACGGCTGGAACACGTCCGTTCCGGCCGCGCCGCCCAGCACGTGGTTATTGGTCAGCAGGACGACCTCATCATTCAGTCCGTCCCACACCCAGCCTCCCAGGGTGCCCCCGCCGCTGGCAGCTCTGGCGATGCTGCGACCGCCGGCCACCGGACGGGCCCGACCAGCCAGGGTGCCCGCAGGGATGTGGGTGTACTCGACTGGACGCGCCTGCTCCACGACATCGGTCGGTACAGACTCCTCCCGGTCGCTGGAATCCATGAAGAACCGGATCTCAAGAGGAACCATCCGGTCCGGAGGAACATCCGCGCGGGGGAGCTTCGTGTCCACGAACACGATGACGGCCAGATCGGCGGTCACCTCGCCACCGCGCCGTTTGTAACCGATTCCGACTGTGTGCACTCCGGGGATGCTCAGAAGGCGCTCGGCGGCCACGTCCTTCGCATGCTGAACCCGCGCCATCTCTTCCGGCGCTGGCACACGATGCGGAGTTGTCTCGTTAGGCATGACTCTTCCCCTGTCTGGACGCCCTTGGGCAGGGCATATGGATTTCCGTGCTTCTCGGAAGTCTCCTGCCGGCCCCGATGGCCGGCTAGGGCCCTTCGGCCCTTTGCCGGCTCTTGGGACATGAGTGTGGGTCCGTTCGGCGCGCCGGGTGTCGGTGACGCCTGGATAGACGCCGAGGCCCTTCAGGAGTGGAAGCGACCAAGCAACCATTCCGAAGGACCTCGACATGAGCGAGCCTACGGCGTGCGCTGCCGCGCGCTGCCATCCATCCGGGCCGTATTGCGACAACTGTGACCTGCTCGTCGGCCTCGAGGGCCTGCACGTGACCTCGGTCGAGCGTGACGATGCCCGCCTCGTGGTGTCGGTGGAGTCCGCGCCGACGCCGGTGGGCTGCCTCGAATGCGGAGTCGTGGCGCACGCGCATGGGCGGGTCACGGTCGAGCTGGTCGACCTGCCCTGCTTCGAACGCCCGGTCCGGCTGCGGTGGGTCAAGCGCCGCTGGGCCTGCCCCGAACCGGCCTGCCCGGCCGTGACGTTCGTCGAACAGGACCAGACCGTCGCGCGGCCGCGGAGCCTGTTGACGGTGCGGGCGTGCTGGTGGGCGATCGAGCAGGTCCGCCGCGAGCACGCCTCGATCGCCGGCGTCGCCCGCCGGCTGGGCTGTTCGTGGAAGACGGTGTGGCGCTCCATCAAGCCGCTGCTCGAAGCGTTGGACGCGGACCCGGCCCGGTTCGACGGCGTGGCCACCCTCGGGGTCGACGAGCACGTGTGGCACCACGTGTCCCCGCGTCGGCGGGGACCGAAGGAGCTGACCGGGATGGTCGACCTGACCCGCCACCCCGACCCGAGCAACCCCGAGAAGATGGTCGTGAAGGCGCGGCTGCTCGACCTCGTGCCCGGACGGTCCGGGACCGTGTACCGCAACTGGCTGATCGAGCGCGGCGAGGACTTCCGCGCTGGCGTGCAGGTCGCCACCCTCGACCCGTTCCACGGGTACAAGAACGCCATCGACGACCAGCTCGACGAAGCCGCCTCGGTTCTGGACGCGTTCCACGTCGTCAAGCTCGGCGGGCAGGCCCTCGACGAGGTCCGCCGCCGCGTGCAGCAGACCATCCACGGCCACCGCGGCCGCAAGGGCGACCCGCTGTACGGGATCCGCAACATCCTGCGCCTGGGCCTCGAGCACCTCAGCGAGAAGCAGCGGGCCCGGATCACGGCTGCGTTCGCCGCCGACGAACGCCACGACGAGGTCGACATCGCATGGCAGGCCATCCACCAGCTGCGCTCCGCCTACACCGCCAAAGACCTGGCCGCCGGCAAGACGATCGCGCTCAAGGTCCTCGACTCCTTCCCGTCCTGCCCGATCCCCGAGATCGCCCGCCTCGGGCGGACCCTGAGCAAGTGGCGCACCGAGTTCCTCGCCTACTTCGACACCGCCCGATCCAGCAACGGCGGAACCGAGGCGATCAACGGCCTCATCGAGCTGCACCGCCGGATCGCCCGAGGCTTCCGGAACAGGCACAACTACCGGCTTCGGATGCTCCTCGTCGGCGGTGGACTGATCCCCTGAAACCCCACACTCATGTCCCAAGAGCCGGCAAATCCCACGCGCCCCCACCCGAACGTCAGCCCGCGAGCCCGATCAGCTCACCCTCCATCGGCCCATCGGTGGATCGAGGCTAAAGGGGCTCTTCGGATCTGAGCGTGGGTGAGGG
>NZ_AWSA01000088.1 GCF_000576595.1 Intrasporangium oryzae NRRL B-24470 | reverse complement strand
CTGTCAACGGTGTCTCGGGACATCACACTAGTGCCCCCGGCAGGATTCGAACCTGCGCTCCCGCCTCCGGAGGGCGGTGCTCTATCCCCTGAGCTACGGGGGCGTCGCGCGCATTTTGGTGCGCCCGGTGAGATTAGCAGCACTCGGGCCGGTTCGAGGAATGGGGGAGTGGCACACCGTCTACAGAGCCCCCGATGACCGGCCCTCGGGGGGTCCGATCGACTCGTGGGCTGCCTCGTAGACTCGGCGGCATGACGCCCGAGCAGCTGCGCCGGATCCTTGGCGACGTGGCCGCCCGAGCCGCCCGGACCGGCGTGCTGCCCGACGGGGCCGAGGCCGGTCCGCCCGCCGGTCCGATCTTCCGGCCCGCCGAGGTCCGCCCGGCCGGCGTCGTGGCCGACTGGGTCACACCGGTCACCCAGCGATGGGCGCCGCAGCTCGACCTCGAGGCACGTGAGCTCGCGCGCATCCTCGCCCAGGGCCTGACGGAGGAGCGCTCCGTCCAGGCGGTCGAGGTCGCGCCCTCGGGGCTGCTCGCCATCACGCTGAGCGACGTGGCCCGGTCGGGCATCATCGCCACCGTCTTCGAGCACGCCGACACGTGGGCGCTCGCACCCGGTCAGTCGATGGGCGACGTGGCCGAGGTCGTCGAGGAGCCCGGCGCGCGTCATCCTGGCGACCCGCTCCGCCACGTCCAGCTGGCGCACGCGCGACTGTGCCGGCTCATCCGCAACGCCGAGGCGGTCGGTGTGGAGATCCGCGAGACCGACCGCCGTGAGGAGCTCACCCACGTCGTCGAGCGTCACCTCCTCGTCGCGCTCGCCGACCTTCCCCAACGCCTCGACACCCACGCCGGCGACCCGCAGCAGACTCGCCGAGCCCTCGTCGACCTGGCTGCGCTGGCTTCCGGCTGGCAGCACCCGATCCGCCCCGCCGCGCCGGACGAGCCGATCCTGTCGATCCATGGGGCCCGTCTCGCCCTCGCGACCGCTGCGCGGATCGTCTTGCGCAATGGACTCTCACGCGTGGGGGCCGCGGCCCCCGAAAGGATGTAGGAATGCGTGCACACGAAGCCGGAGCCCTCCACGCGGAGGGATACCGAGGGCCCGCCTGGCTCCAGACCCCAGCGGACGTCAACGCCCTCGTGCCCTCCCTGTGGGCCCAGTCGGTGGAGCGTGGTGACGACGGCGTGCTCAGCGTCGGAGGCGTGGGTGTCGCCGACATCGCCCGCGAGTTCGGCACCCCGGCCTACGTCGTCGACGAGGCGGACTTCCGCTCTCGCGCGCGAAGCTTCAAGCAGACCTACGACGAGGTCTTCGCCGACCTCTGTAGCGGCGCCGACGTCTTCTACGCAGGCAAGGCCTTCCTCTGCACCGAGGTGGCCCGCTGGATCCATCAGGAGGGCCTGCATCTCGACGTGTGCACCGGCGGCGAGCTCGCCGTCGCCATCCGGGCGGGCGTGCCCGGCGAGCGGATCGGCATGCACGGCAACAACAAGAGCGTCGCCGAGATCCGGGCCGCGCTCGAGCACGGAGTGAGCCGGATCGTCATCGACTCCTTCGACGAGATCGAGCGCGTCTCCGCGGTCGCAGCCGAGCTCGGCGTTGTCGCCCCGGTCCTCATCCGGGTCACCGTCGGGGTCGAGGCGCACACCCACGAGTTCATCGCCACCGCACACGAGGACCAGAAGTTCGGGCTGTCCCTCTCGGGTGGGCACGCTTTCGAGGCCGCCCGCCTCGTTCTCGAGCGCCCCGGCACCCTCCGGCTGCTGGGCCTCCACACGCACATCGGCTCGCAGATCTTCGACACCGCAGGGTTCGAGGTGTCCGCCCACCGCGCACTCGGCCTGCACACCCGCATCGCGAAGGAGCTCGGCCACGCGATGCCCGAGCTCGACCTCGGTGGCGGGTTCGGCATCGCGTACACGACCGAGCACGACCCCCTTCCGCCGCGGCAGCTCGCCCTTCAGATGGCCGCGATCGTCGAGCGCGAGTGCCGCGCCGACGGCGTCCCCGTGCCGCGGATCTCGATCGAGCCGGGGCGCGCCATCGCCGGCCCGAGCACCTTCACCCTCTACGAGGTGGGCACCGTCAAGCCGGTCGACCTCGACGGCGGCGCCTCCCGCGCCTACGTCTCCGTCGACGGGGGCATGAGCGACAACGTCCGGACCGCGCTCTACGACGCCAACTACTCGTGCACCCTGGCCAACCGAGCCTCCGACGCCGAGCCAGTCCTGGCGCGCGTCGTGGGCCGGCACTGCGAGTCGGGTGACATCGTCGTCAAGGACGAGTTCCTCCCTTCCGACATCACGGCGGGCGACCTCATCGCGGTGCCCGGGACGGGCGCCTACTGCCGTGCCCTGTCGAGCCAGTACAACCACACCCCCCGCCCGCCGGTGCTCGCCGTGCGAGACGGGGTCGCGCGGGTCATCGTCCGGCGCGAGACCATCGACGACCTTCTCGCTCTCGACGTCTGAGATGTCCGGGATGAGCGGTCGGTCGGGGGGCGTCGGCGGTGCAGATCTTTCGGTGTGCATGTCCGGATCGCGAAACAACGACCGTCCATCAGGCGGACAAGCGGCAGGATTCGCAGGGTGGTCAGTGTCGTGAGTACCCATCGTCCGCTTCGGGTCGCGCTTCTCGGGGCCGGCGTCGTCGGAGGCGCCGTTGCGCGCCTCCTCACCGAGCACGCCGACGACATGGCGGCCCGCGTCGGCGCGCCACTGGAGATCGTGGGCATCGCCGTGCGTCGCGCCGGGCGCGACCGGTCCGACCTCGGGGTCGACCCGGCGCTGTTCACGACCGACGCCGACGAGCTCGTCACGCGGGCTGATGTCGTCGTCGAGGTCATCGGCGGCATCGAGCCGGCCCGTTCGCTCATCCTTCGCGCGATCGAGCACGGCGCCTCGGTCGTCACGGCCAACAAGGCGCTGCTCGCCGAGGACGGCCCCACCCTGTATGCCGCTGCCGCCGAGAACGGCGTGGACCTCTACTACGAGGCCGCCGTCGCGGGCGCGATCCCGCTCCTGCGCCCCCTGCGCGAGTCGCTCGCCGGCGACGAGGTGACCAGGGTCCTCGGCATCGTCAACGGCACGACCAACTACGTCCTCGACAAGATGGACACGACCGGGGCCGGCTTCGCCGACGCCGTGGAGCAGGCCCAGGCCCTCGGTTACGCCGAGGCCGACCCCACCGCCGACGTCGAGGGCTTCGACGCCGCGGCCAAGGCGGCCATCCTCGCCTCGCTCGCCTTCCACACCCGGGTCTCGGGCACCGACGTCTACCGGGAGGGCATCACCGAGGTCACCGCGGCCGACGTCGCCGCGGCCCGCGAGATGGACGCCGTCGTCAAGCTTCTCGCGATCTGCGAGCGGAGCGACCGGGGTGTCTCCGTCCGCGTGCACCCGGCGATGATCCCGAGGACGCACCCGCTCGCGGGCGTCCGCGAGGCCTTCAACGCCGTCTTTGTCGAGGCCGATGCCGCCGGTCAGCTGATGTTCTACGGCAAGGGTGCGGGCGGCGACCCGACCGCGTCGGCGGTCCTCGGCGACATCGTCGCCGTCGCTCGCCACCGGGTCGGCGGTGGCCTGGGCCCCGGCGAGTCGAGCTATGCAGACCTGCCGATCCTCACCATGGGTGATGCGATGACCCGCTACCACATCAGCCTCGACGTGGAGGACCGCTCCGGCGTCCTCGCCCAGGTCGCCTCCGCCTTCGCCGCCCACGACGTCTCCATCGAGACCGTGCGCCAGCAGCTCGTCCCCGGCGAGGCCGGCCAGGCGGCGCGCGCCAACCTCATCATCGTCACGCACACCGCGACCGATGCTGCCCTCTCGTCCACCGTCGAGCGACTGCGCACCCTCGACGTCGTCCGCGGCGTCAACTCGGTCATGCGCGTGGAAGGTTCCTGATGGCCCACCAGTGGCGGGGTGTCATCCCCGAGTACGCCGACCGGCTGCCGATGCTCGCTGATGCCCCGGTCATCACCCTGCACGAGGGCGGGACGCCGCTCATCCACGCGGAACGCCTCTCCGCGATGGTCGGGGCCGAGGTCCACCTCAAGTACGAGGGGCTCAACCCGACCGGCTCGTTCAAGGACCGCGGGATGACGACGGCGATCAGCCTCGCCGCGAAGAAGGGCGCCAAGGCGGTCATCTGCGCAAGCACGGGAAACACGAGCGCCTCGGCCGCCGCCTATGCGACGAAGGCCGGGATGGCGTGCGCCGTGCTCGTCCCGGCGGGCAAGATCGCGATGGGCAAGCTGAGCCAGGCGATCGCACACGGCGCGACGCTCCTTCAGGTCGACGGCAACTTCGACGACTGCCTCACGCTCGCCCGCAAGCTCGCCGAGGCCTACCCCGTCGAGCTCGTCAACTCCGTCAACCCGGCCCGCATCGAGGGGCAGAAGACGGCCTCCTTCGAGGTCGTGGACGCTCTCGGCGACGCCCCCGACATCCACTGCCTTCCCGTCGGCAACGCCGGCAACATCACGGCCTACTGGCGGGGCTACCGCGAGTACTCCTCCGACCCGTCGGTGAGCGACGAGCCCGGGCCGGCCTCCCACCTGCCCGTCATGTGGGGCTTCCAGGCCGCAGGGGCGGCGCCGCTCGTCCTCGGCCACCCCGTCGACCACCCGGAGACGATCGCGACGGCGATCCGCATCGGCAACCCGGCGTCGTGGGACCAGGCGATCGAGGCGCGCGACCAGTCGGGCGGGCGCATCGCTGCGGTGACGGACGAGCAGATCCTCGAGGCGCACCGCTTCCTCGCCGCCCGCGAGGGCGTCTTCGTCGAGCCCGGCTCGGCGGCCTCCGTCGCCGGCCTGCTCGCGAGCCATGCGGCCGGGCTCGTCCCCGCGGGTGTCCGCATCGTGTGCACCGTGACCGGCCACGGCCTCAAGGACCCCCAGTGGGCCCTGCGCACCGCCGACGGCTCCGAGGTGCAGCCGACCCGCGTGTCGGTCGACGCCTACTCGGCCGCCCGGGCGCTCGGGCTCGAAGGCTGATCCCGTGAGCTCCTCCGGCACCGTGTCCTCGCCCGTGCGCCCGGGTCGGCGCTCGGTCCGGGTGCGCGTGCCGGCGAGCAGTGCCAACCTCGGCCCCGGCTTCGACTCGATCGGGCTCGCCCTGGGCCTCTGGGACGACTACCTCGTCACCGCCACCGCCGAGCCGGGGCTGCACGTCGAGGTCACGGGGGAGGGGGCGAACGACGTCCCCACCGACGACACCCACCTCGTCGTCGCCACCATGCGGCATACGTGGTCGGTCCTCGGTGTCGACGCTCCGGCGGGTCTGCAGCTCACCGCCACCAACGGGGTCCCGCACGGGCGGGGCCTCGGCTCGTCCGCCACCGCCATCGTCGCGGGCGTCATTGCGGCCCAAGCACTTTCGGGGGGCCCCGAGAGTCCGTATGCCGCTGGGCTCGCTCCCGGAGCCCCCGTGGCGGTCGACCTCGGGGTCGCCAACCACCTCGCGAGCAGCCTGGAGGGGCACCCCGACAACGCGTCCGCGAGCGTCTACGGCGGCCTGACGGTCAGCTGGATGCCGGACGGCACGGGACTCGACCGCGGCGAGTGCACGGTCACGGCCCGGCCCGCGCTGCACCCGGACATCGACGTCGTCGCCTTCGTCCCCGACACCCAGCTCTCGACCCGGACGGCACGAGCGGTGCTGCCCCCGACCGTCCCGCTCGCGGCGGCCGCGGCCGGGGCCGGACGGGCCGCGCTGCTCGTCCACGCCCTGACGGCCGACCCGGCCCACCTTCTCGCGGGGACCCGCGACTGGCTCCACCAGGAGGCGAGGCGCCCCTCGTACCCCGAGACGATGGCCCTCGTCGACCGGCTGCGGTCGCGGGGTCACGCGGCCTTCGTCTCGGGCGCCGGACCGACCGTTCTCGTCCTCACGACGCGCGACGCGGCCGCCGAGGTCGCGGTCACGGACGACGCGCGCTGGCGACGCGTCACGCCGGGGATCGCCCTGACCGGCGCAGAGGTGACGGTCGCCTGACCCGGATTTGACAGTCGGCTTCAACCGAATGTCGGGGGGTGGGTGTTATCCTCTGAGTGCACCACAGGCCGCGTTCGCGCAGGCCGGTGCGTCACCCCCAACGCCGAGGCGACGATGCTCGCCTCCGACGCGTGCTGCGGCGATGGGGATCCCGTTGGCCAGAGTCACTGGCCCAAGCCCGGCCCCGTGGACGTCTCCCGGGCCGCAAACGAGGGGGAAGGATCCTTCGTGTCAGAAACCACCACCCGCCCGGTCTCCGGCCTGTCCGCCATGAAGCTGGACGAGCTGAAGGGTGTCGCCTCCTCGATGGGCATCACGGGCACGACGAAGATGCGCAAGAGCGACCTCGTCGAGGCCATCAAGGCCCGCCAGGCCGGAGGCGGCGCAGCCGCTCCCGCCGCCGAGGCGGCGGCACCTGCGCGCGCATCCCGCCGCGCCAGCCGTCCCGCAGGGGCG
>NZ_AWSA01000087.1 GCF_000576595.1 Intrasporangium oryzae NRRL B-24470 | reverse complement strand
CTGTCAACGGTGTCTCGGGACATCACATTGGTGCCCCCGGCAGGATTCGAACCTGCGACACCCGCTTTAGGAGAGCGGTGCTCTATCCCCTGAGCTACGAGGGCGGGGCATGGCTGAAGCCCTAGCCGGAAGCCTCGCAGCAAGAGTCGCTGTAACCCCCGCTTGAACGAGGCCCTGTCGGGCCGGCCAACGGGGACAGGGTACTGGACTGGCGTGGCGTCCTCGCGTACGGCCGTCACCGAGTCTCCGGACGCCCGCGTCAGCGCGAATCCACACGAGCCTCGCTGAAGCGCGCGACCGCCTCCGGGGTCACAGGCGTGAACAGGTTGACGAGGTTGCCGTCCGGGTCACGGAAGAGAATCGACTTGTTGCCCCACGGCATCTGGGAGGGCGTCTGTTCCCACTCGCTCACGATGGGCTTGAGCCGCTCATACTCCGCGTCGACGTCATCGACGATCCACTCGATGATCACGGTCTGGTTGGCGGCCGGCCGGGCGGCATCGTTGAACAACGCCGCGGTGCTCGCATCGCCCAGGGCGAGCGTGCCGGACGGGAAGCGGAGCTCGGCGAAGACCGGGGCAAGCCGGGTGGCCTGGGCACCGGTCAGTTGCTCGTAGAAGGCCACCATGGTGTCCAGGTGGGCTGTGATGATTCGAACCGAAGCAAGGTTCATGGACGTTCTCCACTCTCTGGTTTCGGGCAGCGGCCCCGGTGATCCGGCACGATGCGCTACGCTACAGTAGCGTAGCGCAGTGAATCATGGGAGGTAGCAGACCGTGACGGGCGAGACGGCGAAGACCGGTGCGGCCACGCAGGTGCAGGCGACCGGCACTCACTCAGCGGACCCCCGCGTGATCCAGTCGCGCGAACGTGTCCTCACGACGACCCTCGAGCTGCTCACCGAGTCGGGCCTCGGTGGGCTGACCATGGAGGACGTGGCCAAGCGCTCCGGCGTGGCGAAGACGACGATCTATCGCCACTGGAGCAACCGGAACGCCCTCATCATCGACGCGTGCCTGCGCATGACCGACGGCGACGAGGAGCCACCGGACACCGGCTCGCTCGAAGGCGACCTGCGCGCCATCCTGACCGAGCTGGCGCACCTGCTCGCCACGGCCAAGTGGTCCTCGATCATGCCGTCGATCATCGACGCCGCCGAACGCGAACCCGACATCGCCCAGGTCCACAGCCGGCTGCAGGTCCGGCATGCCGCGCCGATGCGCGCGGCTCTCGAGCGCGCCGTCGATCGAGGAGAGATCTCGCCCGATGTGGACATCAGCGCAGTCGCCTCGGCCCTCCGCGGGCCGCTGTACTTCCGTCGCTGGTTCACGCGCGAGCCTATCGACACAGCCTTCATCGACCTCGTCGTGCGAGGCGGCCTGGCCGCCATCGACGTGGGGTAATCGACGTGGGGTGATCGACGCGGGGTTGCGGTCTGCCCGCTCCGACCTACGCCTCGGCGGCGGGGGAGTGGACCCCCTCCGCGCTCGCCGCCCCGCGAACCGCCTCCGCCACGGCGGCCGCGACAGCGGGGTCGAAGACGCTCGGGATGATGTAGCTCGCGTTGAGCTGCTCGTCCGTCACCACACCGGCGATCGCGTGCGCTGCGGCGACGAGCATCTCGTCCGTGATCCCCGAGACCCCGGCGTCGAGCAGCCCCCGGAAGAACCCCGGGAACACGAGCACGTTGTTGATCTGGTTCGGGGCGTCCGACCGGCCGGTCGCGACGACGGCGGCGTGCTCGCTCGCCACGAGCGGGTCGACCTCGGGCACCGGGTTGGCCAGCGCGAACACGATCGCATCGGGGGCCATCGTCGCGATGTCGTCGCCGGTCAGCAGGTTCGGCGCGGAGACCCCGATGAACACGTCCGCCCCGACGAGCACCTCCGCGAGCGACCCCTCCCGACGCGAGCGGTTCGTGTGCTCGGCGATCCACAGCCGGAATGGCTCCATCCCGTCCTGGCCCTCGTGCACGGCACCATGACGCCCGCACCCGATGATGTCGCTGGCGCCCTGCGAGAGGAGCAGCCGGATGATCGCGTGTCCGGCCGCGCCGACCCCCGACACGACGATCCGCACGTCCTCGAGCCGCTTGCCGACGACCCGGAGCGCGTTGGTCAGGGCGGCGAGCACGACGATGGCCGTCCCGTGCTGGTCGTCGTGGAAGACGGGGATGTCGAGCGCCTCACGCAGCCGCGCCTCGATCTCGAAGCACCGCGGCGCCGAGATGTCCTCGAGGTTGATCCCCCCATAGACGGGCGCGATGGCCTTGACGATCGAGACGATCTCGTCGGAGTCCTGGGTGTCGAGGCAGACGGGCCACGCATCGACCCCGCCGAACTGCTTGAAGAGCGCCGCCTTGCCCTCCATGACCGGGATCGCCGCGAGCGGCCCGATGTTGCCGAGCCCGAGCACCGCCGACCCGTCGGTGACGACGGCGACCGTGTTGCGCTTGATCGTCAGGCGCCGCGCGTCCTCCGGGTGGGCCGCGATCGCGAGGCAGACGCGCGCCACGCCCGGCGTATAGGCCCGCGACAGGTCGTCGCGGTGCTTGAGCGGCACCTTCGGGACGACCTCGAGCTTGCCGCCCAGATGGAGCAGGAACGTCTGGTCGCTGACCTTTCGCACCTCCGCGCCCGGGATCCGCCCGATCGCCTCGGTGATGAGCTTGGCGTGCGCCTCGTCCGACGTGTCGCACGTGACGTCGACGACGAGCCGGTCGGTGCGGCTCTCCGCGACGTCGAGCGCCGTGAGCGCGCCGCCGGCCGACGCGACCGCGGCCGTCAGCGCGGCCGTCGAGGTCGCCGCAGCGGGTACCTCGACGCGGATCGTGATCGAGTAACCGGGACTCGGGGTGGCCATGGTGCTCCCATCGGGACGGCTGCGGCGCTGATCCCCACATCGTCCACCTCGCGGCCCCCTCAGCGGCCCCACACACGCCGATCGGCTGAGCACGCCCGGGGCCACCCGCCCCCGTGGGCCCCGGCCGCCTGCGGACCGCGCCTGCGCGTCTCAGCGAGCCCAGCGGCATACGAGCCCTGGATTGCCGCCATGTCACCGTACGGCTCCGTCGCGCTGGGGCTCGGCCTCGTCCCCGTCGACGTCTCGGTCGACGGCTTCGACCTCCTGCCCGACGTCGCCGGCTGGCTCTTTGCCGCCGGGGGCGCCCACGCCCTGTCGAGTCGTCACGGCGCGTATGCCGCTGGGCGGGCTCTCGCGCTCGCGAACGCCGTGCTCGCCGCCCTCCCCTACATCCCGTTGGGTGCGGTTGCCGTGGAGAACGTCCTCGACGTCCTCGTTGCCCTCGGGCGTCCCAGCGCGAGCCGGCCCGACGCTCGCCAACCCCGGGTTGCGGCTCGTCCCCACCCGCTCGGTCTGTCGCCGAGGTGTCCGCGACCGCATTGGCTAGCCTGCAGGAATGAGGACCGCCGCCCAGCCCCACACCGCTCCGTCGACCGACCAGGCGACCGGCCAGGCGGCGAACGGCACGGCATCCACGGGCCCCATGGAGGGCCCCGCGACCGGGCCCACGACCGGGCCCACGACAGGGCCCACGACAGGCGCGCCGTCGAACGGCTCGGTGTCGGCGGACCCGCGGGCCGAACGCGTCGCGGCGGCGGTCAAGAGCTGGCAGCGCACCCTCGTCGACCTCGGTGGCCGCAACACCCTCCTGTGGTATCGCGACCTCCCGGCGGGCACCCTCGACCTCACCACGGCCCACCCGGGCGGCGTGTCCAAGCTGCTCGCCGGCAAGCCCACCCGCCTCTCCGAGCTCGTCCGTGAACCGGCCGCCCTCGACGACGCGAAGCGGCGTGCTCGCGCGATCCGCGCCAAGGCGCTCGAGCTGCGCGAGGAGCGCGGCATCGCCGCCGGCTTCATCGCGATCGGCATGGCGACGTGGTCGGTTCCCCGCGCCCCCCGGGCCCCGGCCGCCCCGGTGCTGCTTCGGTCGTGCGTCCTGCGCCCGACCGGCGCCGCGCAGGAGGACTTCGAGGTGGACCTCGGCCCCGAGGTCGAGCTCAACCCGGTCCTGCGCGAGTACCTCCGCTCCGAGCAGGGCATCGAGGTCGACGGCGAGTCGCTCGCCGACCTCGCGACCGTCGGGTCGGCCTTCGACCCCACGCCGGCGTATGCCGCTCTCGACCACGTGTGCGGCGCGGTCCCCGAGTGGACCATCACGCCGCGAATGGTTGTCGGCACGTTCTCCTACGCCAAGCTTCCGATGGTGGCCGACCTTGCGCTGCAAGGAGACTCGCTCGCCGACCATGACGTCGTCGCCGCCCTCGCCGGCGACGAGGGCGCGCTCGCCGCCGTGCGGATGCGCGTCCCCGACAACGAGCCCGACGCCGACCCTGAGCACGAGCACCTCGTCCTCGACGCCGACGCCTCGCAGCGGGCCGCGATCGACGCCGTCCGGGCGGGCGCGCACGTCGTCATCAAGGGCCCGCCCGGCACGGGCAAGTCCCAGACGATCGCCAACCTCATCGCGAGCCTCGCGGCCGAGGGCAAGTCGACCCTCTTCGTCGCCGAGAAGCGGGCGGCCATCGACGCCGTGCTCGGGCGTCTCGATCGGCTCGGCCTTGGCGACCTCGTCCTCGACGCCTACGACGGGACGACCAACCGCCGCGCGGTGGCCCGGCAGTTCGCCACCGCCTTCGACGCCGCCCTCGACGAGGACCCCGAGTCCGGCTCCGCTGCCCTCGGGGGGCGCACGGCCGAGGCCGCCACGGCAGCCCTCGTCGAGCACCGGGCCCGGCTCGTCCGCCACGTCGAGGCCCTGCACCGGGTCCGCGAACCCTGGGGTGTGACCGCTCACGAGGTCGAGCAGTCCCTCGTCGAGCTCACCGGGCGCACGCCCCCACCCGCCTCGCACGTGCGCCTCGACAGCGCCGCGCTCGCGGCGCTGAGCCGCACCCGCGTCGTCGAGATCGGCCGGCGCCTGCGCGACGTCTGCGGGCTCGGCGCGTGGACCCAGGACGGCGACGACCCCTGGTACGGCGCCCGGATCCTCACGAGCGACGACGCCGGCAAGGCCCTCGAGGTCACCCGCCGTTACAGCGGTGCGGCCCTCGACGAGCTGACGCGGCACCTCAACACGATCCTCGCCGAGTCGCGCGTGCCCGAGGCCAACACGCTGGCCGACTGGACGACCGCCTTCGACACGATGGCCCGCGTCCACCACACGCTCGAGGTCTTCCGGCCGGAGGTCTTCGACGTCCCGCTCACCGAGCCCATCGCCGCCACCGCGACGAGCGAGTGGCGCCAGGCCAACGCCGTCTCGATGGGGTGGTTCACCCGCTGGCGGGTCCGCAGCCAGACCAAGCGGCTGCTCCGCCCGGGTCGGCCGCCGGAGCGGCTCCACGACGAGCTCGTCGCCGCCGCCGAGCAGCGCAAGAACTGGTACGCCCTCGTCGGCGGCGGCGGTCGCCCCGAGATCTCCCCGCGGCTCGAGGAAGGCCTCGAGCTGCTCGCCGGGCTGCGGAGCGACCTCGACTGGCTCAGGGAGCGGCTCCGTCCGGGGCGCGACGGCCGCGACCTGACCCGGATCCCCCTCGGCGAGCTCCGCGACCTCCTCGCCCAGCTCGCGAGCCGGCCCGAGCGGATCGCCGTCCTCCCGCAGGTGACCACAACGCTCGACGAGCTGCGGACCATCGGGCTCAGTGCGCTCGTCGACGACCTCGCCGCGCGCGGCGTCGCGACCGACGACGTCAGTGCCGAGGTCGAGCACGTCTGGTGGGCCTCGCTCGCGCAGGAGATCACGGTGCGTGACCCCTCCTACGGCGCCCACAACGGCGATGCGCTTCGCCGTGACGTCGCCGACTTCGTCGTCGCCGACCACGCGCACCAGCAGGCCACGGTCGCCCGGGTCCGCGCCGCGGTCGCCCGCTCGGTGCGCGAGGTCATCGCCGACCACCCCGCGCAGGAGGCCCTCGTCCGCGCCGAGGCCGGCCGCGCCCGACGGCACAAGCCGCTCCGCGACCTCGTGCCGCAGGCGTCGGCCACGCTGACCGCCATCAAGCCGTGCTGGGCGATGAGCCCGCTCGTCGTCGCGTCGACGTTGCCCCCGGGCCGCTGGTTCGACGTCGTCATCTTCGACGAGGCCTCGCAGGTCCAGCCCGCCCAGGCGATCTCGGCGATCTCCCGTGCGCGCCAGGTCGTCGTCGCCGGTGACGAGCGGCAGCTCCCGCCGACGAACTTCTTCACCGTCGTCTCCGACGACGAGTCGGCGCCCTCGGACGAGACGCTGACCGAGGGGTTCGAGTCGATCCTCGACGTCCTCACCGCGGCCCTGCCGACGCGCCGCCTCACCTGGCACTACCGCAGCCGCGACGAGCGCCTCATCGCCTTCGCCAACGAGACGATGTACAACGGAGCGCTGACGACCTTCCCCGGCACGTCGCTCGAGTCGGCCGTCACCTTCGAGCCCGTGGAGGGCGTCGCCGTGGTCCAGCCCGGCGCCGACGCGATCGAGACGACCGACACGGAGGTCACCCGCGTCGTCGAGCTCGTCCTCGAGCACGCGCGCACGAGGCCCCACGAGTCCCTCGGCGTCATCGCCCTCGGGATCAAGCACGCCGAGCGCCTCGACGAGGCCGTGCGCGCCGCCCTCCGCATCGCGCCCGACGTCGCGGACTTCTTCGCTGAAGACCGCGAGGAGCGTTTCTTCGTCAAGAACCTCGAACGGGTCCAGGGCGACGAGCGCGACGCGATCATCCTCTCCGTCGGCTATGGCAAGACGCCGCACGGCCGGGTCCTGCACCGCTTCGGCCCGCTCAACAACGAGGGCGGCGAGCGCCGGCTCAACGTCGCCATCACGCGCGCGCGGGTGCGGATGACGGTCGTCTCCGCCCTCCGGGCGAGCGACCTCGACCCGGGCCGGCTCAAGGCCACCGGCGCGCTCATGCTCCGCGACTTCCTCGCGTATGCCGAGTCGCGCGGTGACGCGCTCCCCGGACCCTCGCGCGTGGTGGCCCGTCCCGCCGCGGCGGACCCCCTGCGGCACGACCTGGCCGAGCGCCTGCGGCGCGAGGGCCTCGTCGTCCACGAGGACTTCGGCAACGCCCTCCAGCGGATCGACCTCGCCGTCGAGGACCCCTACCACCGTGGGCGCGCCCTGCTCGCGATCGAGACCGACGGCCCCCGGTATGCCGCCCTGCGCGGCACGCGCGACCGTGACCGACTGCGCCCCGAGCAGCTCGAACGGCTCGGCTGGATCCACGTGCGCGTCTGGAGCACCGACGTCTTCCGTGACCCCGCACGGGAGATCGCGCGGATCCTCCCGATCGCCCGAGCGATCCGGACCACGGCCGCCGTCGACACGGCCGAGCCGTCCGCGACGGTCGGCGACCCCACGACGCCTGGCACCCCGGGGGCGCCCGGCCACCCCGCGACGTCAGGCGGCGCCGCACCGGGGGAGAGCGGCATACGGGAGGATGGTGCCGTGACAGACGAACCTGCCGGCGCGGGGCCGAAGCGCCCCGAGGACGCGGGGGAGGACGTCGCTGACACCGCGTCAGGCATCGAGGCGGCGCCGCAGGGGACGGACTCGGCGGAGGCTCAGGAGACGGACGCCGGCGCTGCGGTCGAGGCGACTGCAGGGGCGGCCTCGACTCCGCAGAAGCGCAAGCGGCGGCGGGTGTTCCGCAAGGGCACGAGCCCAGTCGCGGAGGACCAGCCCGGCTCGAGCCGCGACGACACCGACCTCGGCTGGGGCGAGCGCCCGAGCAGCGGCAGCGACCGCGACCGGTGGCTCCAGGAGCAGCGTCCGCCGCACTACGAGTGACGGAATGTGGGGGTGGCCGAGCGTGTTGAGTACCCCATGAACACCACGACCCCCTTCTCGCTGCGCCTGTCCTGGGCCCAGAGCCTCTTCGAGCGCGGTGACTTCCGCGCGGCCGCCACGGCGCTGGCCGAGCTCGTCGACGAGCTCGAGCCCGCGACCGGTCTCGCAGCGGGGCAGGGGTCCGACGCAGGGATGGTCGTCGAGGCGGAGATCCTCCACGGCACGACCGAGCTGCGTCTGCTCCTGGCTCGCGCGTACTTCCACTCGGCGCAGTTCACCCGCGCCGAGACCGTCCTCGTCCGGATCGTCGAGGAGGCGCCCACCGACGGCTACGCCCACCTCCTCCTCGGGCGGACCCTCCAGCGGGCCGGTCGCCACGACGAGGCGGCCCGGCCGCTCGCCCTCGCCGAGATCCTCGGCGACTACGAGCGACCCTCCGCGTACGGCTCACCGGTGGATCGCTCGGAGTGAGGCAGCCGACCACCGAACCGACCGGCTCGGGGTCCTTCGCCACGACACACAGTGCCCGGTCTCGTCCACGACGAGACCGGGCACTGCGCTGTTGTGGGTCGGGCCTGGCCTCAGCGGACGCGCAGGGCGTCGCGGATCTCGGTGAGGAGGACGACCTCCTGCGAGGGGGTCTCGAGCTCGGGCTCGACGCCGCGCATGCGCCGCTCGTTCAGCTTGTTCACGGGCAGGACGATGAGGAAGTAGATGGCCGCGGCGACGCAGATGAAGTTGAACACCGCCGCGAGGATGAGCCCGATCGAGAAGTGGGCGCCGTTGAGCGTGAAGTTCCAGACCCCGGCGAGGTTGGGCTTGCCGAAGATCGCGGCGACGAGCGGGTTGATGAGGCCATTGACGACGGCGTTGATGATGGCGGTGAAGGCGACGCCGATGACGAACGCGACCGCGAGGTCGAGCACGTTGCCGCGCATGAGGAATTCCTTGAAACCCTTGAGCATGAGCACGTCCTTGTCTGTCTGGCCCCCGAGTGGGCGATGAGCGGGCGGATGGCCGATCGTGGACATGGGCCCCTGGAACGGCCGCTGCTCGGATCGGCGCACGTACCGGTCCGGTCGCCCGACGTGCTGGGGATCGGTGGGACCCTCGGGGCTGCTGGTGCCGGTGTGTCGGA
This sequence comes from Intrasporangium oryzae NRRL B-24470, assembly GCF_000576595.1. Classification (GTDB taxonomy): domain Bacteria; phylum Actinomycetota; class Actinomycetes; order Actinomycetales; family Dermatophilaceae; genus Intrasporangium_C; species Intrasporangium_C oryzae. Next base: position 362 of record NZ_AWSA01000087.1, on the reverse strand, counting down.
GCCTACTCGCGGCGGTGGGCCGAGAACCGGATCGCGAGGGCCTGACTCGGTGTTTCCTCGGAGCGGGTCAGCCGACCCGGCGGACGGCGAGGACGAACGTCTCGCCGGCTTGCAGCGTGCTCAGGGCCTGAGCGACGCGGGCGGCGGCAGACGCGTCGAGCGCGAGCGTGACCGAGGAGGGTCCCTCGGACGACCAGGCCGAGCCCGAGCCGGTGGGCCTCTGGACGGTGAGGACGACGACGTCCTCGGCGGCCAGCGCGCCCGTGCCCGTGGCGTAGAGGTCGACGTGCGACCCGGCCCGCGCGCCCGCGCTCGTGGCGTCGAGGACCGGCACGCTCATCGCGACCCGGCCCGTCGGCTGC
>NZ_AWSA01000086.1 GCF_000576595.1 Intrasporangium oryzae NRRL B-24470 | reverse complement strand
ATGCCGTGCCGCGCGGTCCCGGCGGCCCGCCCCGCCCGCGCGAACCGCGTCGCGTCGCCCATGACCCAGGCGGCGGCCGCCATGGCCGCGGCCTCGGCCGTCGGCACCCGGTGGTGGGCCGCATGGGCCTCGGTGTGCTCGGCCCGGAGCTGAACGAGCAGGTCGGGGATGTTGATCTTGACCGGGCACACGTCGTAGCAGGCTCCGCAGAGGCTCGACGCATAGGGGAGCGAGTCGTTGGGGTCGGCCTCTCCGGTGACGCCGGTGAGCAGGGGCGTGAGCACGGCGCCGATCGGGCCGGGGTAGACCGATCCGTAGGCGTGTCCGCCGGTCCGCTCGTAGACCGGGCAGACGTTGAGGCACGCCGAGCAGCGGATGCAGTGCAGGGCGGTGCGACCGAGGTCGTCGGCGAGGGCGCGGGTCCGGCCGTTGTCGAGCAGGACGAGGTGGAACTCCTGCGGTCCGTCGCCGGGCGTCACGCCCGACCACGTCGACGTGTAGGGGTTCATCCGCTCGCCCGTCGAGGAGCGCGGCAGGAGCTGGAGGAACACCTCGAGGTCGCGCCAGGTCGGGACGACCTTCTCGATCCCCATGACGGTGATGAGCGTCTCGGGCAGCGTGAGGCACATCCGGCCGTTGCCCTCTGACTCGACGACGGCGAGGGTGCCGGTCTCGGCGACGCCGAAGTTGGCCCCCGAGACGGCGACCCTGGCCCGGAGGAACACCTCGCGCAGGTGCGAGCGCGCGGCGGCCGCGAGGACGGCAGGCTCGTCGGTCAGGGCGGACGCGTCGACGCCGGGCATCTCCCGGGCGAAGATGTCGCGGATCTCCGCCCGCCCGCGGTGGATCGCCGGCACGAGGATGTGGGAGGGCCGGTCGTGACCGAGCTGGACGATGAGCTCGGCGAGGTCGGTCTCGTGAGCGGTGATCCCGGCCGCCTCGAGCGCCTCGTTGAGGCCGATCTCCTGGGTCGCCATCGACTTGACCTTGACGACCTCGCTCGCGCCGGTGGCCCGCACGAGGTCGACGACGACGCGGTTGGCTTCCGCGGCGTCACGGGCCCAGTGGACGACTCCGCCCCGGGCGATGACGGCGGCCTCGAGCTGCTCGAGGAGCTCGGGCAGACGGGCCATCGTGTCGGCCTTGATCGCCGAGCCGGCCGAGCGAAGGGCCTCCCAGTCCGGAACCTCGCCGACGACGGCCGCCCGCTTGGCACGGATCGTCGACGTCGCGTGCCCCAGGTTGCGCCGCAGCCTCGTGTCGGCGAGGGCCTCCCGGGCCTCCTCGGGGAAGGTGCGGTCGCCGGTGAGGTGGCCGACCGCCGTGTCGGCGGCTGGCCCCGGAACCCGGCCCAGCGGCATACCGAGGAAGGTGCTCATGCCGTGTCCCCCGCCGTGCTCGCGAGGATCTCGGCGAGGTGGACGGGCCGGACGCCCGTGCGCAGACGGGCGAGCCCGCCGCCGATGTGCATGAGGCACGAGGCGTCGCCCGCGGTCACGACCTCGGCGCGCGTCGCGAGGACCGATGACATCTTGTCGGCGAGCATCGCCGTCGAGGTGTCGGCGTTCTTGACCGCGAAGGTGCCACCGAACCCGCAGCACGTGTCGGCGGCGGGGAGCTCGACGAGGTCGATGCCGCGCACGGCGTGCAGCAGCCGCCGCGGGCGATCGCCGACCCGGAGGAGCCGGAGCGAGTGGCACGTCGGGTGGTACGTGACCCGGTGGGGGTAGGTCGCCCCCACGTCGGTCACACCGAGGACGTCCACGAGCAGCTCGGACAGCTCGAACGTGCGGGCGGCGACGGCCTCGGCCCGGAGCGCGAGCGCCTCGTCGCCCTCGCGCCGGGCGACCGCGGCGTGCTGGTGGCGGACCGACCCGACGCACGAGCCCGACGGGGCGACGATGGCCTCGCATCCCTGGGCAACGGCCCGTTCGAAGACGTCGACGTGGTGGGCGACGAGGCCGAGCGCGTCGTGCTGGTAGCCGGTGTTGGTGTGCATCTGCCCGCAGCACGTCTGCTGCTGGGGGAACACGACCTCGTGGCCCAGCCGTTCGAGGACGGTCACGGTGGCCTTGCCGACCTCCGGGAAGAGGACGTCACCGAGGCACGTGACGAAGAGGGCGATCCTCATCGTCGGGACCGGGTCGTCGGGGTGTTCGCCAGGGGCTGGGAGACAGTCATGGGCGCTCCTCTCGCCGCAGCAACGTACCGCGTCCGGCGTGGGCGAGGGGGTCGAGCGCCGCGCCGACCACAGCTTCTCCGCCGGGGCGAAGGAATCCGGGCCCGAACAGGTGTGGCGACCGCAACAGGTCCGCCCCGGCATGGACGAGGCCGTATGCCGGGTGACCGGGTCCCGTGCGCGACGCCGGTCAGCGGTCGCTCAGTGCGCGTAGAGCGCCGCGTGCGAGTGGAGGTCGCGATAGGCGCCGTGGCCGTCGAGCAGGTCCACGTGGCGGCCGGTGTGAACGCTGGAGCCGTCGAAGAAGACAACGGTGTCGGCCCGCCCGGCGACGTCGACCCGGTGGGCGATCGTGACGAGGGTCCGTCCGCCCGCTGTGAACGCGGCCTCGATCGCCTCGTCGTCGCCGACAGGGAGCAGGCTCGTGGCCTCGTCGAGGACCACGACGTCGGCCGGGGAGAGCCACGCCCGCGCAAGCACGACCCGCTGGCGGTCGGCCGCGGTCAGCCGCTCGTCGCGGCTGCGGATCTCTCCGTCGAGGCCACCGAGGCGGTCCCCGAGGCCGGCGAGGCCGAAGACCTCGAGCGCCTCGCGGAGGCGGTCGTCGTCGGCGGTCGGGGCGAGGTGGAGGAGGTTCTCCCGGAGGGTCCCGGCGAAGACGTAGGCCTCCTGGGGCACGAAGCACAGCCTCTCGGACGCGTGGACCGTGCCGCCCGTCGGCGTCTCGAGCCCGGCGACCAGCCGTGCGAGGGTGGACTTGCCGGTGCCGCTCGCACCGAGGACGGCAACGTGCTCGCCGCGCCGGACCTGCAGGTCGAGGCCGGTGAGGACCGGTCGGCTCTCGGGGCGGTAGGCGAAGGCGAGACCGCGCAGCTCCACGGCATACCCCTGCGTGGGCCGGGACGGCGTGCGAGCGTCGCGGCTCTCGGGGCCGGGGCGCCCGGCGACGAGCGCGAGCCGGTCGAGCAGGACGACGAGCTCGACGACCCAGCCCCCCGAGACGGCGACGAACGACGACACGGCCGGGGCGAGCACGGTGAGGACGTAGGTGGTGGCCCCGATGACGGCGCCCGCGCTGAGCGACCCGTCGCGCAGGAGGGGCAGCGACACGAGCAGCACGCTGAGGAGGGGAATGTGGGCGCCGAGGGCGATGACCGACTGGCGGAGGGCCGTCGTGCGGACGACCCGCAGCTCGGCCGCGGCGACGGAGTCGGCCCCGGCGAGGAGCCGCTTGCGGCCCCACGCGTCCGCCCCGAGGCCGCGCAGGGCGGGCAGGTCGGCGAGCACCGCGGCGGTGTCCGCGCCGAACGCCTCCTGCTCGAGGGCCGCCCGGCGCTGCCGGCGCACCGTGCGGGGCACGAGGAGCGACTGGAGGGCGAGGGCGGCTGCGAGGGGGACGAGCACGGCCAGGCCGAGACGGTTGTCGAGGAGCAGGAGCCCGACGCAGGCCGTCGCGAGCGGCACGACGGTCGAGCGGAAGCTGCGCAGCACCGCCGACACGAGGTTGCGGACCTGGTCGACCTGCTCGATGGTCTGGGTGACCGTGGCCGCACCCGGTCGGCCGGTGCGCGCGCACTCGGCGAGGGTCCCGCGGACGGTGGCCGTCATGAGGCCGTCGCGGAGGTCCTCGACGAGAGGCGACATCGCGGCATACAGCCGGCGGGTTGCAGCAGCGCCGACGACCATCGCGACGGCGATCGCGCCGAGCCAGAGGGTCGCGGCCGAGGGCCGGCCCGCGACCAGGGCGTCAACGGCGTGCGCGACGGAGACCCCGGAGACGAGCGCGGGGAGGCACTCGACCGCCGACCAGGCGGCGACCCTGGCCAGGCGTCGGGGCGCAGGGGTGGTGCTGCGGAGCAACCGGAGTCCGGCGTTCATCGGGCCTCTCCCGTCAGGATCAGGTCTTCCTCGTCCCTCGGTTCGATGTCTTCCACGGTCATCGGTGACCGTGGAGAACATGCAACGGACAGGTCGGCGATCGCCGCGAGGGCGGGGCGGCCCGAGGCGATGAGGACCGTGCGCTCGCCGCGGGTCCCGGCGACGGCACGGACGACCTCGAGCTCGGTGGCCGGGTCGAGGCTGCTCGTGGCCTCCTCGAGGACGAGCAGGCCCGAGCCGTGCAGGAGCGCCTGGGCGATCCCGAGCCGCTGGAGCTCCCCGCCGGACAGGGCGAGGTCGGCGAGCGGCGTGTCGTAGCCGTCGGGCAGCGCCTCGATGACGTGGTCGATGTGGGCCGCCTCGGCGGCACGCCGGACGGCCTCGCGGCCGACGTCGGTCAGGCCGATCGTCAGCAGGCCGGCGACGGTGTCGCCGAGTAGTGCCGGGCGGGCTCCCGCGAGCGCGGCGACGTGCGCGTCCGGCGCGAGGCTGCGCAGGGGTATGCCGTCCACGAGCACCCCCCCCGCCGCGGGGGTCGCTGCCCCGGACGCGAGACGAGCCACGGCGCTGGTCAGGGCAGTCGGCCCCTCGAGCGTCGCGACCCGGCCGGGACGAACCTCGAGGTCGACCGGGTCGGTCATCGTCGGCTCGCCGTCCGTCCCGTCGGTCCAGGCGCTCGCCGCGTGCAGGGTGACGGCGACCGCTCCGCGAGGGGTGGTCGGGGAGGCGCTGCGGTGCGGGGCCGACGCGATCGTGGCGGCGATCTCCGAGAGACGCCGGGTCCCCACCCGGACGCTCGCGAGGCCGGCCGCGGCCTCGATGCCGTCGAGGGAGCCGATGACGAGGGTGGCGTAGCCGATGAGGGCCGCCAGCTCGCCGGCCGAGATCCGGCCGCGGGCCAGCGAGACGCCACCGATGGCGACGGTGACGAGCAGCGCTGCCGGGACGAACACGCCGGAGCGCCAGGCCATCCGGCCCTGCAGGGCCCAGAGCGACCGGCCGGCCGCCCGGACGCCGTCGAGCGGCGTGAGGACGCGCTCGGCCTCGGTGAGCCAGGTGCCGTGCGCCTGGATGCTCGCGGCACCGCGCTGGGCGTCGAGGGCGCGGTCGGCGATCCGGGCCTGCCCGGCCCGGTAGGCCTCGAGCGAGGGCGTGCTGTCGGCGACGAACCGACGCACGACCATGACGAGAGCGACGAGGCCGAGCAGGAGGCCGACGAGGACCCACCAGTCGATGAGCGCGATCGAGACGAGGCCGACGACGAGGGTGGCCGCGACGAGGGTGATCGAGATCGTGATCCCGAGCGCGGCGGCCGGCTGTGCCGCGTCGACGAGCAGACGTGTGGCGGTGTCGCCGGCGCTCGTCACCCGAAGGGCCTCGCGGTCCGTGACCGAGGCGATCGCCCGGGCCCGCAGCCGCTGGGTCACGCGGGCGGCATACGTGCCTGCCGACAGACCCGTACCGGCGCTGCAGAGGCTCGCGACGACCAGGACCGCTGCGAGGCGCACGAGGCTCTGCCCGGCGTCACCGCCCGTCGTGACGCGGTCGAGGGCCTGGCCCACGAGCCTCGGGACAGCGAGGGAGGCGAGCGCCGCGAGGACGGAGAGGCCGACCGTGGTGAGGGCCCAGGTCGGGGCGAGTCGCCACGTCGTGGTGCGCATGTGGAGGCCTTTCGTGGGTCCGGTTGGTGAGGAGCCTCGGTGGGTACCTCGTGGATGGTGATCGCTGGGTGGTGATCGCTGGGTGGCGTCGTCGACGCTCACCGGTGAGAATCGCGTGGTGACAGTCGCGGTGGTGAGTCCTGTCGGTGGCCGGCCCCGTTAGCGGCAGGGCCGGCCACCTGCAGGCCTCACCACTCGGTGATGAAGCACGTGATGAAGCAGGTGGTGCTGCAGAAGATCAGGCCGGTGCCCTCGAGGTCGGCGAGCGCGGTCGGCTCCGTCTCGGGGAGCCCGTCAAGGGCTGCGATGTCGATGGTCATGGGCGGTCACCCCCTTCGCGGGTGTCTGGGACGTCGGGCGTGCGACGTCGTTGTGCAGGGCCGTGATGACATCTCCGGTGCGGTCAGGCGCCGGTCGTCACCACTCGGTGATCCAGCAGGTGACGTAGCAGGTCTTGCTGCACTTCTCGAGGCCGATGCCCTCGAGGTCGGCGACGGCGGTCGGCTCGGTCTCGGGGAGCATGTCGAGGGCGATGATGTCGATGGTCATGATGAGTTTCCTTGTCTCTGTGTCTTGCGAATGTCGTTGGTGGTGTGGGCCGCTCAGGCCTCGGTGACCTTGCACGTGTAGAGGCAGGTCCAGAACCAGCAGGTCTCGGAACAGGGCAGGAGGCCCTGGCCGTCGAGGTCCGCGAGGGCGGTCGGCTCCGTCTCGGGGAGCGTGTCGAGGGCGATGATGTCGATGGTCATGATGAGTTTCCTTGTCTCTGTGTCTTGCGAATGTCGTTGGTGGTGTGGGCCGCTCAGGCCTCGGTGACCTTGCACGTGTAGAGGCAGGTCCAGAACCAGCAGGTCTCGGAGCAGGGCAGGAGGCCCTGGCGGTCGAGGTCCGCGAGGGCGGTCGGCTCCGTCTCGGGGAGCAGGTCGAGCGCGAGGATGTCGATCGTCATGGTGTTTCACCTCCTCTCTGGTGTGGTGGTCGGGCGCACGGCCTGCGGCCGGCGCGAGCTGTGGTGGCAGAAGGCCGCGATGCTCTCGATCGCGTCCTGCCGACGGGGTGAGGTGAAGACGTCGTGCCCGCAGCCGCCGAGGCGCAGGAGGCACGACCGGTCGGGGTCGAGGGCCTCGGCCAGGTGCTCGGCCTCGGCGACGGGGACGACCGTGTCTAGGTCGCCGTGGAGGACGAGGACGGGCGCGGTGATCCGGTGGGCGACCGTGGTGAGGTCGGGACCCGAAGTCCCCCCGAGCCGGCGCACGAGCTCTGCGACCGGGCCGCCGCCGTCGACGACCCGGCGGCCGCTGACGAAGGGCGAGACCGACACGCACCCGCTCCACGCCGCGGGCTCCGCGGCGGCCGCGAGCACGGCCAGCCAGGCGCCGTACGAGTGCCCGAGGACGACCGGCCGCGGGAGGTCAGGGCCCCGCAGGGTACGCAGGGCCCCCGAGACGGCGAGGACGTCCGCGAGGTCGGGTCCACCCCATTGGTCGCGGATCGCGAGGGCGTGGTCGGTGCCGTAGCCGGTGCTGCCTCGGACGTTCGGGGCCACGACCGCGATCCCTGCCCGGGCCAGGCCGGCGAGGAGCGGCTCGTGGTGGGCGCGCCACGCGTCGAGCGGGCCGCCGTGCAGGGCGACGGCGACGGTGCGCGCCGTCTCGGGGTCACCGACGACGACGCACTCGATCGGGCCGTCGGCTCCCGGGAGGGTGGTGACCCGGACCGGGACCGACGCGGCGACCGTCTCGTCGTCGAGCTCCCACGACCCGTCCACCAGGTCGACCCGCAGGAGCGTGCCGGTGTGGTCGGGCGTCGCGACCGGGACGACGAGCTCGGCGTCGCCTAGGTGCCCTCGACCGAGCACGACGAGGGGCGGCAGGTCGGGGCGGCTCGCCTCACCCGAGACCGTCGAGACGATCCGGATCGACGACACGGCGCCCTGTTCGACCGAGACCGCGATCCGCGTCCCGTCCCGGCTGGCGCCGAGATAGGTGACGGCACCCGCCGGCAACCCGTCCGGGAAGCGCACCGGCTCCTGCCCTGGGCGACCGAAGCCCACCCGAGGGGTGCCCCACGCCGTCGTCGAGACGACGATGAGGTTGGCACCGGCGACGTGGTCGACGACCTGGTCCTCGCTCGTCGGGCGGACCGAGAAGAGAGGCGTGGCCTCGCCCGTGGCGATCTCGACCTCGACGGCCTGTGACGGGTTCGCGTCGTGCATGACGTTGAGGGCGAGGCGCTCGCCGGCCGCGTCGAGCGCGACCGCGCCGAGTGCCCGACCGTCGACCGTGACGAGCGGCTCGAGGCGGTCGGCGACGAGACGATGGACGTGCGTCCGTATGCCGTCGCCCTCGAGGACGAGGACGGCGTCCCCAGCCCGGACGAGCTGGACCGACTGGCACACGAAGGTCGCGATCCGCGTCGTCTCGCCCGTGACGGTGACGGACTCGACGACGTGGGCGCCGCGGCGGTGGTGGCAGACGAGGACCGAGCCGCCGTCGTCAGGGAGCAGCTGCGAGTGCACGGAGAGCCCGGGGAGGGCGACGACGCGTCGCTGGGTCGACGACCCGGCGCGGTGGCGGATCTCGAGGACGGGAACCCCGCCGGCGCCGACCATCGTGCAGGCGGCCACCGAGCCCGAGGGTGACAGCCGCCACGAGACGCGCACCGGCTCCGACGGCTGGGCCGCAGCGGCCGTCACGTCGCCGCGAAGGGCCGGCACGACCGCCGCGGTCATCGCGCACCCTCCGGCATCCAGAGGCGCGGACCGCCGTGGCGCAGCCGCAGCAGGGTGGACAGGGCGCCGGCGTAGCCGACACCGAAGTCGGGAGTGATCCGGCCGGGCTCGTCGCCGAGGCCGGTGCCGATCGTGTCCACCTGCCGGCGGTCCCACATGATCCGCAGGAGGTCGCCGGCCTGGTCGCGGTAGGTCCCGCCGAGCACGTCGGCGAGGTCGAGCAGGGTGTCCGCGTTGCCGGAGAGGCCGTGGCAGTAGGCGATGCCGGACTGCCACTTCGACGCGACGATCGCTCGGGCGGCGCCTTCGAGGACGCCCGCCACCTCTCGGTCGCCGGTCATCCGGGCGAGGAAGGTCGCGACGCCGCTCGAGCCGTTGCACCAGTGCTGGATGCCGGGCGCCGGCTCCTCGGGGCTCGAGCCCCAGAGCAGGCGGCCGTCCGACAGCTCGAGCGAGGCACGCACGAGGCTGTCTGCGGACTCGACGGACAGCGCGAGGAGGCGGTCGTCGGCGAGGGCGTCAGCGGCATACCGCAGGAAGGTGCCGATGCCCGCGGTGCCGTGCGCGTAGCCGTGGAAGCGCTTCCCCGCGAACGCCGAGGGCGTGCCCGCGGGGGTGAACCACGAGACGCCGTGGGCGTCGCGGGTCACGCGGCCGGCGAGCTCGGCGGCGACCGCGGCGAGCCGGGCCAGGACGCGCTCGTCCCCGGTGAGCTCCCAGAGGCGCACGAGGGTGAGGCCGAGGCCGGCGATGCCCTGCGTGACGTCGGGGCCGGGGAAGTCGGCCGGGATGGCGAGCGCGCGGGCGACGGCCCGGGCGAGCAGGTCGCGGTCGTCGAGGAGCGCTCCCGTCTCGGCGAGCG
>NZ_AWSA01000085.1 GCF_000576595.1 Intrasporangium oryzae NRRL B-24470 | reverse complement strand
GCCGCGGCGGCGCCGAGCGCGGCGCCGAGCAGGGCCCAGAGGGCGTTGCCGATGCTCGGCCGCGGCTCGGCAGGCTCGCCGGGGCCGTCCGGGCGGGGGTGGCGTCCGAGGTAGGCGGCGAGCTGTGCGACGATCGCGCCCGTCGTCGTCACGACGGAGAGGAGGCCGAGCGTGCCCGGGGCGAAGGGCAGCGCGACGCGGGGTGGGTCGGCGGTGTCGGCCCCGAGCCATGTCCCGAACGTCGGCTGCCGCAGGCCCGTGAGCAGCCACGGCAGGGCGCCGACGAGCCAGAACCCGAGCGCGGCCACGACGAGCACCCCCCAGCCGGGCAGTCCCTTGCCGCGGGTCCTGGGTTCCGATCGGTCAGCTGGGGCGGACTCCCTCTCGGTGCGCACCCGGTGATCCGATCATGGGAAACGGAACGAGTCCACCCCAACCCGGCGAAATCAGCATGAAACCGCGCCCGGCGCAGGTGAGCGCGTCGAGGCGCACGGCAGCCGCGACCGCCGTGCGAGGGTCGGGGCCGACGCTGCAGGCCCGCCGGCCGGCCGGGGTCGGGGTCGGGGTCAGACGGGATGACGGCGCCGGAACGGCGTCAGGCGCGGTCCGGCCGCCAGAGCTGGACGGACGCGACCGGCTCGAACCCGGCGCCGAGGAAGGCCCGGACGGCCCGAGCGTTGCCCGGCGCGCACGCGGCGACGACGACCTCACCCTCGGGCACCAGCGTCAGGGCCCTGCGCACGACCTCGGTGCCGGAGTGCGCATGGGCCGGGTCCGTCTCGATGCCGATCTCGGGCAGGCCGGCGAGCCCCGACGAGAGGGTCACGAGCGTGTGGTCGTCGTGAGCGGCATACCCGAAGGTCCGGACCTCGCTGCGGACGGAGGTCGCGTGCTCGGCGCGGGGGTGGTTGCGCAGGTCGCTCCGCGGCTGCAGGGCCGGCTCGCCACCCGCGCCGCGGGCGACGAGGACGAGGTCGAGGGCGTCGATCCAGCCGCGGCCGGCCAGCGCGGACACGAGGCGCGGGTTGCTCGCCCCGCCGAAGCCGTCGGCGCCGAGTGCGTCGATGTCGGCGTCGGAGGCGTCCGCCCCGACGGCGAGGAAGGCGTGGCCCGTGAAGGCGACGACGCCCTCGACCCCGTCTCGCCACATGGGGATCCGCTCCCAGCCGCCGTCGACCGCGGGAAACGCTCCCGTCGCGGCGCCACGGAGGATCTCGCCCAGCTCGTTCACGGGCCCATCAAACCCCGGATCGGCCGTCGGCGCCCGTCGAGTCCGCTTGCCGACCGGCACCCTGGTCACGGGCGGGTGGGCGTCGGCCCGGTGAAGTAGGTTGGGCCCATGTCCCGACCGCACGCGGCCGCCATCATCGAGGACACCGTCCACGGGCAGGTCGAGCGTGCGCTCCGCAGCCGCGGCTGGAACAGCCGGGTCATCACCCACATCGGCTACGGCTCGACGTCGTTCGTGCGGGTCTTCGCCCGGATCGTCATGGGCCGCAAGGGCGAGCCCGGACCGCCGAGCCGGCAGGACGCGACCGGCGCGCTCTCCCCGGCGCGCTACGACCGCGGCTGGCGCGCCTTCGTGACCTCGCCCGCGAGCGGCGTCCCGGTGACCGTGACGATCGGCGACCGGGAGGTCTACGGCCGGAGCGACCGCGGCGGCCACGTCGACGTCGTCGCCCACGACCACGGGCTCGAGCCGGGGTGGCAGCAGGTCGTCGTCCAGGCCCAGGGGGCCGAGGCCGTCCCGGCCGACGTCTTCATCGTCCCCGACGGGGTCACCTTCGGGATCGTCAGCGACATCGACGACACCGTCATCACGACGATGCTGCCGCGCCCGATGATCGCCGCCTGGAACACCTTCGTGCGCCGCGGCAAGACCCGCCGGGCCGTCTCCGGGATGGCGCCGCTCTACCGACGGCTCCTCGCTGCGCACCCGGGCGCGCCGATCGCCTACGTCTCGACCGGGGCGTGGAACACCACGCCCACCCTGACCCGCTTCCTCGTCGAGGGCGGCTACCCGGTGGGCCCGCTCTTCATGACCGACTGGGGCCCGACCAACACGGGCTGGTTCCGCAGCGGTCAGGCGCACAAGCGCACGAGCCTCGACCGCCTCGCCCGCGACTTCCCCGACATCCGCTGGCTCCTCGTGGGCGACGACGGCCAGCACGACCCCCAGATCTACTCCGCGTTCGCCGAGGCTCGCCCCGACCGGGTCGAGGCCATCTGCATCCGGCAGCTGTCGCCGGCGGAGCAGGTCCTCTCCCACCCGATGGGGCGCCTCGAGGCGCCGGTGCGGCCGTGGGGCCCGCCGGCGGTCCCGACCTTCTCGGCCCCCGACGGCCACGGGCTCCTGCGCCTGCTCGAGCAGGCTGGTCGCGTCGGCGAGCCCGTCGCGGCGCACGAGCAGCCCTCCCGTCCCGACCGCCCGACCGCCTCGGGCTGAGAGACTGGCGCCATGCCTGAGCTGCCGGAGGTGCAGGCGCTCGTCGACTTCCTCGCCGAGCGGACCGACGGCCTTGCCGTCGTCAAGGTCGAGCTCGCGTCGATCAGCGTCCTCAAGACGTTCGACCCGCCGCCACAGGCGCTCGAGGGAGCGCCGATCGACGGCGTCCACCGGCACGGGAAGTTCCTCGACATCGACGTCGACGGGACCCATCTCGTCTTCCACCTGGCGCGGGCCGGCTGGCTGCGGTGGTCCGACCAGCTCCCCGACACCGTCCTGCGGCCGGGCAAGTCGCCGATCGCCCTGCGGGTCCGGCTCTCAGACGGGTCGGGCTTCGACCTCACCGAGGCGGGCACGAAGAAGTCGCTCGCGGCCTACATCGTCCGTGACCCCGCCCAGGTGCCGGGGATCGCCAGGCTCGGACCCGACCCGCTGGCCGACGACTTCACGCGGGAGGTGTTCGGCGCCATCCTCGCCGGCCGCCGCACCCAGATCAAGGGCCTGTTGCGCGACCAGGAGGTCATCGCCGGCATCGGCAACGCCTACTCCGACGAGATCCTCCACGTCGCCAAGCTCTCGCCCTTCGCCATCGCCGGGTCGCTCACGCCCGACGTCGTCGACCGGCTGTATGCCGCTCTGCGCGAGACGCTGTCGAGCGCGGTCGCCGCGGCGTCCGGCAAGCCCGCCAAGGAGCTCAAGGACGCCAAACGGGCCGGCATGCGGGTCCACGCCCGGACCGGCCTGCCGTGCCCGGTGTGCGGCGACGTCGTGCGCGAGGTGTCCTTCGCCGACACCTCCCTGCAGTACTGCGCGACGTGCCAGACCGGCGGCAAGCCCCTCGCCGACCGGCGGATGTCCCGCCTGCTCAAGTAGGGCGGCACGCGGGGACGCCGGCACGGGCGGAGGCCGGCGCTCGCGGACGCCGGCACGCGCGGACGGCTCGGGGTGCAACGGTCCGCCCGCCGTGGTTGTCTTCAAGGATCATGAGAGCGATGTCGAGCCCTGTCCCCGCCCACCCGCTCCCGCCGTCCGCGCGCTCGCTGACGAGGTCTCTCGGGTTGGCGCTGACGAAGTCGCTCGGGTGGGCGCTGCTCCGGCTCGCCGTCGTTCCGGCGGTGCTCGTCGGCGTGGTCGCCGCCTGTGGCCAGGCGACTCCCGGCGGGAGCCCGACCCCGGCCGGCTCGGGCGCGACCGACGGCGGGGGCGCCGCCACGGCGTCCGCCTCGGACGGCGGGTCGGCGGGTGCTTCCGGCGCGACTGAGACGGTCACCGTCCGTGACGTGACCCTGACGGCGCGACCGCAGCCGGGCAGCGGGTCGCGGCTCGTCGTCGACTACACCCTCACCCACTCGGGCTCGGCCGATCTCGTCGCGCTCGACCGCGTGCCGGCCGATCTCGGCTCCGCGACGCTGCCCCCCGACCTCGACCCCGAACATGCCTGGGTGTACGTCGCCGACGGCGTCGCACGCGTGAGCAAGCAGGCGTTCGCCATCGCGCCCGGGGTGCGGTTCATGGCCGCGCCGGTGACCGGTGGACGCGCCCTGCCCCCGGGCGGGACGTTGACCGGCCGGGCGAGCGTGCCGCTGCCCCTCACGCTCGACGTGCCTGGTGACAGCTTCGAGGCGCCGCGTGACCCGGTCGGTCAGGACGTGCGGACGTGGCAGCTCTGCATCCAGGTCGTCGAGCGCACCTCCCCGGTGCGTCCGTCGCCCGATGACCCCGAGACCTTGCTCGTTCCGGTGACGGCGCCCGAGCCCGGCCGGCTCCTGTGCACGCCTCCGAGCGCGCTGCCGCTGCGCTGACCCGGCCTCGCCCCCGATCGGGTCCGTTCGGCCCGCCGCTGGGGCCGGGGCAGCTGGCTCGTCAGAGGCCGAAGACGAACAGAGGCAGGAACACCATGCCGAGGAAGAAGAAGCCCTGGACGACGAAGGCGCCGACGGCCAGGCGTCGGGCGAGCCTCGAGGCCCGCCACGCGTCCTCGACCCGGTTCTGCGCCCACAGTCGGCTCACCGACGCGGCCTTGACGGTCGCGACGAGCCCGAGCGGCCAGAAGCCGAGGAAGATGCCGAGGATGGCCCAGACGAGATGGCTGGGCGGGGGAGCGGCATACCCCGTGCGGTCCGGCGGCGCCGACGACGGGTAGGGGTAGGGCCAGTGCGGCACCTGCGGCAGCACGTCGGGCGGCGGTGCCGTGGCTGCCTGGGGCAGGGGGGTCGTGTCCGCGCCGTCGGACCACGCCGAGAAGGAGTCGTGTGACGGGTCGGGAGGTGACCAGAAGTCAGGCTCGCCCCGCTCCCCGGAGCGCTCCGGGGGGTTCTCGTCGTAGGGGCGACCGGTCATGGCATCAGATGATCTGCGGGTTGGCGGTGCCGGTGATCTGCTTGCCTGCGCGGTGCCACTCGAGCATGCCGCCCTCGACGTTCGCGACGTCGAAGCCCTGCTGGGCGAGCCACGCGACGGCGCGAGCCGAGCGCCCGCCCATGCGGCACACGATCCCGAGCGGGCCGTCGGTCTCGGGGATCTCCTCCAGACGCACGGGCAGCTCTCCGAGGGGGATGTGGATCGCGTTCGGGGCGTGTCCCGCCTCCCACTCGTCGTGCTCCCGGACATCGATGAGGAGGGCGTCGTCGGCCACGTCGTGCACGGTCGTGGTGGGGATTCCGCTCATGCATCCATCCTCGCACGAGCCGGCCCGTATGCCGCCGGGCTGGGACGAAGCGATAACCGCGGTCCGCGCCCAGCGGCATACGACCGGCGTCGGCGTGGGGTGGTCGGCACGATCGCTACCCTGTGGCGGGTGAAGATCCTGTCGATCCAATCCCATGTCGCGTACGGCCACGCCGGCAACTCGGCCGCGGTCTTCCCGCTCCAGCGGCTCGGGCACGACGTCTACCCCGTGCTCACGGTGACGTTCTCGAACCACACCGGCTACGGCGCGACGCGCGGACCGCTCATCGCCCCGACCGACGTCGCCGAGGTGCTGCTCGGCGTCGAGGAGCGGGGCGCGTTCCCGTCGATCGACGCGGTCCTGTCGGGATACCAGGGGGCCGAGGCCGTGGGCCAGGTCGTGCTCGACGCGGTCGCGCGGGTCAAGGCGGCGAACCCCGCCGCGATCTACTGCTGCGACCCCGTCATGGGCGACGTCGGGCGGGGCTTCTTCGTCCGCGAGGGCATCCCCGAGTACCTCCGCGACGAGGTCGTGCCGCGGGCTGACATCGTGACGCCGAACCAGTTCGAGCTCGAGTTCCTCGTCGGCCGGACGGTCGGCACCCTGTCCGAGCTCGTCGCGGCGGCCGACGAGCTGCGCGCTCGCGGTCCGGAGTGCGTTCTCGTGACGAGCGCACTGACGTCCGACACCCCCGACGGGTCGATCCAGATGGCGTGCGTGACCGGCGAGGGTGCGTGGGTGGTGACGACGCCGATGCTGCCGATGACGGTCCGCGGCGGCGGCGACGTGACCGCTGCGGTCTTCCTCGCGCACTACCTCACGGACGGCGCCCAGGAGGCGCTGAAGCGCACCGCGGCGACGATGTACTCCATCCTCGAGCGGACGCACGCGAGCGGCTCCGAGGAGATGCTCCTCGTCGCCGAGCAGGAGGCGATCGCCAACCCGCAGACCGTTTTCGAGGTTTCGGCGGTTCGCTGACCGAGAAGTCGTTGACGGCTGAACCGTACGGCACGTTATAGTCGCAACGCGCCGTTCCGCATGACCACCCCTGACCGTGCGGAACGGCGCTTTTTCATGCCCTCCGACAGGCGTGTTGGTGATCGGCCAAGATTTTCTTACACTGGGTTCCGTGGAAAATATCGAGTCGATGTGCACGCGTAGTGCGCGGACGGCGAGCGGCTGATGTGTGAGTACTGCGGCTGCCAGCAGATCCCGGTGATCGGCGAGCTCACCGCCGAGCACGACGCCGTCGTCGCGCTGATCGCCCTCGTCCGCCGGGACCTCGCCCGTGACGACCGGGACGCCGCGGCACGGACCACCCGCGACATCACCGCTGTCCTCGGCCCGCACACCGTGGTCGAGGAGGACGGGCTCTTCCCCCTCATGGCCGACGAGTTCCCCGACCACATCGACGCGCTGCGCGACGAGCACGCCCGGATCCACACCGTCCTCGCCGAGTCGGCCACCGCCGTACCGGACGATCCGGCATGGCCCTCCCGGCTGCTGACGACGCTGGAGCTCCTGAGGGAGCACATCCTCAAGGAGCAGGACGGCGTGTTCCCGGCAACGCTCAGCGTCCTCGACGGTGACGGCTGGGAGCAGGTCGAGCGCGTCCGCGAACGCGCGGGCAGCGCCCTGGTCCCTGCGTCGGACGCTCCCCCGGGGCACCACCATCACCCGCACGAGAGCCACGACCACGACGACCACCATCACGTCTGTGCCGGATGACGACCACGATCCCGCCGCCGCGGCGGAGCTCGTGCGCGGGCTCGGTCCGGACGGGCGGATGGCGGTCGACATCCGGAACCGGCGCGACACGATCGCCACGTATGCCGACCTATCGGGTCTGCGGTAGAGACGCGTATAGCCTCCGATCGTGGACCCCATCACGAACCCGTACGCCCCGGGTGCGGGGCAGCGGCCGCCGGAGCTCGCCGGCCGTGACGAGCAGTTGCGCACATTTGACGTCGTGCTCGAGCGGATCGCCAGAGGCAGGTCCGAGCGCTCGATCGTCCTGACCGGCCTGCGCGGGGTCGGCAAGACCGTCCTGCTCAACGCCCTGCGGTCCTCGGCCGTCCGCGCCGACTGGGGGACCGGAAAGCTCGAGGCCCGCCCCGACCAGCGCCTCCGCCGCCCGCTCGCCGCCGCGGCGCACCAGGCGGTCCGCGAGCTCGGTCACCCGAGGCCTGACGACGTCGACCAGGTACTCGGGATCATCAAGTCCTTCGCCCTGCGGGACGCCCCCACCGCCGCCAAGCTGCGCGACCGCTGGCAGCCCGGCATCGACGTCCCTGCCGTCCCCGGCCGTGCGGACTCCGGCGACATCGAGATCGACCTCGTCGAGCTCTTCACCGACATCGGGGGGCTCGCCGCCGACGTCGGTAAAGGCGTCGCCTTCTTCATCGACGAGATGCAGGACCTCGATGCCGAGGACGTCTCGGCCCTCTGCGCCGCCTGTCACGAGATCTCGCAGTCGGGCCTTCCGGTCATCGTCGTCGGCGCCGGACTGCCGCACCTGCCCGCCGTGCTCTCCGCCTCGAAGTCCTACTCCGAGCGGCTCTTCCGCTACTCCCGCATCGACCGCCTCCCGCGCGACGCCGCCGACCGGGCTCTCGTCGGACCGGCCTCCGAGGAGGGGTGCGAGTTCACGCCCGAGGCCCTCGACGAGATGTATGCCGTGACCGCCGGCTACCCGTACTTCATCCAGGCCTACGGCAAGGTCGTGTGGGACATCGCGCCGACCTCACCGGTGACGCTGCAGGACATCCGCGTCGCCGTGCCCGAGGCCGAGGCCGAGCTCGCGGTCGGGTTCTTCGGGTCGCGCTTCGAGCGGGCCACCCCGGCCGAGCGCGAGTACCTCCGGGCCATGGCGGATGCCGCTCTCTTCGGTCCGCCGAACGGGCCCGCCGATGGCCGAGGTTTCGACGGCGCGGAACCGGGCTCAGCGGCATACGCCCCGGGGGGTGAGCTCGATGCGGTGCCGACCGCGGCGGTGGCGGACGTGCTGGGGCGCAAGCCGCAGTCGCTGTCGCCCGCGCGGGACGCGCTGATCAAGAAGGGGCTGATCTACTCGAGCGAGCGCGGGCAGATCGCCTTCACCGTGCCGCACTTCGGGCGCTACCTGCGCACCCAGGCCTGACAGGGTTGTAGGTCCGCCGCCGAGCGCGACGTCAGGTGGTTGACCGACAGGGAGGATCCCCGCACGGGTCTGACGGTCTGTGTGGGGCTCTTCGTGTTCTTTGCGGTCTTCGCCAGGTCGATGGTGGACGGGGGGGTCCCAACACTGTGGATCGTCCTTCTCCATGCAGTGAGTCTTGGTGAGGTCGCCTGGGCCATCGTCCGATACCGGCGCTGGCGAGCTAGTCCTCTTCGGCGCCCCAGCGTCCGAGCGCGACGATCGCCTCTCGCAGTGCGAGCCCGCGCTCGGTCAGCGCGTACGCACGTGTGTTGTGCCGAAGAGGAAGACGGGACAGCACGCCGGCCGCCTCGAGCTCGCGCAGGCGAGTTGCGAGCATGTTTGTCGGCGCTCCGAGGTCGCGCTGCAGGTCGCCGTAGCGCTGCGGCCCTTCGAGCAGGCGTTCCACGATGAGTAGGGCCCACCGGCTGCCGACGATCTCGAGTGCCGCGCCGAGGTCGGTCACTCGGTCGGATCGGTGTTCGGCTTCATCCAAAACGGCGAGTAGTGGTAGCCGTCGGGGTCATCGAACTGGCGCTGGTACATGAAGGGGTAGTCGTCGGTGTCGCCGATCCGTCCGCCGGCGGCGCCGGCGCGCTCGAGGAGCTCGTCGACCGCCCCGCGGCTGCCGAGGTCGAAGGAGACCGTGACCTTCGAAGGGGTGTCCGGTCCGCCGACCAGGTCCTCGACGCCGCCGACGTTCGCGTACATTTCGCGGCTGCCGAGCATGACGTATTGCTCTGGCGCGATTGCGAAGCACGAGACGTTGTGATCGGACATCTCGGTGTTGAGGGTCCACCCAAGGGCTGTGTAGAAGGCGGTCGCGCGCTCGACGCTTTCGACCGGGCAGGTGATGAAGAGGCTCATGGCGGCATACTTGCAAAATACAAGCGAGCCCGTCAAGGCCCGACCGCTGCTGGCCGACGCCAGCAAGCCCGGCGACTGCTCGTAGCCGTCCTCAGTGCGGCTAGGGGTGTGAGTCAGCATGTGAGCATTGCGTCTTGTCACTCGCGCTGTGGATCGGCAGTCGAGGGGCGGTCCGTGTCGCGCAATCAGCGGCAGGTGCCAGCCCTGGGTGAACCACGAAGCGACGCGAACTGCATGCTCGCGTGGAGCACGGGGAAAGACCCAAGACCCGGGCAGGCGGAGATCCACTCAACTCGTCTTGAGGGCGATGAGGGCTGCCATCCA
>NZ_AWSA01000084.1 GCF_000576595.1 Intrasporangium oryzae NRRL B-24470 | reverse complement strand
ACCTCCTGCCCGATCCCGGAGATCGCCCGGCTCGGCCGGACATTGGCGCAGTGGCGCGAGGCGTTCCTCGCGTACTTCACCACCGGCGGCGCGAACAACGGCGGCACCGAAGCCGTCAACGGCCTCATCGAGCTCCACCGACGTGTCGCCCGCGGCTTCCGCAACCGCGAGAACTACCGGCTGCGGATGCTCCTCATCGGAGGAGGCCTCAGCCTGTGACCCACCTCAGGTATGAAGAGCCGCTTTTCCTGTGCAATCGAGTCTGCGAGCAAGGCCGTGGCCGAATATCGACGCCAGGTGGACGCTGCGGCTGATCAGGCCGAACGCCTGATTAGTGAAATGCGCAAGAAGGGCGCGAACGCTGCCCCCTGACGTCGACCGGCTGCGCTGGTGCGGGCTCCACAGCTGAGGTGCTGAGGGCCAGGCGCAAGGTGACGCGCGAGCGCAGGCAAGTAGCTGGGGATCGACTGGTTTGCCGCACATCGCTGATCCGGGAGCCGGACCGACCTCGTACTTTCGTTGTCAGCCAAGACAATTAAGAATACGCGGTTTCGTCTCCTGCGTTTCGCACTGCGAGTCCGGTACGCGTCGTCTTCTCGGCTCGACCCTGAAGGTGAATGTCAGCTGTGCGGCGCGAGGCCGCACACACGAGGCCGCACACACGAGGCCGTGGACTCCTTGCGTCGAGGGCCCGGTCCAAGCAGGCGTTCAGGACGTGGCTCGCGCAACCCGAGCAGTCCCGCCGCGCGGGCGGATGGGCGACGGTCGGGGTTCCGCCGGGTCGTGGCCACTTGGGACCGGGTCCAGGACCACGAATAACCCGGGTTACCGGTCAAGTGGCATTAACAAATTCGGAAGTTCGACGCTTCGAGTCGTGCCGACACTACTTGCCCAGTCTTCATAAATCAGATCGACGACAGTAGCGACGTATGCTCCCAGCGTCTCAGCGCATTCAATCGTTGATCTTTCGGCCACGTCACCCTGAAGCAGGAAGCTATTAGCGAAACATTGCGCGTAGCGTTGGAAGGCGACAGGTGTCTCAGCTATGGTCCGTCGCAGAGGTCGGTCACCCAGCAACGTCAGGCGCTTGGCGACCTCACGGCGGGCGTCGTTATATAGGTTGTCGTACTTTCGCCCCTCAATTGCCTCCTGGCGCCGAGCGGAGGCGTAGACGCGCGCGCGATCGGCTAACGCTGGCAACTGTTCCAACAGCTCTGAAGCCGCCTTTTCATAGTTTGCGCGCTGGCGGGAAAGCCTCTCCTGCTCCACTTGCTGGCCAACTACTTTCACCTGACCGCGCGCCGTGATCCAGGCAACAAGGACCGAAACCAGCCCGGCAAGGACCGCCCCAAGGAAACCCTGGAACCAAACATCTGCCCCCAGACCCAGAAATGTTGCATCTTTCAGCACCTGTGTACCTCCGCGTATGTGGCCTTGCTGGCCCGTCGGTGGCGAGTCAACGGCTGGGCTATCGAGCCAGCTATGACGCATGCCACCACGTGCGTCCAGAGAAGGCGGAGGAATCGATGTCGTTGATCGCGACGTCTCGAAAGGTGGACCATCGGGTCGGTCCTGGTCCACTCCGTTCGGTAAGCGCACCGGCGGGTAGTCAGCCGGGGACGGCACCCCCCGCAGCGTGCCGGACCACCCCCGCCGGCGTGAGTCCCCTCTGACCATCGTCCTGGTTGGTCTGTCGCCGCCCGGCTCTTCCCCCAGTTTGGGATGTGGCCGGCCCAGTTCGTTGGTGCCGCGCTCGCGCCCAGCGATGCTTCGCTCGGTGTCCCTGTGGTTACCAACCACGGTGTGCCGTCGAGGATCCGCCAGCTGGCCGCCCAGTGGCATCACGAGCACCGCCTCGCCGTGTTCGCGATTGATGCGAAGAACTCCACCACGACGGACTGCCGACACGCGGCCGTCAAGAACGCCGCCGTCTCAGCGAGCCTAGGCATCAGCGCGATCGCACTGCTGCTTCTGGACGTGCTCTCAGGGCGACCGGCAAACCCCGGCCGTCTGGGCGGCGGAGGGCGCCGCAGCCCCTAGCCGCGGCGAAGGGAAAGGGCGCCCAACAGCCCCCGGCGAGCACACCCCCTGCGGAGCGGCCGTCCCGGAGCAGGCTCACACGCGGCCCCGGGACGAGACTGGACACCGCAGATGGGAGGCACCATCGTGCCGTCACCCGAAGACCGGTTGCTGGATGAGCTTTGGGGGCAACACCTGCGGCGGATTGGACGCGTCCGCCATGGACAGTGAGGCCAAGGCGGCGAGCGGCGAAATGTTACCTGAGCCAGTGTCCACCGGCGGTGCAGGGACGGTCTGGGACCGCCTGCGCGACTACGCGGCAACGCAGTCCGGGCCCTTCACCTCTCAGGAGGTGCTGTCCTGGTTCCGCCGCCATGCGCCGTCGAAGGCCAACGAGAGAACCGTGCGCACCCACATCCGTGGGGCATGCTGGAACGTCGGAGACCGGTCTCAGTTCTCGCACCGAGAACCGTTCCTCACCCGGATCGATCGCGGAGTATTCCGACGCGCCACGATCAACGAGATCGAGCAATGGCGCGCCCGCAACACGACCGCCTCGACGAGCAGACCGACCGGCGCTACCTCCGAAGGCACAGCCGCACCGGTCCCCCTGGGCCCACCTAGCTCCGGTTCGTCTCCCCAGCCACAACCAGACCAAGACAGGCGTCCAGCGGGGGAGTGGTACACGGAGGCCGACGTCCAGTCGTCCTTGGTGACTGCCCTGGTGAAAAACGGCTGGCGCATCCTGTCGGTCGCCAACACCGCGGCCCGCGAGCATGGCATCGATGTGGTCGCCGCCCGTGACGGTCAGACTGCAGGCATCGAGGTGAAGGGCTTCCCGAGTCGCAACTATGCGGATCCCTCGCGTGCCGGCGAGGCGAAGCGCACGCTCCCCGGCACGCAGGCCGGGCACGGGTACGCCCAGGCCGTGCTTGCCGCGATGCGGCTCCGGGGCAAGGAACCGAGGTGGCGCAGTGCCATCGTGCTGCCCGACTTCCCGCGTTACCGGGAGCTGCACGGCCAGACGGTCGCTTCGCTGTCCGCCGCGCAGATCGAAGTGTGGTGGATCGATCGAAGCGGTGACCTTCACGCTCCGTGATGCCCTGAGCTCGGCGACTCGAAGGCACCATCGTGCCGTCACGCGATAACCGGTTGCTGGAGGAGCTTTGGGGGCAACACCTGCATCGGCTGGGACGCGCGGGGGCGGCCCAGTAGCGCTGCTTCCGCGCATCAGTCGGTGATAATGGTTCCCATGAGCACCGCCGCAGCAGCACTCCCACGGGTCGACGGCCGGCACCGCAACATGGCCCTGGCCGCGGCTCGTCGCGCCCGCGCCGTTGAGCTGCGCACCCAAGGGTGGACCTACCAGCAGATCGCCGACGAACTCGGCTACGCCAACCGCGGCGCGGTCTACCAGGCCGTCAGCAAGGCGCTGCAGGGCCGGACACACGAGGCCGTCGACTCCCTGCGGGACCTCGAGACAGCCCGCCTCGACGCCCTCCAACATGGGGTCTGGGACCGCGCCATGAACGGGGACGTCGAAGCCGCCCGCGCCGCACTACGCATCATCGTCGCCAGATGCCGGCTGCTCGGCCTCGACGCCGCTTCGCTCATCCGAGAGCCGGACCGATCTCGCACCCTTGTCGCCAGCAAGGGCAAATAGGAGACGCTGTTTCGTCTCCTGCGTTTCACACTCCTTGCACAAGCAGAGGGTGAGAGTCACACCGTTCAGCGCACGGGGCAAGGTACTTCTGTCCGATTTCCTGGGCGCGATCTCGAAGCGCCCCCGAGGGTATGGAGCGTTGGCATGGCATTCGTGGACACGTTGCTCGGAGGCGCGCTCGCCATCGTTGGGGGGGTGGCGGGTGCCGGCCTCAGCCAATGGATGGCCGGGCGTCAGTCATCGGAAGCGGCGCAGCGAGACCTGGAGCAGCAGCGGCGGGCGGCTCTGCGGGCGGCGTCCGCTAGGTATTCGCAGTTCGCCGTGGCGTCGAGCAACGCGACGGCAGACATGGTCAGCCGTTGGCAGGAATCCCCCACGGAGGCTCGGGTCGACCGGAACCCCGGGCTTGCCGCCAAGTTGGTCGGAGCGCTCGGCGAGGTGCTCCTGCTCACGACCTCGCGCGAGGTCGCCGATACCGCGTCCGCCTTACGGTGGCAGCTGAAGTTGGCCTTCCAGTCGATCGAGAACGTGATCGTCGCTGGGGGTTCCGGGGTCGGCGGGACCGGAGCCGACACCGTGGTGCGCCTCCTGGAGCGGGCAGTGGAACTCCGCTCGGCGTTTCTGAATGCCGTGCGCGGGGAACTTGACCTGGACGCCCTCGTGCGAGCCGACCTGGGGGTGGATCAGATCGTTCAGCAGCCGAGCTCGACCCAGGCGCTGCGGCTGGAGTAGCTCTGTCTTGCCTCGTCGGCCGTGAACGCGGGCCGCTTCTTGACCCGACGCCGCGTGCCGGTTGACACCCAGTGGAGGCGACTTCCTTGCGCCACACGTGACCTCGGACGTCACCGCTGTCGCTCAGTTGGTTGGCGGCTGAAGGTCTTGATCGACGTCGCGGTCGCCCGTCCGTCGTGGCTGCACGCGATCCTCCCGTGAGGAAGACGGACGCCTTCGTGCGACGGTCGTGGGACCGGCGACCTCGAGCGGGTTGCCGACGCGCTCAGCGTGCACCTGTCGGCATCCATGCCCAACTCTGCCGTCGCCGTGGTCGGCGGCATCGCGTACGGCCTGCTCGCCGTCGTACCCGGCAGCGAGCCGGAGGAACGCGCCGCGCGCTTGGCAGAGGAGTTCTGCGAGCGGGTCGGGAGTCGCTTACCGATCGTGGTCGGCATCGGTGGCGTGGGCGACGACGTCCGCGGGGTGGCCGAGTCGCGGGCGACGGCGACCCGCGTGCTGCGGGTCCTGCGCGAGGGGCACGCAGCACGGCGGGTCGCCCGCCTTCCCGATGTCCATGCCCAGTCCCTCCTGCTCGAGCTGCGCGACCTCGCCGCTGCGCGCGGTGAGCGGCCGCTCGGCCCCGTCGCGCGCCTCTTGGCGTACGACGAGCACAATGACTCGGACCTGGCCGAGACCCTCGAGACCTGGCTCGACACGCTCGGCGACGTCCGCGCCGCCGCAGCCGCACTTTTCATCCACCCCAACACGCTGCGCTACCGGCTGCGTCGGCTCGAGGAGGTCAGCGGACTCGACATCGGTGATCCGGAGCAGCGGTTCGCGGCGATGCTCCAGCTGCGGATCCTCGCGCCGCGTTGAGGCAACGGACGGGCGATGCTCCGGGATCGACTACACCGAGCGCGGTATGAGCGGCAGTCGCCGGAGAATCAGAGTGAGGCCTCGCTGACACGGCGACTGCCAGCCAAGCGATCCGCTCGATGAGTTCGCAGTAGGGCCGGGCGTCCGTGCGAAAGGCGTCGATGGAGCGCTGTAGCTCGTCGGCGTCCTGGGGAAGGCGACTCCGCTCGAGTTCGCACAGCGACCCAGCCCCGGGTCGCCCAGCCCTTGATGTCGGCACCGATCAGGGCGGCGTCGACACATAGACGCTCCGGCCCCGACCCCGCGCACCAGTCGCTCGGGGTGCGCTGCCTCGTCCAGGACTACGACGACCCGACCGTCGAGGAGATCTGGATCAACGAGCCAGTTAAGATTGGCTGGATATTTCCCGCCTTGTTCGTGATGATGATGATCTCGACGATGGTGCTCGGCTTGGAGGACCTGGCGAAGCGGCCCAACGGGCGGCAGCTGGTGAAGGGGTCTAAAGCGGCTCGGTGAGGGCTTGCGCGAGGGGTATTCCGGTTTGCTTCTTGCTCAAGTAGAAGGAGCCGTCATGGGGTTTGGCCCCGTTGACGACGGTCCAGGCGGCGTCGAAGGTGCATCCCGGGGGTGGTTCGCCGAATTGTGGGCGGAGATCCGGTTCGGCCGCGACGAGGTCGTTGCGGTCTGCGATGTTGACCCACCGCCGCACCTGCGGGGGATACCCGGGGGGCTGTGGTCGGACTTTGTTGAACACGATGGTTCGCAGACCGAGGGGGCTACCGATGGTGAGCAGGAGCGGGATGGGGTGGCTGAGTCGGTGAGCGGCTTCGTAGGCTACGACGGAGCCGAGGGAGTGGCCGAGAATGGCCTTGGTGTCGGGACCGATGAGGGCGGCGACTCGGCCCTGGATCTCGTCGCGGATGGTTTCGTCCGTGAGGTAGGCGGTGACCTGGGAAAGGGTCTGGTTGACGAACTTGCCGGCGAATCTCATCCCGAGAGGCGCGAACCAGCGTAGTCGGGCCAAGGCGTTAAGGGCGCTGCGCTGGGCTTCCTGGATAGGGCCCTGCTCTTCGTGGCCCTCAGGTTGCAGGTAGCTCAGTTGGGTGGTGGCGGCCTGCTGGTCTGGGTTGACCCGCTCGGCGCCGTGGCGTAGCCACTCCTGGGCGATCGCTTCGGCTAGGTCGCGTCCCTCGCCCGCTGGCGGAACGGTGTCGGTGGTACCCATGGTGCCGGGTTCGAGGAATAGGTCGCCGTAGAAGGCCATTTCGGCGGTGATCCGTTCCGTCGAGCCGGTGACCGGCCACACGCGCGTGGCCAGGTCCGGATGGCTGGCGGCGCGAAGCCCGTCGGCGATGGCAGGCAACCATTCCGATTCGAGCGTTGCCGCGCCCCGTTGTTCTTGGGCGATGCCATGCACCAGGACGATGTCAGCCACAGAGGCCTCCTTTCCGGGCTGTGCTGGTTTGAGGCTATCGGCCGCTGGCCCGGTCCGTGAGGGCTTCAATGAGGTTATGGGGGGGCGTCGGGCGTTGGTTATCGGATCGCAGTGTGGCGGGCTGCCCAACCTTCCCCTGTCGTTCCTGTCGCAGGCGGCGCGGGACCTGTTCGACGTGCTCGTGGACCCCTACCGGGGCGGGTGCGACCCGGAGTCGAGCCGGCTAGTTCTTGACCCGGACCGAAGCGCGATGGTGGCCGAGGTCAAGGCAGCGGTGGCAGCCGCTGACGCGGCGCAGGCGACTCTGCTGATGGCGTTCGTGGGCCACGCTGAGGCTGTGGGGAACGACCTGTACCTGCTGCCCATGAATGGGCAGTCCCCGCCAGACTCAGATACCGGGTTCCTGTTCGGGCAGCGGCTCACCGAATTAGTGCGCAGCCACAGCGGCCTCGATGGGCTGATCCTGCTGGTGGATGCCTGCCAGTCAGGTGCAGGCTTGGCGGACATGGCGGCCCGTGCTGGCGCCGACATTTGCGGAGGCTGGCATGCGAGTGCAGCTCGTCACGTCAACGTTCGACCAGGCCGCGCGGGACGGGTGCTTCACCCGCACGCTGCACCGGCTGCTACGCGATGGCATCCCAAGCTTGTCGCATGACTACCTGCAGGCGGACGATCAGGTGATCGGGCGGATCGCCGGCGTGTGCAAGACCCAGGACCCACCGCGTACCTTGGCCATTCAGGGCGATGGCAACTCTCGGACCCCGGGCTTTTCATTGGACACAACGTAGCCTCCCCCAACGCGTGGCCCCTCGCCGGCACCGCCGCCAGTGGCGAGGCGGTGGAGCTCACCCGAGACTTCCAGACCACCCAGACCCTCGAGCAGGTCGTGGCCGGGTGGAAGCACGGTCAGGTGGTTGCGCTCTTTGGAGTAGCAGGTTCAGGCAAGTCGGCGGTCGTGGC
The DNA here is from genome assembly GCF_000576595.1 of Intrasporangium oryzae NRRL B-24470. Lineage (GTDB taxonomy): Bacteria > Actinomycetota > Actinomycetes > Actinomycetales > Dermatophilaceae > Intrasporangium_C > Intrasporangium_C oryzae. Next base: position 2,451 of record NZ_AWSA01000084.1, on the reverse strand, counting down.
CGCCTTGACCCGTCCGGAAGTGGCGCCTGACACCATTCCACCCGGTTTCATGCATGCGGTGGCGTTCGCGGCGACAAGTCCCACCCTCGTTGCCATCGCCGAGATGCTGGCTCAGCAACTCGAGCGCCTCCCAGGATTCGCTGAGGCGTCTGAGCGATACACCGCCCGGTTCGATGAGACCGCGCTGGGGAGGCAGGATGCGATGACCCGACTCCTCGTGGGACCCCTTGGGGCCCTCACAGTGACGGGCCCCAAGCGGGTACGGATCGCTGTCGATGCACTGGACCAGATGGACGCCGCGGCTCGCGCGGTTTTGAGCGAAGCCGTGAAGGCGATGATTGAGGACTCGAACCTGACGGGGGTTCGGGTGCTGCTGACAGGCCGTCCCGGCTCGTTGCCTGACTTTGGTCGAGAGCAACTGCGGATCGACATGAGCCAGGCGCCTGCTGAAGAAGTCATCGCGTACCTGGTGCGCCGTGGTCCCGACCAAGGGCTCGTGCGCGCCATCGCTGCGCAGACCCACACCTGGCTGGACGCGAAGGTCCTCGCTGACCTCGCCACCTCCGTAGGGCCCGTCGATGCGCCGCCAGAAGGGGTGAGCCTCGCGGACCTCTACGAGCGAGCCATCACCGCAGCGCAAATCAGGGTCCAGGACGACAAGTTGCTGGCGGCGGCGCTTGCCATCCTCGCCGCCGCGGGCACCGGTCCGATCCTGCCGCTCGGGATCCTTGACGACGCCTTGGGCGTTCTCGAACATCCAGCAACGGCCGCCCAGGCCCGGGACTTGCTCGTCGGGCTGGATGGACTCGTGGTCCGGGCCAAGCCCGGAACCTCCGAGGAGACGATAGGGCTGGCCCACGAAACACTCAGGGACCACCTCGTCTGCGCAGCGGAGGACGGCCGGAGGTCGCCCAGACGCGGACACGAGGCGATCCTCTCGGTGCTGGAACGCGACATGAACGGCACTGCTGCCGCCTATTCGGGTTACGTCAAGCTTGCCTTCGCGCAGCACCTCTGGGCGGTGGGCCGCCAGATCGATGCTGTGAAGCGGGTCGGTCGCAGCCTTGGGCATCGCCCCGCGGACAACGTCACGGTTCTCAGAGCTTGGCTGGAGCGTGCCTTCGCCGAACTCGGGGAGGACGACTTGGCCACTCTCATAATTCGAAACGACCTCGCCTCCTGGATCGGGGAGGCTGGGGATGCGGCAGGCGCTCGGGACGCGTTCGCGGCGCTCCTGCCGGACATGGCACGCGTGCTGGGCGCAGATGACCCGGACACCTTGGCGGCGCGCAATAATCAGGCCTCCTGGATCGGAGAGGCCGGGAACGCAGCAGGGGCGCGGGACGCGTTCGCGGCGCTGCTGCCTGACCTCGAGCGGGTGCTCCCCCCGGATCATCCAGACACGTTCGCGGCCCGGAACAAACCTGGCCTCTTGGATCGGGCAGGCAGGGAACCCTGCTGGGGCGCGGGAGGCGTACGCAGCCCTGCTGACCGACTTTGAGCGGGTGCTTGGCCCGGATGCTCAAGAGGTCCTGACAACCCGGAATAACTTGGCATCCGCGATCGGGGAGGCAGGGAACCCTGCTGGGGCGCGGGACGCGTACGCGGCCCTGCTGACGGACCTGGAGCGGCTCCATGGCCCGGACGCTCCCGCGGTGCTGACAACCCGGAACAACCTTGCTGAGTGGATAGGACAGGCTGGTGACCCGGCCAAGGCGCGGGACGCTTTGGCGGTGTTGCTGCCTGATCGGGTACGGGTGCTCGGTCATGACGCTCCAGGCACCTTGGCTACCCGGGCCAGCCTGGCGCGGTGGAGCGGGGAGGCCGGTGATCCGACCCGGGCCCGGGATGCGCTGGCGTCCTTGCTGCCCGACCTGGTGCGAGTGCTTGGCAAGACTAGTCCGAACACCCTTCGCGCCCGGGCCAGCTTGGCGTGGTGGACGGGAAAGGCCGGTAACGCGGCTGGGGCGCGGGATGCGCTGGCGGCGCTGCTGACTGACCGGGTGCGTCTGCTCGGCCCGGAGCATCCGGACACTTTGGAGAGCCGGGCCTGGCTGGACCGGTTAAGCCGGTGACCCGGCCGGGACCTGGGATGCGCTGGCGCCTCTGACCGACGGGGTGCGGCTGCTCGGGCGGGAGCACCGGGACACCTTGAGCATCAAAGCGATTACGACTTCTGCGCGTGAGTCGCATTGGTGTCTGGATGACCAACGTGCGGACTAACGCGCACCAATCGGCTGGCGCCACCCGATCTTCGAAGGGATCGGCGAGAATGCCGTGGGCCGCCTGGTCAGGTTGCACTTGGGGCGCATCCGTCGCGGTTCATCATCGGGGAGCGCGCCAAGAGAGGAGAGCCTCGATTGCTCGTCACACTGAACTCAAGTGTGGTTGTCTGCCTTGAGAGCGCTACAGCACCGCTGACCTGTCGGCAACGCTCGAAAATGAGGCCGA
>NZ_AWSA01000083.1 GCF_000576595.1 Intrasporangium oryzae NRRL B-24470 | reverse complement strand
GCCACCGTCGCGCTGCCGCCCGGCCGGTGGCGCGACCTGTTGACGCACCGGGAGGTCGAGGGCGGCTCCCGCGCCGTTGCCGAGGCGCTCGCCGGCGACCTGCCGGTCGCGCTCCTCGTCCGCGCAGGCGGGGAGACGGCATGACGGCTGCACCGGTCCGGGTCTGGGCCCCGTCGGCGTCCGCCGTGGACGTCCTCGTGGCGCCGGCCGACGACGCTGCTGCCCTGTCGATGGCCTCGTTCGCCGCTGTCGCGACCCGCCGTGCCATGTCGCAGGAGGCGAGGGGCTGGTGGTCATGGACCCCTGAGCGCCCCGGGCCGGTCGACTACGCCTTCTCGCTCGACGGCGGCGAACCGCTGCCCGACCCACGCAGCGCCTGGCTCCCGAACGGTGTCCACGGCCCGAGCCGGACCTTCGACCCGAGCGCGCACGCCTGGTCGGACCTGGCCTGGCCGGGCCCCCGCGAGGGACGTGGAAGCGTCGGCGGCGTCCTCTACGAGCTCCACATCGGGACCTTCACCGCCGAGGGGACCTTCGACGCGGCGGTGGCCCACCTCGACCACCTCGCGCTGCTCGGCGTCGACGTCGTCGAGGTCATGCCCGTCGCCGCGTTCGGCGGGACGCACGGCTGGGGCTACGACGGCGTCCAGCCCTATGCCGTCCAGCAGGCCTACGGGGGTCCGGCCGCCTTCCAGCGCTTCGTCGACGCGTGCCATGCACGGGGACTCGGGGTCTGCCTCGACGTCGTCCACAACCACCTCGGGCCCACTGGCAACTACCTTGGCGCGTTCGGCCCGTACTTCAGCGAGGGTGCGTCGACCCCGTGGGGCCCGGCGGTGAACCTCGACGGGGCGGGGAGCGAGGTCGTGCGTCGGTGGGTCGTCGACGATGCGTTGCGCTGGTTCCGCGACTTCCATGTCGACGCGCTGCGGCTCGACGCCGTCCACCAGCTGCGCGACTCCTCTCCGCGGCACATCCTCGCGGAGCTGTCGGACGAGACCGCTCTTCTCGCAGAGCTGCTCGGACGGCCCCTCGACCTCATCGCGGAGAGCGATCTCAACGACCCCGTCATGGTGGCGCCGACGAGGCGCGGCGGCCGTGGGATGAGCGCGCAGTGGGACGATGACGTCCACCACGCCCTCCACGTGACCCTGACGGGTGAGACGCAGGGCTACTACGCGGACTTCGCGGGAGGGACGCCGGTGTGGCCTGCGGGAGGTCCGCTGTCGGTCCTGGCCAAGACGCTGACCGAGGTCTTCCTCCACGACGGGCGCACGTCGACCTTCCGTGGGGCCCTCTGGGGCGCGCCCGTCGACCGGCACGCGATCTCCGGGCACCGCTTCGTCGCCTACCTCCAGACCCACGACCAGGTGGGCAACCGTGCGTTGGGTGACCGCATCGGCGAGACGATCACCCCGGGCCAGCAGGCGATCGGCGCCGCGCTCTACCTCCTCTCGCCCTACACGGCGATGGTCTTCATGGGGGAGGAGTGGCGGGCCAGCACGCCGTTCCGGTTCTTCACGTCCTTCGACGAGGAGTGGCTCGCGCAGGCGGTGCGCTCAGGCCGCCGCAGCGAGTTCGCCAGGCACGGTTGGGACGAGGCCGACATCCCTGACCCGCAGGACCCCGAGGCCCGTCAGGCGAGCATTCTCAAGTGGGACGAGGTCGCCGACCCCGGCCACGCCCGGATGTTCGCCTTTTACCGGCGCCTCATCGCCTTGCGGAGGGCCGAGCCCGACGTCGCAAGCGGTGACCTCACAGCGACCTCCGTCGGCTTCGACGAGGAGGCGCGCTGGCTCGTCCTGCACCGTGGGTCGGTGGCGGTCGTGGCCAACCTCGCCGCGTCGCCGCAGACGGTGCCGTGCGGCACGGTCATGGAGGTTCTCGCCTCATGGGACGACGCCTCGCCCCACGACCATCCGGCAGCCGCGCCGCCCCGTCGGGCGACCCCGCCCGACGGCATACACCTGGGGGCTCACGACGTCGCCGTCGTCCGCCTCGCGCGGCCCTGACCTTGTCACCAGCGGCGGCCGGAGCGGACCCGGTGACCGGGTGCCCGGTCAGGACTCCTTGAGCCGGATCATGCCCTCCTGGGCGGTCGTCGCGACCAGGCGTCCGTCCTGCGCGAACATCTGACCGATGCCGAGACCCCGGCCACTGATCGCCGAGGGCGACTGCTGGGCGTAGAGGACCCAGTCGGAGATGTCGACGTCGCGATGGAACCACATCGAGTGGTCCAGGCTCGCCGCGCGCAGCCGGGGGTCGGTCCAGACGACGCCGTGGCGCCGCAGGATCGGCTCGAGGAGCGTGTAGTCGCTCGCGTAGGCGAGGACGGCCGAGTGGAGCAGCTGGTCGTCTGGCAGCTCGCCGATCGCCCTCATCCACACGTGCTGTTCCGCGACGCGTTCGGTGCCGGCATCGAGGAACACGCTGCCCTCGACGTGGCGCTGCTCGATCGGCCGGGACTCGGCGATGTGTTTGGCCCCGGGATGGTCGATGCCCCCGAAGACGTCGGAGAGCGAGCGCAGCTCGTCGGGGCCGGGGACCTCGGGCATCGGGTCCTGGTGGTCGAGACCCCCGGCACGTTCCTGGAACGAGCACGTCATCGACATGATCGGCGCGCCCTTCTGGATGGCATGAACCCGCCGCGTCGAGAAGGACGCGCCGTCGCGCATCTCCTCGACGGCGAACCGGATCGGCAGGGTGTCGTCCCCGGGTCGCATGAAGTAGCCGTGCAGCGAGTGGATCGGCCGCGGGCCGTCCCCGACGACGTCTCTGACCGTGAGCCCGGCAGCCATGACGCACTGGGCGAGCACCTGCCCGCCGAAGACCCGCCCGTGCGGCATCTTCTGGCTGCGGCCCTCGAAGACGCGGGCCGAGGTGGCGCCGATGGAGGAGGCGGCGTCCTGGCCCTCGATCCCGGTGACCGAGATGTGCGCGGTCCCGAGCTCACGGAGCGTGAGGACGTCGATGAGGTCGGCCAGGGGCGGCAGCGCTGTCAGGTCGTCGGTCACGGCACGACCCTAGCCAATCGTTGCTCGCCCCGATCAGCCCTCCACCGCGAGCGTGAGCGGCAGGACGCTCGGGGCGCCGGCCTCCCGCAGCAGACCCGCGCAGACCGTGAGCGTCCACCGCGAGTCGGCGACGTCGTCGACGAGGAGCACTGGCCCGGGGATGCCGCGCAGCCGGTCCGCGAGGTCGGGCCCGACCCCGAGCCGGCCCCACACGTTGGCGAGGCGGAAGGCGCTGTTGCCCCCCGGATCGCCGACGGGACCACCATCGAGCAGGTCGAGTGCCCCGAGGTAGGGAAGCCGCCCCAGCTCTCCGAGGCCGGTGGCGAGGGACCCGACGAGCTGGGGGCGCCGACGGGAGGGGACGGAGACGATCGCCACGGGGCGCTCGTCCCAGCCCCACCCGGCCAGGACCTGCACGCAGGCCCGCACGATCTCCTGCGTGACAGGCCGGTCCTCGCCGCGGAGCAGCTCGCGCAGGCGCTGGCCCCAGCCGAGGTCGCTGAGACGCGCCACCGCGCGTCCGGGCTCGCTGGAGACCCCGGGGGCGATCCGGCCCCTGAGCGGCACGCCGAGTCGCTCCATGCCGGTGGGCCACTGCGCGCGGGGGTCGAGCACCACCCCGGGGCGGTCGAGCCTCGACCGGGCGGTGTTGACTGCTGCCTCCGGGATGGCCGGGTCGAACCACGGCCCGGCGCAGCGGTCGCAGCGCCCGCAGGACTCGGCGGTGTCGTCGTCGAGGCATCGCTGGAGGAACGCCATGCGGCACTCGCCCGTGCGTTCGTAGTCGATCATGAGCTGCTGCTCGCGCTCCCGAGCCTCGCTGACCCGACCGTAGCGCTCCGCGTCGTAGGTCCAGCTCGCCCCGGTGGCGGTCCAGCCACCCGCGACCCGCTGGACGGCGCCGTCGACGTCGAGGACCTTGAGGAGCAGCTCGAGGCGGGTGCGACGAACGTCGACGATCGACTCGAGGGCAACGGTCGAGAGCGGGCGGCCGGCGTCGGCGAGGGCACGCACGACCGCATCGGCCTGCTCCTGGCGAGGCATCGACGCCGAGGCGAAGTAGCGCCAGATGTCCTTGTCCTCGGGCCCGGGCATGAGGAGCACGTCGGCCCGGTCGGTGGCACGCCCGGCACGGCCGACCTGCTGGTAGTACGCCACCGGTGACGACGGCGCGCCGAGGTGGAGGACGAAGCCGAGGTCTGGCTTGTCGAAGCCCATCCCGAGGGCGCTCGTCGCGACCAGCGCCTTGACCCGGTTGTCGCGCAGGGCCTCCTCGAGGCGGATCCGCTCGCCCGGCTCGGTGCGGCCGGTGTAGGCGGCCACCTCGTGCCCGGCCTCGCGCAAGGCGACCGCGACATCCTCGGCCGCGGCGACGGTCAGGGCGTAGACGATCCCGGACCCAGGCAGGTCCGCAAGATGGGCGATGAGCCAGGCGAGGCGCTGCTCGGGGGCCGAGAGCGGCAGCACGCCGAGCCGGAGCGAGGCCCGCGCGAGCGGGCCGCGGAGGGTCAGCACGTCGTGTCCGCCGGCGCCGAGCTGCTCGACGACATCGGTCACGACGCGTGCGTTGGCGGTCGCCGTCGTCGCGAGCACGGGAGTGCGGTCCGGCAGGGTGAGCAGCAGGTCGCGGATCCGGCGGTAGTCGGGCCGGAAGTCGTGGCCCCAGTCACTGATGCAGTGCGCCTCGTCGACGACGAGGAGCCCGCACGACTCGGCGAGCGCGGGCAGCTGCTCGTCGCGGAAGCGGGGGTTGTTGAGCCGCTCCGGACTAACGAGCAGGACGTCGACCTCGTCACGGGCGAGGGCACCGGAGACCGTCCCCCACTCGTCGGCGTTGGTCGAGTTGAGCGTCACCGCTCGGATCCCGGCCCGCTCGGCTGCCGCGATCTGGTCGCGCATGAGGGCGAGCAGTGGGCTGACGATGACCGTCGGACCGGCGCCCTCGGCGCGGCGCAGGGCCGTCGCGACGAAGTAGACGGCCGACTTTCCCCACCCGGTCCGTTGGACGACGAGGACCCGGCGCCGGCCCTCGACGAGCTCGGCGATCGCATCGAGCTGGCCGTTGCGGAAGTCGACGTCGTCGCGGCCGACGAGACGGCGCAGCGCGATCGTGGCCCGCGCGCGCAGGTCGGTAGCCGGAGGTGCAGTGGGTGAGCTCGCCATGCCCCCAACCTACGGGCCCGCGGTGACGGGACCCAGCGGCATACGGCGGGGTGTGGACAGTGGTGGACACCCGGCAAGTGGTGTGGACAGGGCTGGGAGGATGGGCGCATGAGCGCCCCCTCCGACGACCTCAGGCCGTATGCCGCGCACGTGTCCCTGCGCTGGTCGGACATGGATGCCTACGCCCACATCAACAACGTGCAGTTCCTGCGGCTCCTCGAGGACGCCCGGGTCATCGCCTTCCGCGACTGGTTCGACGGCGGGGGAGCCGGCGACCGCTCGATGCTCGAGGAGGGTGTGCTCGTCTCCCGGCACGAGATCGAGTACCTCCGTCCACTCGGCTTCCGTCACGAGCCGGTGCGCATCGAGCTGTGGGTCTCGCGCGTCGGCGGCGCTGGCTTCGACGTCGCCTACATCGTCCGTGATCCCGAGGGCGTCGGTGACACGGTGTACGCCGTGGCCGAGACGGAGCTCGCGCTCTACGACTTCGCCTCCGCTTCGCCGCGGCGGATGCGGCCCGAGGAGCGGGAGGCGATCCGGGTCCACCTGGGCGACGCGGCTCCCTTCCGGAGGCGGCGCCGGTGAGCGAGATCGACTTCGGCGACCCGCGCGGGTTCGCCGACTTCGCGACGTTCATCGGACGCTCTCGCCGTGTCAGCCCGGAGGGATCGGTCCGTCTGCAGGTCCTCGGCAGCGTCCTCGTCGCGACCGTGGCCGTGCTCGAGGGCTCGGGGCTGATGGGTGAGGGGACCGTGCTCGGGATGCGCATCGTGCCCGTCGTGCCGGGGCCGCCGCTCGACGTGACGGTCGCGTTCGCCTCCGTCGCCGACCGGCTCGCGAGGGCCGACGGCAGGACGACGACGCTCCACGTCCCCCCGACGACGGTCCAGGCGTCGTGGGCCGGTCTCACTCCGCCTCGCGGCGGATGGGAGCCCGTGGGCAGCCTCGACGGAGGAGTCGTCGATGATCTTGCGGCGCAGGGCATCTCGGACGTCGCCGCCGGGACCCCCGAAGGCGCGGGGGCGCAGGCGGTCGCGGCGCTGCGGCGCCGCGTCTGGGGTGCGATGACCGACACGGTTCCGCCGGTCACCGCGGGACTCGCCTTCGGAGCGCACGTCCTCGGGTTCACGCGGCCGGGTGAGCCGGCCACCGTCGCCGCACACGGCCGGTGGACCCGGGTGAGCACGAGCCGGGGGCACGTGCTCGCACGCTGAGGAGCTCGCGGGGAGCGGTATGCCGCTCAGTCGCGTCCCGTCCACACGCCGCGTCGCGTCAGGACGTCCTTGAGAACGTCGATCCGGTCGCTGACGAGGCCGTCGACACCGAGTTCGAGCAGGCGCTCCATCTCGCCGGCGTCGTCGATCGTCCAGACGTGGACCTGCTTGCCGTGGGCGTGCGCCACCTCGATGAGCTTCGGCGTGACGACCTCGACCGTGCGCCCCCTCAGCGGCACCGACGTCGGCACCTGGAAGACGTCGGCCGGTGTGCGGAGGACGGCGGACAGCATCCGCGGCGCGAGCACGGCCAAGGCCGTGCCGATCTGCCCCGCGGCCGTGGCGACCCGTCCGCGTGCGAGTCGGCGGAAGTGCGAGAGGCTGCGTTGCGAGAAGGACCCGACGCAGACGCGGTCGTGCAGGCCGCGCTCCTCGATGAGCCGCCACAACGGCCCTGCCGTGCCCGGCGCCTTGAGGTCGATGTTGAGGTTGATGCCGGGGAACGCGTCGATGACGTCGGTGAGGAGGGGGATGGCCTCCTCGGCGTGGTCGCCGACGAGACGCGCCGATGCGACCTCGGACCACGGCAGGTCGCGGATCAGGCCGGTGCGATCGGTCACGCGGTCGAGCCGATCGTCGTGGAAGGCGACGATCCGGCCGTCCCGGGTCAGGTGCACGTCGGTCTCGAGGTGCGTGTAGCCGAGGTCGACCGCATTGCCGAAGGCCGTCATCGTGTTCTCGAGCCCGACGTTGGGCCCGTAGAGCGCCCCGCCCCGGTGCGCGAGGGCGACCGGGGTCCGGGCGAGGTAGGGCCGGGGCGTCGACATGGGTGCGAGGTTAGCTCCCGAGTCCGTCGTCCGGTGGCTCAGCACGAAGGCTGGTCGGGCCGTCTCCGGACCGAGTCGCCACCTCGGGTGCCGCTCGGGTCCGGTCGAACCGGTCCAGGCGCTCGAGGCCGAGGTCCGTGACGTCGAACCACACGAAGAAGTCGAGCGTCCCGAGCCGGTAGGGGAGTGAGCGCCAGTGAGCCGCCACACGCTCGATGGCCTCCTCGGTGGAGCACGGCCACGGGCGGAAGCGTCCGAAGGCGATGCGGCCCGGCCGGAGCAGCCCCTCGCGAAGGAGCAGCCCCAACAGGGCCACCGCTCGCTCGGTGGGGTCCTGGGCCGGCTCCGAGGTCGGGCCTTGGGGGAGGTTCCCCGGGGCATCTTCGGTTGAGCTTCCGTTGGCGTCCTGGGAGCCGTCGCCCGCCCAGACGCAAGCCGCGTCGAAGATGCTCGCGGCCCAGACCCAGTCGTCGGCCGCCCGGGTGAGGACCTCGTCGACCTCGTCACGGGGCACGGCGACGGCGGCCGCTGACACTGCGACGCCGGTCACGACCTTCTCCTCGGTGCCGTCGGGGTGGAGGACGTCGATGACGGCCCCGCCCCGGGCCGACGCGCGGCGCAGCCCGACCTTGATGCCGTCGGGGCGCATGGTCCAGGAACCCGGGTAGGAGGGAAGCCCCACGCAGTCGGCCGACGGCGCACCGAGCGCCCGCGCCAGCCCGAGGGCCAGCTCAGTCGGCTCGAACCAGACGAACCCGTCGCTGCCCGACCGCTCCGGCTCGGCGAGCCAGTGCGCGGCGATCCGTGAGTCCCAGTCGTCGGCAGGCCCGTCCCAGGGCACGTGACGGCCGGCCACGATGTCGCCGGGTACGACCAGGCCCGCCCGCAGCATCGCGGCGGCCAGGGCTGCCGCGCCGGCCGCTGCCGCCAGTCCGTCCGGCTCCCCGCCTCCCGCGGCCACCGTGAGGAAGTCACGAGCGGTGAGCCAGTCGTGGCTGGCCCGCACGACCAGCTCCGAGATCATTGCGCCCTCATCCTGCTCTGCGTCTGCTCTTGCGTGGTTCACCGACATGGACCTTTCTTCTCGTACCGTCTGGGAACTCGAGCTCGATCGTCGCGCCGCCGCTGTCCGACTCGATCCTGAGGGAGACCCTGATCCCGTCCGGGCGGATCATCCAGAAGCTCGTGTCGTAGCAGCGGTCCGGGTCGACGACGGCGTCCTTCGTGATGGTCGCGTGCAGCTCGAGGATGGCGTCCTCGGTGGGGACGACACGGACCCACTTGTTCTTGCCACGCGGCAGGGCCTCGAACTCCCGCAGCGGCCCGTCGCGGCCCTCGGCGATCTCGAGGCCGTCACGGCCTCGGGTCGGAAGCCGGTCCAAGAGGCTGGACAGGCCCTCCGTGACACGTCTGGTGAAGGCCGTCTCGGCCGCGTCTCGCACCTCGGCCCGGCGTGCGGCGCGAAGCTCGTCGCTCGTCGGCATCACCGGCGCGGCCCGGCTCGCGATGGCCCACAGGGCGCTCGCGGATGCCGGGCCGCGGGGTCCGGTGAGCAACCGCGCGAGCTCGGCGGAGATCCGCGCCTCCCGCTCCTCGTTGGCCGCAGCCTGCTCGGCCGAGACATCGGAGCGCAGCAGGCTGATGACGAGGTCGTCACCGGCGCCCCGCGTCGTGCCCGTGGTGAGGATCGCCCGGAGCGCGTCCAGCAGCCCCCCCGGCCCCGTGCGCACGGCGACGAGGGCGTTCTTGCCCTCGGCCGCATCCCGGAGCAGCCGCTGGTTGAGACCGTCCTGCCGAGCCGCCTCGCCCAGGAGCGCCGCCGAACCGGCCCGTTCGTAGAACGCGACACGGATGAGGGCGTCGTCGACGGCCTCGCCACGAGCGGCACGTTCGCGCGCCGCCGCCACCTCGCCCTCGACCAGCTCTTGGTGCGCACCTGCGGGCGCCTGGCTCCCGCTGCTGATGTCGGTTCCCACGGCGAGGGCGCCGACGATCGCAGCCAGCTCGCCCGCGGTCAGGACCGGCTCGAAGCCCTCGGGCCCCTCCATCGCGCGCCCCACCGGGGCCCCGCACGACGGCGCCGCGATGGTCGCGAGCACGCTCGCGCGCATCTCGTGCAGCCACTCGACGACGAGGGGCTCGAGGGCTCCCTCGTTGGTCTCGAACTGCCGAGCGGTCGACGGCTCGCTGCGTGCCGAGGCGCTCGTCTGTGCGATCTCGGTCATGACGCGGGACCGCACCGTCGCGGCCGCCTCGCTCCCGTCGCCGGTCGACGACCTGAGGAGGTCGAGCAGGTCGTCGTTGGTCGCGAGGCGGAGGTCGGGTGTCGAAGCGCTCGACTCGGCGGCGTAGGCGATCCACCGACGCACGAGGTACTCGGCCACGTCGAGCCGCTCGCCGTCTGCGCTGCGGATCACGTCCTGGCCCGTCGCCGCGCTCAGGACCTGGAGCCGGGAGGCGGTGTCGCCGCCGACCTCCGTCAGGAGGGTGTGGAGGGCGTCGCCGGTGGTGTTCGCGTCCTCGAAGAGCGAGGCGAACCGGTCGCTCCCACGGGGCGCCAGCGTCGTCCCGTGGCGGCGCTCGACGTCGTCGTCACGGGTCTCCGCGACCTCGGCGTCGATCGTCGCTGTCACGAGGCGCGTCAGGAGCGGTTGCGGGAGCGCCCTGCTGTCGCCACCCCGACGCGCGCCCGTCAGCGCCTGCCCGAGCAGCCAGTACCCCGCATGGCGGAACCGCCCTCCTGCGGACGTGACCTCCGCGCCGGCGAAGTCGACGAGCTCGTCCCCGAGAAGCGCTGCGCGGGAGGCGACCTGCGCCGCCGTGCGTGGGTCGAGGCCGGCCGGCGGTCTGGCCGTCGCCGAGATCAGGAGCGAGCCGATCACGCCTGCGACGGACTGCCCCGCCTCACTTCGGGACTGGTGAACGCCGACCGCGGACAGGATTTGGCCCAGCCCGTCGACCCAGAGCTCGGCGACGAGGGCCTGTGCGTAGAGCGGGTCCTCGACTCGGCCGCGCACCCGGGCCAGGAGATCTCCGAGGCCGGGGTCAGCGGCATACGTCCGGGGATCGGTGAGCCGACGCAGGGCCGCCGCGTCCGCCACGGCCAGTGCCTGTGCGGCAGCGACCCGGGAGGCGCCCTCGGCGAAGGAGAGGCCGCCCGTCACCGCACGACGCACCGCGTCGTGCGACGGCGTCACACCGCCCGGTGCCACGGTGTCGGAGAGGGCGTCCACCGACCGTGCGGCCCGGCGGCCGGCGGCACGCAGCTCGGCCCTGACCGCTTCGTCACGCCGCAGGAGTCGCGCCTGCGTCCGCGCGTGCTCCTCGTCGAGCCGGGCGAGCAGGAGCGCCGCCTCGGGCGCCGTGCCGGCGCGGAGTCGGATCGTGGCGCTGGCCCAGGCGTGCTCGTCCGCGGCGGCATCCCACTCCCTCTGGAGGGCCCGCACCGCCGTGGTCGCCCGATCGAGGGCCGCGGCGTACCGGGTCAGCTCGGCACTCGCCGGCGGTATGCCGTCGAGCACCCGGCGGGATCGCCGTCCGAGCTCGGTCGCCTCGGCGACTGCCGTGCGCGCGGCTACACCCGACCAGACCTCGGGCAGCAGCCGCACAGCGTCCCCGCGGACCGTCGCGGTGTCCCGAGCCGCCGCGGCCGCGCGGGCCAGACGCGCAGCGACCGCGCGGAGCGTCTCGGCGTCGCC
>NZ_AWSA01000082.1 GCF_000576595.1 Intrasporangium oryzae NRRL B-24470 | reverse complement strand
CCCGGCGACCCCGGCGACCCCGGCGACCCGGGCGACCCGGGCGACCCGGGCGACCTGTCAGGCCTGGACGAGCTCCACGGGCATCGAGGAGTCCGTGGGCAGCCCGAGCTCACTCGGCTCGCGGCCCTTGGCGACCATCTGCGCTCCGAGGGCGGCGACCATCGCGCCGTTGTCGGTGCAGAGACCGGGCCGCGGCACCCGGAGCGTCACACCGGCCTTGGCGCAGCGCTCCTCGGCGAGGGCACGCAGCCGCGAGTTGGCGGCCACTCCCCCACCGATGAGCAGGTGGTCGACGTCGTGCTCCCTGCAGGCGAGCAGAGCCTTGCGGGTCAGCACGTCGACGACGGCCTCCTGGAAGCTCGCGGCGACGTCGGCGACGGGAACCGTCTCGCCGGCGCGCTGGCGCGTCTCGACCCATCGCGAGACGGCCGTCTTGAGCCCCGAGAACGAGAAGTCGAAGCGGTAGCGCTCGAGGTCACGCCCGGTCGTCAGGCCCCGGGGGAAGTCGATCGCGACCCGGTTGCCCTCGCGGGCGGCGCGGTCGATGTGCGGCCCGCCGGGGAAGGGTAGCCCGAGCACGCGTGCGACCTTGTCGAACGCCTCGCCGGCCGCATCGTCCATCGTCGCGCCGAGGGAGCGGACGTCGTTGGTGATGTCGGGCACCAGGAGCAGCGAGGAGTGCCCACCGGAGACGAGCATCGCCATCGTGGGCTCGGGCAGCGGGCCGTGCTCGACGATGTCGACGGCCACGTGCGAGGCGAGGTGGTTGACACCGTAGATCGGCTTGTCGAGGGCGACGGCGAGCGCCTTGGCCGACGCGACCCCGACGAGGAGGGCACCGGCGAGGCCCGGCCCCGAGGTCACCGCGATCGCGTCGAGGTCGCGCAGGCCGACGCCGGCCTCGCGGCAGGCGCGCTCGATCGTCGGGATCATCGCCTCGAGGTGGGCGCGGCTCGCGACCTCGGGCACGACGCCGCCGAAGCGGGCGTGCTCCTCGACGCTGCTCGCGACCGCGTCGACGAGCAGAGTCTCTCCGCGGACGATGCCCACGCCGGTCTCGTCGCACGACGTCTCGATGCCGAGGACGAGGGGTTCGTCAGCCATGGTCCCTCCCGAGGTGGCGGCGCATGACGAGGGCGTCCACGTCGCCGGGCTGGTAGTAGCGGCGGCGGGTCGAGATGACCTCGAATCCGCTCCGGTCGTAGAGCGCCCGTGCGGGCGCGTTGTCGGCCCGCACCTCGAGCAGGAGCGCCTCGGCTCCCCGCTCGGTGGCCCGGCGGACCAGCTCTTCGAGCAGGACCCGGCCGATCCCGCGACCCTGTGCGGCCGGTGCCGTGGCGATCGTCATGATGTCGGCGACGTCCCCGGCCAGGTCGAGTCCGGCATACCCGAGCAGCGCACCCGACTCGTCGACGGCGGCAACGTAGTCACGGCGCGGGCGGGCGGCGAGCTCGGCCCACCACGTGGGAGCCGTCCACGCGTCATCAGCGAAGAGCACCACCTCGAGCTCGGCGAGGGTGTCGATGTCGGTCCACTCGAGCGCGCGTAGCGTGACGCCGGACCGGGTCGTCGTCGTCATCCGAGCGTCGACTTCCGGCTGGGGGCCGCCGGCGCCGCGTCGGGGCGCCTGAGGTAGAGGGGCTCGAGCCCGTCGAGGCCGTCGCCGCTCGCGCGCCGAAGGACCGCGAGGTCGGCGAGGGCACCGGCGTTCACGTCGATGAGGCCGGACCCCTCCGGTATGCCGTTCGGCAGGCTCTCGGGCCACAGCAGGGGCCCGCGCCCGACCGTCGGGAGCGCCCGCAGCTCGTCGGGCAGGTCGGCGGCGCGGGCCACGACCGGACCGGACTCACGCCTGAGGCCACGGTCGTCGAGGGCGTAGTGAGCGGCATACACCTCCTTGCGGCGGGCATCGGTGGCGACGAGGAGCGCGCCCCGGCGGCCGCACTGCCACGCCTCGTGGGCGAGGGCGTCGAGGCTGCAGATGCCGCGGACGGGGATGCCGAGCGCGAGGGCGAAGGTGCGGCCCGTGACGATCCCGACGCGCAGGCCGGTGAACGGGCCCGGACCGAGGCCCACGACGACCTCGGTCACGTCCGACGACACCGCGCCGGCCTTCTCGAGCGCGGCGCGGATGCCCGGTGCGAGGTGCTCGGCGTGGGCCCGGGCGTCGAGAGTCGTCACCTCGGCGCGGACCGACGAACCGTCGTGGAGGGCGACGGTGATGGCCGTCGTGGAGGTGTCGATGGCGAGCAGGAGCACGACGGTCAGGGTATCCCGACCTCGTCGAGGACCTCGTCCCAGCGGGATCCGATGCCGACGATCCGGGCGGTGCGGACGTCGTCGCCGCTCAGCGTGATCTCCAGCCGCTCGTCGCTCAGCTGCTCCGCGAGCCCGGCACCCCACTCGACGATCGTGACGCTGTCGTCGAGGTCGGCGTCGAGGTCGAGGTCGTCGAGCTCGACGGCGGAGCCGAGCCGGTAGGCGTCGACGTGGACGAGTGCCGGACCGCCGACCAGCGACGGGTGCACCCGTGCGATGACGAACGTGGGTGACGTGATCGGGCCGCGGACGCCGAGACCCTCCGCGATGCCCTGCGTCAGGGTGGTCTTGCCCGCGCCGAGGTCGCCCGTGAGGACGAGTACGTCCCCCGCCCGGAGCAGGCCGCCGAGGTGCCGGCCGAACGCCTGCGTGTCCTCGGCCGACGGCCACGTGAGCTCACGCTCCACGGTGGTGCTTCTCCTTGCGCTTGGCCCGCACGAGGGCGTCGGCCTCCTTCTCGAGGCGGCGCAGTCGGCGTCCCTTGGCCACGTCGGTCACGATGCGACGCACCCGCGGCTTCTTCGCCACGTCGATCTGCTCGGCCCGAGCGCGGGCGGCCTGGTCGGCGAGCTCGATGAGGTGGGCGTTCAGCAGCTCGGGGTGCTCGAGCATGATCACGTGGCCGGCGTCGTTGACGACGATGTGCTCGGCGCCCGGGATCGCCTCGACGATGAGCTCGCTGTGGGCGGGCGGCGTGAGCAGGTCCTGCTTGCCGTTGAAGACGAGGACCAGCGTGCTCGTGAACTCCGCGAGGGCGGGCCGCTTGTCGAAGCCGTCGAAGGTCTCGAGGTAGTCGTTGATGACGTCGAGCGGGGTGCCGAGGAGGATGTCGGCGGTGTAGCGCACGACGGACCGCGGGACGGGTGAGCCGAAGGAGTTCTGCTCGACCAGGAAGTACTCGAGGTCGCGGCCGACGCGACGCAGGCGCGAGAAGAGGGCCGGCCGCTCGCTCAGTGGACCGAGGACGGACGGGCCGACGTGCTCGAGCAGGCTCCGGGCGAAGGTCGCCATCCGGCCCCCGTTGGCGAGGTTGAGCCCCCCGGGGCTCGTGCCGACGAAGGCGACGCCGATGACGCGCTCCCGGACGAGGTCGGGGTGCTGCTCGCCGAACGCCATCACGGTCATGCCGCCCATGGAGTGCCCGACGAGCACGAGGTCTCCCTCGGGGGCGTGGGCGTTGACGACGGCGGCGAGGTCGGTCCCGAGCCGGTCGATGACATAGCTGGAGGGCTCGCCCCGACCGGACCGGCCGTGGCCGCGCTGGTCCCACGAGATGACGCGGTAGCCGGCGTCGCGCAGGGCGCGCCGCTGGTAGACCCAGCACTTGAGGCTGAGGCAGTAGCCGTGGGTGAGGACCACGGTGGGCAGCGACTCGGGGCGGTCGCCCCGGGTCGTGCCGGCAGCCGCGCGGGCCGCGTCACCGCTCGTGGGCAGGTCGATCTCGACGTGGAGGGCGACGCCGTCGTCGGTGAGCACGATGTGCTCCTCGTCGGGGACGATCTCGAGCAGCTCGGGCGTCTCGAGGGCGGCTATGGCCGCGCGGTGCTGGCCGGCCCGCTCCGCGGCGATGCCGGCGGCCACACCTGCCGCGACCCCGATGGCCGCGGCGGCGATGCCGAAGACCGGGTTGCTGCGCGGGCCGGGGCTCATGGGTGCTCCCCCGGCCCGTCGAGGTGGAGGCGAGGCACGCGGGCTCCGACGCGCGTGACGATCTCGTAGCTGATCGTGTCGGTCGCGTCGGCCCAGTCCTGGGCAGTCGGCTCGCCGGGCCCGGAGCCGAAGAGGGTGACCACGTCACCGGCCTCGGCGCCACTCTCCGGGCCGAGGTCGACGACGAACTGGTCCATGCAGACGCGTCCCGCAATGGTCGTGCGCAGGTCGCCGACCCGGAGCGGGCCGACGTTCGTCGCGTTGCGCGGGACGCCGTCGGCGTAGCCCGCCGGCACGAGCCCGACGGTCGTGTCGACGTCGGGGACGTAGGCGTGGCCGTAGCTGACGCCCTGGCCCGCGGGGATCCGCTTGACGAGCGCGAGCCGGGCGCGGAGCGACATGACCGGTCGCAGCCCGAAGTCGTCGTCGATCTGGGGCACCGGGCTCAGGCCGTACATCGCGATGCCCGGACGGACGAGGTCGGCGTGGGCCGACGGGTGGACGAGCGTGGCGGCCGAGTTGGCGAGGTGGCGGACCTCCGGACGGCAGCCCTCGCGCTCCGCCTCGGCCACGGCTTCGAAGAAGCGCTCCTGCTGTGCGAGGACCGTCGGGTGCTCCGGCGAGTCGGCGAGCGCGAAGTGGGTCCAGATCCCGACAACGGCGATGGCTCCCTCGACCTCGAGCGGCCGGGCGTGCCGGACGAGGGCACCCCAGTCGGCACCGTAGGCGCCGCCACGGCCGAGACCCGTGTCGACCTTGAGGTGGACGCGTGCCGTCCGCCCGGTGGCACGAGCCGCCGCCGCGATCTCGTCGAGGACCCACGGCGCCGAGGCGGCCACGTCGATGTCACGCGACAGGGCGGCGGCGAAGTCGGTCCCGGGGACGCTCAGCCACGTGAGCAGGCGCGTCGTGAGGCCGGCTTCGCGCAGGGCGACCGCCTCGCCGAGCTGGGCGACCCCGAGCCATTCGGCCCCGGCCCGCACAGCGGCCCGGGCGACCGGCACGAGGCCATGGCCGTAGGCGTCGGCCTTGACGACGGCCATGAACTGCGACCGCGGGGCGAGCGCACGCAGGGTGCGGACGTTGTGCTCGAGGGCCGACAGGTCGACCTCGGCCCAGACGGTCAGCCCGTCGGTGACCGCCCGGGTGGGGGTGGGGGCGTCGGTGTGCGTCATCGTGTGCAGTCTCGCAGTTCGTCGGCGCTCGGGCGCGGAGGGGTCCGCGGCCGAGCGGTCGGTGTCGTCACCGGGATTCTCCCAGCCGAACCGCCTCACCCACGCATCGGGTGCCATCGCCGCCGGGCGCGGCGGCCCGGTCACTCCGGGGCCGAGCGTCCCCGAGCGAGGAGGTCCCGAACCGTCGGTCGTATGCCGTGAGCCACCGCAAGCGCCCGGAGCGGGCCCCCTGCGGACACCCGGTCGGCGGTCACCCCGTGGACGAGGGCCCCGAGCGAGCCTGCGTCGAGGGGCTTCAGCCCGGAGGCCAGCAGCGTCCCGACGACACCGGAGAGGACGTCACCGGCCCCGGCGGTGGCGAGCCAGGCCGGGGCGTCGGCCTGGGACCGGACGGGGGCGGCGAGGTCGGGGTCGACGACGAGGGTCGTCGACCCCTTGAGCAGGACGGTGGCACCCGTGCGGGCGGCGAGCCTGCGGGCGTGGCCGAGCGGGTCGCCCTCCACGTCGGCCCGGGTCACGGAAGGGGTCTCGCCCGTGGTGGCGTCGCGGGCCCCGGACGGGGCATCGAGGCGGCTGAGCAGGCGCGCGAGCTCTCCCGCGTGAGGGGTGAGCAGGGTCGGCGCGGTACGCGGCAGCGCGCCGGGGTCGAGCAGGTCGAGGCCGCCCGCGTCGAGGACGACGGGCTCATCCGAGGCGAGCGCCGTGCGGGCCACGTCGAGCTGGGCCCGGGCCGCCTCGCCCTCGGCCGAGACGTCGAGGCCGGGCCCGATGAGCCAAGCCTGCACCCGGCCCTCGCCGTGGACGGCCTCGGGGACGGCGGCCCTGACGAGTCCGGTCGGGGTCGGGGTGCCGACGTAGCGGATCATCCCGGCGCCGGACTCGGCCGCCGCCGTCACGCTGAGGATGGCTGCACCGGTGTAGCTCTCGCCCCCGGCGACGACGCCGAGGACGCCCCGGGAGTACTTGTCGTCGGCGGGTCCGGGCACTGGCCAGAGGAGAGCCACGTCGTCGTAGGTGAGGCGCTCGACGGCCGCCGGGACGTCGTCGAGGTCGAGGCCGATGTCGACGACGGTGAGCCGGCCGGTCGCCCCCTCGCCCGCAGGCAGCAGGTGGGCGGGCTTGGGAGTGCCGAAGGTGACGGTCTCGTCGGCCCAGACGGCTTCGTCGTCACCGGACTCGCCGCAGGGGTCGAGGCCGCTCGCGAGGTCGACGGCGAGGACCCAGGCGTCGTCGTCGATCGCATCGACCATGCGTGCCGCCTCGTCGTGCAGGCCGGGGCGGCCCCCGATCCCGACGATGCCGTCGAGGACGAGGTCGCCCTCGCCGACGAGCGCTGCGGCGGCCGCCGGGTCGTCGGCCGGGACCACGACGGCCACGCCGGCCTCCTCGGCCGCCGCGAGGGCCTCGGCGTGGACGCTTGCGCGCCCCGCGGGGGTGACGAGGACGGCGACGCAGGCGAACCCGGCCTCGGAGAGGAGCCCAGCGGCATACAGGGTGTCGCCACCGTTGTTGCCGGGGCCGACGAGCGCGACGACCGTGCGCCCGTCGCGCTCGGCGAGGCGGGCGGCCGCGACCTCGGCGAGGCCCTCCGAGGCACGGGCCATGAGCTCGCCCTCGGGGAGCGCGGCCATGGCGGCCGCCTCGGCGGCCCGGACGTCCTCGACGCGGTGTGCGCGGATCATCAGCCCTCCGCGATGACGACGGCCGACGCGACGCCCGCGTCGTGGGACAGGGACACGTGGAACGAGTCGACCCCCAGGTCGCGGGCCCGGGACTGGACCGTGCCACCGATCTCGAGGGACGGCTTGCCGTCGGCATCGGTGACGACGCGGGCGTCGGTCCAGTGGAGCCCGACGGGCGCTCCGAGGGACTTCGCGAGCGCCTCCTTCGCAGCGAACCGGGCCGCGAGGGACGCGATCCCGAGATCCTGCTCCTCCGGGGTGAAGAGGCGCTGGAGCAGTGACGGGGTGCGCACGAGCGTCTGCTCGAAGCGCGCGATGTCGACCACGTCGATCCCGACCCCGATGATCATCGCGCCCGCGCCCCGCTCCCCTGGCTCACTGGACCCGGCTCACTCGACCGTGACGGACTTGGCGAGGTTGCGCGGCTGGTCGACGTCGAGGCCCTTGGCCGTCGAGAGCCAGAGCGCGAAGACCTGGAGCGGCACGACCGTGAGGAGCGGTGCGAGCAGCTGCGAGGTGGCCGGGACGGAGATGACCTCGTCCGCGAAGGGGACGACGGACTCGTCGCCCTCCTCCGCGATGACGAGCGTCCGTGCGCCGCGGGCGCGGATCTCCTGGATGTTGGAGACGACCTTGCCGTGCAGGCCGTGCTCGCTCGTCGGGGACGGCACGATGACGAAGACCGGCTGGCCCGGCTCGATGAGCGCGATCGGGCCGTGCTTGAGCTCGCCCGCCGCGAAGCCCTCCGCATGGATGTAGGCGAGCTCCTTGAGCTTGAGCGCGCCCTCCATCGCGACGGGGTAGCCGACGTGCCGGCCGAGGAAGAGGACCGAGCGCGTGTCGGCCATGAACTTCGCGATCTCCTTGACCCGGCCCATCCGGCCGAGCAGGGTCTCGATCTTGCCCGGGACCTCGGCGAGCTCCTTCATGACCGCCTGCGCGTCGTCGGCGAACGAGCCGCCGCGCAGCTGGGCCAGGTAGAGGCCGAGGATGTAGGACGCGGTGATCTGGGCGAGGAACGCCTTCGTCGAGGCCACCGCGATCTCGGGGCCCGCGTGCGTGTAGAGGACGGCATCGGACTCACGCGGGATCGTCGAGCCGTGCGTGTTGCAGATCGAGATCGTCAGGGCGCCGAGGTCACGGGCGTGCTTGACGGCCATGAGGGTGTCCATGGTCTCGCCCGACTGGCTGATCGAGACGACGAGCGTGCGCTCGTTGACGATCGGGTCGCAGTAGCGGAACTCGTGGGCGAGGGCGACCTCGACGGGGATCCGCGTCCAGTGCTCGATGGCGTACTTCGCCGTCATGCCGGCGTAGGCGGCCGTCCCACAGGCGACGATCGTGATCCGGTCGACGGCCTTCAGCTGCTCCTCCGAGATGCGCAGCTCGTCGAGGACGAGGCGACCCGAGGCGTCGGTCCGGCCGAGAAGGGTGTCGGCCACCGCGTGCGGCTGGTCGTTGATCTCCTTCTCCATGAACGTCGCGTAGCCGCCCTTCTCGGCGGCTGCGGCGTCCCACGTGACCTCGTAGGCCTTCCCCTCGGCCGGCGTGCCGTCGAAGTTGATGACGGTCGCGCCGTCGGGCGTGATCGTGACGATCTGGTCCTGCGCGAGCTCCATGGCGTGGCGGGTGTGGCCGATGAAGGCGGCCACGTCGGAGCCGAGGTAGTTGGCGTCCTCGCCGAGGCCGACGACGAGCGGGCTGTTGCGGCGGGCGCCGACGACGACGCCCGGCTGGTCGGCGTGGATGACGAGGAGCGTGAAGGCGCCCTCCAGGCGGGCGACGACCGAGCGCATCGCGTCGGTGAGGTCGTGGGTCTCGTCGTAGGAGGCGGCGAGCAGGTGCGCGACGACCTCGGTGTCGGTCTCGCTCGTGAACTCGACGCCCGCAGCGAGCAGGCCCTGCTTGAGCGCGTGGAAGTTCTCGATGATCCCGTTGTGGATGAGGGCGAGCTTGCCGTCCTTGCCACCGCGGTGCGGGTGGGCGTTGCCGTCGGTCGGGCCGCCGTGGGTGGCCCAGCGGGTGTGGCCGATGCCGGTCGTCGACGGCGGCAGCGGGTGCGCCGCGAGCTCGGCGGTCAGGTTGGCGAGCTTGCCGGACTTCTTGCGCGTCTCGACGTGGTCACCGTCGACGAGGGCCACGCCGGCGGAGTCGTACCCGCGGTACTCCAAGCGGGCCAGGCCCTCCATGACGACGTCGAGCGCCGTCCCGTCAAGGGTCCTGCCGACGTATCCAACGATCCCACACATGGCGCTCAGCCTATTGGAACCTCGGACGCCCCCGGACCACCCACCGTCGAGGGGTCCGCAAGAATGGCGGCGTGTCGCAGCCACCGAACGGATCCGCCTCGGCCATCCCGTCGCTCTACGTCGAGCTCGACCGGGCCGCATGGTCGCGACTGCGGGAGAACACCCCGCTCGCGCTCGACGACGCCGACGTGGCGCGCCTGCGCGGCCTCGGCGACCGTGTCGACCTGAGGGAGGTCGAGGAGGTCTACCTGCCGCTCTCGCGCCTGCTCAACTTCTACGTGCGAGCCACACGCGAGCTGCACGACGTGACGACGAACTTCCTCGGCGAGCGGCCGGCGAAGACACCGTTCATCATCGGCGTTGCCGGGTCGGTCGCCGTCGGCAAGTCGACGACGGCGCGCATCCTGCGCGAGATGCTCGCGCGCTGGCCCGACACGCCGAGGGTCGAGCTCGTGACGACCGACGGCTTCCTCTACCCCAACGCCGAGCTCGAGCGGCTCGGGCTGCTCCAGCGCAAGGGCTTCCCCGAGTCGTACGACCGGAGGGCGCTGCTCCGCTTCGTCGCCGAGGTCAAGTCGGGCCGGGCCGAGGTGACCGCGCCCGTCTACTCGCACCTGACCTACGACATCGTCGAGGACGAGCGGATCGTGGTGCGCCAGCCGGACGTCCTCATCGTCGAGGGCCTCAACGTCCTCCAGGCGCCGCAGGTCCACCCCGTCCGCGGCACGGGCATGGCGATCAGCGACTTCTTCGACTTCTCGGTCTACGTCGACGCCTGGGTCGACGACGTGCGCAAGTGGTACGTCGACCGCTTCCTGCGCCTGCGCGAGACGGCGTTCTCCGACCCGCACTCGTACTTCCACCGCTATGCCGTCCTCAGCGACGAGGAGGCGGTCGCGACGGCGAACCGGATCTGGCGCGAGATCAACGGGCCCAACCTCGTCGAGAACATCCTGCCCACCCGCTCGCGGGCGACGCTCGTGCTCTCCAAGGGCGAGAACCACGAGGTCCGCCGGGTGCGCCTGCGCAAGATCTGACCCACCCGGTCGACCGAGGGGTATGCCGCGCGGCCGGCTCCCTGCGGAGGCCGGCCCCGCGGCAAAGGGCCCTCTCGGACCCCCGCGCCGCGTCCGGTCAGTACCAGTGCGGCATGCGGGCCTGCCACGTCGACCACGCGTTGCACGGGTTGCCGTAGGCCGCGTCGATGTACGAGAGGCCAAACTTGATCTGGGGGATCGGGTTGGTGCGGTAGTCGCTGCCGTACTTGGCCATCTTGGACGCGGGCAGCGCCTGGGCGATGCCGTAGGCGCCCGAGCTGGGGTTCTCGGCGGTGTAGTCCCAGTTGCTCTCGTGGTTCCACAGGTTGACGAGGCAGTTGAACTGGGCGTCGCTCGTCCAGCCGTAGTCGGCCATGAGGACACGGGCGGCGGCCTGGGGGTTGGACCGGGCGCTGGCGATCGCCTGCTTGCGCATGGCCTCGAGCTCGGCCCGACGGGCGGCCTCCCTCGCCTCGCGGGCCTTTCGCTCGGCCTCGGCCTTCTGCTTGGCCTCGAGGGCCTTGGCGTCGCGAAGCCCGCTCGCCGCGATCGCAGCCCGGCGCTCGTTGCGGGAGACCGAGGCGGCGGCCCGGTATGTGGTGTCGACGGTGAGCGCGCGCGCCAGCTCGTCGGTCTGGGCGACGACACCGTCGCCGACGACGAAGGCGGCGTCGTCGGAGCCGAGGTTGGCGGCGGCGGCATAGCCGAGCGCGCCGAGGCCGAGTCCGACGGTGAGGCCTCCGGCGAGGATCGGGCGGCGGATGCCGCGCCGGGGCGCGCTCGCGCGGCGGTCCCGGCGCGTGGCC
>NZ_AWSA01000081.1 GCF_000576595.1 Intrasporangium oryzae NRRL B-24470 | reverse complement strand
TGTGCAGCTCCCGAGATACAAACGGGACACCAAAACCCACGAATTGATATCTCCATAGAGTTTCGGCTGTCATAGCGAAGGGGAAACGCCCGGCTCCATTCCGAACCCGGAAGCTAAGCCCTTCAGCGCCGATGGTACTGCACTGGTGACGGTGTGGGAGAGTAGGACGCAGCCGGACACACTTTCCAGGAGCGCCCCGGACGGAACTTGACTGATCCGTCCGAGGCGCTCCTTTTTTGTTGACGGGGGTCCCGTCGGTGTCCATGGTGGCGCCGTGGGAGCACCGAGTGAAGGATGAGGACATGAGCGACCACGATGGCAAGGCCGGCAAGGGCCGAGGCGACGACCGAGGCGACCACCGACCGGGCGGGCGGCCAGACCGCGCCCCCGGTTCGCGCGGGCCCTCCGGCGCTGCCGGGGCCTCACGCGGCGGCTACGCGAGCGGCGGGTACTCCGGCGGCGGCCGCGGAGGGTCTGGCGCTCGACCGTCCCGTTCGGGAGATGGCGCCCGGGGCCGTGACGAACGTGGCGGCTACCCGTCGCGTGACGACCGCGGTGGCTACCGCGGCAGCGACCAGCGCGATGACCGCGGTGGGTACCAGTCGCGTGACGACCGTGGCGCATCCCGTGGTGGTGACCGGCGCGATGACCGCGGTGGGTACCAGTCGCGGGACGACCGTGGCGCATCCCGTGGTGGTGACCGTCGCGATGACCGCGGTGGGTACCAGTCGCGTGACGAGCGTGGCGGATCCCGTGGTGGTGACCGTCGCGACGACCGTGGTGGCTACCAGTCGCGTGACGACCGTGGCGCATCCCGCGGTGGCTACCAGTCGCGTGACGACCGTGGCGCATCCCGCGGTGGCTACCAGTCGCGGGACGACCGTGGCGCTTCCCGCGGTGGCTACCAGTCGCGTGACGACCGCGGTGGCTACCGTGGTGGTGACCGGCGCGATGATCGGCGCGATGACCGAGGTAGTGACCGTCGCGATGACCGCGGCGGGTACCAGTCGCGTGACGACCGTGGTGGCTACCGTGGTGGTGACCGGCGCGACGACCGTGGTGGCTACCGGGGCGGCGACCGCCGTGACGACCGCAGCAGCCAGCGGCGCGACGACCGCCCCCGTGGCGGTGCCGCGCGCCCGTCGGGCGGGCCAGAGCACCGTGGCGGCCCTCGGCTGACACCCAAGTCCCCGCGCAAGCCCGAGCCGGCGATCCGGGAGGGCGTGACCGGCCACGAGGTCGACCGCGGCGTCAAGAACCAGCTGCGAACCCTCTCGAAGGAGAACGCCGAGGGCGTCGCGCAGCACCTCGTCATGGTGGCCGAGCTCCTCGACGTTGAGCCCGAGGCGGCCCTGGCCCACGCCGAGACGGCGGTGCGGCGGGCCGGCCGGGTTCCCGCGGCGCGTGAGGCCCTGGGGCTCGTCGCCTACCGGCTCGGGGACTGGGCTCGGGCCCTCGGTGAGTTCCGCACCGTTCGCCGTCTGTCCGGGTCGAACCACCTGCTGCCCCTCATGGTCGACTGCGAGCGTGCGCTCGGTCGGCATGCCAAGGCGCTCGAGCTCGCGCAGAGCCCCGAGGTGAGCACGCTCGCAATCGACGACCGTGTCGAGCTCGCGATCGTCGTCTCCGGCATCCGCCGCGACCTCGGTCAGGTGGATGCGGCCGCGGCGGGTCTGAACGACCTCGTCAGGCGGATCAGCCCCAACCGTCCCTCCGCCCCACGTCTCTTCTACGCCTACGCGGACGCCAAGCTCGCGGCGGGCGATCCCGTCGCGGCGCGCGAGTGGTTCGCCCGAGCCGCCGACGCAGACCACGAGCTCATGACCGATGCCGCCGAGCGGCTCGACGAGCTCGACGGCGTCGAGGTGCTCGACCTGCTCGGTGACGAGGACGAGACCGCAGACGGTCGCGAGGACGAGACGGCTGGCGGCCACGACACCGACCGGCACCGCGGCGCCGGCGAGGCCGAAGGCCGCGACTGACCCTCGCCGGCCACGCCCGGCGCGACCCGATCGGCCTGAGAGGGGACAACCGTGGGACTCAGCGTCTCGAGCGCACCGGTGTCAGCGGCATACGACGGGATCGTCTGTGACCTTGACGGTGTCGTCTACCGCGGCGCCGGAGCGGTGCGGGGTGTCCCGGACGCCCTGCAGCAGCTGGCCGCCCAGGGGAAGGGCATCGTCTACGCGACGAACAACGCGTCGCGGGTGCCGGCCGAGGTCGCGGCGCAGCTGGCGGAGCTCGGCGCACCGAGCGACCCGCACCAGGTCGTCACGAGCGCGGAGGCCGGCGCAGCGCGTCTCGCGCAGCGTCTCGCGCCTCGCAGCGCCGTCCTGGCCCTCGGCGGACCGGGGGTCGCGCTGGCCCTCGAGGCGGCCGGGCTGACGCCCGTCGCACCCGACGAAGCTTGTGGGGACGGTGGGACAAGACGTCGTCAGGCCGTGGTCGCAGTGCTCCAGGGCTTCGGACGTGACCTGACGGTCCGCGACTTCGAGGCCGCCGCGCGCCAGCTCGCGGACGGAGTCGTGTGGGTGGCCACGAACGGCGACACGACGCTCCCGCTCGAGTGGGGCAGCGCCCCCGGCAACGGCGCCTACGTGGCCCTGCTCTCGGGAGTGGTCGGACGCCAGCCCGAGGTCGTCGGCAAGCCCGAACGCCCGCTCTACGACCTGGCCGTCGGTCGGCTCGGAACCCGTCCCGAGCGCACCCTCGCCGTCGGAGACCGCCTCGACACCGACATCGCCGGCGCTGTCGCGGCGAGCCTCGACAGCGCTTGGGTCCTCTCCGGGGTGAACCGTCCGAGCGACCTGCTGGCCGCTCCGGCGACGTGTCGGCCGACGTACGTCGTCCGTGACCTCGGCGCGCTCCTCGAGCCGTATGCCGTCCCGCGCGACGAGGGTGAGCGCTGGGTCTGCGGGGGAGCGAGGATCCGCCTCACGGCCGATGACCTCGTCGTCGAGGAACGCGACGCCGACGGGATCGAGGCCGTCCGTGCCGGGCTCGGCGCGCTCGTCGCCGAACGGGCTCGGGGGATGACCGCGGTCGAGGACCTCGTGCGGCTCGCCCACGCACTCGACGCCCTCGGAACGTCGTAGGGGCGGCCCTGCCCCTCCGACCCAGCAGGCCTCCCGCGGCCCTCAGCTGCCGGCCCGGCGCCCTCAGCTGCCGGCCCGGCGTCCCGCCCAGCACGGAGCGGGTAGCGTGAGCCGTGCGGGTGACAGACGGCACCTGACGAGGAGCGGCACAGGGAGGCAGGACATGCTCGGCGACGCGATCGTCCCCGACGAGGCACCGCAGGGGGCTCGTGATGACGTCCCCGGCACCGGCGACCCCGTTGTCGACTCCGCCCTCGAGGAGCTGCTCGAGGCACAGTCCGGTTCCCTCGCACAGCGCATCGAGGCCGGTGAACGGGCCCACCGCCTGCTCCAGGGACGCCTGAGCGACCTCGGCCAGGCGTGACGGCGCGCCGGCTCGACGTCGAGCTAGTGGCCCGTGGCCTCGCGCGGTCACGGACGCAGGCGCGTGAGCTCATCACGAGCGGTGCCGTGCTCCTCGACGGCCGCCGCGCCACCAAGCCGGCCCATCCCGTCGACGAGGCGAGCGACATCGGCCTGACCCGCGAGCCAGACCGTTGGGTGGGGCGTGCGGCTCTCAAGCTGCTCCACGCCCTCGAGACCTGGCCCATCGACCCGACGGGGAAGCGGTGCCTCGACGTCGGCGCGAGCACCGGAGGCTTCACGCAGGTCCTGCTCGAGCGCGGAGCCGCCCATGTGACCGCCCTCGACGTCGGGCACGACCAGCTCGTCGCCAGCCTGGCGAAGGACCCGAGGGTGACAGACCTCCCTGGCACCAACATCCGAGCCGTCGACGCGCCGTCCCTCGGCGGGGCGTTCGACCTCGTCGTGTCCGACCTCAGCTTCATCTCCCTGACGATCGCCCTGCCCGCCATGCGCCCCCTCGTCGCCGACCACGGGGACCTCGTCGTCCTCGTCAAGCCGCAGTTCGAGGTGGGGCGCGAGCGTCTGGGCCGGCGGGGGGTCGTCACCTCCTCGCACGAGCACCGTCGGGTCCTGCGCGACGTGGCCGGGGTCGCGGCCGACCTCGGCCTCGAGCTGCGCGGCATCACCCCGAGCCCGATCACGGGCGCCGACGGCAACCGGGAGTTCCTCTTCTGGCTCACCCCGGCCACCTCTGTCACGTCCGTCACCTCCGCCACACCACGCGGGGCCGCCGGCCAGTCCCCGGTGGATGACATGCTGGAGGCCATCGACCCGGAGGGAGACCAGTGACGCGCCGCATCCTGCTCGTCGCGCACCCGCGCCGCCCCGAGGCCCTCACCGTGGCGAAGGGCGTCATCGAGCGACTCACGCACCTCGGCATCGACGTGTCGCTCCAGGCCGACGAGGCGAGGGCGCTCGACCTCAAGGTCAGCTCGTTCGTCCACATCGAGCCCGAGGAGAAGGTCGCCGAGGGCTGTGACCTCGTCGTCGTCCTCGGTGGCGACGGGACGATCCTGCGCGGCGCCGAGTTCGCCCGCAGCGTCGACGTCCCGCTCCTCGGCGTCAACCTCGGGCACGTCGGCTTCCTCGCCGAGGCCGAGCGTGACGACCTCGACGCAACGGTCGAGCACATCGCCCACAGCCGCTACTTCGTCGAGGAGCGGATGACGCTCCACGTCGATGCCCGCCTCGCGGGGGAGCTCATCGCGAGCAGCTGGGCCCTCAACGAGGTCAGCGTCGAGAAGGCCTCCCGAGAGCGCATGCTCGAGACGACCGTCGAGGTCGACGGCCGGCCCCTGTCGAGCTGGGGCTGCGACGGCGTGATCGTCTCGACGCCGACGGGCTCGACGGCATATGCCTTCTCCGCCGGAGGGCCGGTGGTCTGGCCGCAGGTCCAGGCGATGCTGCTCGTCCCCAACTCGGCCCACGCCCTCTTCGCGAGGCCGCTCGTCCTCGGCCCCGACACGCACCTCGCCATCGAGATCCAGGCCGGGTCGGAGGGGGCCGGTGTCATGTGGTGCGACGGCCGGCGCCACGTCGACCTGCCCCCGGGTGCCCGGATCGAGGTGCGGCGTGGCCTTCGTCCCGTCCGGCTCGCCCGGCTGACCCGAGCCCCGTTCACCGACCGCCTCGTCGCCAAGTTCGACCTTTCCGTCGCCGGCTGGCGCGGCAACGGGGGAAGCAGCCAGCCCGGTGAGGGTGCCCGGCCCTAAGGTGGTCCCGTGTTCAGCCAGATGAGGATTCGGGGCGTCGGGGTCATCGACGAGGCCGTGCTCGACCTGAGCCCGGGGCTCAACGTGCTCACGGGCGAGACAGGCGCCGGCAAGACCATGGTCGTGTCAGGCCTCGGCCTGCTCCTCGGGGAGCGGGCCGACTCCGGGCTCGTGCGCACCGGGTCCGACACGGCCTTCGTCGAGGGCGTCGTCCAGCTGCCGCTCGACCATCCCGCGCTGGCCCGCGCCGACGACGCCGGCGCCGAGCACGACGACGGCGAGCTCGTCCTCGCCCGCACGATCGCGGCGAGCGGGCGCTCCCGCGCGCACGTCGGCGGGCGGACGGCTCCGGTCGGGGTTCTCGCCGAGCTCGGGCGTCTCCTCGTCGCCGTCCACGGTCAGGCCGACCAGTGGCGCCTCAAGCAGGGCGACGCGCACCGCGAGGTGCTCGACGCGTTCGGCGGCCCCGACCTCCTCGCGCTCCGCGACCGCGTCGCCGAGCTCCACGACCGCTGGCGCGACGCGCGCCGCGAGCACGAGCGGCTCGTCGTGATGTCCCGCGAGCGCGCCCGAGACATCGACGCGCTGACGGCCTCCCTCGAGGAGATCGAGGCCGTCGACCCCCAGCCGGGCGAGGACCTCGCGCTCCGGGCCGAGGACGAGCGGCTCTCCCACGCCGACACCCTCCGCCTCGCGGCCGGTCAGGCGCTGTCCGACCTCAGCGGCGACGAGTATGCCGCCGACCCGGCTCCCGCCGTCCGCGACCTTCTCGGGGCGGCGCGCTCGGCCCTCGCCCCCGCGGCGCCCCACGACGAGCGGCTCAAGGTCTTTGACGAGCGACTCCACGAGGTCGCCGCACTCGTGACCGACGTGTCCGCCGACCTTGCCGCCTACCTCGACGACATCGACCTCGACCCCGAGCGCCTCGCCTACGTCCAGGAGCGGCGAGCGGCGCTGGGGGTCCTGACGCGCAAGTACGGCGAGACGATCGACGAGGTCCTCGCGTGGTCGGGCCGGAGCGCCGCGCGACTCGACGAGCTGATGAGCGCGGACGACCGCGTCGAGTCCCTCGCCAAGGAGCTCGACGAGCTCGGCCGAGAGCTCGCCTCTGCAGCACTCGAGCTCTCCGAGGCGCGCCGGTCGGCCGCGGACCGTTTCGGCTCGCGGGTGTCGGCCGAGCTGGCGCACCTCGCGATGGGCAAGGCCGTCGTCGAGGTGGACGTCCAGCACCGTCCCGACCCGCACGGGATCACCCTGCCCTCCGGCGACCAGGTGCGCCTCGCGAGGCACGGCATCGACGACGTCGAGATCCTCCTCGCGGCCAACCCCGGGGCGGCGCCGCGCAGTGTCGCCAAGGCCGCCTCGGGTGGCGAGCTCTCCCGCGTCATGCTCGCCCTCGAGGTGGTCGGCGCCGGCCGCGGTCCGGGTTCCGTCGCCGGTCCGCCGACGTTCGTCTTCGACGAGGTCGACGCCGGGGTCGGCGGCCGCGCCGCCCTCGACGTCGGCGCTCGGCTCGCGGCGCTCGCGGAGCAGGCGCAGGTCATCGTCGTCACGCACCTCGCCCAGGTGGCGGCCTTCGCCGACCGCCACCTCGTCGTCCACAAGGCCGACGATGGGGCGATCACCTCGAGCAGCGTGAGCGTGGTCGAGGGCGACGCCCGGCTGCGCGAGCTGTCGCGCATGATGGGCGGCGACCCCGACTCGGAGGCCGGTCTCGCGCACGCGGTCGACCTGCTCGAGCAGACGGCGGCGGCCCGCGAGGCGGCCCGCGTCGGAAACCGGGACGCGGCCCGCCTCTGACGCACCAGGTCGCCTGCGGGTGTGGTCCGGCCCGGTAGGTCTCGGGTCGGTGTCGGCAGCCGGCTGCGCGTGCCGTGCCTTCCCCCACGCATGGCACGATTGGGGTCATCATGGCCATCTCCATCCGCCGCCGCACCCACGCCCCCGACATCGGTCCGGGCGTGGCGGGTCCGGCACGCGTCGACGCGCGCACCAAAAACCTCACCAAGCGTCTCCAGGCCGGCGACATCGCCGTCATCAACCACAGCGACCTCGACAAGGTCAGCGCCGAAGCCCTCGTGGCCGCCCGGCCCGCCGCCGTGGTCAACGCGGTCCCCTCGATCTCCGGCCGCTATCCGAACGTCGGGCCCCAGATCCTCGTCGAGGCCGGCATCCCCCTCCTCGACGCGGCCGGGCTCGGGGTCATGGCCCTCAAGGATGGCCAGCCGCTGCGTCTCGAGGGCGACGCACTGTGGTCGGGCGAGAGCAAGGTCGCGACCGGGCGGGCGCTCGACGCATCCTCGGTCCAGGCCGACATGGACGAGGCCCGTGCAGGCCTCGCGGTCCAGATCGAGGCCTTCGCGACGAACACCATGGAGTTCATCCGCAAGGAGCGCGAGCTGCTCCTCGACGGCATCGGTGTGCCACCCATCCACACCGTCATCGAGGGGCGGCACTGCCTCATCGTCGTCCGCGGATACCACTACCGCGAGGATCTCGAGATCCTGCGCCCCTACATCCGGGAGTACCGACCCGTCCTCATCGGCGTCGACGGGGGAGCCGACGCCATCCTCGAGTCGGGCCACCGGCCCGACCTCATCGTCGGGGACATGGACTCGGTCTCCGACAAGGCCCTCAGGTGTGGCGCCGAGGTCGTCGTCCACGCCTACCGCGACGGGCGGGCCCCGGGCCTGGCCCGGGTCGAGGCGCTCGGGCTCACCCCCGTGGTCTTCCCGGCCGCAGGCACGAGCGAGGACGTCGCGATGCTCCTCGCCGACGACTCCGGGGCCGAGCTCATCGTCGCGGTCGGCACCCACGTCACCCTCGTGGAGTTCCTCGACAAGGGGCGCGACGGCCAGGCCTCGACGTTCCTGACGCGCCTCAGGGTGGGCAGCAAGCTCGTCGACGCGAAGGGCGTCAGCCAGCTCTACCGCGCGCGGGTCCCGGGCCGGATGCTCCTCGTCATGCTGCTCGTCGGCATGCTCGCCTTCTTCGCCGCCGTCGCCTCGACCCCCAACGGGCAGGCCTGGCTGCAGGTCCTCGCCGCCCGGTGGGACGACCTCTGGACCGCCATCGTTGGGATCTTCTCGTGATCGACTTCCGCTACCACCTCGTCTCGATCATCTCGATCTTCCTCGCCCTCGCGGTGGGGATCGTGCTCGGTGCGGGGCCGCTCCAGGGCAACATCGGTAGCCAGCTCTCCGACCAGGTCTCGGCCCTGCGCACCGAGAAGCAGGAGCTCAACGCCAAGCTCGCGACGAGCGAGAAGCGGGTCAACGCCGCCGACGAGTACGCCACCGCGGTGGCAGGTCGCGTCGTCGCCGGCCGTCTCGCGACGCACGAGGTCGTCGGCCTCGTGCTGCCCTCAGCCGACGACGGGCTCGTGGGAGCCCTGCAGACGAGCGTCGCGGCGAGCGGCGCCAAGCTCAACGCCGTCCTCACCGTGACCCCCGACTGGTTCGATCCCGCCCTCAAGGCCAAGCGCGAGCAGGCAGCCAAGGCCGCGGCGACCGCGCTGGGGCTCACGTCGAGCGAGACGGGCGACGCGCTGCTCGCCCAGGTGCTCTCGCGGATCGCCGTCGCCAAGGGAACCGCCGTCGCGTCCGCGTCCCGGACCGCGGCCCTCAAGGTCCTCGTCGACGCGGGCCTCATCGAGAGCTCCGTCGAGGCCATCGACCCCGGCGACCTCGCCCTCGTCGTCTCCTCCGACTTCTCGGGCACCGAGTCCGCCGTCACCGAACGGGCGGACGCGGTCCGGACCCTCGCGACCGACCTCGCCGAGAACTCCGAGACGACGGTCGTCGCCGGTGGCGAGCCGCTCGCCGCGGCCGGGCAGCCCGTCTCGTCCGACGCCGTCGCCGCGATCCGGGAGAAGAACGACACCGCGGCCATCGTGTCGACGGTCGACCATGCTCGCGACGGCAGCGGCCCGGCCATCGTCGTCCTCGCCTTCGAGTCGCAGCTCGCCGGCCGCGTCGGTCACTACGGCATCTCCACGGGCGCGACCGCGACCGTCCCGAGGGTCGCTCCGTGAGCCGAGCGCGCGTCCGCGGGACCCTCCTGCCCGCCCTCACGTCCGCAGCCGTCTCCGCCCTGGCCCTGCATGCCATGCGCCGGCTGCCCGCCGCGGTTCGGCAGCCATGGGAACGGGCCAACCACGCGGGTGCGCCGGTGACGCTCCTCGAAGGACCGGCCTGGGTCCTCGGGGCGGCGGCCGGCAGCCTCGTCACCGGTGGTCCGTCGAGCGTCACCGCAACGGCGCGCCTCGCTCCGGCCGTCGTGGCGGTCGCCTCGGGTGCTCTCGGGGCCCTCGACGACCTGAGGGGCGGGGCGTCGAGCAAGGGCCTCAAGGGGCATCTGTCCGCCCTGCGCCGGGGTGAGGTGACGACAGGAGCGATCAAGATCGTCGGTCTCGGCGTGACCGGCCTGGTCGGCGCTGCCCTGCTCGACCGGGGCCGCCGGGGACCGTTCAGCACCCTCGTCGGGGGAGCGGTCGTGGCCGGGGCGGCCAACGCGGTCAACCTCTTCGACCTGCGGCCCGGACGTGCACTCAAGGTGACCGCCTGCTCGGCGGCGCCCCTCCTCGGGGGGCCGGGAGCCGCCGCGCCGGCCGCGCTCGGTGCCTCGCTCGGCGTCATCGGCGATGACCTCGCCGCGCGCTCGATGCTCGGCGACACGGGCGCCAACGCGGCCGGCGCCCTCGTGGGCCTCGCGTTCGTCGAGCGGACGGGCCTGCTCGGGCGGGCGGTCGCACTCGCCGGGCTCACCGCGCTGACGCTGGCGTCCGAGCGGGTCAGCTTCACCGCGGTCATCGAGGGCAACCCGGTCCTGCGCCGCATCGACGAGTGGGGCCGGGCGCCGCGATGAGCTCGACCGCCCCGGACTCGGCGCCGAGGACGTCCCCGGGCGCACCACGGCAGCGGACCGGCCGGTCCATCGCCGCTGCGGCGGGGTCGATCGCGGTCATCACCCTGGTCGCCCGGGTCGTCGGCTTCGGCCGGTGGTTCGTCTTCTCGCACTCGGTCGGCGCCACCTGCGTCGGAAGCGTCTACCAGTCGGTCAACGCCGTCCCCAACGTCCTGTTCGAGATCGCGGCAGGCGGTGTGCTGGCGGCCGTCGCGGTCCCCCTCGTCGCGGGGTTCCTCGCCAAGGGCGACGCGGACTCGGCCGATCGCACCGCATCGGCGCTCCTCGGCTGGGCGCTCGCGGTCCTCCTGCCGCTCGGCGCGGTCGTCGCCCTCGCCGCCACCCCGATCGCCTCCGCCCTGCTCGGGTCCTCGGACCAGTGCCCGGGGGCCGTCGCCCTCGGCACCGACCTGCTGCGCGTCTTCGCGCTCCAGATCCCCCTCTACGGCATCGGGATCGTCCTGGCCGGGGTGCTCCAGTCCCACGGCCGGTTCATCGGCGCCGCGCTCGCACCGCTCCTGTCGAGCCTGGTCGTGATCGCGACCTACCTCGCCTACCGCGCGCTCGTCACCGACCCCGCCGCGCCCATCGGCGACATCCCGGCCGACGCGACCCTCGTGCTCGGCCTCGGGACGACCCTCGGGGTGGCCGCGCTCAGCCTCCCGCTCCTCGTGCCGGCCCGACGGGCGGGCATCCGGCTGCGGCCGACCCTGGCCTTCCCGGCGGGGGTGGCCGCCAGGGTGCGCCGGCTCGCCGTCGCGGGGCTGCTCGCCGTGGCCGGGCAGCAGGTAGCCACCCTCGTCGTCATCCGGCTCGCCAACGACCGCGGGGGGCCGGGGACCCTCAACGTGTACACCTACGTGCAGGCGGTGTCCCTCCTGCCGTATGCCGTCCTCGCCGTGCCGATCGCGACCGCAGCCTTCCCGACGCTGGCGGGCCAGTCGACGCAGAGCCTCGGCGGCGGGGCCAGGGACACGCTCCGGGGGACCTGGCTCGCCACGGTGCTCGTCGGGCTGTTCTCGGCCGGGCTGCTCGTCGCCGTCGCGCGTCCGGTGGGCGCGTTCTTCACGGCGCTCGACGCGGGCCGGTCCGAGCCGTCCGGCGCGGCCGCCCTCGCCGCGATCCCGGCCGCGCTGGCGGCGGTCGCACCCGGCATCGCGGCCCTCTCCGCCATCGGCCTGCTGAGCCGGGCCTCCTACGTCCGCGGCCGGGCCAGGGCGGCCGGGCTCGCCGTCGCGCTCGGCTGGGTCGCCACGACCGTCGTCC
>NZ_AWSA01000080.1 GCF_000576595.1 Intrasporangium oryzae NRRL B-24470 | reverse complement strand
CTCAGGGGGTTGGGGGCACGCGGGGGGTGGAGGACGCGCGGGTCGTCGCGTGGGACGAGCTCGTCCTCGCCACCGGCAGCACATCGTTCGTGCCGCCGATCGAGGGCCTCGACGCGGATCACCTCCTCGCCGGCACGGTCCCGGGAGTCGTCGCCTTCCGCACGGTGGACGACTGCCGCCGGATCGTCGAGACGGCCACGTCTGCGGCGCACGCGGTCGTGCTCGGCGGGGGACTGCTCGGCCTCGAGGCGGCCCGCGGCCTCCTCGCCCGCGGGGTCCACGTCACGGTGGTCCACCCCCAGGGCCACCCGATGGACCGTCAGCTCGATGCGGACGGCGGGGCCGTCCTGACGCGGGTCGTGAGGGGCCTCGGCGCGCGGCTCGTGCTCGGCCGCTTCGCGGTGGCCCACCGGCCCGCAACGCCCGAGACGAGCGCAGAGGTCGTCCTCGACGACGGCTCCACCCTCGCGGCCGACCTCGTCGTCGTCGCCGCGGGCGTGCGCCCGCGCACCGACCTCGCCGCGCACCTCGGTCTCGAGGTCAACCGGGCCGTCGTCGTCGACGACCAGCTGCGCACCTCGCTCCCCCACATCCACGCGATCGGCGAGTGCGCCGAGCACCGAGGAGAGGTGCCCGGCCTCGTCCAGCCGGGCTGGGACCAGGCGCGGGTCCTCGCCGATGTCCTGAGCGGCGCCGACCCCCACGCCACGTATGCCGGCACCTCGGTCCTGACGCGGCTCAAGGCGCACGACATCGACCTCGCGAGCATGGGGTGCGTCGACATCGACGTCCACGACCCCGACCACGAGGTGCTCGCCTTCACGGACCCGAGCCGCGGTCGCTACGCGAAGCTCGTCCTGCGCGCGGACCGGCTCGTCGGCGCGATCCTCCTCGGCGTCGGCGACGCGGCCGGGGCGCTGACCCAGCTCTACGACACCGGGGCACCCGCCCCGAGGGACCGCCTCGTGCTCATGCTCGGTCGCGCGGTCACCCGGGCGGCGGCCCCCGAGTCGGTCAGCCTCGCCGAGATGCCCGGTTCGGCCGTCATCTGCCGGTGCAACACCGTGACGAAGTCGGCGATCGTCGCGGCCCACCGGGACGGAGCCGACACGGTCCCGGACGTGGCCGAGGCGACCCGCGCGACGACCGGCTGCGGCGGGTGCACCTCAGCCGTCGAGGGCCTCTGCTCGTGGCTGCGGTCCACCGACCCGTCGCCCGACCCCGCACAGCCCAGCCGCCGAACGACCCCCGAGACCCCTGCCCAGACCCCGGTGCCCGCCCTGAACGCAGCCCTCAACGCAGCCCTGAACGAAGGAGCAGCCTGATGTACCTCCCCACCCAGCGCACGGTCGTCGTCGTCGGACACGGCATGGTCGGTCACCGGTTCGTCGAGGCCCTCCGGTCCCGTGACACGGACAGCACGTGGAAGGTCGTCGTCCTCTCGGAGGAGGCGGAGGCGGCATACGACCGCGTCGGCCTCTCCTCGTACGTCGGCGCCTGGGACCGGGGCTCCCTCGCCCTCCCCGGCAACACGTATGCCGCCGACGACCTCGTCGACCTGCGGCTCGGCACCCGCGCCGACCACGTCGACCGCGGTGCGCGGACCGTCACGACGAGCGCGGGTGAGGTCGTCGCCTACGACGCGCTCGTCCTCGCGACGGGGTCCTACCCCTTCGTCCCGCCGGTGCCGGGGCATGACGCCGACGGCTGCTTCGTCTACCGCACGCTCGACGACCTCGACGGGATCCGCCGTGCGGCCGAGACCGCGCTGGCGCGGGCCGCGGCCGAGGGTCGGGAGGCCAACGGGCTCGTCGTCGGGGGCGGCCTCCTGGGGCTCGAGGCCGCCAACGCGCTGCGGCTGCTCGGCCTGACCCCCCACGTCGTCGAGTTCGCGCCGCGCCTCATGCCGCTCCAGGTCGACGCCGGAGGCGGAGCCGTGCTCGAGCGCCTCATCACCGACCTCGGCGTCCACGTCCACACCGGGGCCGCGACGCAGTCCATCGCGAGGGAGGAGGACGGACGGCTCGCCGTCGGGCTGTCCGACGGGTCGGCCCTGCTCACCGACCTCGTCGTCTTCTCGGCCGGGGTCCGTCCCGCTGATGCCGTGGCGCGCTCCGCCGGGCTCGACGTGGGCGAGCGCGGCGGTGTCGTCACCGACATCACGTGCCGCACGAGCGACGAGAACGTCTGGGCCGTCGGGGAGGTCGCGGCGGTCGAGGGGCGCTGCTACGGCCTGGTCGCGCCCGGCTACACGATGGCCGAGGTCGTCGCCGACCGGCTGCTCGGCGGCGAGGCGACCTTCCCCGGCGCCGACCTCTCGACGAAGCTCAAGCTCCTCGGCGTCGACGTCGCCTCCTTCGGCGACGCGATGGGGGCGACTCCCGGCGCCCTCGAGATCGTCCACACCGACGCGACGAAGGGCACGTACGCCAAGGTCGTCGTCTCGGACGATGCCCGGACGCTCCTCGGCGGCATCCTCGTCGGCGACGCGGCGGCCTACACGACCCTCAAGGCCTACGTCGGGAGGGAGGTGCCCGGCGACCCCGGCGCCCTCATCTCCCCGGCGGGGGCCGAGCTCGGCGCCGACGCCCTGCCGGACGACGCCGTCATCTGCTCGTGCAACAACGTGACGAAGGCCTCCATCTGCGGTGCCATCACGGAGGGCGCGTGCGACCTGGCAGCGCTCAAGGGCTGCACGAGCGCCGGTACGACGTGTGGCGGCTGCCTGCCCACCGTCAAGAGGCTGCTCGTCGACTCAGGTGTCGAGCTGTCGAAGGCCCTCTGCGAGCACTTCGAGCAGAGCCGCGCCGAGCTCTTCGAGATCGTCGCCTCGACGGGCATCCGCACCTTCTCGGCGCTCGTCGCCCGCTACGGCACGGGCACCGGTTGCGAGATCTGCAAGCCGACCGTCGCCTCGATCCTCGCCTCGACGGGCAGCGACCACGTCCTCGACGGCGAGCAGGCGGCCCTGCAGGACAGCAACGACCACTTCCTCGCCAACATCCAGCGCAACGGCACGTACTCCGTCGTTCCGCGTATGCCGGGTGGCGAGGTGACGGCGGAGCAGCTGATCACGATCGGCGAGGTCGCCCGCGACTTCGGGCTCTACGTCAAGGTCACCGGCGGGCAGCGCATCGACCTCTTCGGCGTCCGCGTCGAGCAGCTGCCCGCGATCTGGCAGCGTCTCGTCGACGTCGGCATGGAGTCGGGGCAGGCCTACGGCAAGTCGCTGCGCACCGTGAAGTCGTGCGTCGGGTCGTCGTGGTGCCGCTACGGCGTCCAGGACTCGGTCGGGATGGCCGTCGACCTCGAGCACCGCTACCGGGGGCTGCGCTCGCCACACAAGCTCAAGCTCGGCGTCTCCGGGTGCGCGCGCGAGTGCGCCGAGGCCCGCGGCAAGGACGTCGGCGTCATCGCGACGGACAAGGGCTGGAACCTCTACGTCTGCGGCAACGGCGGGCAGACGCCGGCGCACGCGAGGCTGCTCGCCAGCGACCTCGACGACGAGACCCTCGTGCGCTACATCGACCGGTTCCTCATGTTCTACGTCCGCACGGCCGACCGGCTCCAGCGCACCGCGCCGTGGCTCGACTCGCTCGAGGGCGGCCTCGACCACCTCAGGGCGGTCGTCTGCGACGACGTGCTCGGCATCGCGGACGACCTCGAGGCGGCGATGGCCCGACACGTCGCGGGCTACGAGGACGAGTGGAAGGCCGTCCTCGACGACCCGGTGAAGCTCGCCCGCTTCGTGTCCTTCGTCAACGCGCCGGAGGAGGCCGACCCGACGGTGGCCTTCGACGAGTCAGGACCACGGAAGGTGCCCGTCCTGCTCGGTATGCCGTCGACGAGACGCCCGAGCCACCCTCAGAGCACCTGACCCCAGTCCACCTGCACCAGAAAGGAATCCCCTCATGACGACGATCACCACCCCGTTCGGGCTCGCGCTCGCCCCCGATTCCGCGCCGGCTCCGGCGCGGACGGTCGTGCGCCCCGGTGTCCTGCCCGCCCCGGGGCCCAAGGACTGGGTGCCGGCCTGCGCGGTGCACACCCTCGTCCCAGGGCGAGGCGTCGCCGTGCTCCTGCCGGGCGGCGCCCAGGCGGCCCTCTTCCTGCTGCCGAACGGGATGATCTACGCCGTCGACAACATCGACCCGTATGCCGGTGCAGCTGTCCTGTCACGCGGCCTCACCGGCGACCGGGCCGGCGAACCGACGGTCGCGTCCCCGTTGCTCAAGCAGGTCTTCTCGCTGCGGACCGGGGTCGCGCTCGACGATCCCAAGGTGAGCATCCCGGCCCACAGCGTGCGCGTCCAGGACGGCGTCGTCCACATCGGCCTCCGATTGGCCGGCACCTCGGCCGTGCGGTGAGCGTTACGCCCAAAGGTGAGCGATCGGGTCTTCCTGTCAGTGGTACAGCACTGACAGGAAGACCTGGCGCTGACGGGCCGACCGACCGCGGTCAGACGTTGAGGCGATAGCCACGCCTCACGACGGTCTGGACGAGGTGACGGTCGGGCAGCGCGGCGCGAAGCCTGCTCATCGCCATGTCGAGCGCGTGCTCGTTCTCCGCATCGGGCAGCTCGTCGAGCAGTCGCTCGCGGCTGAGGACGGCCCCGGGCTCGGACATGAGCGCACCCAGCATCGCCCGCGGCCCACGAGCCAGGGTGACCGTCTCGCCGCCGAACCGGACCGTGCGGCCGTGAACGCGAAGCGGGCCGAGGGCGGTCTGGACCTCGGCGACCCCGTTGAGGGTGAGGTGCTCGACGACGACCCGGATCAGCGCCCCCATCCGGAAGCGCTCCGGCACGATGGGACTGATCCCGAGGTCGAGGAGCGGGGTGGCCGTGACAGGGCCGACGGCGGCCGCCGTGACCCCGCAGCGCATCGCCTCGACGAGCACCCCGTCCATGCCGAGTTGAGCCGCCGCCGAGACGAGCCCGTCGACGGCCGGGGCCGAGGTGAAGGTGACGACGTCGACCTCGCGGGCCGCGATCGCGGCGACGAGGCGGCCGAGGCGGCTGTCGTCGGTGGGCCTGACCCACCGGTACGGCGCGACGGTGTGCACGGTCGCCCCGGCTGTCACGAGACGGTCGAGCTGCTCGACGTCCTCGTGCCCGTGGAGCTGGACAGCGACCGTCCGGCCGCGGACATCGGCGTCGAGGGCGAGGCCGACCGCGGAGGCCGTCCGCTCGTCGGCGGCGATCGCGTCGTCGTCGTGTCCCGCGGCGCGCACCGCTCCGCGCGCCTTGGGCCCTCGGACGATGATCCGGGCCCGGTCGAGCGTCCGGGCGAGCGCGTCGCCGAGACCCGCGGCCTCGGCGCACTCGACCCAGCGCCGGAAGCCGTATGCCGTCGTGACGATGACCACGTCGGGTGCACCCGCGATGATGGCCCGCGTGTCCTCGAGCAGGATCTCGTCCTCGTCGACCGGGGCGATCCGCACGGCAGGGGCGTGGACGACGTCGGCGCCCCGCCTCGCGAAGGCGTCGACGAGGTCCTCCGAACGCCGGTCGGAGGTCACCGCGATCCTGAACCCGGCGAGCACCGGTTCGGGCGGCTCGGGCGGCTCGGCGGACACGATCGGCCCGGCCTGAGCCGTCCCCGGAGCGGATCCCGCGCCGGGACCGACGAGCGGCTCCGCCTCGGGGTCCGGCCCGCTCAGCTGCTCCGACCAGGCCGTGCTCGGATGCCGGCGCGCGCGCGGATCACCGGCCCGGTCGCTCATGCGACGCCGTCCAGCCGGTCGGCGTCGACCCGCCGCGCCCAGACCTCGGAGCAGCGCACGACCTCGCCGATGACGATGACCGCGGGCGAGGCCACGCCGGACCGGGCCGCGAGCGCCGGGAGGGAGCCCAGAGTGCCGACGACGCTGCGCTGGTCGGGCGTGAGGCCGCGCTCGACGACGGCGGCCGGCGTCTGCGGGTCGAGCCCGGCCCTGGTCAGCGACGCGGCGATCGGCACGAGGTTGTGCACACCCATGAGGACGGCGATGGTGCCGCCGAGCGCGGCGAGGGCTCCGGCCTGCGCCTCGTCGAGCGGCACGTGCCCGGACACGACCGTGACGAGGTGGCTGACGCCGCGGTGGGTCACGGGGATGCCGGCCGAACCGGGCACGGCGATGGCCGAGCTCACGCCGGGAACGACGGTCACGGGGAGCCCGGCCGCGACAGCAGCCTCGACCTCCTCGCCGCCGCGGCCGAAGAGGTAGGGGTCGCCGCCCTTGAGGCGCACGACGGTGAGCCCGCGCAGGGCGCGCTCGACCATGAGCTGCTCGATCCGGTCCTGGGGCACGGAGTGGTGGCCGGGGCGCTTGCCGACGTCGATGACCTCGGCACCCGGAGCGAGCGCGGCGAGGTCACCGACCTGGGCGAGCCGGTCGGTGAGCACGACGTCGGCATCGGCGAGCGCGCGGACGGCATCGAGCGTGAGGAGTCCCGCGCTTCCGGGGCCGGCCCCGACGAGCACGACGCGAGCCCGGGCACGAGTCGGGGTGGCCTCCCGCACGACGAGGCAGTGGGCGGTGAGCACCGTCATCGCCTCGTCCCACCCGTCGGCCGGGCCGACGACGACCGCGAGCCGCATCCCTGCGACCCGGTCCGCAGTGACCTCACCCGCGGACGAGGCGACGGAGACCTTCGCGCCGGCCCGG
This sequence comes from Intrasporangium oryzae NRRL B-24470, assembly GCF_000576595.1. Classification (GTDB taxonomy): domain Bacteria; phylum Actinomycetota; class Actinomycetes; order Actinomycetales; family Dermatophilaceae; genus Intrasporangium_C; species Intrasporangium_C oryzae. The sequence continues at coordinate 5,861 of NZ_AWSA01000080.1, read as the reverse complement.
ACAAGCCGCCGGACAGCCGCCCCGGTCAACCCGACCGGTCCCACGACGAGGACCGGCTGGCCCGCCACATCGGTCTCCACCAGCACGGCTCCCACCTCCTGCGCTCTCCTGGACTCTCCGGGGCTCGGCGATCCCTCCACGGTAGGAAGATCGTGTTTCCCCGGCGTTTCCGGCGGTTGAGGGGCCGGTAACGGTGGTCTCACCGACCCGGCCGGTCCTGCGGAGGCGGGCGCAGACCTGACACAGTGGTCGGGTGCTGCCCGTCCTCGTCGCCGCCTCGCACGGCACCGCGTCCCCCGAGGGCCAGTGCGCGGTCGCAGGCCTCGTCGAGGCCGTCGCTCGCCGCCGGCCCGACGTCGAGGTCCGTGCGGCCTTCGTCGACGTCCAGCAGCCGGACCCCGCCGCCGTGCTCGAGGAGCTCGACGGACGCCCGGCCAGGCTCGTCCCGCTCCTACTCTCGGCGGGTTACCACGTCTTCGTCGACCTGACCGAGGCGGCCCGGGCCGTGCCCGGCACCACGGTCGCGGGGGCCCTCGGCCCCGACCCGCGTCTCGCCGAGCTGCTCCGCGGTCGACTCGAGCGGGCGGGACTGCGCCCGGACGACGTCGTCGTGCTCGCCGCCGCCGGCTCGTCGCAGGCGTCAGCGGTCGACGACTGCCGGAGGATCGCCGCGGAGCTCGCGCGGCTCATCGGCCGACCCGTGACGGCCGGCTTCCTCTCGGCCGCGGAGCCGCGCCTCGACGACGCGGTCGCGGCCGCCCGGGTCGAGGGCCGTCGGGTCGTCGTCGCGACCTACCTGCTCGCCCCGGGCTTCTTCGCCGACCTGGCCGCACGAGCGGGAGCAGACGTCGTGACCGAGCCCCTCCTGCTCTCGGACGAGCCTGCCGCTGGGGCACTCGTCGACATCGTGGTCGACCGCTACCTCAGCTGACGACCGTCCAGGCGCCCCAGGCCGCCCCGATCCCGAGGGCGACGTTGAGGCCCACGTTGCGCACGGCGACCCACCGCCGACCCTCGAGCCACAGCTCGGCGGTGTCGCACGCGAGCGTCGACACCGTCGACAGTCCGCCGCAGAGTCCGCCGACGATGACGAGGACCCAGACGGGGTCGATCCTGCCCGTCCCGGCGACGACAGAGCCGCCGATGGCCGACGCGGTGGTGTTGGCGACGAGCACCCCGAGCGGGAACTCGTGCCGGGCCAGAGCTCGCACGAGGCCCGTCTGGACGAGGGCGCCGACGGAGCCGGCGAGCACGGCGAGGACCCAGCCCCACCACGGGACGGCGCTCACTCGTCCTCCTCCTCGGCGGCGACCAGGAGGTGGCCGAGACCCATCCCCAGGGCGGCCGCGGCGATGCCGAGGACGATGCTGACGACGAAGCCGAGCCACACGGCATACCCGGGGGTCGAGTCGACGAGGGCGATGGTGAGCGCCGAGAAGGACGTGAACGCCCCGAGCGCGCCCGAGGCGAGGAAGGCACGCACGCGCGGGTGGAGGGGCAGTCGGACGACGACTCCGAGCAGGAACGCGCCGGCGACGTTGACGACGCTGATCCTCGGGTCCCACGCCCCCTGGCCCCCGCCCTGCGTCAGCAGGAGGCGGAGCAGCGTACCGAGCGCGCCACCGAGCGCCACCGCGAGCGGATGCATGCGGTCAGTCTGGCAGTCCGAGCAGGCCCCGGCCCGGTGGTCCACGGGCCGGGCAGGGCGGCATACTCGGACCGTTCGCCCGCCCGCTCCCCTCGACACGGATGCGTATGCCGCTCTCCCCCACCCGCTCGTACCTCACCGTCGCGTCGCCGGCGACGGCGGAGATCGAGGTCAGGCGGTCGCGGTTCCGGTGCGACCTCGACCGCGTCGAGACGGAGGAGGCAGCCAGGGCGTTCATCGAGCGGGTCCGGGCCGGCTCACGGGACGCCCGGCACCACTGCACGGCCTTCGTCCTCGGACCGGACGGCATGACCCAGCGGAGCAACGACGACGGCGAGCCCTCCGGCACCGCCGGCGCCCCGATGCTCGAGGTGCTCCGCGGTCGGGGACTCAGCGATGTCGTGGCCGTCGTCACGCGTTGGTTCGGCGGGACGCTCCTCGGCACGGGTGGGCTGATCCGCGCGTACGGCGACGCGGTGCAGGCCGCGCTCGACGCCGCGACGACGGTTCGCCGCGAGGAGCGCAGGCTGTGGTCGGTCGAGGTCCGGCACGAGCACGGTCCTCGCGTCGAGAACGCGCTGCGTGGGCGGGCCGCGGTCGCTGTGACCGACGCTGCGTGGGGTACGACCACCCTGACGCTCGGCCTCGCGGTCGACCCGGCGTCCGGCCTCGACGTCACCGCCCTCGTGGCCGAGCTCACGGGCGGCGCGGCGGAGCCCGTCGAGGTCGGCCACACGTGGGTCGACGTGGCCGTGGACGGTTCGCCGGGCGGCTGACGCTGCGCGTCACAGAACTGCCGAGGCTGCGCGCCCGGGGACTGCTGACGCGACGCGTCCGAAGAGTCACGGACCAAAGGCCCTCGTGCGCCGGGGACCACGCTGCGACGGTGGCCCCATGGACACCCTCAAGCCGCTCGACGCTGCCTTTCTGGACCTCGAACGGTCGGTGCAGCAGCTCAACGTCGGGTCGGTCATGATCTTCGAGGGCCCCGCACCGACGCTCGCCCGGATCCGCAGCGAGTTCGAGGCCCTCCTGCCTGCCCTCCCCCGGTATCGGCAACGGGTCCGGCGGGTGCCGCTCGACCTGGGCCTGCCCCGCTGGGTCGACGACCCCGCCTTCGACCTCGACCACCACGTCCAGCACCTCCGGCTGCGCGCCGGTGCCTCCGACGAGCAGCTGCGGACCGTCGCGGTCGGCCTGATCTCGGCACCGCTCGACCTCGAGCACCCGTTGTGGCGCTGCTGGCTGCTCACCGGGCTGGAGGGCGGGCGCTGGGCGCTCGCCAACACCAACCACCACGCGATGATCGACGGCATCTCGGGCGCGGACATCATCGGCCTGATGCTGCGGGCCGACCGGGACGTGCCGCGCCGCGTGTCCCGGCGATCGGTCACCTGGCACCCGGGGGCATCGCCCTCGTCGGTCCGGCTCGCCGCCGAAGCCGGCGTCGACCTGCTGCGCAGCCCGCTCGTGGCTGCCCGCCGACTGACGCACGCGCTCCTGCCGTGGACCGTCAGGGAGAGTCTCGTCGAGGCCTACGGAGTGGCGCGGGCCGGCGAGCAGGTCCTTCACCCCGAGCTCGGTCTCACCGGCCACCTGGGACCCCACCGGAGCTGGGGATGGGTCCGAGCGGACCTCTCGGACGTCAAGGCCGTCAAGACGGCCCACGGGGGCACCGTCAACGACGTCGTCCTTGCCGCAACGGCCGGCGGTTTCCGCGCGCTCCTCGAAGCGCGGGGCAAGCCCGTCGACGGACGGACGGTGCGCAGCATGGTCCCGGTGTCCGTCCGGCACGCCGACGAGCACGGGACCCTGGGCAACCGGGTCTCCGCCGTGCTCGCCGATCTTCCCGTGGGCATCGCCGACCCCATCGAGCGGCTGCATGCCGTGACCGCGCAGCTCAGCTCGCTCAAGGCCGGCGGCACGGTCCTCGGCCTCGACGCCCTGCTCGACTCGGCCGAGCTGGTCCCCGGTCCCCTCTACGCCCTCGGCGTCAGGCTGTGGGCCCGCACGCCCCAGCGGGTCATCAGCACCGTCACCACCAACATCCCCGGCCCGCAGGTCCCCCTCTACCTTCTCGGCCGGCGCCTCACGGACCTCTACCCCTACATCCCGCTCGGGGTGGACATCCGCATCACGATCGGGATCGCCTCGTATGCCGGGCAGCTGGCTTGGGGTGTCACCGCCGACAGCGACTCGGTCACCGATCTCCAGGTCCTCTGCGACGGCATCGAGACGTCGCTGGCAGAGCTCGTCCAGTCCATCCCCACTCCGAGTGCACGGCAGGCGCATCATGCATGAGACATCCGAACCGATCGCGTACGTCCCCGCTCCGCAGGACCTTCTCAGCGACGACGTCGTCACCAACGCACGAGAGCACGGCGACGAGGTGGGCTACTCGCGCCGCGTCGGCGACACGTGGAGGCGGGTCACCCATGCGCAGTTCGCGAAGGAGGTGGTCGACCTGGCGGCGGGGTTGATGGCCTGGGGTCTCCAACCGGGCGAGCGCGTCGCGATCATGGCCGGCACGAGCTACGAGTGGATGCTCTGCGACTTCGCCATCTGGACGTCCGGCGGAGCCACGGTGCCGATCTACGAGACGTCCTCTGCGGAGCAGGTCGAGTGGATCCTCGGTGACTCCGGGAGCGTGGCCGCCTTCGTCGCCTCGGACGAGCTCGCCGCCACGGTCGGCGGTGTGCGTGCCTCGCTCCCCGACCTGCGCGACGTCTGGCTCTTGGACGAGCGCTCGCTCGGTCAGCTCGTCGATGCCGGGCGCGACGTCCCACGGGTCGACGTCGAGGCGCGCCGGACCTCACGCACGAGTGACGACCTGGCGACGATCATCTACACCTCGGGCACGACGGGGCGCCCCAAGGGCTGCACCATCACCCACGCCAACCTGCTCAGCTCGGTGCGCAACGTGCTGGCCGCCCCCAACGTCACCGAGCTCGTCTTCAACGAGCGGAGCAGGACCCTGCTCTTCATCCCCGTCGCACACATCCTCGCGCGGGTCATCCAGCTGGCGGCCGTGCGGGCGCGCGTCCACCTCGCCCACAGCAGCGACGCGAAGAACGCAGCCCCCCTCCTCGTCGACTTCGAGCCCACTGTCGTCCTCGCGGTGCCCTACGTCTTCGAGAAGATCTACAACACGGCCAAGCACAAGGCTCGGAGCGAGGGCAAGGGCTGGATCTTCGACCGGGCCGACCACGTCGCCGGCGCCTACAGCGAGGGCGTGGACCACGGGGGTGCCGGGGTGCTGACCGGCATCGAGCACGCCGTCTTCGACCGGCTGGTCTACGCCAAGCTCCGCGCTGCCATCGGTGGCCACACCGAGTACATCGTCAGTGGAGGCGCTCCGCTCGGCTCCAGGCTCGGCCACTTCTTCCGCGGCGTCGGAATCAACCCCCTGGAGGGCTATGGGCTGACCGAGACGTGCGCCGGGGTCACCCTCAACCTCCCCGGGCGCCAACGGATCGGGACGGTCGGGCGGCCGCTCCCGGGCGTCTCGGTCCGGATCGCCGACGACGGTGAGGTGCTGCTCAAGGGCGGGCAGGTCTTCGCCGGCTACTGGAACAACGACGCGGCGACGGCAGACGCGTTCGACGAGGAGGGCTGGTTCCGCACGGGCGACCTGGGTGCGCTGGACGACGACGGCTACCTGCGCATCACCGGGCGCAAGAAGGACCTCATCGTCACCTCCGGAGGGAAGAACGTCGCGCCGGCCGTCCTCGAGGACCGGCTGCGTGCGCACTGGCTGCTCAGCGAGGCCGTCGTCGTCGGTGACGACCGTCCCTTCGTCGGGGCCCTGCTCACGCTCGACCTGGAGACCCTGCCCCTGTGGCTGAAGGAGAAGGGACACGCGGCGGATGCGGGGGTCGCCACGGTCGAGAAGGACCCGATGCTGCTCGCTTCGCTCCAGCACGCCGTCGACGACGCCAACCTGGCCGTGTCGAAGGCGGAGCAGATCAAGAAGTTCCGCGTCCTGCACGACCAGCTGACGATCGAGAGTGGCCTGCTGACACCCACCCTCAAGGTCAAGCGGGCCGCGGTGCTCAAGCGGTTCGCCCCGGAGATCGACGAGCTCTACGCGAAGGACGAGTCGCGGACCGGGTGACCGGAGCGGGAGGCGGCCCAGCGGCATACCGACTGGTTGCCAGGGCGTCGTGACGGCCTCGCGGTCTAGGTGTACTCGGTCATGACGTTGGTGACAGGC
>NZ_AWSA01000079.1 GCF_000576595.1 Intrasporangium oryzae NRRL B-24470 | reverse complement strand
GCGACCATCAGCCCGTACTCGACGGCGGTGGCACCCTTGTCGGACTGGAGATGAGTCTGGAGCTTGGCAGCTAGCCTGGTCATTGAGGTTCCTCCATCAGATCGGGGACCACCCGTTGTGCTCCCCTCGGCCGGAACAGTAGGGCTACGGAGGTGGCCTTGTCACCGTTTTGAACCATGATGTGAGCCGGCATCAGCTCAGCCGAGGCGGGCGCAGGGACCGCTCAGACCTTGGTCGAGATGCCAGTGAAGATGCCGTTGAGGGTGCCACCAATTGCCGTCACGGCGCCGATGATGACTGCGGCGATGAACGCCACCAGCAGGCCATACTCGACGGCCGTGGCACCCTTCTCCGCTTGGAGACGGATCTGGGCCGCGGCACAAAGCTTGGTCATTGTGGCTCCTCCAACCAGTCGAGGGAGCACCAAGTGCGCTCCTCCGGGGGCACGCTAGAGCGCTACCCCATCGCACGTCAGCGTTTTGGGGGATTTTGGTGTTCGACAGAAGGATCGGATGGGCCCGAAAGCGCGCCGCCCATCTCCATAGACTCCCCGCATGCCTGAGTCCCAACCGAGCGGCGGCCGAGGTCTGCCACTCGCGCCGACCACCGCGGTGCTGCTCGTCGTGCTCCTCATGGCCAGCGCCGTGACGGTCGGCGCCGACACCAACTGGCTGGTCGCGCTGGGCAATGACGTGCTGACGCGTCGCTCGATCCCTGTCGGAGTGCCCTTCGCCGCCGCCGACTCGAGCAGCTGGGTCAACGTGCCCGCCCTCGGCGAGGTGCTCTTCGCCCTCGTCGACCGCGTCGGTCCGCTCGGCCTCCCCCTCGCCCAACTGGCCGTGGACGCAGCGCTCCTCGCCCTGATGGCACTCGGCGCCCGACGTCGGGGAGCCGGCTCCGGCGCCACTGCCGCGGTACTCGCCCTCACCTGCTTGGGCATGCTTCCAGCCCTCGGTGTCATTCGGGCCCAGCTCTTCTCACTCGTCCCGTTCGCTGCGCTGCTCCTTCTTCTGCGGACCGAGCACGATCGGCCGACGGCGCGGATCTGGTTCGCGGTTCCTCTGATCGCTCTGTGGGGAAACCTCCACGGCGCAGTTCTGGTGGGACTTGCCGTGACCGGGTGCTACCTGCTCTTCTCGCGGGCCCGAGGCGAGCCCCTTGTCACCCTGGGCGTCGGGATCGCCTGTCTCATGGCGCTTTTCGCCAACCCCGCCCACGTGCGGACCGTGTCCTACTACCTCGGGGTACTCGGGAACGAAGCGGCCCGGCGCGGCACCGAGCTCTGGGCAAGGCCCCAGCTCGACAAGCCCTTCGACCTGCTCCTCGTCGTGGCGGCTGCCGTGCTGGCAACACTGGCCCTGTCACGACGCCTCCCCCTGTGGGAGTACATGACGCTTGGCGGACTCGCGCTCGGCACAGCGACGGCGGCTCGCCATGGGGTGTGGGTGCTCATCTTCCTGTCAGCGCCAGCGGCTGCCGGTCTCACTGGACTCATGGCCCGACGGGGCAAGTCGCCGCGGCAGCATGATGCTCGCGCGGCGACGACCGCGAGCGTTGTCCTGCTGGTTCTGGGCGCGGTTGGGGTCATGGCGATCCTGGCCAACCGCGTCGGGATCTTCACCACCAGCCCGGACCTGCTGCGCGAGATCCGGTCCGCAGCGGCGGGCCGACCGGTTCTTGCCACAGAGCCCCTCGCGGAGTCCCTTGCTGCCGAGGGCATTCCGGTCTGGATGAGCAACCCGATCGATGCCTTCTCGACCAACGACCAAGCCGCCTACCTCGATTTCGTTGCGGGCCAAGGCCCAGAGTCGGTCCGCGCTCTGGGGATGAGCAACGTCGTTGTCGCGCCGACCGGGTCTCCGGCCGCGGCGCTCGCCCAACTCACGGGCTTCTCCGTCGTGCGGCGTGTGGAGGCCTACGACATCATGACCCGCCAGTGAGGGCTCACGGCGTGCCCAAAGGCCTCCGCCCTGCCGCCACGAGACGCACCAGGACCCCGCGGCCCCAGGGCTGACCGGTCACCGCTTCTTCCGGCGGAAGATCGACGTCAGCCGAGAGCCGCTGGGAGAGGCCGCCTCGGCAGCGACGGCGGCCTGGTCGTCGAGGACCTGCTGCAGGAAGGTCCGAGGGGGCGGCGGGGGCCACTTCGCGGCTGCGGGGTCCTTCGTCGACATGTAGTGCGAGGTCCAGCCACGGTCGTCGCGGTAGCGCAGCTTGCCGTCGCCGACGTAGTACCAGCCCTCGGGCTTGTCCGCGCCGCCGTTCGCGCCGCCGTTCGTGCCGCCAACCCTGCCGCCAGTCCCGTTGTTGCCGAGCCCGTCGTTCACCCCGTTGCCAATCACCCGTCTCGAATCCCCTCCCGATCGGGCGCATGCCAGCCATGCGCGGGGCGGGTCCCGTCCGCCAAGCGGACACCCTAGGAGAGCGACGGCTCTCGCGCGGCAAATCGCGAAAACTGCTCCCCCGCTAGACTCGGTCCGTCCCGGCCCCGAGGCGCGGGACGAGGTGTGCCGGGAAGTCTGGTCGGCGTTCGATGACCCATCTGCCCCTGAAGGACCCCATGGCGAGCGACCCCAAGAGCCCCGACCCCAAGAGCCCCGACTCCCGCCCTGCCGGCCGACTCCTCGGCCGGGGCACCTGGCGCGAGGCGAAGTACGTCGCGGAGGCCCTGCGGACCGAGACCGTCGGCGGCGCGATCCTCCTCGGGGCTGCGGTGGCCGCGATCGTCTGGGCCAACAGTCCGTGGCGCGACGCGTATGCCGCCCTGCGCGACTTCACGATAGGGCCCGCGAGCCTCCAGCTCGATCTCACCCTCGGCACCTGGGCCGCCGACGGGCTCCTCGCGGTTTTCTTCCTCGTCGCCGGCATCGAGCTGAAGCGTGAGTTCGTCGCCGGCGACCTCGCCGACCGGCGCAAGGCCGCTCTTCCGATCGCGGCGGCCGCGTGCGGGGTCGCCCTGCCGGCCCTCCTCTTCGTCGTGACCGCCCTCGTCGCGAACCGCGGCGGCGACGCCGGCGAGCTGAGCGGCATACTGCGCGGGTGGGCGATCCCGACGGCCACGGACATCGCGTTCGCGCTCGCGGTTCTCGCGGTGATCGGGACACACCTGCCGAGTGCACTGCGCTCGTTCCTCCTGACGCTCGCGGTCGTCGACGACCTCATCGCGATCACGATCATCGCCGTCTTCTACACGGAGAGCGTCAACTTCGTCGCCCTTGCGGCGGCGGTCGTCCCACTGGTCGCATGGCGGCTCCTGCTCAAGCGGAAGATCCTCAACCCCGTCCTCCTCGCGATCCCGGCCGTCGTGGCGTGGGGGCTCGTCCACGCGAGCGGGATCCACGCGACGGTCGCCGGGGTCCTGCTCGGCCTCCTCGTCCCGGTCAACCGCGAGGTCGAGGACGACCCCGACCGGCACAGCCTGGCCGAGCGCATGGAGCACGAGATCCGGCCCTTCTCGGCCGGGTTCGCCGTGCCGGTTTTCGCCTTCTTCGCCGCCGGGGTCACCGTCATCGGTGGCGGGCTCGCAGCGACCTTCGCCGACCCGGCCGCGCTCGGCGTCATGGTTGGCCTCGTCGTCGGCAAGACCCTCGGCGTCTTCGGCGGCACCTGGTCGGTCGCCCGCTTCACCCGGGCCGAGCTCGACGAGGACCTCGCCTGGACCGACGTCTTCGGCCTGTCGGTCCTCGCCGGGGTCGGGTTTACCGTGAGCCTGCTCATCGGCGAGCTCGCCTTCGGAACCGGCTCGGCCCGTGACGAGCACGTCAAGCTCGCCGTCCTCGTCGGCAGCCTCGTCGCGGCCCTGCTCGCCGCCGTCGTCCTGCGCCGCCGCAACCGGCACTACCAGGAGGTCGAGCAACGCGAGACCGCAGACCTCGACCAGGACGGCATCCCCGACATCTACGAGGCACCGTGACGTGCGTGAGCCGCGGACGTCCACGAGGAAGCGTCGTCCATGAGGCACAGTAGGGTTGCAAGCACACGCGCCCCCGCGCGCCCGTCGCACCCTGAGGAAGTGAGCCGATGAGCACGGATCCCCGGCAGGAGCGGACCCTCGGACAGCTGGTCGCCTCCGCGTCCCAGGACATCTCCACGCTCGTGCGCGGCGAGATCGCCCTGGCCAAGGCCGAGGTGTCCGTCCAGCTCAAGAAGGCGGGCGCGGGCGGCGGCCTCCTCGCCGGAGCCGCCGTCGTCGCCTTCTACAGCGTCTACTTCCTCTTCACCACGATCGTCGAGGGCCTGGTCGCCCTCGGGCTCTGGCGCTGGCTCAGCTATCTCATCGTCACGGTGTTCATGCTCCTCGTCGCGGCCCTGCTCGCGTGGCTCGGCGCACGCAAGATGAAGACGGTCCAGCCCGTCCCCGAGAAGGCGATCGCGAACGCCGAGGGCACCGTCGAGGCGCTCAAGGCCGCCGTGGCCGCGCCCGGCACGATGCCGCCCGCGCCGCGCCCGCCGTGGGACCGCCCCGCCTCGACCACCACGGCCGACGTCACCGGCGCCGCCGCCGGGCCTTCCGGCACGGCAGGCGCACCGGGCCCTGCCACGTCGACCCCGCACGATCCGTCCCGCGGCGCCTAAGCAGCACCTACGCTCAGCACTCATGTCGGTCGACGCTGCCTTCGTCAACATCGAGGGCCCCTGGGAGCACCGCTTCGTCTCAGCCAACGGGGCACGGTTCCACGTCGCCGAGCTCGGACACGGGCCGCTCGTGCTCATGCTCCACGGGTTCCCGCAGTTCTGGTACACGTGGCGCCACCAGATGGTCGCGCTCGCCGAGGCGGGCTACCGCGTCGCCGCGATGGACCTGCGCGGCTACGGCGGCTCCGACAAGCCGCCGCGCGGATACGACACCTACATGTCGACCCTCGACACGGCGAGCGTCATCCGCGCCCTCGGCGAGCAGCACGCGGTCATCGTCGGCATCGGCCTCGGCGGCTGGATCTCCTGGTGCATGCCCGCTCTTCGCCCCGACGTGACCCGCGCCGTCGCGGCCCTGTCGATGCCGCACCCACGCGTCATGCGCCGGGCCGTGTGGCGCGACCGCCACCAGCGCCAGGCGGCCCGCTGGATCGTCGGCCTCCAGACCCCGTTCGTCCCCGAGCGCCGGATGGCGAGCTCGCGCCGGTATGTCGCGGGCCTGCTGCGTTCGTGGTCGGCGAAAGACGGCGGCTACCCCTCGAGTGACGACACCGACCGCTACGCCGACGCGATGATGATCCCCTTCGTCGCGCACTCCGCCTCGGAGCACTACCGCTGGCTGGGCCGGTCGTCGATCCGTCCCGACGGCCCGATCTTCATGCGCCGCATCCGGGGGGCCATCCGCGTCCCCGTCCTCCAGCTCCAGGGCTCCGAGGACCGCTGCGTGCTCGCCGACGCGACGCACGGCTCCGGCGCCTACGTCCCGGGCGACTACCGCCTCGTCACGATCGAGGGCGCGGGGCACTTCCTCACCGAGGAGGCCCCCGAGCAGGTCAACGAGGCCCTCCTCACCTGGCTCGCCGGCCTGTCCTGACATGGAGCTCTCCCTTCCCGACGCAGGCGGGGTCACGTGGTCGGTGGCCGTCCACGACCTCGGGGGTATGCCGCTGGGCTCCGTCGGCGCGGACCTGACCCTGCGCACGGCCTCCGTCGGGAAGGTCCTGCTCCTCGTCGAGGCGGCCCGGGCGCTCGTCGCCGGTGAGGCCACCGCTGACGAGCCGCTGACCCGATCGCTCGAGGAGTGGGTCGGCGACTCCGGGCTCTGGCACACGCTCTCGCTCGAGACGCTGCCCCTCTCAGACGTGGCGGCCCTCGTCGGAGCGGTCTCCGACAACCTCGCCACCAACGTCCTCCTGCGGCGCATCGGTCTCGATGCCGTGGCGCAGCGAGCGACGATGCTCGGGCTGCGGGCAACCGCCTTGCACGACCGGGTCCGCGACGAGCGCACCAGCGACCACGCCGAGACCCTGTCGACGGGCAGCGCCGCCGAGCTCGTCGACCTCGTCGGCCGGCTCGCCTCCGGGACAGCCGTCTCCCCCGAGGCCGACCGGCTCGTCCGGCAGTGGCTCTCGGCCAACGTCGACCAGACGATGGTCGGGAGCGCCTTCGTCGAGCACGCCGGCCTCGACCCGATCGCGCACCACGCGTCCCTGGCCACGTCGTCGGGCGGGCTGGTCCTGTGGAACAAGACCGGCACCGACAGCGGCATACGGGCGGATGTCGGGGCGGTGACCCGCGACGGCCACACGATCGCCTGGGCCGCGATCGCCAACTGGTCGCCGCCCGCTCCCCCGCCTCAGGCCGACGCGATCACGCCCGGGGCCACCCTCCCCGTGTCGCCACGGATGGGAGAGGAGCTCGTCGTCTGGTCGGTGCTGCGCGGCATGCGCCGCCTCGGCGAACAGATCCTCGAGGCCCTCTGACGGGGCCCGGCCTGCGCGGCCCGACCCCGTCAGACCCCCTATGGTCACCGACTCGAGCGAGATGGCTGACGCCTGTTCCCACCGCTCACCTGAGCCACGCTAGGCACAGCAGGCACCACACTCGGGCGGAACCGGGCATTTCTTTGCCAACCCCATACGTTTCCGATGTCATGACAAATCACCAATCCGGTGGTTCAGTGCCCCCCGTCGTCGGCGGGATCCCCCGAGGGACCGTGAGGAGATGGCCTCCTGAGGCCCTCAGACGACCGGCGCGAGCGGGAGGACGAGACTGAAGGTCGCGCCACCCCCGGCGGTCTCCGCGACCTCGAGCCGCCCGCCGTGCGAGCGGACCACCTGGCTGACGAGCGCGAGCCCGAGGCCGACGCGACGACCTCCGCCGTCGTCCCGGGCGCGGGCGAACCGCCGGGTCAACCGGTCGATGTCGTCGGGGTCCACCCCGCTGCCGTGGTCGACCACGTCGAGCCACGCCTCGTCGCCGACACTGCCGACCTCGACGTCGACCCGCGCGCCCTGGGGCGAGTGGGCGATCGCGTTGTCGACCAGCGCGAGCACTGCCCGACGGAGGCTCGTTCCGACCCCGTTCACGACGACCGGCTCGAGGCCCCCGGACGCCGCCCCACCGGGCTCGACGTCACCAGTCCGAACGTCATCAGCGCCCACCCCGACCCCGCGTGAGGACACGGTGAGGGTGACACCGTGGTCAGCGGCATACGGCCCGAGGGACGCGACGACGTCGGAGGCGATCGTGGCGAGGTCGACACGCTCGGCGGGGACGTCGGCGTGCTCGAGCTGGGCGGACAGCAGCAGGTCCGAGACGACATCGGCCATCGCCTTCGTGTCGGCGACGAGCTGGTCGGCCTCTGCGACACGCGCCGGCGCGGCCCCCGCGGCGAGGTGCCGGCGGAGCAGCTGCGCCCGCGTGCTGATGACGGCGAGCGGCGTGCGCAGCTCGTGGCTCGCGTCGGCGACGAACTGCCGCTGCAGCTCGAGCGCCTCGGCGAGCGGGCGCACTGCGCGGCGACCGGCGAGCAGGCCCGTGAGCGCCGCGAGGAGGATCCCCAGACCGCCCGCGATGGCCGTCGCCGTGATGAGGCGCTGCTCCTCCGCGGTGTGCAGCCGGATGTCGTAGACCGTGACGAACGTCCGGTCCGAGCGCGGGTCGACGAAGGCCGGCCAGCTGCGACCCATCGCCGTGATGCTCGTGGGTCCGGCAGTGCCGTCCGCCGCCTCGACGGCCGCCGTCACGACCGGCTCCGGCGTCCCGGGCGTCGCCTTGTGACCGGACGACGTCACCTCGACGATCCACACGCCGGGCGGGGCGTCGGCGACGTCGTCGGCCGTCCTCGCCGCCGCCTCGACGCGGCCGCCGATCTCGGCCAGCTGCTGCCGGTCGAAGATGAGCCCGGCCCCGACGATCGCGACGAGGACGACGACCGCCGTCGTCAGGCTGACCCGCAGGGCGATCGACCGCTCCGCTCGTGCGACCGGATCACCTTGTGCGCCAATCGACCTCGGGCCGCGAACGGCGCGTCGAGCCATCACGCGCCCAACCGGTAGCCGACGCCGTGGACCGTCTCGATGATTCCCTTCCCGAGCTTGCGCCGCAGGTAGTAGACGTACGTGTCGACCGCGCCGAGCGTGTCGGCGTGGTCGAAGGCGTGGTCGAGGAGCTCCTCGCGGCTGAAGACGCGTGTGGGCCGGCGTGCCAGCGTCTCGAGGAGCCGGGCCTCACGACCCGAGAGCATGACCTCCTCGCCGTCCCCGACCACGCGCTGCTCCGCGACGACGAACCGGCGCTCACCCAGGGCAAGCTCGGCAGCCCCCGCACCCACCGGCCGGAGCAGGGCGCGCAACCGGGCCAGCACCTCGTCGACGTCGAACGGCTTGACGACGTAGTCCTGGGCCCCCGCGTCGAGCCCCTCGACGCGGTCGGCGACCGTGCCACGCGCCGTGAGGAGGAGCACCGGCGCGGCGACCCCGCGCGAGCGGAGCCGCGTCACGAGGTCGACCCCCTCGATGCCCGGCAGGCCGCGGTCGACGACGAGGATGTCCCAGTCGTGGACGAGCCCCTCGTGGAGCCCCGCCTGTCCGTCACGGACGGCCGTCACGGCATACCCCTCCTCGTCGAGCAGCTGGGTGAGCATGGCCCCCAGGTCGGCGTCGTCCTCGACGAGGAGCAGGCGTGGACGGGTCGGCGACGCGTTCATGGTGTCCAGCCTGCCGCAGGTCTCTCATAACTTTCTGAGATCCGCTCCCGAGGATCGTCCCGTGACCAAAACCCTGTCGTCGTCCTCGGCCCGGCAGCCGCGCCCCGTGCACGGCGCACGGCCGAGCCATTCGGGCCACCCCCGCGCGGACCGTGTCCGCGGTGCCCTGCGCCGGGGCTCCGACTTCCGCCGCTGGCGCTCCCGCGTCGGTGACGCGCTCGAGGCACTCGCGGTCATCAGCATCGTCGCCGTGGTCATCCAGTTCCTCGTCGGCGGGGGCAGCCACGACCTCGTCCGCGGCGACGCCGGCACGATCCTCGTCGCCGTCGGCCGCCTCACCGGGCTCGTCGCGATGGACCTGCTGCTCATCCAGCTGCTCCTGTCGGCCCGCGTCCCGTGGATCGACCGCGTCTACGGGATGGACCGCGCGCTCAAGGCGCACCGCGTCCTCGGCCGGATCACCGTCCCCCTCGTGCTCGTCCACGTCGGCGCGATCGTCCTCGGCTACGCCGTCCGCGACCGGCTCGGCCCGATCACCGGGCCCGTCATCGAGACGTTCCGCCTCGTCACCGGCGGCGACGACCTCCTCTTCGCGACCGTCGCGACCGTCCTGCTCGTCGCCATCGCGGTCACGTCCGTCAGCATCGCCCGCCGGCGCCTGTCCTACGAGTGGTGGCACGTCGTCCACCTGACGGCGTATGCCGCTGTCATCCTCTCGGTGCCCCACCAGCTCTCGATGGGCTCGGACTTCACCGCCTCGCCGTGGGCGACCATGTACTGGTACTTCCTCTACGTCCTCGTCGCGGCCAGCGTGCTCTGGTGGCGGTTCGTCCTGCCGGTCGCCCGGAGCGTGCGCCACGACGTCCGCGTCAGCCGGGTCGTCGAGGAGGGCCCCGGCGTGTGGTCGGTCTGGATGCGCGGGCGCGACCTCGACGCGCTGCAGGCCCGGGCCGGGCAGTACTTCACGTGGCGCTTCCTCACCCCGCGGCTCATGCTCACCGGTCACCCGTGGTCGCTCTCGAGCGCCCCGGACGGGCGCGGCCTGCGGATCACCGTGCGGGACCTCGGCGACCACTCGAGGCTGCTGAGCGGCCTGCGCCCCGGCACCCGCGTCCTCTTCGAGGGCCCCTACGGCGCCTTCACGACCCACGCCCGCACGCGCCGGCGGGTGCTGCTCCTCGCCGCCGGCATCGGGATCACCCCTGTCCGGGCGCTCCTCGAGGAGCTCATCCGCGAGCGCCACGCGGTCCCGGGCGAGATCACCGTCGTCTACCGCGTCAACGACGAGTCCGAGGCGACGCTTCGGGGCGAGCTCGAACGGCTCGTTGCCGCCGGTGGGCACGAGCTGCTCCTCCTGTCCGGTCCGCCCGTCCAGGGCTCGTGGCTGCCGCCGGACTCCCGGTCCGTCAGTGACGTCACCCGGCTCCAGGAGCTCGTGCCCCACCTGTCGGCCCACGAGGCCTACCTCTGCGGGCCGGGCCCGTGGATGGACCTCGTGCGCCCGACGCTCCTCGAGGGTGGCATCCCGGCATCGCACATCCACGACGAGAGGTTCAACTGGTGAGGAAGAGAACCACCGCAGTCGTCACCCTGGCGAGCGCCGCGTCGATCGCCGCGTCCTGGGCCGTCGGGCTCCACCCGAGGCGACCCGACGTCGCCGCCGGAGCCGTCGTCCTGACGAACGCCCAGGCGGGCGTCGTGCAGACGGACCCGACGCCGACCTCGGGGTCGAGCCCGACCACGAAGGCGACGACGTCCGCGTCGAAGAAGAAGTCGTCCGCGACCGCGAAGCCGGCGCCCACCCAACCGGCCCAGCCGGTCTCCGGGCACGTCCTCGGCGCGCCCGTCGACACGCAGTACGGCGTCGTCCAGGTCAGGGTGAGCTTCACCGGCAAGCACATCACCGACGTGCGGGCCGTCCACCTCACCGACAGCTCGAGCACCTCGGTCTCGATCAGCGCCCAGGCGGCCCCCGTGCTCCGGCAGGAGGCGCTCGCCGCGCAGTCCGCGCAGATCGACATGGTGAGCGGCGCGACCTACACGAGCCAGGGCTACCAGCAGAGCCTCCAGTCCGCGATCGACGCAGCCCACCTGGGCTGACACCCCCAGAACGCCGGTCCGGCGCCCCGACCCCCTGCAGGTCGCCGGGCCGGCTCCGACCCGAACGGCAGCTCCCGCCGGTGGGTCCGAAGCGGCCACTCGACTGATCCCCTTCCCCGGTCGAGTGGCCGCTTCACTCTGCCCGCCAACAGAACCCGTGCACCTGGGCGCAGCCGGGCCGTCGGCGACCGCGCCACAGCGGGTGGGCACCGCCAGGAGGCCGCCGACCTGAACGGCGACTCGACACCCGACCTCGTCACGGCCCATGCCGAGCCATGCCGGCGCGACGGTCTACCTGCAGCGCTACGTCAACGGCGTGTGGTCGACGGTGACGAGCAGGACACTGTCGTCGACGAGCACGTACTCGTTCACGATCAAGCCGGGCTTGCGGACGACGTACACCTACCGCGTGTACAGGCCCGCTGACAGCGGCCACCTGGCCGGATACAGCGCGTCGAAGGCGTTCAAGGTGTACTGAGCGAGGCTCGTTCGAGGCTCGTTCGAGGCTCGTTCGAGGCTGGTTCGAACCGGCCGAGACGATCGTGAGCTGGCCACCCGGCCCGGGTTCCCCCACCCGGCTGGGGTGGCCAGCTCGTTCTCGGAGGGAGCCCAGCGGCATACCGTATGCCGCTCAGCCCGCTCCCAGCGTGACCACAGCCTGCGTGGGGTTCCGTCTGGCGAAACCCTGCGGTGACATTTCCCTGTTTCGCCACGGGATCTGCTAGCGGACCAATACCTTGACGGCGCGCCCACCTTCAGCAGCGAGGGAATCGGGCCCTGGTTAAGGGGAATTGATGATCGCTCGCTTGCTTCGCCGCGCCTCGATAGGGGCACTCGCACTCACACTGATCGGCGCCACCGCCGCCGTCGCCGACGACATCTCCAACAATCTCGACTCCAGCGTCGACGCCACTGCAGAAGTGATGAGCCTCAACGTCGGTGGGCCGGCGGGCTCCACCATCCTCCGCGTCATCCAAGCCAACGGTGATGGCAAGCAAGGGTGCAATCTGACCGGTTCCACCACGTTGTCCGTCACCATCGCTTCGTCCAACGCCGCCGTGGCAACGGTGACGCCTTCCTCGGCGACGTTCACGAGCTGCTCAGACACGAAGACGCTCACGGTCACCCCTGGGGCCATCGGCTCGGCGACGATCTCCCTGACCCAGACATCGAACACCACCGGTGGCACTTTCAACCTCGCGCCGGCCACCTTCACCGTCGACGTCGCGGGGCCCTCGAACACGGCACCGGTGGTCACGGTGACCGGTGTCAAGCACGGAGACGCGTACCCCTACGGGAGCGTCCCGACGGCCGGCTGTACGGTCAACGACGCGGAGGATGGTCATCCCACCGTGACGCCCACCCTCTCGGCCATCACCGGCCCCAACGCCAGTGATGGTCTCGGGAGCCAGACCGCCACGTGTTCTTACACCGATATGGGCGGCCTGACGAGCACGGTGAGTGCGACCTACACGATCGTCAAGGCCGCATCGGTCGTCACGGTCAAGTGCGACCCCGCAAACGTCACCTACACAGGAACAGAGCAGACCCCGTGCACGGCCGTCGTCACGGGCTCCGGCGGGCTCAGCACGACGGCCCCGGTGACATACGCAGACAACACAAATGCTGGCACCGCAACGGCCACCGCGTCGTTCGGCGGCGACCCCACGCATCTCGGCAGCACAGGATCGGCCAGCTTCACCATTGGCAAGGCCCCCTCGACCAGCACGGTCACCTGCCCCGCTGCCGTCGCGTGGACCGGCGACGCTCTGACGCCGTGCACCGCCAAAGCCACAGGCACGGGCAACCTCATCGTCGCGCTCACGCCTATCTACACGTCGAACACGGCTGTCGGCACCGCAACGGCGTCCGCCGCATTTGGTGGCGATGACAACCACTTCGGCAGCAGCGACTCAACGACGTTCGACATCCAGAAGGCCGACTCTGTTGTGGCGCTGGCCTGTCCGAAGTCGGCCACCTACACGGGTTCCGCGATCGC
>NZ_AWSA01000078.1 GCF_000576595.1 Intrasporangium oryzae NRRL B-24470 | reverse complement strand
GGGCCGCCGGGACCGCGCGGCACGGCATACGTCGGGGTCGCCCGCGTGTGCCGCTCCCGCCGCCGCTCAACGGCTGGACCGCGTCGCGCGACGCGCCGAGCCCACCCGCGGAGACGTTCCGCGACTGGTGGGCGCGCACCCGCGGGGAGCAGCCATGAGCGCGCGCGACGAGGTCCTAGCCCGGATCCGCGGCGCCCTCGGTGACGGACCGCCCGCTCCCGAGGTGCCGCGTGACTACCGGACGGGCGGCGATCACCCTGCCGGGTCTGCGGCGCTCGTGGAGCTGCTCGTCGACCGGCTCGAGGACTACCGCGCCCTCGTGGTTCGTGTCGACGGTGACGCGGCAAGCATCGGCGCAGCCGTCTCGAAGGCGCTCTCCGACCAGGAGATTCGCGAGACCATCGCGGCGAGTGGCGTGCCGGGCGAGTGGGTGGCCGACGCACCGGGTCTTCGCGTGGACGACGGCAGCCTGACGCCCCGGGAGCTCGATGTCGTCGGCGCGGTCGTCACGGGCTCCGTCGTGGCGGTCGCCGAGACCGGGACGATCGTCCTCGACGGGTCACCCCTCTGCGGTCGGCGGGCGATCACGCTCGTGCCCGACACTCATGTCTGCGTCGTCCGCCACGAGGACGTCGTGGGAAGCGTCCCGGAGGGGCTGGCCCGCCTCGACCCGGCACGCCCCCTCACGTTCATCAGCGGGCCCTCGGCCACGAGCGACATCGAGCTGAGCCGAGTCGAGGGCGTGCACGGGCCGCGCACCCTCGTCGTCGTCGTGGCCGGCGGATCCGAGCCCCTCGGCAGCCAGAAAGGGGGACCAAGGACCCGTGCCGGCGGGCAGGCTCGGCGGGAGCATGAGGCGTGACAACCACGACGTCCCCCGACCTGTCGGCACTGGTCGACCGGTGGGTCAAGCAGGGGATCATCAACCCGGACCAGGCCGCCAGGATTCGCAACGACCTCGAAGGGTTCCCCGAGCCAGTCGCAGGACCGACCGCAGGGCCGGTGCCGCCGGCCGAGGTCGTCGCGCGGGAGCCCGCCACCACTCCGTCGGCGCTACCGGACGTCGCCTCGAGGGCAGACCTTCGGGCGGCCCGGGCGACGGGTCCGTCCATCGTCGTGGAGGCGCTCGCCTACTTCGGCGGCGTCATCGCCGTCGTCGCCCTCGGCCTGATCATGGGCACCCTCTGGGAGTCGATGTCGTTCGCCGCCCGGGCGGCGTTCGCGGGTGTCGTCTGCCTCGCCCTCCTCGGGGCGGGCCTCGCCATTCCCGCGCAGCGCTCCGAGGCGGGCTACCGTCTCCGCGCGGTCCTCTGGGCCGGCGGGACGTTCGCCTTCGCCGCGACGACGGCCCTCGTGACCTCCGAGGGGCTGCACTGGGGTGACGGGATCCGGGTCGCCATCGCGACCGCGGCGCTGACGACCGTCGTCGCCGCCGTCCTCTGGCGGCTGCACCCCACGCCACTGCAGCACGCGATCACGTTCGCGGCCGGCCTCGTCACCGTCGCGACCGTCGTGGCGAACTGGGCGGACCCCGACTTCTGGCCCGCCGCGCTCGCCGTCTGGGTGGTGTCGCTCGTCTGGGCCGTGCTGTCGCACTTCGAGGTCATCCGTCCCCCGGCGGTCGGTCTCATCGTCGGCAGCGCCGGACTCGTCGTCGGCTCGATGATGCTCCAGGAGCAGAGCTGGGGCAGCTTCGTCGCCATCGGGACCATCGTGGCGATCGTCGGCGTGGCGGTCCTCCAGCGGCGGATGTCCCTGCTCGCCATCGGCGCGGTCGGGACCTTCTCGGTCGTCCCTCGGGCGATGGAGACGTGGTTCCCCGGCGTGCTCGCCGCTGCGATCGCCCTGCTCGTCGCGGGCCTCGGCCTCGTCGGAGTGGCCGTCTACATCGCCCGGCACGGTCGACGCTGAGCCCGCCCAGCGGCATACAGCTCCCGTGTGCCGCTGGGTCGGTCGACCACGCCGCCGCCGCAGTATGCCGCTGGGCCGCGTCGGCGGCCCCCGCGCGGTCCCGCTCGGGCGGGGTCAGCCCAGGTGGCCGCGGACGGAGGCGTGACCTTTGAGCAGGTTGCGGGCGATCGTGCGGCGCTGGATCTCGTCGGTGCCCTCGTAGATGCGCAGGAGCCGCAGCTCTCGGTACCACCGCTCGACGGGCAGCTCGCGGGTGTAGCCCATGCCGCCGTGCATCTGCAGGACCCGGTCGACGATCTCGTTGGCCTTGACCCCGCCGAAGAGCTTGGCCATCGACTGGCCCTGCCGCGAGTCGAGCCCCCGGTCGACCTGCCAGGCCGCCGCGAGGACGAGCCAGCGCAGCGCCTCGATCTCGACGGCCGAGTCGGCGATCATCCACTGGATGGCCTGCCGCTCGGCGATCGGCTGCCCGAAGGTGACGCGGTTGCGCGCGTGCTCCATCCCCATCTCGACGAGGCGCTCGCACGAGCCGAGAGCTCGCGCCGGGAGCATGTAACGGCCCTTGCCGATCCAGCGCATCGCGAGCTCGAAGCCGCGCCCCTCCTCGCCGAGGATCGCCGAGTGCGGGACGCGGACGTCCTCGAAGACGAGCGCGGCCGGGCCCCACTCGCCCATCGTGTCGATCGGCGAGCTGCGCCAGCCGAGCTCGCGGTCGACGAGGAAGCAGGTGACGCCGCCGTCGGCGCCCTTCTCCTTGTCGGTCACGGCGAAGACCATGACGAAGTCGGCCTCGTTGCCACCGGTGATGAAGGTCTTCTCGCCGTTGATGACCCACTCGTCGCCCTCGCGGCGGGCGCTCGTGCGGATGGCGCGGGCGTCCGAGCCCGCGCCCGGCTCGGTGATGGCGAAGCACGAGCGCCGGTCGCCGTTGATCGTCGGGACGAGATAGCGCTCCTGCTGCTCCTCCGTCGCGGAGAAGAGGATGTTGTCGGCCTCGCCCGCGAACCGGAACGGCACGAACGACCGGCCGAGCTCGACCTCGATGAGCGCGGCGGAGACCGCACCGAGGCCCATCCCGCCATGGCTCTCGGGCGTCTGGATGCCGAAGAAGCCGGCGGCCTTGGCGGTGTCCTGGAGGGCCTTCAGGGCCTCGGGAGGCAGGCCGTGCTCGTGCCGGCGCTCGCGCTCGAGCACCTCCGGCTCGAGCGGGAGGATCTCCTTGCGAACGAAGGTGCGCACCCAGTCACGGATCTCGCGGTCCTCGGGCGACAGGTCGAAGTCCATGTCTGGGGTCCTCTCGTGGAGTCAGTGGGTCGGGTGGGTGTGCTTGCGCAGCTCGGCCTTGGCGAGCGCGTTCTTGTGCACCTCGTCGGGCCCGTCGGCGAACCGGAGCGTCCGGATGCCGGCGAAGGCCGCCGCCAGCTCGTGGTCCTGGCTGAGGCCGCCCGCGCCGTGGGCCTGGATGGCCTTGTCGAGGATCCACTCGACGGTCTTGGGTGTCGCGATCTTGATCGCCTGGATCTCCGTGTGGGCGCCCTTGTTGCCGACGGTGTCCATGAGCCAGGCCGTCTTGAGGACGAGCAGGCGCAGCTGCTCGATCCGCACCCGGGACTCGGCGATCCAGTCCCGCACGACGCCCTGGTCGCTCAGCGGGCGCCCGAAGGCGACCCGGCCGGAGACGCGGCGGCACATCGCCTCGACGGCGACCTCGGCGATGCCGATCGAGCGCATGCAGTGGTGGATGCGCCCCGGGCCGAGACGGGCCTGGGCGATGGCGAAGCCGCTGCCCTCGTCTCCGATGAGGTTGTCGACCGGGACCCGGACGTCGGTGAAGGTCAGCTCGGCGTGGCCGCCGTGGTCGCGGTCGTCGTAGCCGAACACCTCCATCCCGCGGACGATCTCGAGGCCGGGGGTGTCGCGCGGCACGAGGACCATCGACTGCTGGCGGTGCCGGTCGGCCGAGGGGTCGGTCTTGCCCATGACGATGAAGATCGCGCACTCGGGGTTCATCGCCCCGGTGATCCACCACTTGCGGCCGTTGATGACGTACTCGTCACCCTCGCGGCGGATGCTCGTCTCGATGTTGGTCGCGTCGCTGCTCGCGACGTCCGGCTCGGTCATGGCGAAGGCCGAGCGGATCTCGCCGCGGAGGAGGGGGCGCAGCCACCGCTCCCGCTGCTCGTCGGTGCCGAAGGCCGCGAGGACCTCCATGTTGCCCGTGTCGGGGGCGGCGCAGTTGAGCACGGCCGGGGCGAGGCGGACCGACCGGCCGGTGATCTCGGCGAGCGGGGCGTACTGGAGGTTGGTCAGCCCGGCGCCGTGCTCGCCCGGGAGGAAGAGGTTCCACAGGCCGAGGTCGCGCGCCTCTCGACGGAGGTCCGCGAGCACCGGGACGGTGCTCCAGGCCCAGGGGTCCTCGAGCGCGGACACCTGCTCGTCGAACGTCGCGAGGGACGGCTCGATCCGCTCGTCCATGAACCCGAGGAGCTCCTGTCGCAGCTCCTCCGTGCGTGCGTCGAATGCGAAGTCCATCAGTTCTCCTTGAGTGCCCGGAGACCGGCCGCCACGAGTGGCGCGGTCGCCTGCCCGATCGTCGCGAAGCCCTCGCCGACGGTCTGGCCCTGGATGTAGCGGTAGTGGATCCCCTCGAGGATGACGGCCAGCTTGAAGTAGGCGAGGCCGAGGTGGAACGAGAGGCTGGACAGGTCGCGGCCGCTCCCGGCGGCATACCGCCCGAGGCGCTCGTCGTGCGAGAGGTAGCCGGGCGCGCGCGACACGTCGGAGACGGCCACGGTGTCCATCATGAGCGGCAGGGACTGGTAGGCCTCGAGGAGGGCGACGTCGGTGAGCGGGTCGCCGATCGTGGCCATCTCCCAGTCGAGGACGGCGGTCACGGCGTCGGTGTCGTCGACGAGGAGGTTGTCGAGGCGGAAGTCGCCATGGACGATCGCGGGCGCCCCCTGCTCGGGCACCGACGCGGCGAGGCGCGCGTGGAGCTCGTCGATGCCTGGCAGGTCGCGGCTGCGCGAGGCGTCGAGCTGCTGCTTCCAGCGGCGGACCTGCCGCTCGAGGAACCCCTCCGGGCGCCCGAAGTCCCCGAGCCCGACCGCCTCGGGGTCGACGGCGTGGAGGGCGACGAGCGTGTCGACCATTCGCTCGCTGATCGCCCGCGTCCGCTGCGGCCCAAGGGGCTCGAGCTGCGCGGCGAGCCGGTAGGGCGTGCCGGCGACGCGCTCCATGACGTAGAAGGGGGCGCCGATGACGTCGTCGCCCGGGCACACGGCATACGTCTCGGGGACGGGCACCGGCGTGTCGTGCAGGGCCGAGATGACCCGGTGCTCGCGGACCATGTCGTGGGCCGTCGCGAGGACGTGGCCGAGCGGCGGGCGGCGCACGATGACCGTGCGCCGCCCGTCGCCGACGACATAGGTGAGGTTGGACTTGCCGCCCGCGATGACCCGCGCCTCGAGCGGGCCGGTCAGCAGGCCGGGCGCCTCCCGTCCGAGGAAGTCCCCGAGCGGCGCGAGCGGGAGCCCGGGCGGGTCGCTGCCGCGGTCCGTCGGCAGGGGTTCGCGGGCGGCGTCGGTCACGGCGTCAGTCCTTCGGCCCGCCGGCGACGTAGATGACCTGGCCGGAGACGAAGCCTGCGCCCTCGCTCGCGAGGAACGACGCCGTCGCCGCGATGTCCTCGGGCTGGCCGACGCGGCCGACCGGGATCTCCTTGGCCGCGCCCTCGAGGAACTGCTCGAAGGTGATGCCCATCCGCTCGGCCGTCGCCCGGGTCATGTCCGTGGCGATGAAGCCCGGCGCGATGGCGTTGGCCGTGACCCCGAACTTGCCGAGCTCGATGGCGAGGGTCTTGGTGAAGCCCTGCAGCCCCGCCTTGGCGGCGGAGTAGTTCGCCTGGCCGCGGTTGCCGAGCGCGGACGTCGAGCTGAGGTTGATGATCCGCCCCCACTTCGCGTCGATCATGTGCTTCTGGGCCGCACGGGTCATGAGGAACGAGCCACGGAGGTGGACGTTCATGACGGCGTCCCAGTCGTCGGCGCTCATCTTGAAGAGCATGTTGTCGCGGATGATCCCGGCGTTGTTGACGAGGACCGTCGGCGCGCCGAGCTCGCCGGCGACCCGGTCGACCGCGGCCTGGACGCCCGCCTCGTCAGAGACGTCGACCCCGACCGCGAGCGCCCGCCCGCCGGCGGCCTCGATCTCGGAGACGACCGCGGCACAGGCGGACTCGTCGAGGTCGAGGACGGCCACGGCATACCCGTCGGAGGCCAGGCGCTTGGCGACCGCGGCGCCGATGCCGCGGGCGGCTCCGGTGACGATTGCGGTGCGGGTCGGGGTGGGCTGGTCGGTCACGGTGTCTCCTGCTGGTCGTCGTGCTGGATGTCGTCTTCAGTGTGGGGCTGCGTGTGGGGCTGCGTGTGGGGCAGCTCGTCGTGGGGGGCGTGGCGGGGCGCGGAGGCGGGCGGGGCGCCCTGCAGGTCGAGGCGCTGCTGCATCCTGTTCATACCCGAGAGCCAGGCGTCGGGGTGGGTGACGCGGGCGATCGCGTAGTCACGCACCTCCGGGTGGGGCAGGACGAGGAAGTCGTCGCCCTGGAGTGCCTGCCAGACCGCCTCTGCCACGTCGTCCGCCGAGACGACGGGGTCGCGCGTGAGGAGCGTCTTGAGGGGCCCGGACTCCTCGAGCATCCGCGTCGCGACGCCCTGGGGGCAGATCGCCTGGACGACAATGCCGCGGTGTCGGTATGTCGCGCTCAGCCACTCGGCGAAGGCGACGGCGCCGTGCTTGGTCACCGAGTAGGGGGCGTCGCCGAGCATCGTCAACAGGCCTGCGGCCGACGCGGTGACGACGAGGCGGCCGGAGCCGCGCTCGAGCCAGCCCGGCACGAGGGCGCGCGCCGCGCGGACGTGCGCCAGGAGGTTGACGTCGAGGACGCGGGCCCACTCCTCGTCGGTGGCCTCGATGCCGGAGAGGGTGCCGATGCCGGCGTTGGCGAAGAAGACGTCGATCCGCCCGAGGCGTGCCGTCGCCGCGTCGACGAGGGCGCGCACGCCGGCGTCGCTCGCAGCGTCACCGGGCACGGCGTCGGCTCCGATCTCGGCCGCGACCGTCGCGAGCTCGGAGGCGTCGACGTCGTTGACGACGACCCGCCAGCCCTCGCGCACCAGACGGGCCGCGATGGCGCGGCCGATGCCGCGCGCGGCCCCCGTGACGACGGCGGTGGTGACGGCGGTGGTGACGGCGGTCGCGACGTCAGTCGCGACGTCGGTCGCGACGTCGGTGGTGACCTCGGTGTCGGCCAATGGACGCTCCTGCTGTCGAGGGACTAAGCGCTTGCTTACCTTGACGACTCCCGGCGTCCACGTCAAGTGCCCACGGCCCCCGATCTCGGGGCCTGCGGGGCCGGCGCCCCGCGAGTAGGGTCGGCTCCATGACGACCGGAGCCTCCCGGCGGGTCGGCACCACCCTCCTCGGCGTTGTCGGCCTCGTCGGCGCCGCGGCGGTCGCCGTCCGCCTCTCCCCGTGGCCCTCCGCACTGCTCATCCGCGCCGTCTTCGACCGCGGTGCGGCCAGGACGAGTGCCGCCCTCGAGGCGCACGTCCCCCGCAGCCTCTCCGAGGTCATCGACGAGTCGTATGCCGCTGACGACCCCGACGCGCGCCTCGACGTCTTCGCGCCGGGCGGGCTCCAGGACGGGGAAGCACGGCCGACCATCGTCTGGATCCACGGGGGCGCGTTCATCTCCGGCGCCAAGGGCGACATCGCCAACTACCTGCGCGTCCTGGCCGGGCACGGCTACACGACCGTCGGCGTCGACTACTCGATCTCCCCGGAGGCGCGGTACCCGCGGGCGCTCGAGCAGGTCAACCGCGCCCTCGGCCACGTCACCCGCAATGCCACGCGGCTGCACGTCGACCCGTCGCGGATCGTCCTCGCCGGCGACTCGGCCGGGTCCCACCTCGCCGCACAGGTGGCGGCCCTCACGACCGACCCGTCCTACGCGCGGCTCGTCGGCATCCCGCCGTCCCTCGCCCCTGAGCAGCTCGCCGGCAACCTCCTCTTCTGCGGGCCCTACGACTTCGACCTCGCCAAGGGCTCTTCGCGGCTCGGCGGGTGGTTCCTCGACACGGCGCTGTGGTCCTACAGCGGCATCAAGGACCACGCCTCCGACGACCGCTTCCAACGGGCCTCGATCGCCCACCACCTCTCCCCCGACTTCCCTCCGACCTTCCTCTCGGCGGGCAACGCCGACCCGCTGCTCCAGCACAGCCTCGAGCTGGCGGACCGGCTCGCAGAGCTCGGCGTCGACCACGAGACGCTCTTCTTCCCGGCCGAGCACGAGCCGAGGCTCCCGCACGAGTACCAGTTCGACCTCGACTCGGACGCCGGGCGTCTCGCCCTCGACCGGGCGCTCGCCTTCCTCGAGCGGCTGACGGCAACGAGGGCACGGGTCGTCCCCTGACCCGAGTGCCGGCACGACGTGACCGGTTCGGCGTGACCGGGTGCGGACTCCGACCCGGTGCGGATCCCGGGCGCGAGTGGTCGGGTGTGGGCGCTCGGGGGCAGGATCGGGGGCATGCTCCTCTCCGACGTCGTCGAGACCTCGCGGGCCGTGGCAGCCACCGCCTCCCGCACGGCCAAGGTCGAGGCGCTCGCCGCGTGCCTGACCCGCGCCGCCGCCGAGGGCCCCGACGCCGTCGAGATCGTCGCTGCGCACCTCGCCGGCGTGCTCCCCCAGCGGCGCATCGGGGTCAGCTGGCGCGGACTCCAGAGCCTGCCCGATCCCGCCGCCTCGCCGAGCCTGACGGTCGAGGAGGTCGACTCGGCCGCGACGACGATCGCCGCCTTCACCGGGCCCGGGTCGGCCGCGGCTCGGTCCGCGGCCATCAGTGCCCTCTTCGAGCAGGCCACGGCCGACGAGCAGCGCTGGCTCCGCGGGCTCATCACCGGCGAGACCCGCCAGGGCGCCGGCGACGGGGTCATGCTCCAGGCCATCGCCAGGGCGGCCGACGTCCCCGACGCCGCGGTGCGCCGAGCCGTCATGCTCGCCGGGTTCGCCGGACCGGTCGCCCGCGCCGCGCTGACCGGCGGGGTTGCCGCCCTCGACGAGATCACGCTCGAGGTCGGCCGGCCCCTCCGTCCGATGCTCGCCGGCTCGGCCCCGGACGTGGCCGGTGCCCTCGCCACGCTGGGAGGCGACGTCGTCGTGGAGACCAAGCTCGACGGCATACGCCTGCAGGCCCATGTCGACAACCGCACGAGCCCGGGGAGTGTGCGCCTCTTCACCCGGACGCTCGACGAGGTGACCGAGCGCCTCCCGGAGATCACCGAGGGGCTGGCGCGTCTGCCCATCGGGACAGCCGTGCTCGACGGCGAGGTCATCGCCGTGGGGCCCGACGGGCGTCCCCAGCCGTTCCAGGTCACGGGCGCGCGCACGGCCAGCAGCGCCGACGTCGCGCGGCTGCGCGAGGAGGTGCCCCTGACGCCCTACTTCTTCGACCTGCTCCACCTCGACGGCGCCGACCTGGTCGACGAGCCGGCCCGCACGCGGTGGGAGCGGCTCGCGGCGACCGTCCCCGGGGCGTGGCTCGTCCCCCGCGTCGCCACCGACGACCCCGCCGCCGCGCAGGCGTTCTTCGACGACCTCGTCGCCGCCGGCCACGAAGGGGTCGTCGTCAAGGACCCCGACCTGCCGTATGCCGCGGGCCGCCGCGGTCCGGGGTGGGTCAAGGTCAAGCCCCGGCACACGCTCGACCTCGTCGTCCTCGCCGTCGAGTGGGGCAGCGGGCGACGGAAGGGCTGGCTGTCCAACATCCACCTCGGCGCGCGAGACGCCGAGACGGGTGAGCTCGTCATGCTCGGCAAGACCTTGGACAGCGAAGAGTCACGTACCGAGTTCGTCCCCGTAGGCAAGACCTTCAAGGGACTCACCGACGCGATGCTCCAGTGGCAGACGGAGAGGTTCCTCGAACTGGAGACCCGCCGCGAGGGTCACGTCGTCCACGTCCGACCCGAGCAACTCGTGGAGGTGGCATTTGACGGCGTCCAGCGGTCCACACGCTACCCCGGCGGCCTCGCGCTCAGGTTCGCCCGCGTCCTCCGCTACCGGGACGACAAGCCGACGAGTGAGGCTGACACGATCCAGAGCTTGCAGGCGCTACTGCCCTGACGCTGGCTCGGAGTCAGAGCAGCGTTGGCTGGCCGTCCCGCCCCGAGTCCTCCTCTCCAACCACGACGTCCTCAACCTCCACTTCCCCAACCTCCACTTCCCCAACCTCGACGTCCTCACCCTCGACGTCCTCACCCTCGACGACGGCGAGGTCGCGGCGCTCGTAGCCTTCGCGGACCGGTACGTGCTCGGTGATGGGAGTCTTCGCGAGGACGTACTCGATCATCTCGATCATGAATCTGTCGGGACGCAGATCCGGAGGAACGCGGTCGAGCAGCACGTCGACCGTTCGCTGGGTCACGGGCAAGGTCTCGTCCCAGTCGACCAAGCAGAGTCCGGTAGAGGTGTATCCCTGCCCGGGAGCATGCGACCGAAGCTTGCGCATCATGTCGACCGTGCGCTCGAAGACGTCGGGCTCGCTCGTGAGGATTGTCGCGCGTTGCAGGAAGAAGAAGCCCACCGCCGTTAACGGGTAGCGGCTCGTCAAGTTGGCGGCGTCGCCCACTGCCTCCTCGAATCGGTTCGGCAGGTTCTTCCCGAAGGAACTGAGCTGCGCCTTGGTGCTCGCGAGGAGTTCAGGACCGCGGTCCCACCGGGCGATCACGACGTCTACCTGCTTGTTGTACGCGCGGCCGAGCACGACGGCGTTCGTCGGCGTCACTGCTGGAATCTCGTTTGCGCGTTGGCGGACGATGTCCCTGACGTTCAGGCCCCTGAAGCCGGTGACGCGGGTTGGCAGAGCCTCGATTAAGGCCATGACTTCGCGCGTCATGACGCGGGGACGCTCGCTGCGAGGCCAGGTCTCCTGATCACGGAAACCCGAGCGGCGTAGTTCGTACGAGAGCCACAGGTCGATGCCCTTGGGGAAGATCCCGTCTTCGCTGGCCGCGCCGTGGCGCACCGCTGAGGTCAGAAGGTCCGCGAGGACGTTGAACGCGGGCGCGTAGGTAGGCGTGCCACCGGCGGCGTGAGTCCACGGGTCGTCAACAGGGGCAGCCGAGAGGACTTGGTCGTAGACCGCCTGCATGGCATCTGGCTTGCGAGGCACCGTCAGAGACCGCCCTGCTTGATGCCGCGTGCCGTACGGCGCGCGGTGAGTTCGGCACGAGCCTCACGGATTTCCCGGAGTTCGGTCACCCTGACGCCCAGCTCACCCACGAGGAGGACTTCGTCGACGAGGTGGGTTGCCTCCAACAGCCGTCCAGATCGCAGATGACGAGTCACCTTGGGCCGGAGACGTGAGAGGGCCTTCTTGGCGGCCATGACGGTCGGCGCCGAGGGGACGGGTAGGCGATCAGCCTCGCGTGGCTCGATCTTGAGCATCCCTCCGCCGTACGCTCGCCCGACCGTCTCGGCGCCCAAGAGAGTCACCGAGTTCAGCGAGGCAAGGGGCAGGAGGTCACGGCCGAGTGTCTTGTGCTGCGTCTTGAGGTAGATGCCGTGAACTGAGTTCAGGTTGTGAACTCCGGCGCGGTTCGTCGTGAGACGCGGCGTGTCCGCGTTCATGTACGTGAGCAGGAGGTCCGCCGGGGGGACCAGTGGAACGCGCCACCATGGCTTGCGAACGCGGCACTTGTACGCCTCGCTCACCCCGGTCGCATCACCGGCTGCGATGTAGGCCAAGGCCGCCTCTGAGGGCTCTCCATTCGACGGCCGAAACAGCCACCCGGCGGAGCCGCCTCGAAGCATCTCCTCATGGGCGGATGTGGTGAAGGTGAGCCCGCGAAGGTGGGTTGAGCCCGGAGGAGACAAGGGGAGCAACTCGGCGCGCGGGATGCCCAACTCGGCGACGCGGGCGTCCGTGAGGGCGAAGTAGTGGTTGTTGCCCGTGACCATTCCAAGGGTGGTATCGCCCCACTCCTCCAGGTCCGTGAAGCCGTCGCCCGACACGAGGGTCGTATACGCGTCGAACGCGGCGTGGGGAAGGAGGGACGGCGTCCACTTGTCCGCCGAGTTGACGGGCGTCCAGCGGCGAGCCACGAGCAGTTCTTCCAGATCCGCGGCAGAGCGAGCCTGATATACGAAGCAGTGGTCGGTGCCGCCGTCATCGAACCCGTCCGCCATGAGGAGGACGACCTCTTCCAGGACGCCCGGGAACACTCGCTCCTCGAAGAGCACGAGGTCGACGCGTGTGAAGCGCTCCATGAGGAACTGGCGCACCCCCGCGGCGTAGTTGACGCTGAGGAGCTCGGCCGGGAGCACGAGGCCCAGACGTCCGCCCTTGCGGAGGAACATCGCCGAGTGGAGCGTGAAGGACGCCCACGACGACGCGAGGGCCGTTAGGGAGACGCCTGCTCGCAGGGCGGCAGCCCGCGAGAGGCGGCGCGACTCGCCGGAGAAATCTTGATACCGGACATAGGGCGGGTTGCCGATCACCGCGTCATATGTGGACGTCGGTTCGACCGTGAAGAAGTCGCCCGTCTGAATGGTGGTCTCGTAGCCGGCCATGCGGACGTGGGACTCGGCAGACACGGCGGACGCGGCGTGGAGTTCGACGCCGTCGAGGTGCCCCGAGAACTCCTGACCGGTCTCCGCGGTTAGCCGGTCGAGGCGCTCGGCCGCCGCCAGAAGGAAGGCCGCCTCGCCACACGAGGGCTCCAGCACCTTGTCCGACACTGAACGGACAGCCCACTCGGAGATGAACCGCGCGATCTCCTCGGGCGTGAAGAAGGCCCCTCGCGCCTTCCGAAGGGCTGCTGTGTCCTCGATCTGTTCGGCGCTCACGGGCCCATCTTGGACCAGTGCGCCAACAACCATAGTGAGGGGGCACGCGACAGGCCGGGCCATGCGGCTCGGCGCCCCATAAACGCAACAAGGCCCCGCCACCCTCGCGG
>NZ_AWSA01000077.1 GCF_000576595.1 Intrasporangium oryzae NRRL B-24470 | reverse complement strand
CTGCGGGGGCCGACGGTGCAGGCGCCGACGCAGGGGCGGGCGGGGCGGAGGGCGCGGCCGCCGGGGCTGGGGCAGAGACGGTCGTGGCCGTCGTGGCCGTCGTGGCCGTCGCGGTCGATCCGTTGCGTCCGTTGGGCTCGGCATCACCTGGCCGGTAGTCCTCGAAGAACTCCCACCACGCCTGGTCGACGGACTGCTTGTCGGTCAGGTACTGCTGGTAGAGCTCGTCGACGAGCCATTCGTTCGGCCCGAATGCTGCCATCGGGTCGCCGGACGTGGACTGTTCGGACACGGCGAATGCGCCTCTTTCGTATGCCTGGGGTGCGTCGGTGCGGATGTGGACAACAGCCTAGCCCCGCGCCGCGTGATACCGGACACGGGCACGGCTGTCGAGTCCGGGTCCCGGACGAGGCGTTCGTCACCCCCGGACTCGTCGCGCCACGGTCGTATGCCGCCCACCCGCACCCGGACGAGCGCGGGCCGGTCCCCCGCAGCCCATTCGGCGCAAAGTGGATAAATTGCCGCGACAGCGGTCATCTCGACCGGGAAGATGCCTCGGGTGAACCTTCGAGCCGTCCTCCGTCACGCGCGCCCGCCGTCACCTCTGGCCGGGCGGCTGTCCCTCCAGTCGCTGCTCTTCGCCCTCGGTCAGGGCACCTTCATGACCGGCTCTGCGGTGTTCTTCACCCAGGTCGTCGGCCTGTCTGCCGCCCAGGTCGGCCTCGGTCTCACCTTCGCCGGGATCGCTGCGTTCGTGGCGGCCGTGCCGATGGGCAAGCTCGTCGACCGGTTCGGGCCGAAGAAGATGTGGGCCGTCAGCGCGACCGGGCAGGCCGCGATGTTCGCGGTGTGGCCGTTCATCACCGGCTTCCAGGGGTATGTCGGGATGGCCGTCGGCATGGAGGTCATCGGCGCGCTCGGCGGCGCGGCATACGGCGCGTACACCATCGACGTGCTCCCGCCCGATGAGCGCGTGAGATCGCGGGCCTACATGTACTCCGCGCTCAACGTCGGCTTCACCCTCGGCTCGATGGTCGGCGGCATCGCCCTGGCGTTCCACTCCAACGAGGTCCTGCAGGCGCTCCCGTGGTTCACGGCCCTGACGTTCCTCGTCAATGCCGTCGCCATAGGGCGCCTGCCCAGGGCGGCGCACGACGACCGCACCCCGGAGGACCGGGCGGCCAAGGTCCCCGGTCCCGGTCCACTACGCAACCCCGGCTGGCTCCTCACGACGTTCTTCACCGGCGTGTTCTGGACCAACCAGGTCCTGCTCAACGTCGTCATCCCGCTGTGGCTCGTCGAGAAGACCGACGCCCCTCGGGTGCTGCTCGCCTTTCTCTTCGGCACCAACACGGTCATGTGCATCTTCCTGCCGATGGTGACCTCGCGCGGGGTCAAGGACGTGCCGACCGCCCTGCGGGCCGTGCGGATCTCGTCGGTGTTCTTCGTCGTGTCGTGCCTCATCACCATGGCGACCCACGACACGGTCGGCTGGGTCACGATCGCGCTGGTCTGGCTCGGGCACGTCACGGTGACCGGTGCCGAGCTCTACCTCTCGGCCGCGAGCTGGTCCTTCGAGGCCGAGCTGATGGACCCGCGCCAGCGCGGCGCCTACCAGGGTGCCGCCGAGCTGAGTGGCACCCTCGGAAAGGTCTGGGCGCCGGCTCTCTACACGTTCCTCGCGATGAACTGGGGCGCCGGGGGCTGGCTGGTCATCGCCGCGATCGTCGTCGTCGCCACGGTCGCCATTCACCCCTCGACCCGCCTGGCCCGTCGGTTCCTCGTCCAGCACGTCCCGGCCGACGTGCTCGCCGACGCCCGCGCGTCCGCACCCGAGCCTGAGGAGGACCTCGTCGTCGGGCCGCCGTCGCTCGACCCCGTCGACGAGCCGGTGCCCGACCTCGACGCGCGTCGTTGATCGGCGGCGTCAGCCCTCGCACGGACGATCGGTCCGTGCGAGGGCTGGAACGCGCAGCGACTCAGCCGTCGAGCGGGGACGCGTCAGGAGATGTCGGCGCGGAGGGTCCGCCACGTCCCGAGGCCGGCCATGACCACGGCGTACGCGAGCAGGGCGAGGGCGCCCGCCCACCAGCTCAGTTGCGTGGCCCCGTTGGGGTTGGTCTCGATCGCGTTGACGACGGCGTTGGTCGCGTTGCTCGGCAGGTACGGCGCGATGGACTTGCCCCAGTCCTGCGAGGCGAAGAGGAGCCCGAGGAGCGGCTCGACGATCCACGCGACCCCGACCGCGATGAGCAGGGCGGCGACCTGGTTGGGGATGAGGATCCCGGCTCCGAGGCCGATCAGGCCCCACAGGCCGAGCACGAGCAGGCTGAGGGCGAGCGTGCGCGCCGCGCCGTCGGGCAGGATCGGGAAGCCCCGGTTGTTGATGATGAACGCGCCGACGCCGAAGGACGCCGCGGTCTGGACGACGCCGTAGAGCGCCCCGATCACGAGGAGCGCCACGACCTTGGCGCCCATGACGCGGGCCCGCTTCGGGGTGCCGAGGAAGGTGCCGGTGATCGTCTTGTGGCGGTACTCGGACCCGACCATGAGCACGCCGATGGCGAGCAGGATGAGGCGCGAGATGTTGAGGCCGAACGTGTAGACGGTGCTGACCATCTGGGGGTTGTCGAGGTCCGGCGCGGGGGCGGCCCCGGGCTGCTGCGAACCGGCGATGAGCGTCGCCGCGAGCCAGGCGAAGAGACCACCTGCGAGGACGGTGGGGATGAGCATGCCCCACCACAGGCGGGTCGTGAAGAACTTGCGGAACTCCGAGCGGATGGCGGGGATCATCGCCGGTCCTCCTGCGGTGCGTCGACGAGCAGTGCCGGGTCGATCGGGGCCCCGGTCGGCGGGGGCAGGTCGGCTGTGGAGACGCCGACGAGGTTGCGGTTGCGGTGCTCCTCGGACTCGGTGAGGTTGAAGAAGAGCTCCTCGAGGTGGGTCTGCTCGGCGCGCAGCTCGTGGATCGCGACGTCGGCCGCGTGCGCGGCGTCACCGACGACGGCGAGGTCCTCGGTCGTCACCCGCAGGCCGGCTCCCTTCGGCGTCACCGTGAGACCACGGGAGGTCAGCGCGTCGGCGAGCCGCTCGGGGTCGGACGTGCGCACGTATGCCGTGGGGTCGCCGCGGAGCTCCTGGACCGTGCCCTGGGCGACGCGCTCGCCGTTGGCGATGATGACGACGTCGTCGACGGTCTGCTCGACCTCCGAGAGCATGTGGCTCGAGATGAGCAGGGTGCGGCCCTCGTCGGCCAGCTGGCGCAGGAAGCCGCGCAGCCAGCGGATGCCCTCGGGGTCGAGGCCGTTGGCGGGCTCGTCGAGGATGATGACCTTGGGGTCCCCGAGCAGCGCGGCCGCGAGCCCGAGGCGCTGCCGCATGCCCATCGAGTAGCCGCCGGCTCGCTTGCGGGCCGCTGCCGGGATGCCGACGAGCTCGAGCAGCTCGTCGACGCGCCGGTCTGGCACCCCGGCGACCGCGGCCTGCACGCGGAGGTGGTCGCGGCCCGTGCGGCCGGGATGGAAGTTCGTCGCCTCGAGGGCGGAGCCGACGACGGTGAGCGGGTTGTCGATCTCGACGTAGCGGTGGCCGTCGATCGTGGCGGTCCCCGCGGTCGGTCGGATCAGGCCGAGGAGCATGCGCAGCGTCGTCGTCTTGCCACTGCCGTTCGGCCCGAGGAATCCGGTGATCCGGCCGGGACGGACCTCGAAGTCGAGGTGGTCGACGGCCGTGAACGAGCCGAACCGCTTGGTGAGCCCGCGCACCTCGATGTGGCCGACGAACTCGGGACGTCCGAGTGACACCCCTGCCCCCTCCCTCCGGCCCGAGCCGGGGTCGATCCTGCGTGGGTCCAACTCAACCACACGGGGCGGCGCCTCCACGCAGGGCGGGTCCTTCTCGCGCCGAGGCGCCCTCGTCGCCGGCGGTCCCTATAGTGGGCGCACTATGACCGAATGGCTGCTCGTCCTCGGCGCCGTGCTGCTCACCGCGGGGACCGCGATCTTCGTCGCCGCGGAGTTCTCGCTCGTGGCCCTCGACCGCCCCACGGTCCAGCGCGCGATCGACGGGGGAGACCCACGCGCTCGGGTCGTGCTCCAGTCGCTCAAGCAGCTCTCGACCCAGCTGTCGGCGGCGCAGGTCGGCATCACGATCACGACCCTCGTCGTCGGCTACCTCGCCCAGCCCTCCATCGGGAGCCTCCTGTCCACGCCGCTTGCGGCGCTCGGCCTCGGCCAGGGCGCCGTCGACGCGGTCTCGAGCACGCTCGCGCTCCTCATCGCCACGGTCTTCTCGATGGTCTTCGGCGAGCTGCTGCCCCAGTTCCTCGGGATCTCGGCGCCGCTCGCGACCGCCAAGGTCGTCGCGCTGCCTGTCCGCGTCTTCGCCGTCATCGCCAGGCCGCTCATCGTCGTGCTCAACGGCTCGGCCAACGCGTTCCTGCGCGCCGTCGGGATCGAGCCGCAGGAGGAGCTGTCCGGAGCCCGCACCCCACAGGAGCTCGCGAGCCTCGTCCAGCGCTCGGCAGAGGCCGGGACCCTCGACGTGACGACGGCGAGGATGCTGACGCGGTCGCTCGGCTTCGGCGAGCGCACCGCCGACGACGTCATGACCCCACGGGTGCGGTGCACCGGGATCCACCGGGACGAGTCCGCCGACGACGTCCTACGCCTGTCGCGGCGGACCGGTCACTCCCGGTTCCCCGTGCTCGGTGACGACTGGGACGACATCGACGGCGTCGTGCACGTCAAGAAGGCGATGGCCGTCCCGCACGAGCGCCGCAAGGACGTACCCGTCTCGGCACTCATGTCCGACCGGCTCGTCGTCCCCGAGACGATTCGCCTCGACCCGCTCCTGCGCCAGCTGCGCGAGGGCGGCTTCCAGATGGCCGTCGTCGTCGACGAGTACGGCGGCACATCCGGCATCGTCACCCTCGAGGACGTCGTCGAGGAGATCGTCGGCGAGGTGGCAGACGAGCACGACCGGACCCGGCAGAGCGGCCGGGAGCTCGTCGACGGGTCCTGGACGGTCCCCGGGCTCTGGCGGCCCGACGAGGTGCGTGACGCCTTCGACGCCGACGTCCCCGACGGACCCACCTACGAGACGATGGGCGGCTTCGTCATGACCCGCCTCGGCCGGGTGCCCATCGTCGGTGACGTCGTCGAGGTGCCGGGGTGGCGCATCCACGTGGTCGGGATGGCCGGGCGGCGGGTCGACCGGCTCCGGTTCGTCCCCGACCCCGACTCCCTGCCAGGGCGCACCGAACCGGCCGATGCGGGCGACAGCCGCGACCCGGGGGAGGGGGCATGAGCGGCGCCTGGGTCTACGTCGTCTCCGTGTTCCTCCTCTTCGGCAACGCGTTCTTCGTCGGCGCCGAGTTCGCGGCGATGGCCGTTCGCCGTTCGACGCTCGAGCCCCTCGCCGACGCCGGCAGCAAGCGCGCGGCCTCGTGCCTGCTCGCCCTCGAGCGGCTCGGCTCGATGCTCGCCACGGCCCAGCTCGGCATCACCGTGTGCTCGGTCGGGCTCGGTGCGCTCGCCGAGGCGGCCCTGCACCACCTGTTCGAGCCGGTCTTCCA
Organism: Intrasporangium oryzae NRRL B-24470; assembly: GCF_000576595.1. Lineage (GTDB taxonomy): Bacteria > Actinomycetota > Actinomycetes > Actinomycetales > Dermatophilaceae > Intrasporangium_C > Intrasporangium_C oryzae. The sequence continues at coordinate 7,711 of NZ_AWSA01000077.1, read as the reverse complement.
GGCCTGGGGCCTGCCCGAGGCGTGGTCGAGCGGGGTCGCCCTCGCCCTCGCGCTCCTCATCGTGTCCTACCTGCACGTCGTCGTCGGCGAGATGATCCCCAAGAACCTCGCGATCGCCGGTCCCGACCGGGCCGCCCTCGTGCTCGTGCCGCCGCTCTACTTCGTGTCCGAGGCGCTCCGCCCGGTCGTGCACGCCATGGAGGCCGTGGCCAAGGGCCTCGTCCGGCTCTTCGGCATCGAGCCGAAGGACGAGATCGCCTCGGCGTTCACGGCCGAGGAGGTCGCGCACATCGTCGGCGAGTCGCGGCGCGAGGGACTCATCGAGGAGGAGCGGCACGGGCTGGTCGCCAAGACGCTCGAGTTCTCCGACAAGCTGGCCAAGGACGTCGCGGTCGGCACCGGCTCGCTCACGACCGTCGCGCTGGGCTCGACTCCGGCTGACATCGAGCGGCTCGTCGCCCGCCACGGCTTCTCGCGCTACCCCGTCACCGACGCGGCGGGCGAGCTCGCCGGCTACATCCACCTCAAGGACGTCCTCTACGCCGACGACGAGCGTCACGAGCAGCCGATCCCGCCCAAGCGGGTCCGGAAGCTCGCGACGGTCCGCTGCGACGACGAGGTCGAGGACGTCCTCGCCACGATGCAGCTGTCCGGAGCCCACCTCGCGCGCGTCATCGACGCGGACGGCGAGGTCACGGGGGTCGTCTTCCTCGAGGACGTCCTCGAGGAGCTCGTCGGAGAGGTCACCGACACCACCCAGCGCTGACCGCGCGACGGGGGGACAGCGGCATACGGGCGGCGTATGCCGCTCAGCCGGGCTGGGTCGCGACGCGGCCGTGGGTGCCCCACACGTCGTCAGGCCTGCTGTGGCGGCGCGGGGTCGTCGAGCGACCGGAGGTAGGCGACGCCGCGCGGGGACAGCTCGTAGCCGACGTCGTGGCTGATCGTGAGCCCGAGCGCCTTGAGGCGGCGGATGTCCGCCTTCATCGGCAGCAGGTCGCGCCCGAGCAGCGCAGCGAGCTCCGTCGAGACGACGCGAGGGTGGTCGCGGATCCACTCGAGGATCGGGCGGGTCCACGGACCGCTGCGGCGGCCCGCGTCGAGGCGGGCCACGGCAGCGGCCAGCGCGGCGAGCTCGGCGCCGTCGGGGACCTCGTCGCGCAGGGCGATCCGGGGGTCCTCGCCGACCCAGCGCAGCCGCACCCGGTAGACGGTGTCACCGCCACGGCCGCCTCGCGGGCTCGGCCGTCGCTCGGTCGGGGCGAGGAACCTCTGGAGCGTCGCGAGGTCCTTGACTCCCGCCCGTCTCGCATCGGCCTCGGTGAGGCGGCTCGGGTCGCGGACCCGGCTCACCGACTCGAAGCGGACGATCCCCGCCGCCGTCAGCTGGGTGCCGCCCACCTTGACGCGCGGGACGTCCCAGCGTCGGAACGCCTGGGTGACGGTCCCGGCCCGGATGCCCTCGGCGACCGGTTTGGAGATGAGCACCCCGACATCGTGGCACGCGGGCCCCGCGTCAGCGGGCTCGACGACGCAGCATGAGGAGGGCCGACGCAGCGAGCACGACTCCGGTCGCCGCCAGGACCGTCCAGTAGAAGCCGTACGAAGCGTGTCCCAGATCGGCGTAGGGCGAGTCGGCCGCGACGAGCCGGCCCACCCCGAGATGCCGAGCGATGGCCTCGAAGGCCCAGCGGTCCGGCATCGCGGCTGCCATGGCGGCTCCGGTCGACGTCATCACCGGCACCGGCACCATGGCACCGGAGAAGAGCACGGCCGGGAAGCAGAGCATCGGGAGCGCGAGGGCCGCCTGCGCGACGGACGACACGGAGGCGGAGGCGAGCAGCCCGAGGAACAACGCCACGACCGCGTTGATGCCCATGGTCAATGACATCGAGACCCAGGTGTGGAGGTCGAGCGCAGGCAGCCGGTCGAGGACCCGCAGGACCACCAGCATCACGGTGTCGAGGACGATCAGCAGCGGGGCGAGCAGGGCCACCTTCGAGGCGAGGTAGGCGACGTCACGAACGCCGGACTGGTGCTCGCGGCGCAGGATCGGGACCTCGGTGCAGACCTGGAGCAGGCCGTAGGTCAGGCCGAAGAAGAAGCCGGCGAAGGCCAGCCAGTAGGCCTCCATCACCGCCCCGCTGGGGTGGCCTCCCGGGTCGAGGGCTCCCGGCTGGAAGAGGACGACGAACATGGCGATGACGGCCACCGGCGAGCCGAGCAGGATCCCGAGCGTCAGCCGGTTGCGCAGCACGATGTCCGCCGCCCGGTGCGTGAGCACGACCAGCTGCCGGAGCCCCGAGGGCCGCTGCCTCCCGGCATCGCGGGCGGTCCCCCGGGCGGGGGGTCGGCGCGGGGGCCGGGTCCCCTCGGCCCGGATCACGGAGGCGGCGGCGCTCCGGTCGGGCGAGACGGTGGCCGGGTCCGTCAGCCGGTCCGTCAGCCGGTCCGTCAGCCGGTCGTAGAGGTCGGTGAGGCTGTCGACACCGAGCCGGGTGGCGGCCAGGCCGGGCGCCCCGTCGTAGACGAGCCGACCGCCCGGGGCGAGGACCACGACGCGGTCGCACGCCTCGAGATCGTTGAGGGCGTGGGTCGTGAAGGCGATGCCGGCACCGTGGTCGGCCAGGTCGCGCAGGGTCGCGACCAGGGAGCGCGCCGTGGCCGGGTCGAGGCCCGAGGTCGGCTCGTCCAACAAGCACAGGCTCGGCCGGGCGAGCAGCTCCACGGCGATGCTGGCCCGCTTGCGCTGGCCGCCGCTGAGCGAGGCGACCGGCACCCCGGCCCGGTCGGTCAGATCGAGCACGCGGAGGACCTCGGCGACGGCCGCCCGCTCGACGTCCCGGCCGCCCGCCAGCCGCAGGCCGGCCGCGTGTCGCAGCGTACGGCCGAGTGGCAGGTCGGGGTGCAGGATGTCGTCCTGCGGCACGAGGCCCACCGCGCCGTACGGTGAGCGGTTCGGGCTGCCGTCTGCGCGCACCAGAGCGACCGACCCTGAGGCGAGCCTGGTCAGGCCGGCCAGCGCAGCCAGCAGCGTGCTCTTGCCCGCGCCGCTCGCACCGACGACGGCGACGAGCTCACCGGGAGCGAGGGTCAGGGTGACACCGTCGAGAAGGCGATGGCCGCCGCGGACGACGACGAGGCTCTCGGCGACGAGGAGGGGCCGGTCGGTCTGGTCAGCAGCAGGAGCAGGAGCAGGGACTGTGGTCTGGGAGGTGAATGTCATGGGTGCAGGGTGTGGCGCCCGGCTTCCCGACACCTTCCGGTGTCGTCCTCAGCCCCGTTCCGATCCTTCCCCGGGCCTGCCGCCCGGACGTGGCCGTCCTCGTGGCGGGGCTGTCACGGCGGGCCCCGTCGTCAGGAACGGTCATCCGGCGGCGTCGACGGAGACCAGGACCCGAGCGGCGTCGGCATGGTGGCCAACACTCTCGTAGGCGCGGGCCGCCTCGTGGGCCAACCGTCGATGCCCCTCGACGTCGCCGTCGGCGAGCGCCACGACCGCGCTGGCCTCGACCACGGCGGCATGCCAGGAGCTGTCCCCCCACAGCGACACGGAACGTGCTGCCGTGGCGAGGTGTCGCCTGGCCTCGTCGATGTCACCGACCCGCGCGCACGCGACGGCAGCCGGGACCGCGAGCATCACCGCACAGAAGTGGCACTGGTCCGGCTCACCCATGGTCGCCTCAGCCCGGTCCACCATGGCCCGCGCCGCAGCGGGGTCCGGTGCGGACACGATCAGCGTGCCGAAGATCCGCTGGAGCAGGTGCATGCCCACGGTCGACCACCGTGCGAGGAGCAGCGCCTCGTCGAGGAGCCGTCTGGCGTCCTCGGTCCGACCCTGTGCCAGCCGCACCTCGGCCAGCCGCTGCATGCTGTGGGCCTGACCGCCGACCGCGTCGATGTCCGCGTGCAGCGCGACGGCCTCCTCGAGCTCCGCCTCCGCCCGGTCGACGTCGCCCATCATGAGGGCCGCCTCCCCGATCAGGGCCGTGGCGAAGGCAACGCCCCGGAGTGCACCGGCCTGGCGCGCGCGCAGGCGCAGCTGCTCGCCCTCGGCGATGATCTCGGGGTACGGCTCGAGGCCGTAGAGCAGGTTCTCCGCCACGCAGAGGTGGGCGTCGAACAGGGCACCGGCGAGGCGCTCGTGGCCCTGCGTGCGGTGGAGCTCGGTGCGGAAGCTCGAGAACCACTCGCCGCGCTGGTGGGCCAGCAGGCCCTGGAGGCCCACCAGGTCCACCAGGTGCCACGGGTCGTCCACACCGCGCAGCCGCTCGCGCGCCTCGCTCGCCACCGTCCAGGCGGTCTCCATGTCGCCCCTGAAGTAGGCGAGGTTCCCCTGCGCCAGGAGCAGCGAGCCGTCGGCCTCGTCGCCCTCGAGCTCGAGCCCTGCCAGCGCCGATTGGGCGGTTTCGAGGTCTCCGGCGACCGCTGCGGCCCTGGCCAGACGCGCACGGACGAGACGGTGCAGGGTGCCGGACGTGACGCGCGCGGCCTCGGTGTAGGCCGCCACTGCGCCCGGGTCGCCCAGCGCCATCAGCAGGTCGCCGCGGCGCGAGAGCAGGACCGGTAGGTGTTCCTCTCCTGCGTGCTCGCGGACGCCGTCGACGAGGGCCAGCGCGTCCCGGAAGGCGCCGAGGGCCCCTGCGGTCTCCACGGCCCGGACGACATAGGGCACGGCGCGCGAGGCGAGACCGGCGGCCAGGTAGTGGTGAGCCACCCGTCCGGGCGGCCGATCCAGCGCGGCCAGCGCCTCGGCCACGCGTTGGTGCCCGCGTGATCGCTGGTGGGGTGGCAGCTGCGCCACCAGAGCGTCACGAACGAGGTGGTGCCTGAAACGGAAGCCGCCTTCGGTGGGTTCGACCACCAGGGCCGCGAGGGCGACCTCGAGGTCTTCGTAGATCTCTTCCTCGGTGCCGTCGGCAAGGCCCAGGAGCTCGTCGGTGCTGAAGTACAGGCCGAGCAGCGCCACCCGCTGGAAGGTGCGCAGGGCTCTGGGTGGCAGGGGAGCCGCCATCGGGCCGGAGCCGTTCACGCGGGCCCGGGCCATCTCGATCATGGTGAACGGCAGGCCGCCACCCGCGAGCGCGATCTCCTCTGCTGCATCGGGCTCGAGCTGGGGAAACCTGTCGACGAGCAGCCGACGTGACGCTCCTTCGGTCAGCGGCGCGAGCACGAGGCGGTGCCCCCCGCCGCGGGACACGATGCTCGCGACGACGTCCCCGAGGGCCACCGGCGCGGGCTCCCGGTGGGCGAGCACCAGCACCACCCGCTCGTCGAGGGCGCAGCGCGAGAGGTAGTGGAGCAGCCGCAGCGACGCCTCGTCGGCGTCCTGGAGGTCATCGACGACGAAGAGCAGCCCGGGCCCGGCGGCCGCCACGCGCATCAGTTCCGCAGCCGCGACGAACAGCCGCTGGTGCCCGGACTCTCCGGTCCAGTCCAGGTCCCGACCGGCCAGGGCTCGCTCGATCTCGGCGCGGTAGTCGTCGCCCAGGGCGTCGAGGAGCGCCGGGTGTCGACGACAGAGCATGCTGAAGGCCTCCAGCACGGGCGAGTAGGGCCAAGGTCCCTCCACCCCGGAGGCGCCTCCCCGGGCCACCTTCCACGCCCGTCGCCGCGCGAGCACGTCGGCCAGGTCGAGGGTCGCCGACTTGCCGACCCCGGCCGGCCCGGTCACCAGCACCGTGGCGCCGCGACCAGTGGCCGCCTCGTCGAGCAGGGCCCGGATCTGGTCGCCTGCCTGCCGACGACCGAACAGGCGGGCCGCAGCGGCGTCGGGGGTCGGCATGGGGGCCGGGTCGGGTCGTGGCGTCGTGCGGGACTCGAGCTCGGCACGCAGGCGCATCGCCTCGGCCCCGGGCGCCGCGCCCAGCTCGCGGTGCAACGCCTGCTCGAGCCGCTCCAGCTGGACCAGGGCGCCGCGGGCGTCCCCGGCGGCGGCGCGGGCCCGGGCGAGGGCCACGTGCGCCTGCTCGTCGGCCGGGTCCTCGGTGAGCACGTCGTGCCACCGGCCCAGCAGTCTCAACAGGTCCTGGTGCTGGCTCCGCGCCGACTGGCGCGGCTCTTCCGTCCAGGGCTCGTACGGGTCGTCGGGCAGCAGTGGACCGCGATACCAGGCCAGGGCCTCGGCGGCGAGCGTCTCGTCGCCGCTCTGCAGGGCTTGAGTGGCAGATCGCGCGAACTCGCGGACGTCGACCTCCACGTCGTCGTGGCCGGGAAAGAGGGAGACGAGCTCCTGGCGTAGGACGACGGCACCCGGGTCGTCAAGCGCCCGCCGGGCGTAGTGAGCCGCCTTGTGCAGGCGAGGACCGGCCGCCTCCCATGACAGCCCGGGCCACAGCGCATCGATCACCTGGTCGCGGTGCAGTCGTCGGTCGCGGCTCAGGGCGAGCAGCTGGACCAGCTGCGCGGCCTGCCTCCGGACCCATGCGTCATCGGCCACGGGCGCGCCGTTCCTGAGGACGGCGAAGCCCCCCAGAAGCCTGATCTGAACGCTCATCCTGGCCCCCCGGCCCCCGCCGGTCCCTCGCGCTGTGTCCGGGATGGAAGCGACGGCCAGATGACGCTACCAGCCGAGCCCGCGATGACGGATCCGCTCGAGGATCGCAGCGCTGGCCCTCGTCGTGACGACCGCCCCCTGACCATCGGATGGGCTCGGCCCCGGGCTTCGTCGGCTGCCGTCAGCTAGCCAGGATCTCGGCCTTCATGGCGTCGAACTCAGCCTCGGTGAGGACCCTGGCGTCCCGTAGCTCGCGGGCGCGTGCGAGACGGGCGATCCGCTGGTCGACGGGGGCATCGGCACCGGAGGTGGGGCCGGCGTCGGGAGCGGCGGCGTCGCTGGTCCGCGGCGAGAGGAACAGGTTGGCCAGGTAGCCGGTCAGGGTGCCGAAGATGGCCACCCCGATCACGATGATGATCGCTCCCAGGACCCGCCCGGGGGTCGTGACGGGGTACTGGTCGCCGTAGCCGACGGTCGAGATCGTGACGATGACGTACCAGATCGCGTCCGACGCCGTGGTGATGTTGCGGTCGGGCGCCCCCGACTCGAGCCGCAGCATCCAGAGGCTGCCGAACTCGAGAACGAGGATGGCGACGAAGAGCAGGCTGAGCAGCGCGCTGCCGGCCCGCTCCCTGAGGAGGCTGCGCCCGATGTTGCGTGCCCCGTAGGCCCTGAGAAGACGGTAGACGCGAGCCAGCCGGAACAGCCTGAGGACCTTGAACTGGGGCAACGGGAGGCTGGCGAGCAGGTCGGCCCAGCCGAAGTTGCGGAGGAAATAGCCTGAGCGCGACTCGGCCGTGCGCAGTCGCACGCAGAAGTCCACGAAGAGGATGACGCTCAGGACCGCACTCATGGCGCTGAGAACGGAGTCGAGCGCCGCGTCCGTGATCGCGAACGCCAGGACCAGGTTGACGATCGAGAGAATCGACAGGGCCGCGATGAAGATCTCGTAGCCGGGGTTCCTCAGCTCGCCGTGAACGTGAGGGGTGGACCTCGTGTCCCCACCGGCGTCGTGACCGGTGGCGCCTCCCTCCGATGCCATCTCATCCTCCTGGGGCCTGCGTCCCTGACCGGGTCTACGCAGAACCTAGCGTCCACGCCCGCCAAGGGTGTCCGGACACGGAGAAGGGGCCGGCCCGGCAGCGCGTCGCGCCTTCAGGCCGGCCCCTTGTCGGCTGGTGCCCCCGGCAGTGTCTGATTCCACGACATAGTTGA
>NZ_AWSA01000076.1 GCF_000576595.1 Intrasporangium oryzae NRRL B-24470 | reverse complement strand
GCCGGGGCGTCTTTCGCATACCCGAAGACCCGGGAGGGAGCCGCCCCACCTTCAACGCTGCTGCGAGCCGGGAGAGGCCGGCTCGAGGGAGGCGGGTCAGGGCGAGTGTCTCGGCTCGGGAGGTCCTGGGTCCGGAGCTCGCGAGTCAAGGCTTCCAGCGTGAGAGCGCTCTCTTGCGCAGGGCGGCGAGTGACTCCATGATGAGTGACGCCCTCCATGGTCGCGGGGCGTCGGGAGCAACGCGACCACGGCTGTTCCCTCCGAGAAAGCGGTCGCACATGCCTTCACATCCGGCCTCGAGGCCAACGTCAGCCGCACCCTTCATCGCATCATCAGGTCCGGGCGCACCGCGCCGGCGTCGTCGTCGGCTGTGGTCCGCTCTGGCGACGGCGCTGATCGCCGCTGCCGGCCTGGTCGCGGCCTCGCCGAACCTCGCGTCTGCCGCCCCGGACGCGACGCCGGACTTCGGCCCGAACGTCAAGATCTTCGATCCGAGCATGAGCGTCAGCGAGATCAAGGCAACGGTGGACGCCATCTCCGCCCAGCAGGTCGACAACGAGATGGGGTCCTCGCGCTACACCCTTCTCTTCAAGCCCGGGACCTACGGCAGCGCCGCCGAGCCGCTCGTCTTCCAGGTCGGGTACTACACGGAGGTCGCCGGCCTCGGCGCGCTTCCCACGGATGTCGTCATCAACGGGCACGTCGACGTCTACAACCGCTGCCTTGCGCCCGACAACTGCATCGCCCTCAACAACTTCTGGCGCTCCCTGTCCAACCTGACGATCAACGTCATGGGCGAGACGGGCTGCCGATCGTCCGGCAACTTCTGGGCCGCATCCCAGGCGGCCCCGCTCCGCCGGGTCAACGTGACGGGCGGCAACCTGACCCTGATGGACTACTGCACGGCCGGCCCCCAGTACGCGAGCGGCGGGTTCATCTCCGACTCCCAGACCGGGTTCATCATCAACGGCTCTCAGCAGCAGTACCTGGTGCGCAACAGCAGCATCGGCGGCTGGTCCAACGGCGTCTGGAACCAGGTCTTCTCCGGCGTGGTCGGTGCCCCCGCCACCTCCTTCCCGAGCCCGACCTACACGACCCTCGACGCCACTCCCGTGAGCCGGGAGCGGCCCTTCCTCTACATCGACGAGGCCGGCACGTGGCAGGTCCACGTCCCGTCCGCGCAGCATGACTCCTCCGGGGTGACGTGGGCCTCCGGTCAGACTCCCGGTCGAGACGTCCCGCTCTCGGACTTCTACCTCGCGCGCCCGACCGACAGCGTGACGACGATCAACAGCCAGCTCGCTCGAGGCAAGAACCTGATCTTCACGCCCGGGGTCTACGACGTCGACCGGAGCATCACGGTGCGCCGCGCCAACACGGTCGTTCTCGGCATGGGACTCGCGAGCCTGACCGCACAGCAGGGTGCGACCCCGATTGTCATCGGTGACGTGCCCGGCGTCATCCTCGCGGGGGTCATGGTCGACGCGGGCTCGGTCAACTCGCCCGTGCTCGTCAAGGTCGGAACGGGCAACCCCGGCCTTTCGATCGCCCAGCGTGGGGACGCGTCCAACCCGACGACGCTGCTCGACGTCTTCCTCCGCGTCGGCGGCCCGTTCGCGGGTCGCGCCACGACTGCACTGGAGGTCAACAGCGACTACGCACTCCTCGACGACATCTGGGCCTGGCGTGCCGACCACGGCAGCGGCGTCGGCTGGACCGTCAACCCCGCGGAACAGGGGGTTGTCGTCAACGGCGACCACGTCACCGCGACAGGCCTCTTCTCCGAGCACTTCCGCAAGTACAACACCGTCTGGAACGGCGAGGACGGCCGCACGGTGTTCTACCAGAACGAGCTGCCGTACGACCCGCCGAACCAGGCCGCCTGGCAGCACGACGGTGTCCTCGGGTATGCCGGGTACAAGGTGGCCGACTCGGTTCGCACCCACGAGCTGTGGGGCGGTGGGAGCTACATCTACACCAACGTCGACCCGTCGATCCACGCCACGCGTGGCTTCGAGGTGCCGGTCACGCCAGGGGTGCGCATGCACTCCCTCCTGACCGTCCAGCTCGGCGCCGGCACGATCGACCACGTCGTCAACGACACGGGTGCCGCTGTCGACGGCACTCCGAGCCCGGGTATCCCGAGCACGGTCGTTTCGTTCCCCTGATGAGCTGACCGATGCGAGCGGGCCGGACCCGCAGGCTGCGATCGCGGCCTGCGGGTCCGGCCATGTTCCTCGCCGGGGCGGGGTTGGTGTGGTGTTCGGGGGCGGATTCCCGCAGGTTCTCCGCCGGGGCGGGGTTGGTGTGGTGTTCGGGGGCGGATTCCCGCACGTTCTCCGCCGGGGCGGGGTTGTTGGGGTGGGTGCGGTGCGAGGAACCCCGGCTGAGGCCGTGCCGGCGAGTCAGCCGTCTGCCGGACTCGTCGGGTAGGTCTGTCCGGCGACGTATGCGGCGTACATCTGGGACGTCACACCGCCGGCCTCGATCGTCTCGGCGAAGAACCGCCCCGACTTCCGTACGGTCCGCTCCTGGGTCGAGTAGTCGAGAGCCACGAGGCCGAAACGCGGCCCCTCGCCCTCGTCCCACTCCCAGTTGTCGACGAAGCACCAGTGGTAGTAGCGGTCGATGGGGACCCCGGCGGCGCGCTGCTCGGCGATGACACGCAGGTGCTCGTACAGGTATCGCGACCGGAAGGCGTCCCGGGCGTCGGCCGTGCCGTTCTCGGTGATCCAGATCGGGATCGGGTAGGTCTCCCAGGCCCAGGTTGCCATCTCGCCGAGCCCGGCGGCATACACCTCCCAGCCGAGGTCGTTGACCGGGACGCCCGGCGGGGTCCCGTCGCCGAACCGCATCACGGTCGTTCGCGAGTAGTAGTTGAGCCCGAAGAAGTCGGCGTAGCGCCCGCGCTCCACGCCGGCGGGACGCCGCAGCGGCAGCCGGAACTCACCGGTCGTCATGGCGCGGACGATCGCGCCCTGGAAGAGGTGGCGCATGAGGGGCGTGAGGATCCGGTGCCACGGGTTGCGCGGGTTGGCCGGTCTGAAGGGCCGCAGGTGGTGCGCGACACCGACCATGGTCTGCGGCCCGGGCTGCAGCTCGTGGATGGCCATGAAGGCCCGGATGTGCGCGGCGGCGAGCACCCCGTACACCCGCATCGCCCGGACCAGGTTGCGCCGCCCTGGTGGGAAGGTGCCGAAGACGTAGGCGCCGACGACGTAGACGTTGGGCTCGTTGATCGTCACCCACTCGTCGACGAGGTCGCCGAGGGCCTCGACGACGCGGCGGACGTACCGCTCGAAGACACCGACCGCGTCAGGCGCCAACCAGCCTCCCCCACGCTCGAACCACATCGGCTGGCTGAAGTGATGGAGCGTCACGAGCGGGCGAATCCCCTTCTCGCGCAACAGCTCCAGCTCGGCGCGGTAGTGGGCGAGCGCCTCCGCGTCCCACGTGCCCGGCGCAGGCTCGAGCCTGGCCCACTCCAGGCCGAGGCGGTAGACCTGGACGCCGAGCCCCGCCATGAGCTCGGTGTCCTGACGCCAGCGGTTCCAGTGGTCGGTCGCCCGGGTGCAGGACGAACCGTCGGCGATGGTGCCCGGTCGCGCGGCCCAGTCGACCCACGTGCTGTCGACTTCGCCGCCCTCGATCTGGGTCGCCGCGGTCGCCACCCCGAGGAGCACACCCTCGAGGTTGCAGGCGAGCGACGCGGTCGTATCCCGTCGGGCGGCGGGAGCGGACGCACGGGACGGATCCGCGACGCGCCCCTCGGCGGCTCCCTCCGTAGGCCCCTCGGCAGCCCCCTCCGGGCCCGAAGCAGGATCCGGAGCAGGATCCGGAGCAGGATCTGAAGCGGGCCCCGATGCGTGGTCCGGTGCGGAGCCCGGCGTCTCCTGGTCGCTCGTCATCGGTGGTCATCCTGCCGCAGCGCGGTCGCTTCGCGAGTGCGGCACACTGGCGGACGTGACTGCCGCTCCACGACACCGGTCCGTCGCCGACCACCGTGCCGCCGTCGCGCGCCTGCTCGGCGAGGGTGCCGTGGCCCGCATGGCGCTCGACCGGCACGCCGTCGGCCTGCGTCTCGCCGCCGACCTCGCGGCCGACGACGACCTTCCCCGCTTCGACAACAGCGCGATGGACGGGTATGCCGCTCACCCCCGTTCCGGGGAAGACCGGACCTTCGTCGTGGTCGGGGACATCCCCGCCGGGGCGGCCCCGACGTCCGGGCTCAGTCCGGGGGAGGCGGCCCGTGTCATGACGGGGGCACGCGTCCCCGACGGCACCGTGGGTGTCGTCCCGGTCGAGCAGAGCGACGCGTCGCCGACCGGTCCCGCCCCCGAGCGAGTCACCTTCGCCGGGCCGGTCGCCACCGGACGGCACATCCGGCATCGGGGCGAGGACGTCACGGCCGGGGCGGTCATCGCGCGGGCCGGCGACGAGGTGACCCCGGCCCTCATCGCTCTCGGGCGGTCGTGCGGCTGCACGCACATCGAGGTCCACGTGCCGACCAGGGTCGCCGTCGTCGCGACCGGCGCCGAGCTGTCGCCCCCCGGCACGGACCCCGGTCCCGGCGGCATCCACGAGTCCAACTCGGAGATGGTCGGCGCCCTCGCGGCCGCGGCCGGGTGCACCGTCGTGCGGGTCGAGACGTGCAGCGACGAGACCGGGGCCATGCGGACCCTGCTCGGCGCCCTCGACGCCGACCCGGAGGTCGACGTGGTCATCACGACCGGCGGGGTGAGCGCCGGTGCCTACGAGGTCGTCCGCCAGGTCTGCGAGCCGCTCGGCACCTTCGAGTTCGTCCACCTGGCGATGCAGCCAGGGGGCCCGCAGGGCTTGGGCCGCTACGGTTCCACGCCGGTCGTCTGCCTTCCGGGAACGCCGGTCGGCGCGTTCGTCGCCTTCCGGGTCCTCATCCGTCCCGCCCTCGACGCACGGCACGGGGCGCCGCCCGCGCGACCCGGCCGAGCGGCATACGACGGACCGACCCGGCACACCCGCGCGGGCCTCGTCCAGTTCGTCACCAGCGTCCTCGGGGAGGACGGCGTCGTCCGCGCGCCCGACGCCCGCCACCTCACGGCGCTCGCCGCCGCGACGTGCCTCATCGAGGTCCCCGAAGGGGTCGACCAGCTCATCGCCGGCGACGAGGTGACGATCCACCACGTCTGACCGCCTCGGCGGACGCCTGCGCCACGTGGGCATACTGTCGCCATGCACGTGACCCGCCTCGAGGCCGATGACGTCCGCAGCGCCCTCCCCGGTCTCGGGGGCCTGCTCGTCGACTCGGTCGAGGGCGGCGCGAGCGTCGGCTTCCTCGACACGGTGACCACGGCAGAGGCGCAGGCCTGGTGGGCGGGCGTCCTCGACGACCCGGACAGCCTCACGTGGGTCGCCCGCGACGGCGACGACATCGTCGGCAGCGTGCGGCTGCTCCTCGTGACGATGCCGAACGGCCTGCACCGAGCCGAGGTGAGCAAGGTGCTCGTCCGGCGCAGCCACCGTGGCCGTGGGCTCGCCCGACAGCTGATGGAGGCGGCCGAGACCGAGGCGCGCCGGCTCGGGCGCAGCCTCCTCGTCCTCGACACGCAGACCGGGAGCGACGCCGAGGGCATCTACGCCCACCTCGGGTGGACCCGGCTCGGCGAGATCCCCGACTACGCCGGCGCTCCCGACGGCACGCTGGTGGGGACCACGATCATGTTCAAGCGGCTCGCGGGCTGACCGGTCGACCCGTCGGGCGCCCCCGGTGACCCCGCGCCGACCTCAGCCCGGAGAGTTGGCAGGGTCGGCGACCCACGCACCGAGCGGCGGGTTCCAGGTGCGCACGACCCGCCGCAGGATGTAGCCGTTGAGCCAGTACGGGTCCTGGTCGAAGAGCGACGTCACCTCCCCCAGCGAGCCGGCCTCCACGACGATGAGCGCGCCGTTGCGGGGCTCCTCGTCGGTCGGCTCGCCCTCGGACACCTCGTCGTGGCCCTCCTGGTACATCCCCGCGACGAGCAGACCGGGCACCGACGTCAGCCACTCCCGGTGCTCGGGGCGGATCTTCAGCATCTCGGTCGCGTCGTCGGGGTAGGTGTAGTGGATGGCGAAGACGGCCATGGGGTCCTCCGGGGTCGGCGGGGATGAGTGGGTCGAGCCTCCCACGGAAGGCGCCCCGAGGTCAGGCGGTCGTCACACGGTCGTGTCCGGCATACACGTTGAGCCGCGACCCGCGGACGAACCCGACGAGCGTCATCCCGGCATCCTCGGCGCAGTCCACGGCGAGCGACGATGGTGCGGAAACGGCTGCGAGACAGGGGATCCCGGCCATGATGGCCTTCTGGGTGAGCTCGAAGGACGCGCGCCCGGACACCATGAGCACGCTGCCCCTCGCCGGCAGGCGGCCGGCCAGGAGCGCCCAGCCGATGACCTTGTCGACGGCGTTGTGCCGGCCGACGTCCTCGCGGACGACGAGCAGCTCGCCGTCGGCCGTGAAGAGGCCGGCGGCGTGGAGACCGCCCGTCCGGTCGAACGACCGCTGCTCGCGCCGGAGCGCGTCCGGCAGCTCGACGACGACCTTGGCCGGGATCTCGGTCGGGTCGGTGCGCAGGTCGTAGATGGACTGGGCCCGCAGCTGCTCGATGCTGCCCTTGCCGCACACGCCGCACGACGACGATGTGAGGAAGTTGCGCGTCGCGGCCTCGGCCGGCGGGGGCACGCCGGGGGCGAGCGTCACGTCGATGACGTTGTAGGTGTTCTCGTCGTAACCGGACTCGCCCGAGACGACGGCTCCCTCGCAGTAGCGAGCCACGGCAATGTCCTCGAGCGAGCGGATGAGTCCCTCGGTGAGGAGGAACCCGTGGACGAGCTCGATGTCGTGACCCGGGGTGCGCATCGTGACGGTGAGGGGCGTGCCACCCACCCGCAGCTCCAGGGGCTCCTCGACCGACAGGGTGTCGGCGCGCTGGAGCTCGCGGGGCACCCCGACGTCGATCGACGTGATCCTGCGGCGCACCGTGACCCTACCCATCCCCCCAGCGTGCCAGACTCGGGTGGGTGGATCCGAGCCGTGGTCGCGAGGAGCTGCCGCCCGACAGGGCGGGGGGCCTCGCGACGGAGGCCGCGCTCGTCCTGACGGGCGGTCTCTCGACCCGGATGGGCGCCCACAAGCCCGCCCTCGCGATCGGCGGGATGACGATCGTCGCCCGCGTCATCGACGCCACTCGGCCGCGCCGGACGGTCGTCGTCGGGCGCGCCGAGGGGGTGCCCGACGGCATCCCCGTCGTCCGCGAGGATCCCCCACTGGGCGGTCCCGTCGCCGCGCTCGCTGCCGGGGTCGAGGCCCTCGGACTCGGCCCGTATGCCGCTGAGCCGGCACCCGTCGCCATCGACGTCGTGCTCGTGCTGGCCGGTGACCTCCCCTTCGTCACGGGATCGCACCTCGACCGGCTCGTGGCCGCCCTGCGAGTCGACGCGGACGCCTCGGCGGCGGTGACGGTCGGCCGCGGCGAGAGGCTCAACTGGCTCTGCGCAGCATGGCGCACGACGGCCCTGCTCGAGCGGCTCGTGGGCCTCGGCGACCCCCGGCACCGGAGCATGCGCTCGCTCGTCGGGGAGGCTCGTCTGGCGACGGTCCCCGACGTCCTCGACCTCACCTGGGACGTCGACACCCCGGCCGACCTCGACGCCGCCCGCCACCGCGCCGAACCGGAGTGAGCCGTCGCGTCGGTCGCGCCACCCTCGCCCGCGGTCGGTGGCGCGCTTCGCCAAGCGGCGGCATACGGCGAATCTGCCTGTCCCCAAGGGACTCTCAGGATTGCGCTGGGACTTGGCAAAGAGTTGGTAAGGTCCGTTGACCGCCCCCCGGGCTGCTGGGAGCGTCGCTGCCGATCCTCCAGGATCTGATCGGTGTCGAGGATCATCTCCAGCGGCCGCTCGGCCGCTCCTCCCGAAGGAGTACGCAGTGAATCGACTGAAGTCAGGGCTCGCGACCGGTGGTCTGCTCGCCCTCGCACTGGCCATCACGCCGGCGATCCCGGCGGGTGCCGCCGCAGCCGCAGCAGGGTCCGGGACGTCCAGCCCGGCGAACGAGTCCGCGAGCCTCAAGGCGACCGAGCAGTCCCGGGCCGCCGCCTCGGCGTCCGCCCTCGGTCTCGCCTCGGGCGAGCAGCTCACGGTCCGGACGGTCATCAAGGACGCCGACGGGTCCACCCACGTCCGCTACGAGCGCACCCTGAACGGGCTGCGGGTCATCGGAGGCGACTTCATCACCCACAAGGACGCCTCGGGCACGGTCCGAAGCGTCACGTGGAACCTGCGCAAGGACGTCACCCCCGCCACGATGACGCCGACCGTCTCGCGTGCCACGGCCCAGCGGGCCGCCCTCGCCGCCTCGAAGGCGAACGGCGAGAAGGCCTCGGCGGGAGAGCTCGTCGTCTACCAGGGCGCGAAGGCACCCGTTCTCGCCTACGAGGTCGTGACGGAGGGGGTCACGTCCGACCAGACCCCGAGCCGCCTGCACACGATCGTCGACGCGACGACCGGCGCGACGCTGACGAGCTGGGACGACATCAAGGAGGGCACGGGCACCGGCATCTTCGTCGGCAACGTCTCGCTCGCCACGTCGGGCAGCAGCGGCAGCTACACGATGCGGGACACCCACGGGAACTACGCGACCGACCTCAACCAGGCGACGTCGGGCACCGGCACGACCTTCACCGACGCCGACGACGTCTGGGGCAACGGCCTCCAGAGCAACCGCCAGTCGGCCGCCGTCGACGCGCACTACGGCGCCGGCAAGACGTACGACTACTACAACACGCAGCTCGGCCGGGCCGGCATCTGGAACAACGGCACCGGGGCGCGCAGCCGGGTCCACTACGGCCAGAACTACGTCAACGCCTTCTGGGACGGCACCCAGATGACGTACGGCGACGGCGCGAACAACGCCGCGCCGCTCGTCGAGCTCGACGTCGCCGGCCACGAGATGAGCCACGGCGTCACCGAGAACACGGCGAACCTCACCTACTCGGGTGAGTCCGGCGGCCTCAACGAGTCGACGTCCGACATCTTCGGCACCGCCGTCGAGTGGTACACCAACAACCCGAACGACGTCCCCGACTACCTCATCGGCGAGGAGATCAATCTCAACGGCAACGGGACGCCGCTGCGCTACATGGACAAGCCGAGCAAGGACGGCTCGTCGAAGGACTGCTGGAGCTCGACGCTCGGCAGCCTCGACCCGCACTACTCGTCCGGACCGCTCAACCACTGGTACTACCTGGCGTCGGAGGGCTCGGGCGCCAAGACGATCAACGGCGTCAGCTACAACAGCCCGACGTGCAACGGTGCGACCGTGACCGGCATCAGCCACCTCAAGGTCGAGAAGATCTGGTACCGCACCCTGTCGACCTACCTCACCTCGTCGAGCAACTACGCCGCGGCCCGGACCGGGGTCATCAAGGCGGCCAAGGACCTCTACGGCGCGGGCTCGGCCGAGTGCACCGCGGTCGACAACGCGATGGCGGCGATCTCGGCGCCCGCGAGCACGGAGACGTGCGGCGGGACGACGCCGCCGCCCGGGTCGGGCGTCGTCAACGGCGGGTTCGAGTCCGGCCAGACCGGGTGGACCGGCACGTCGGGCCCGATCACGAACAACACCGGCCGACCCGCACACAGCGGCTCGTGGAAGCTCTGGCTCGGCGGCAACGGCACGACGGCCTCGGAGTACGAGCAGCAGACGATCACCGTCCCGTCGACGGCGACCTCGCCGACGCTGACGTACTGGCTGCGCCTCGACACCTCGGAGACCACGACCACGACGGCCTACGACAAGGCGACCGTCTCGCTCAACGGCACGACGGTGAAGAGCTACTCCAACCTCTCCACGCCCAAGGCCTCGTACTTCCAGGTCAGCGTCGACCTGACGGCCTACAAGGGGACCTCGGTCACCGTGAAGTTCGCGGCCACGGAGGACTCGTCCCTCCAGACGAGCTTCGTCTTCGACGACGTGGCGACCAACTTCTGACCCACGCCTGAGGGGCCGGCTCCCAGCCCCGACGTCAAGGGCACGTATGCCGCTGAGCTCCCCAGCGGCATACGTGCCCTGTCGTCGTGGCGTGGTCCGAGGCCGGGGCTGGGGCGCCGGGGGGTCCGGTCAGGGGTTGCCGGTGGTGGCGGCGACCGCGGGGGTCTTGCACGCGGTCGTGGCCGGGGAGCTCAGGGTCACGTCCGCGATGAGGGCCCCGACCATGCTCGCAACCTCGCCCAGGGAGGGGTCGCTGAGGTCCACGGGCCTGGCCTCCTTGTCTGTGACCGAGATGTGGATCGGGTCGCTCGTCTCGTCGCCGGTGCCGGACGAGTCGGAGGGGGTCGTCTGAATGCCCACCGGGGCGCGGCTCTCATCGAGCCGGAGGGCGCTGAGCGCGGCGATGAGCCGGCGTTGGGGCGACGAACCGAGGGTGCACGACCGCCCTCGGACGGTCCGCGTGTCGACGATGAGCTGGCCGTCGGCCTTGAGCACGATCGTGTCGTCGTAGCCGGCGATCCCACCGGTGCGCCTCAGCGTGAGGGGGAACGCCGGCGAGAGCGAGCCGCCCAGGGCTCCGGACATGGCACGGCCCCCACCTGCGGGAGCCTGGCCCGAACCATCGAGCGGGCGCTCCACCGCACTCGTGCCCGCCGGTGCGGACACACCACCTGCCCCCACCGCCGATGACACCGAACCGCAGCCGCCCATGGCGAGCGCGGCGGCGACCAGCCCCCAACCCAGTCCCGCGCGTCCCATGTGCACCATGGTCCTCCGGTGTCCGGCGACTCGCATCCTCCACTGCGGGGGATCAGGCAACACTCTGGTGAACATTTCGGATGGCGACCTTCATTGCGTCGGGAACGGCTACGAACCGGGGCCTTCGGGATGGGCTTTTCGTCCTGTTGGCGTCGCGTGGCGAACGATGGGCTTCCGCGCTCCGACCACTCATCGGTCCCCGACAGAGCAGGCTTTGCACGTGACCCATCCGCGCCACACGAGCGGCGACATACCCGGACACGTCGTCCGCAAACCACCCACCGCCCTCGTTCTCGCCGCCACCCTGGGCGCCACCCGATCTCCGCGCCTCGCCGCCGAGGGCGTCAGCGCAGGTTGTAGGCCTTGAGGAAGCTGATGATGAAGGGCGCGGACCCGGTCACGCCGTTGTCGCCCACCTCGTTGTAGGCGGCGATCGCGATGTCACCGCGCCCCGCGACCATCCACGTGTGGGTCTGCGGCGGGTTGTCGGTGCCGAACTCGGCAGTGCCGGTCTTGGCGTACTCGACGCCCACCTGCTGGAGCACCCGGCCCGACCCGACGGCGACGACCTCGCGCAGCTCCTGGCGCAGCACCTCGGCCTCGCGCGGGTCGAGCGGGGTGGCGGGCGCGGGAAGGTCCTGGCTCCCGACGACGAGCTTGGGGCGCACGGTCGCGCCCTTCATCGCCGAGGCGAGGACGATCGCCATCGTCAGCGGCGACGCCTCGACGCGGCCCTGGCCGATGAACGAGGCGGCGTGCTCGACGACGTTGTCGGTCGTCGGCACCGACCCGACGAACCCGGTGAAGGGCAGGTCGAGCTTGTCGCCCATGCCGAGGGACTGCGCCGCGGCGATGAGGTCGTCCTGCGAGACGGTCTTGTACTGGCTGATGAAGGCCGTGTTGCAGGAGAAGGCGAGGGCCGTCTTGAGCGGGATGTTGCCGAAGTGGTCCTTGGGGTAGTCGGTGTAGTTGGCGAACACACGGCCGTTGACCGTGAGGCTCTGGGTGCAGGGCAGCGGGCTGTCGGCGTTGAGGCCCTTGCGGATCAGGGCGAGCGAGCTGACCATCTTGAACGTCGAGCCCGGGGCGGCCTTGCCTGCGAGAGCCACGGGAGCCCCGTCCGCGCCGGGTCCGACGGCCGCGGCGAGGATCTCGCCCGTGGAGACGCGCACGGCGACGAGGGCCGTCGGGCGCTGCGTCTGGCCGGCGAGGGCGGCCTCCGCGGCGGACTGGGCCTTGGGGTCGAGGGTGATCTTGAGCGGCTGGCCGTCCTTCGACTCCTCGGCGAAGAGCTCACGCTTGGCGATGACGCTGCCGTCCGCGCCCTTCTTCAATGCGAGGACGGACAGGCCCGGGGTGCCACGCAGCTGGGCGTCGTAGCGGTACTGAAGCCCGTTCTGCCCGACGGAGTCGCCGGGAGCGAGCACGCCCTTCGAGGCGGTGATCTGCTCGGCTGTGGCCTCGGAGACGTTCCCGAGGATCGGGGCGGCCCAGGTCCGGCTCGGCGCGAGCACCTGGAGCGAGGCGAGTCGGAGGGCCCCCTTGACGGCGTCGATCCGGCCGGTGTTGCGGGTCAGGGCGGGGTCGGAGGCCCGGAGGGTCAGGGCCGGGACGAAGGCCTTCGCGCCCGCGGAGGCGACCTTCGCGGCATACGCCTGCGCGTCGATGCCGAGGACTCGGGCGAGCGCGCGTGCGGACGCGGCGGCCTCGCCTGCGCCGAGCTTGGCTTTGTCGAGGCCGACGGTCGAGACCTCGCGCTCGGTCATGATCTTGCCGCCGGACGCATCCTCGATGTCGGCACGCTTGGGCCAGACGCGCTTGAGCGTGAGGGCCTCGTCGGCGGCGAGGTCGGGTGCGACGATCCGGGGCGACCACGTCACGCGCCACGTGTCGTCGACGAGCGTCATGGGGACCTTCTCCTCGTAGGTCCAGTCCGTGGGGCTGTCGGAGACGTCCCACACGGTCCGCAGGGTGGCCGTCGCCTTCTCGGAGCCCTCGCTCGTCGTGACCCCGGCGACGGTGACCTTCGGCCGGAGCGTGCCCATGCCCTTGTACACCGACGTGAGGAAGGCGGTCGCCTTGGCCGGCGTCGTGCCGGAGAAGGCGACGCCCGAGACGTTGCCCGTGGCGAGCCCGGCGGCGAGCGCCTGGGCGGCGTCACCGGGTGGGGGCGGCTGGGAGAAGAGCGAGCAACCAGCGCCGATGCTCGAGAAGAGCACGGCGGCGAGCGTGACGGAGGTCAGGGACCTGACGCGCGTTCCCGTGATCATGGGGTCACCGTACGTGCCGTGGCTGAGGAGACCGCCTCCGTCTCGCCGTCGACCGTCTCGAGCCGGTCCGTATGCCGCTCGGCCGGCTCCGCGGACGCCGGTCCCTCGGCGGGCGGCTGGGTGCGTCGTCGCCTGAGGGCCGAGCCGGCGAGGCCGATGACGAGGGCGAGCAGGTACGGCCCGAGGGGGTGGGCATCGCGGCCGAGGGCGCCGGTGAGGACCTGGGCGACCGAGCCGAGCAGGTCGCGCAGCGCGCCGGGTTGGGCGCTCGACGAACGGAGGGAGTCGCTGAGGTAGCTGATGGCCGTGAGACCCGCGGGCAGCGTCCAGGCGATGGCGAGGGCCAGCACCCACGTCAGCAGGCGGCGCGCGGGGTCGAGACCGAGGGTTGCGAGGGCCGCCCCCAGGACGACCCCGAGGACCCACGGCGTCGTCCCGGCGAGGTCGCGGCCCAGGTCGGACGCCCCGGAGCGGTCGTGGACGAGCACGGCCGAGATCCAGGCGGGGAGGGCGGCGGACGTGGCGGC
>NZ_AWSA01000075.1 GCF_000576595.1 Intrasporangium oryzae NRRL B-24470 | reverse complement strand
GACTGTCACCAACGTCCAGGCCGAGTACATCTAGGGCCTCGCAGTGAGGGAGGCCACGGCGCCCTCGGTGGCCAGCCAGTCGGTGACGTGCTGGAGGGTCCACTCGGGCACCTCGAGCTGCGGCACGTGCCCCACGTCGTGGGCGACCTCGAAGCGCCACGTCGGGTTGGCGGCAGCGACCGCCCGCGCGGCGCCGATCGGGACGAGCCGGTCCCGGTCGCCGTGCAGCAGGAGCACGGGGACGCTGATCTCCTTCATGATCGCCTCGATGCGCTTGCGTCGCGCGAGGACGAGGACGAGGGAGCGCGCGGCCACGACGAGCTCCGCGTCGACGTTGGGGTAGGAGTCCCGCTCGCGGGCCAGCTCGAGATGCTGCTCGAGGACATGGGCCGGCACGCGACTGGCATCGACCGTGCAGAGACGCAGCACGGCCTTGGCCTGGGCCTCCGCCGACAGCACGGTGCGCCTCCGGGACATGACGATCCGTCCGACGGCCGGCACGGCGTAGACCCCGAACATGAGCATGACGAGGGGGTCGGGCCGCGCGGTCGGGCCGACCGGTACGGCCGGGTCGACGAGGACCAGACCCGCGACGAGGTCGGGGCGGTCGCCGGTGAGCAGGATCGAGATGAGCCCGCCCATGGAGTTGCCGACGAGGATGACCGGGTGCCCGATGACCGCGTCGATGAACCGCGCAAGCAGGCGCTGGTTCTCGTGGACGCTCGTCGGGCGCCCGAGCGTCTCAGTGCGCCCGAACCCCACGAGGTCGATCGCCATGACGCGGTTCGTCTCGGCGAGGGTCGGCGCGATCGCCGCCCAGTTGACGGCGGAGCCGCCCAGGCCGTGGACGAGGAGCAGCATCGGACCTTCTGCCGGTCCCCCGTAGTCGACGTAGTGCACCGGCCCGTCGAGGTTGACCCACTTCGACGGCGGAGGACCTCCGGACCCGTCGGAGATCGCGTCCTCGCTCATCGGACTGGTCATGACTTCGCCTCCGTCGATGCCTCGCCCGGACGTCGCCGGGCTGTCGTGCTCCCCCATTGTCGGACGCCCGCGAGCACGGCGGACGGGATGTGGCCAAATCGGCCGTCAGGTAACGAACTCGGCGCCCGCGACGGACATGTCGGCCGGTTCAGGGCCGGTCGGCCCTGCTCAGCTCGGGGCGATCTCGCACAGGATGGACAACGAGCAGAGGGGTCGGATGGGAGTCATCATGGACGAGGTCCGTGACACGGTCGAGGCCCCGGAACGGACCGAGACGATCTCGGCGTTCCAGGACCACCCGGACGCATTGCTTCTCGCCGGTGCACTCGCCGCACTGACCGCCTTGGCCATGAAGGTGGTCAGGATGGTTCGCAGGAGACGGGATCACGCGCGACCGGAGGCAGCGAGCGCCGGCCTGGCGAACGACGACCCGGACCGTCGCCCCAACGCGGCAGCAGACTGACGTGACCACCCAGGAGGCCCGGAAATCGGGCACGAGACTCGCTGTGTTCCTCCTGGTGGCTGGGGCACTCGGGGTCGTCCTGGTCACCGTCGTCACCAACCAGTACCTGCGGGTATCCGGCGACACGACCCGGCCGGGCTTCGCGCAAGGCATCGTCCCGGCCGCGCTGTCGGGACTCGTCGTCCTCGTGCTGGCCGGCATCGCTGTCGTGGTGAAGCGGACCACGCCGGTCATCGTGACCGCGGCGGTGCTCACCGTCGTGGCCGTCGCAGGCCCGCTCCTCGGCGCGGCGATCGGGGTGAACGCCAAGAGTGCGACGTACACCCGCGTCCCCGACTGCCTGGGCGACGCGGCCGGAGGTGCCATGGACCCCGCAGTCGTTGCCACGCTGCGAACGGCACAGGCGGCGTTCGACTCGCTCGAGCACCCCGCCCCCTTCTACGCGACGCTCGAGAGCGGCAGCGACGGCTGCGTCGGAGGGCTGGACATGACCGACGCCACCGCGGTCTGGGACTTCTACCGGTCCGAGCTGACGGCCAAGGGTTGGAGCGTGACGGAGAACGCCGCCTGGCCGAAGGTGGCCACCAAGAATGGCCTGACGATCACCGTGTCGGTCGACCCGTCCGCGGGACCTGAGGCACGGCCGACGGTGCGGATCGCCCTCGACACCCGGCAGCCGTAAGCGGGAGATGCCCCGACCCTGCCCGGCAACGACCGGGAGACACCAACGGAACACCTGTTGGCGACCTTGCCTACCAGCGCAGCCGCTAATGGCCGCTGGCTCGCACGGAACGCCGTCCTCGGGGCCCATACCCGGCTTGCGCTCGGCTCCTGGCCCCGTGATCATCCGCACATGAGCGAGACACCCGCGCCGACGAAGCTGAGACACGCAGTCCGGGCGATCATCCTGGCCGATGATGACCACGTCCTGCTCTGCCGCTTCAGCTTCCCGCACCCAGCGGTGCCCGCGGGTGCAACGGTCGTGTGGTCGGCCCCTGGCGGTGGCATCGAGCCCGGTGAACTGCCGTTGGCGGCACTGCGCCGCGAGCTGCACGAGGAGACGGGGCTCGTCATCGACGATGACCCGCCTCACGTCTGGCGCCAAGAGGTCCCGGTCCCTGGCCAGGCCGACGGCTACGACGGGGTGGTCAACGACTACTTCCTCGTCCGCACCACGCGCTTTGATCCCCACGGCGCGCTGTCCGACGACGACCTCGCCGCCGAGTGCATCAGCGGGATGCGATGGTGGCGACACGCAGACATTGCCGACTACCGCGGCACCGACCTGTTCTCACCCCGTGACATCGCCACGCCCCTGGGGGCGCTGATCGCCGGCGACATCCCGAGGACGCCGGTGATGCTCGGCCTCTGATCTCACTGGGCACGCTCCTCTGAGTTGCCCGAACCCAGGAGTCAGGCGTGACCTGCTGGGCTATCGTCCGCGGATGCAGACGTGGGAGGTAGTCAGCGAGCGACCCGGTCCAGCCGGTCATCTCACGGTGAACACCCGTACCTACGCCATGCCAGACGACCGTGAGGCCGAATGGGACATTCTCGCTGGAGGTCGAACCGTGGCCGTCGTTGCCATCACAACTGATGGCGACATCGTGCTCACGCGACAGTTCCGCCCGGGGCCGGGCAAGGTGCTGCATGAGTTGCCGGGCGGTGTGGTGAACGAACGCGAGGACGTTCTGGACGCAGCGGCCCGAGAGTTGCGCGAGGAGACGGGTTATGTCGCTGACCAGATGGCCCTCGTGGGCCGGACGTGGCTCGCGGGCTATGCCACGCATCTGCGCCACGCGGCCTTGGCAACGTGATGCCGCGTCGCGTTCGAGCAGCAGTTGGACGTGGACGAGTTCTGCGAGGTGGTGACGATGCCGATGCGGGGCTTCCTCGCCCACCTGCGTAGTGGAGAGCTCACGGACGCCGACATGGCGTGGATGTGCCTCGACCGACTCGACCCATGGAAGCCTCCGGCCGTCACCCGGTGACGGTCGTTGTCCGGCCACAGCAGAGGATCACCGGGAACGCTCCGCACTCCGCGTGTCGGCCTTCGCCTGACGCGCTGCCGACTGTCCCGTCCCGGAGCCGGTCGGCGTGGATGATTCGGGTGGGCCGACGGGCAGGCACCGCGACGAGCTCCAGCATGCGACCGTGCCGGTCAAGATTGACATCGTCGCCGTGTCAATCAAGGGTTGACGCCTGGACCTCCTGGGGTGAAGTCGTAACGGCTCAGCGGGACGGCATACGTCAAGATGGGTCCCATGGCACTCCACCTCGCGACCACGGACGAAGGCAACGCCCTCCTCGAACGCGACCCGCTGGCCCTCCTTCTCGGCATGCAGCTCGACCAGCAGATCCCGATGGAGAAGGCCTTCACCTCGCCGAGCGTCCTCGCCGAGCGGATGGGCACCGACCACCTCGACGCGGCGACGATCGCGGCGCTGCCGCCCGACACGCTGCTCGAGCATTTCCGCACTCCACCGGCGCTCCACCGCTTCCCCGGCTCCATGGCGACGCGGACGCAGCAGCTCTGCCAGGCCCTCGTCGACGACTGGGGCGGCGACGCGGCGAACGTCTGGAAGGACGTCTCCTCGGGCAGCGAGCTCGTCGCACGGATCGCGAGCCTGCCGGGCTTTGGCGACCAGAAGGCGAAGATCTTCGCGGCCCTGCTCGCCAAGCAACTCGGCGTGGCGCCGGAGGGGTGGCAGGAGGCGACCGGTGACTACGGCAAGCCGGGCCACCGCTCCATCGCCGACGTCATCGACGAGGCGTCCCGAGTCAAGGTGCGGGAGCACAAGAAGGCCAAGAAGGCCGAGGCACGCGAGAAGGTCTGAGCCGCAAGCCTTTCCGCCGTATGCCGCTGGGCTGGCTCCCGAGGGAACGTGCCCTTGGGCGCGCGCCCAGCGGCATACGCGGCAGGTGACGACTCAGTCGGCGATGAAGCCGAGCAGGTCGGCCCGCGTCAGGACGCCGATCGGCTTGCCGTCCTCGACGACGAGGATCGCGTCGGACTGCTCGAGCTCGTGGCGCGCCGCCGACACGGGCGAGCCGGCGCCGACGAGGGGCAGGCCCTTCTCCATGTGCTTCTCGACGGAGTCGGCCAGGTGGGCGCGACCGGTGAAGAGCGCGTCGAGCAGAGCCCGCTCGCTGACGGACCCGGCGACCTCGCCCGACATCACCGGCGGCTCGGCCTTGACGACGGGCATCTGCGAGACGCCGTACTCCTGGAGGATGTGGACCGCGTCGCGGATCGTCTCGTTGGGGTGGGTGTGGACGAGGGCGGGCATGTCCCCCGACTTGCTGCGCAGGACGTCGCCGACGGTCTGCTCGGTGTGGTCGTTGAGGAAGCCGTAGGAGTGCATCCACTCGTCGTTGAAGATCTTGGACATGTAGCCCCGGCCCGAGTCGGGCAGCAGCACGACCATGACGGCGTCCTCGGGCAGGTCCTTGGCGGCCCGGAGCGCCGCGACGACGGCCATGCCGCACGAGCCGCCGACGAGCAGGCCCTCCTCGCGGGCGAGCCGGCGCGTCATCTCGAACGAGTCGGCGTCGCTGACGGCGATGACCTCGTCGACGACGGACGGGTCGTAGGCGCCCGGCCAGAAGTCCTCGCCGACCCCCTCGACGAGGTAGGGACGGCCGCTGCCGCCGGAGTAGACCGAGCCCTCGGGGTCGGCCGCGATGATGCGCACGGCGCCGTCGCTGACCTCCTTGAGGTACTTGCCGGTGCCGCTGATCGTGCCGCCGGTGCCGGCTCCCGCGACGAAGTGCGTCACCCGGTGGTCGGTGTCCTCCCAAATCTCCGGGCCGGTCGTCAGGTAGTGGCTGCGGGGGCCCTCCGGGTTGTAGTACTGGTTGGGCTTCCAGGCGCCGTCGATCTCGCGGACGAGGCGGTCGGAGACGGAGTAGTAGGAGTCGGGGTGGTCCGGCTCGACAGCGGTCGGGCAGACGACGACCTCGGCGCCGTACGCCTTGAGGACGTCGCGCTTGTCCTGGCTCACCTTGTCGGGGCAGACGAAGACGCACTTGTAGCCGCGGCGCTGGGCGATGAGGGCGAGGCCGACACCGGTGTTGCCGCTCGTCGGTTCGACGATGGTGCCACCGGGCTTGAGCAGGCCGTCACGCTCGGCTGCCTCGATCATCCGCAGCGCGATGCGGTCCTTCACCGAGCCGCCCGGGTTGAAGTACTCGACCTTGGCGAGCACGGTGCACTTCACCCCCGCGTCCGCGACGACGGCGCCGAGCTTGACGAGCGGCGTGTTCCCAACGAGGTCTGCGACGTGCTCTGCGTACTTCATCCGCTCATCCTAGGAGGCCCGTCCCAGAGTGCGAGACACGGGCCGGTATGCCGCTGGGCCGGGTGCCGCGCCTGCGCCGGGCCTGTGCGGGGCGGGCGCGAGTCGTGAACGGGGACATCGGGGTCGGCGCCGCGCGTTACCGTGGGGACGGACCGAACTCAGGCACAAGGGGGCGCTTCATGGGCCGCGCACGGCGGGCACGGAAGATCGCGCAGACGGCCGCCTACGGTGGTGGCATGGGCGTCGCCGGTCTCGGGGCCCTGGGTCTGCTCGGCTACGCCCTCCTCCGCGTCGAGGCCCTCCTCACCCGGCGGATCGTCGGTCAGCAGTTCGAGGGCGCACCTGACGACGCCGGCCGCTACGGTTTCGGGCCCGGCGAGCCGATCCGGCTCCTCGTCCTCGGGGACTCGACGGGGGCCGGCATGGGAGCCGAGCACCCGCACCAGACCATCGGCGCGACGATCGCGAACGGCGTCGCCGCGTTCAGTGGCCGGCCGGTCGACCTGACCAACGTCGCCGTCATCGGCGCCGAGTCCCCGGACCTCGGCCCGCAGGTAGAGCGGGCGCTCGAGGCCGTGGCCGTGCCCGACGTCGCCGTGATCCTCATCGGTGCCAACGACGTCACGCACCGCATCGACAAGGCCGTAGCTGTGCGGCACCTCGAGATGGCGGTCCGCCGGCTCCGCGATGCCGGCGCCGAGGTCGTCGTCGGGACGTGTCCCGACCTCGGCGCGATCGAGCCGGTCCCGCAGCCGCTCCGTCTCCTCGCGCGGCGGTGGTCACGCGACCTGGCGGCCGCCCAGACCGTCGCCGTCGTCGAGGCTGGCGGTCGTGCCGTCTCCGTCGGCGACCTGCTGAGCGAGGCCTTCTCGGCCGACCCCACGGTGATGTTCAGCGCCGACCGCTTCCACCCGAGCCCGGCCGGCTACGCCCGTGTGGCCGCGGCCCTCCTGCCGACGGTGAGCGCCGCCCTCGACCTCTTCGGGGAGCGAAGCGCGCCTCCCGCGCCCGACCTGCGCCGAGGCGAGGGCATCGGGCCGGTCGCGGTCGCGGCGAAGCGGGCGGTGGCCCGGCCCGGCACCGAGGTCGCCCCGACCGAGGTCCGCGGGCAGCCCCGCGGGGCGCGCGGCCGGTGGGCGGTTCTCCTGCACCGGATGCGCCCCGCCATGGCCGTTCCCGCCTCCGACCCCGTCCCGGCTTCCGAAGCGGCGGCACCCTCCGATGCCGTGGCAGCGTCCGGCCCCATGGGTGCGCCCCAGCCGGACGGCGTCACCTGATACGACCAGCACTGCGGGGTGGTCGGAAGGGTGCGACCTGCAGCGCGCGCACTGATCCGACAACCGCGCACTCCTGGGTCGCGTCGGTCAGCGCCCTCAGTTGATCGGGAGGATCTGCGAGGCGCTCGGCGCGGTGATGCCGAGGTCCTCGTTCCACCGGGAGAAGTCGAGCTGGCCAGGGCTGTCCTTGGACCCGGTGAAGCGGACGACCTCTGAGCGGTCCTTCGACACGTAGAGCATGCCCTCGGCCTTTCCCTTGCGGTCGGTCAGGACCCAGCACGGGACGCCGTTGACCGACTCCTCGCCGACCGTGTCGGACAGCTGCTGCGGCGTGATGGCGCCGAACGCCTCCTTGAGGAAGCTCCTCAGGCTGAGGCTGTCGGCCATCGCGGCCGCGTCGGCGGGCGCCTTGACGAACTTGTCCCCGGCCTTCTGAACCGAGGCAGGAGCGCCTTGGGCCTTCCAGAAGGAGGCGTCACCCTGCATGTAGAGCGATCCGGGCACCGAGATGAGGTGGACCTTGCCGATGCTGCTCATCTGGAGGGAGATGTCGGCGGTCTTGCCGTCGCTCGTCCCCTTGAAGTCGATCTTCATCAGCTCGCCGTTCTGGGTGATCTCCCCGACGAACGCGGCCGAGGTCGCCGCGAGCGCGTTGGCCTTGGCGTCCTGGAGGAGGTCGGCAGGCTTCGGGGCACGCGTGTCCTGGCTCGTCGCGGTCGGCGTCGTCCCTGGCGTGGCGCCGGTCGACGAGGACGACCCGGTGGCCGGCGCGTCCGACTTCGAGCACGCGGTGGCGCCGAGGCTGATGGCGAGCGCGCCGGCGAGGGCGAGGGCGCGAGTCGTCAGGGTCTTCATGCAGTCCTCTTGTCGGGTCAGGGCGGCCCGCGGGTCGCGTGGCCCGCGAAGGCTCGGTCCCGTCACCATAACCGGACAGACTGAGAGACGGTTCCGGCTCGGCCGACGAGATGCAGGCCATACCCCCGCCCGCTGTCGTTTGCCAGCCGGGCGGCATACGATCGGCCACGAGGTGAGCACGCGCTTACCAGCCGCCCGCGATGGCGCGGGAGGCGCGATCAGCCATCCCAGGAGAACCCCATGACCGAAGCCGTCATCGTCTCGACTGCCCGCTCGCCGTTCGGCCGGGCGTTCAAGGGCTCGCTCAAGGACGTCCGGCCCGACGATCTCGCGGCCACCGTCATCCAGGCCGCGCTCGACAAGATCCCCGCCCTCGACAAGTCGCTCGTCGAGGACATCTACCTCGGCTGCGCGGAGCCGTCCGGCCGCCACGGCTCCAACATGGCCAAGGTCGTCGCGACCCTCCTCGACATCGACGCGACGCCCGCCGCGACGATCAACCGCTTCTGCGCGAGCTCCGCGCAGACGACGCGGATGGCCTTCCACGCGATCAAGGCCGGCGAGGGCGACATCTTCGTCTCGGCCGGTGTCGAGTGCGTCTCGCAGTACACCGACTGGGCCGGGGCCGGCGGCGCCAAGGAGGACCAGCAGAACGGCCGCTTCGCCGCCGCCCAGGCCCGGACCAAGCGCATCGCCGAGACCAACGAGACGTGGACCGACCCGCGCGAGCAGGGCGAGCTGCCCGACATCTACATCGCGATGGGCCAGACGGCCGAGAACGTCGCCACCGCCTACGGCATCTCCCGCGAACGCCAGGACGAGTGGGGCGTCACGTCGCAGAACCGCGCCGAGGCGGCCATCGCGCGGGGCTTCTTCGACTGGGAGATCAGCCCGGTCACCACGCCGGACGGCACCGTCGTGACCAAGGACGACGGCCCCCGGGCCGGCGTGACGCTCGAGGCGGTCCAGGGCCTCAACCCGGTCTTCCGCCCGCAGGGCACCGTGACGGCCGGCAACTGCTGCCCGCTCAACGACGGCGCCGCGGCCCTCGTCGTCATGAGCGACACGAAGGCGAAGGAGCTCGGGCTCGAGCCGCTCGCGCGGGTCGTCTCGACGGCCGCGACGGGCCTCTCCCCTGAGATCATGGGCCTCGGCCCGGTCGAGGCCGTCAACCTCGCCCTCAAGCGGGCCGGTATGTCGATCGGCGACATGGACCTCTACGAGATCAACGAGGCCTTCGCCGCGCAGGTCATCGGCTCGGCCGACCAGATCGGGATGGACTACGACAAGCTCAACGTCAACGGGGGCGCCATCGCCATCGGCCACCCGTTCGGCGCGACCGGTGCCCGGATCACCGGCACCATCATCAACGCCCTCCGCGAGCGTGACGAGCAGTTCGGTCTCGAGACGATGTGCGTCGGCGGCGGCCAGGGCATGGCGGTCATCTTCGAGCGCCTCAGCTGACCTCGCCACGACCAACGTGGCCCCTTCCGTCCGGGACGGAAGGGGCCACGTTCGTCTGCCGGGCTACAGCCCCTTGCGTATGCCGCTCAGCGCGGTCACGACGTCAGTCGGGTCCGCGTCGGGCTCGGTCACGAACACGTCGTGCACCATGACGGTGAGCTGGTCCATCACCACGGCCGGGCCGAGGTCCGGCACCTCGGTGTGGGAGCGCCCTCGCGACCCGGACACCCGGTCAGCGAGCGCCTGGACGACCTCCCTGGCGAGCGGCATACGGGAGAGCGCGTGGTCGAGCGGCAGCTGCTGCCACCGCTCGACCACGCGCTTCAGCTCGTCGGAGACCTCCTGCGGGACAGGCGATCCCACGGCAACGAGAACCCGGCGGTCAGTCGCGCAGGCGCGCGAAGAGGCGGACGAACTCGACGTAGAGCCAGACGAGGGTCACGACGAGGCCGTGCGCGAGGAGCCACGAGTACTTCGCCGGGGCTCCGACGCGGACGGCGTTGTCGATCGAGTCGAAGTCGACGGCGAGCGAGTAGGCGGCGAGGCCCACGCCGAAGAGGCTGATGAGGATGCCGAAGCTGCCGCTGCCGCCGAAGCCCCAACCGTCGAGGACGCCCGTCATGAGCAGGACGACCTGCAGGAGCGAGAAGATGCCGTAGCCGACGAGGGCGAAGAAGAACATCCGGCGGGTGCGGTCATTGACCTTGACGAAGCCGGTGGCGTAGCCGACGTACATCGCCGCGAACGTGCAGAGCGTGGCGAGGACGGCGGTGACGACGACACCTTCGTACTTCGGGATCGCGTTGATGTACTGGCTGAAGGCTCCGAGGAACGCGCCTTGGAGGGCGGCGTAGACGAGGAGCAGCGGCACCGAGACCTTCTTGCTGAAGGCGATGACGAAGCCGAGGATCAGCGTGCCGAACATGCCGCCGAGCCAGAACGGCAGCGTCAGGTCGGTGTTGGCCGCGGTCCAGAACCACGAGACCGCGGCGACGGCCAGCGTGATGCCGAAGAGGACGAGGCTCTTGACGATGATGTCGTCGAGCGTGACACGACCGGTGTCGACCGGGCCAGCAGCCTGCTGGGCGTAGAGGTCGTTGAGCTGCTGGGTCGACATCGCGTCCTGCGCCGCGTAGCCGGCAGACGCGGCCTGGGTGCCCTGGACGGGACCGGACTGCGAGCCCTGGGGCGAGCCGAAACCGGCGTAGCGCTCCTGCTCGATCTGCTTGTTGAGCCGGTCGAAGACCGGGTTTCCACCTGCCATGTGTGAGTGCCTCCCGGACACTGAGTGCCACCGACTGTGGCGACTACCTCAAAGCCTAAGCGTTCAGGTGCCTCGGTTTGGTTCCCGCACCCTTGACTCGCCCCGCCCCGACCCTCCAGCCCGTGCTCTCAGGCGCAGGGTCCCGTTCGTCGGGGACCGCGGTGGACGGCATACTGAACGCCTTGCCCCCGTAGCCCAATGGCAGAGGCAGGCGACTTAAAATCGCTCGAGTGTCGGTTCGAGTCCGACCGGGGGTACGGCACGAAACGCGAATGAGCGCTCGGGCTACCCCTCCCTCAAGCCCGAGCGCCCTCCGCAGCGGCCCGGCTCCGTCGGGGAGGGGCCGCCGCCTCACGTGCCCCTACTGGCGCTGGAGCGTTCCGACCTTGACGTCCTGGATGGCCGCCTCGTTCGTCGTTCCGCTGAACGTCCCGCCCGGTAGCCCCGTCACCGTGATGTCGGCCGATGCCGGTCGCATCGCGGTCCTGGCCATCTCCATGCTCCAGAGCCCGCCGACGCTGTAGCGCGAGTGCGACCTCTGCTGCTCGAGCGGTCCCGTCGCGGTCCAGTCGGTCGTGATGGCCACGGTCACCGTCACCCCGTTCGGAGTCTCCTCACCGGTATTCGGGTCCACCGCGAACACCTGGGCGTCGCACGTCGGAACGTCGAGCGCGGCGCTGGACAGGTCGTCGGCCACGGTGAAGGAGAAGTCGCCCGTGGCACACCACAGCTCCGCCGGGTAGGGCTCGTCACCGGGTGCCACGCCCGGCATCATCAGCCCCATGGCCAGGAGCGCGGGCATCGGGCCGCGCACGGGCTTGGCACCCGGCACCCGATTCGTCGACGTGGCATGGGCGCCCTGTACGTACAGGATCCCGGGCGCGCCCACCTCGGGCTCCGTGCCCTCCTCGGCCTTCCATGAGGCATCCGCCATGAGGCCGCTCAAGGTGAAGGACTCGTGGGTGACGCGCGGGGCGCTCGTGGCGCTCGTGCCGGTCACCGTCACTGCAAGAGTGGCCAGCAGTCCCGCCGCGGCGCCGCACCGACCCTTCGTACCGTTCTCGTCCGGGGTCTCACGACGTCCGCCTCCGCTCGTTCGGGTGGGTAACTGATGCGCACCGACGCGCTCCACCTCGTCCCGAACGCTAACGAGGGCCCAACTGGCCTCGACAGAGGCGAAGGTCCCACTGCAGCCGCCGGCGCCGCCTCCGCCTCGACGAAGCCGGACGCGGGCCGACGGTGCCACCGAGGCGAGCGGCTTAGCATGAGGACAAGGCCAGGAGCCCGGACCACCGGCCCGCCAACGCAGCAGGAGGACCCAATGGGTGAGGCGACCAGTCCAGGCGAGAGGCTCCGCGACCCCGCACTCCCGCCCACGACAGAAGGCGCCGGCAGCGCGGCCGACGCGCTCGACGAGCTCATCCCGCCGGAGGACAGCGCCGCCAACGTCGTCCTCGTGGACGGCTCACGGGCGGTGCGCTGGGCCGGCGTCCTGTTCGGGGTGTGCGCCGTGGCGCTCGTCCCGTGGACCATCTACCTCGGTGAGGCCCTGCCGAGCCGGGTCGTCGCCCACGACTTCGACGTCGCCTGGATCGGCTTCGACATCGCGCTGCTCGTGGCCCTCGCGGCCACCGCATGGAGCGCCCTGCGCCGATCGAGGCACCTGACCGTCACGGCGAGCTTCTCCGCCGCGCTGCTCCTCGTCGACGCGTGGTTCGACGTCGTCATGTCCCGCCCCGGTCCGAGCCGCAACGAGGCGCTCGCCATGGCCGTCCTCGTCGAGGTTCCGCTGGCCGTCGTGTGCCTGTGGCTGGCGCGGCACGCCGAGGACATTGCCGAGCGGCGCATCCGGCTCCTCCTGCGCGAGCGCCACAGCCGCTGACCGGCCTGACCCACAGCCCGGAGCCCGCGCTGGGGTCAGGGGACCTGGCTGAGCGCGATGCCGTCGAGGATGTCGTGCTCCGACGTGATGACCTCGGTGATCCCAGCGACGGCAGCGACCCGTTCGATGATCCGGCTCCATACGAGGGCGCCTGCACCGATGACGTCGACGCGGCCCGGGTGGAGGTAGGGCAGTGCCGCGCGGTCCGCTTTCGTCATGGCCAACAGGTCGGCCGACGCGGCGAGCGCCTCGGCGGTGCTCGCGTGGGAGAGGTGGATCGCCTTCGGGTCGTAGGCCGGCAGGCGGAGCTGGTGCGCCGTGATCGTCGTGACGCTTCCGGCGAGGCCGACGAGCGCGCGGACCCCCTCGAAGGGCACGACGGCGGCCGCCTCGTCGATCGCGGCATCGATGTCGCGGGTCGCGCCCGCGATCTCCGCGGCGGTCGGCGGGTCGCTGACGAGGTGACGCTCGGTCATGCGGACGCAGCCGACGTCGACGGAGCGCGCCGCCTCGACCGCATCCGTGCCCCTGACGAACTCCGTCGACCCGCCGCCCAGGTCGACCACGAGATACGGTCCGGGGACGCCCTGTGCCGCCAGGCCGCCCGTGGCCCCGCTGAAGGAGAGCGCGGCCTCCTCCGAGCCGGTGACGACCTCGGGGGTCACCTCGGCGCCCCAGTGCTCGAGGAAGGCGGCCCGCACGCCGTCGATGAAGTCTGCGGCATTGCGCGCGTCGCGCGAGGCTGACGTCGCGACGAAGCGGACGCGTTCGGCGCCCAGCTCACGGCACTGGGCGGCATACTCCCGCGTCACGCGGAGCGTGCGCTCCATGGCCTCCGGGTCGATGACGCCCGTGCGGTCGACGCCGTAGCCGAGCCGGACGATCTCCATCCGGCGCAGGACGTCGGTGAGCACCCTGGTCTCGGGGTCGATGTCTGCGACGAGGAGGCGGATCGAGTTGGTGCCACAGTCGACCGCCCCGACGCGCACCGTCGGCTCACTCATCGTCAGCCTCCGCCGGGCTCGTGGCCGCGTCGTCCTCGGCGGCATGGATGGCCGCGCACGAGGTGGGCGTCCACCACGGCTCGAGCATCTCGAGCGCCTCGTCGCCGAGCGGGTTGACCCCCGGACCGGCCGCGAGCGAGTGGCCGACGAGGACGTGCAGGCACTTGACCCGGTTGGGCATGCCGCCGGCCGAGATCCCCGCGATCTCCGGCACGTCGCCGAGCTCCGCCCGCCGCGCCAGATAGTGCTCGTGCGCTCTCTCGTATGCCGCGGCGAGCGTCGCGTCGTCCGCGAGCCTTGCCGTCATGTCCCTCATCACGCCCTCAGTCTCGAGGGTGCTGATCGCCCCTGTGAGCCGCGGGCACGTCGCGTAGTACGTCGTCGGGAAGGGCGTCCCGTCGGGCAGGCGCGGCTCGGTCCGCAGGACGTCCGGCTCGCCGCACGGGCAGCGGTGCGCGACCTCGGCCACGCCGCGGGGGCGTCGGCCGAGCTGACGCTGCACGGCGTCGAGGTCGCTCTCGGCGACCGGCGGTCGGGTGTCGTGGTTGCCCAAGGAGGTGCTCGCTTCGTTGTCGTGGGGCCGCCCCGGCGCGTCGTCGGCCGGGCTCATCTCGTGCGGGGGACGCCCGCGGTCGGGCGGTCGGCGATCTGGATCGACTGCCAGAGCTTGCCGTACCACGGCGAGGAGTCGTTGGCCATCGGGGCCGCGACGACAGGTCGCGGGTCCGAGGTGCCGTCGTCCTTGGGGCGCTGGGCGTCGATGACGCTGTAGGCGCGGTCGCCGACGCGCACGAACTTGAGCCGCTGCCGGGCCTGCAGCTCGATGTAGGCGGGGTCCTTCCACAGCGCTGCCTGCCGCTCGAGCGAGACGACGTCTGCGCGCTGGGACTGGACCGTCTCCTGGAGCGCGGTGGTCTGGTTGCGCTGCTCGATGAGGGAGCGCAGGGTCGGCACGAGGGTCACGGCGATCATGACGACGATGCCGAGCAGGATGCCGCCGCGGACCCACGCCGTCGACGCGGACGGTGGGGCGGGTGGGGTGCTCCGCGCTCTCGCGGCGAGGGCCGGGCGGGCCTGGCCCGGACCGCCCCTTCGCGACGAGGCCGCGCGCGACGTGCTCGGCCGCGTCGTCGAGGAGCGTCCCG
>NZ_AWSA01000074.1 GCF_000576595.1 Intrasporangium oryzae NRRL B-24470 | reverse complement strand
GGTGTTGCGATGACCCCTTGAATCCGCCCACCTGCGCGCGGTCCCGGCCCAGCGGCATACGTCCGTGTCAGGCCGGCAGGGGCTCGGCCGCTCGCTGCCCGCGCGACCCGACCGCGAGGAGCGCGACGCCGAAGGCGAACCAGCAGGCGAGGACCACCATGGCGTGGCCCACGCCGGCGCCCCCGAAGTAGGCGGAACTGCGGAGCAGCTGGCCACCGGCGCCCGGCGGGAGCCACGAGCCGAGCGTGCTCCAGAAGGCTGGGAGGAACTCGGGAGCCGTCGTCAGGCCGGAGAGCGGGTTGCCGACGAGCAGGAAGACGGCGACGCCGGCGCCGAGCGCCGGGAGCCCACCGATGGAGTACAGGCCGAGCAGGGCCGTCGACATGGCCGCGAGCACCGCCGACATGGCCGCGGCGTCACGGACCCAGCTGCCGTCGAAGGCGCCGTACCAGTGGAGCAGGGCGGCGAGCACCGCTCCGATGACCACCGCTGCCGACACGACGGCGGCGAGCTGCCGCCAGGCTCCGCGCACGACGCGCGTCAGCGCGAGGACGGGGGCGACCGCGCCGATGATGAGAGGCAGCAGGGCGACCGCGAGGCCGGCTCCGCGCGGGTCGCTCGGGGGTGGGGAGACGATCTCGCGGACCGGCACCTGACGCCCGAGCTCGGCGGAGAGTCCGGAGGCGAGGGCGACGAGCAGCTGGGCGACGGCCGGCGACCCCGCGGGCGCGGTGAGGACCTGGGGCCCGGTGGCCGATACGACGATGCCGCCGTAGACGTCACGGCTGCGGATCGCCGAGGTGAGGGCGGCCTCGTCGCCGAACCCCGTGACTGCGAAGGCGCCGGGGGCCTTGGCGGCGAGTGCCTGCTCGACCTGCGCCGCCGCCTGGGCCGGCCCGGCGACGCCGATGGGGACGTCGTGGGGCGCGCTCTTGACCGCGGGCAGGGCGAATGCGGTGAGGACGAGCCCGAGCAGGACGGCGAGCAGGGCGATGACGCCGACGGGTCCCACGGTCCGGTGCCGCCTGACGGCGGTTCGCGCGGGGGCGCCGGGGGCGCCGGGGGCGGGCGAGGCAGTGGTGTCGGCCGGGGAGGGGCTGGTGGTTGCTGACATGGGACACGCTCCTTTCAACGTTTGTTGAAAACCACGGTAGAGCGTCTGTGGCAAAGTTTCAACACTTGTTCAACATGTCTAGGATGAGGTCATGACGCCGCGCGGACGCACCGGGCCCCGGGCCGACCGCACCGACGCCCGCGGCGACATCCTCAGCTCGGCACGTGAGCTCTTCTCCGCCCGCGGCTTCCGGGGCACCACGATGCGCGCTGTCGCCGAGGGCGCCGGTGTCGACGTGGCCCTCGTGCCGTACTACTTCGGCAACAAGGAAGGGCTCTTCGCCGCCACCCTCGAGCTTCCGGTCGACCCTCGGGCCAAGCTCGACGCCGCCTTCGCCGAGGGCGTCGACGGCGCCGGCGTGCGCATCGCCCGCGCGGTGGTCGGCGTGTTCGACGACGAAACGGTCGGGCCGACGATGATCGGCCTCGTTCGGTCCGCCATGACGGACGGCACGGCACACGAGGCTGTGCGCGACTTCCTCGTCAACGTCATCGTCGAGGGCTACGCCATCCACCTCGACGGGCCCGACGCGCGTGAACGGGCCGCGCTCGCTGCAGCCCAGATCATCGGCCTCGCCGTGGCCCGCTACGTGCTGCGTATCGAGCCGCTCGCGAGCATGTCCGTTGACGAGGTCGTCGCCTACGTGGGGCCCGCCCTCCAGCGCTGCCTCGACGGGCCGTGACCACCAGCGCCCCGAGGGCTCGCGGCTCAACCGGCCTTGCTCGAGATCGGAGCAGCGCACCATGACCTCGGCTTCGATACGGCAGGCTCAGGGCAGGCGCCGCGGTAGGCTGCGGCCGTTATGACCACCTGGGCGGAGTTCGCGAACGCGGAGCCAGATCTCGCCGCCTTCGCTTGGGAGCGGATGGAGGGTCGGATCGTCTACCAGGCGACGCTCCGGCTCGACGGCGGACCGCGCGTGCACCCGGTCTCCCCTTGGCTCGCGGCAGGGCTGCTGTGCGTCTCGTTCCGCAACACGAGCCCGAAGATGCGCGAGGTTGCGCGTGACCCGCGCTACGCGCTGCACACGGCGCAGCCGTGGGGGGACCACGCCGGCGACTACGGCGAGTTCATGGCGCGTGGTTCGCTTGAAGAGATCCCCCCGTCCCATCCCGCGGTGCTGGCGCGACCCAGCCAGACGACCTACGGGCTCGTCCACTACGCGTGCTCGATCGTGGAGGCGGTAGCGACGGAGTACACGGACGACGAGATGCCCGTGTACCGACGGTGGAAGGCGTCAGAGGGCAGCGCGGCAGGGTGAGGCCCCGCGCCATCACGTGCGGAGCTCATAGCTCGCGCGGCCTCCCCGGGCGTCCGGGTGGAGAGCGACCTCGAAACCGTGGACGAGGTGCACCGCGCAACGCAGTCCCTCTTGACCGGGTCCCGGCGATCAAGCGCCTTCAGCCGCCGATCATTGGCGTTCTGCCCGTGTTGACGTACTCCTTGCCGCATCGTTCACAGGCTCGGTATCGGCCGCCATCGTCAGTGCTGTAGCTCTTCCAGACGTGGTGCGTGTTGGTCAGACACCCAAGGGCACGCCGGTGGGCGGGAGGCTGCTGCGAACCGCTGTCGTCCTGCTGCGTCTTGTTCATGGGCTCCGCAACTCCTCGGTCGGTCGGGCGACGTCGGCGCAGAGCCGAGGCGATGGCGTACAGCTTCCCGATCCGGCCGGACCCCGTCAGTCGGTGGTGTCCTGCCAAGCGTGGGCGGCGTACTCGGGCGCCACAGTGTGCGCGGATGGCACCTTCCAGTGTGCAGCCGGGGGCATCGACGGCGGACCCTTTTCGCGCAAGCCGAAACCGACGAGGGCCAGTCGGGGTGGACGCGTGTACGCGAGGCGTCCAGGTAGCCCATTTCCGCCGCCTGCCGGGCGTCCCTGCTGACCATGACCGCCACGCCCGGGTCGGCGTGCCGACCTCCCTACTCGCCTTCGAGGGAGCGCTTGAGGGAGGCGAGGGTATGGGTCCGCTCCCGGGTCGACATCCACGCGGCAGCCGGTTTCAACAACCGCATCGGCCCGTACAGCTCGGCCTCGGCCACGTGATGCACCACCGTCGAGTCACCGTCGGCCTCGAGCACGTAACTCGGACGAGCCTGGGTCAGCGGGCGGCCGAACCAGGTGAGCGTCTCGCTGAACGCGATCCGCGTCGCCGGCACGTGCTCGGTCACCTCGCCCACGAAGCGGCCCATCCGGGTGCGGTCGACGTACGTCGTCCCGGCGCGGATGGGCGGCAGTGACGTCAGCTCCGTCCCTGCGAACACGCCGTCCCGGTGCATCCACTGCCGGTAGCCCGGCAGGTCCGCCAACCGTTCGAAGACCTCGCTCGCCGGTCGACGGATCACCGTCCGGGACTCGAACCGCACCATGCTCGCAGCCATGACCCCTCCTCGCCGCCCGAAGGGCGACCACGTCCAACGCTAGGCATCGCAGCCGCCCCCCGCACCCAAACGTGGTGTTGCAGTCCCGGGCTGTCCGATCGCGCCATCGTGTGTGACCGGAGCGGGCCTCTCGTGATCTCGATGCGCGTCAGTGTCGTCCCCA
Organism: Intrasporangium oryzae NRRL B-24470; assembly: GCF_000576595.1. Classification (GTDB taxonomy): domain Bacteria; phylum Actinomycetota; class Actinomycetes; order Actinomycetales; family Dermatophilaceae; genus Intrasporangium_C; species Intrasporangium_C oryzae. The sequence continues at coordinate 11,177 of NZ_AWSA01000074.1, read as the reverse complement.
CAGGGTCGCCCGCCGTGACGCCTTCCTCCGCGAAGGTGCGTCACACCGCCGCATGTTGGCGCGTTGCTGCAGCTGGACTTGGGGGGCGGAGCTGCCTGTCGTGTGTTGCAAGACCAGGGTTGGAACCGTTAGTGAGAATCAGGCGAGCGCAACTCGGAGTTGCCCGGCCACCACGACAACCGTGCTGCGGTCCGAGACGGCAGGGCCCGGCGCCTATCTCCGTCACCAATCCGGGACGCATCGAGAGACTCTGGTCCGGGGCGGCGGTAACGTGCGACGGGACCGGAAAGGGTTCGCACCACGGACGCGTGTGAGCCCAGCCACCACCCACGAGGACACAGGGAGGCCCTCATGCTCTCGGACACGTCGGCTCAGGTCATTCGTGACACCTTGCCTGCCGTCGGGGCGGCGATCGGAGAGATCACGCCGTTGTTCTACCAGAAGATGTTCAGCGCTCATCCAGAGCTGATCCGCGACCTGTTCAACAGGGGCAACCAGGCACAAGGGGACCAGCCGCTCGCATTGGCCGGGTCCATCGCGGCCTACGCGACGATGCTGGTCACCGACAACCCTCACCCAACCGAGCAGCTACTGGCCCGGATCGCACACAAGCACGCGTCACTGGGGGTCACCAAGGAGCAGTACGAGATCGTGCACGAGCACCTCTTCGCGGCGATCGTGCAGGTACTGGGCGACGCAGTCACACCTGAGGTTGCCTCGGCGTGGGACGAGCTGTACTGGCACATGGCCGACGACCTGATCCGCCTCGAACAGGGTCTGTACTCCAACGCCGGCGTCGAGCCAGGCGCGGTGTGGCGTGAGGTCATTGTCGCGAGCCGGCAGCAGGAGTCGCCCGACACCGTCGCCTACAGCCTCGTGGCGGTCGATGGCTCCAGCCTTCCCGCCGCCAAACCAGGACAATACATCTCGGTTGTCGTCCCCCTGCCCGACGGCGCAAACCAGATCCGCCAGTACAGCTTGACTCGGGGCCGCGCGGACGACTGGGCGATCAGCGTGAAGGCAATCCCGGCTGCCATCGCCGAGGACGGCACCGAGGTCCCGGAAGGGGAGGTGTCGAACTTCCTTCACCGCAACGTGTTCGAGGGCGACCGGCTGCGCGTCTCACTGCCCTTCGGCGACCTGGTCCTCGAGGAGGGCGACGACCCCTTGCTGTTGGTGTCAGCCGGTATCGGCTGCACCCCGATGATCGGCATGCTGCACTACCTGACACACACCTCCTCAGACCGCCCAGTGACGGTCCTGCACGCGGACCGGTCACCGGCCAGGCAGGCCCATCGTCGCGAGCTGACCGAGTTGGTCGCCGCCCTTCCGGGAGCCGCGCTTCGCCACTGGTATGAGGACCTCGGTGTGCGCCCGGCCACCGACGAGACGATGCCAGGTCGGATCGAGCTAGAGAGGATCGAGGTGCTGCCCGACACGCACGCGTACCTGTGCGGCCCGCTGCCGTTCATGGACCAGGTCCGCTCCGAACTGCTGGCGCGGGGGCTCCCTGAAGCCAACATCCACTACGAGGTCTTCGGACCGGACAAATGGCTCGCCGGCCTGTGACAAGCCAAACACGGCGATGGGCGGTATGAAGTCTGGAGTGCGGCCAAGGATGGACGGACAGTGCCAGCCTCAGGCTCGATGGCTCCAGCGTCATTCCGCGATTCGACCATCCTGACAGACGCATTGTCGGCCCGTCTCTCTGAACGAACGCTTCACCGACGACCTTGTGTCGATGGTCGAGGGTGCGATCTGTCGGTCGACCTTCTCGGTTCATGGGGCCGCGTCCCAGAAGTCGCGAAGGCGGCGAGCGAGCTGCTCAGGGACCTGCATCGGCAGGGAGTGTGTTGTCCCTGGCCAGACCTGGACGGTGCCGGCGGGAAGCTGTCTCGCTCGTACGGCCGCGCGCTGTCCACCGGCCAGCGAGCGAGCGCCGGCGATGGCGACATAGACCGGCATTCTGAGTCGCGTGAGCTGGCCCTCGGTAAGGGGTCGGGGGTTCGGCAAGGCGGCCCGGAACTCCTGGGCGCCGACTGAGATCATGCTGCCGATCGGGGACTCGGCGCGGATATCATCGAGGCACACCCCGCCGATCGCGGCCAGAGCGTGGTCCCGCCAGCTCCTCGGGACTGGAAGCATCGACAGCGTTGCCCAGAAGAACGTGGATGCCGGTGGCCACCGCAGCACGAACGCCGGCTCGAGGAGGCTGAGTGTCGCAACTCGGGCCGGGTGGCGAACAGCATGCACGGCTGCCGGGGCGCCACCGAATGAGTGCCCAACCGTGTGGGCCTGGCCGATGCCCATTCCCTCCAGTGCCTCGTCGACCCACATCGCCTGGTGCTCGAAGGTGAGTATGGGTGCGGTCTGCACCGACAGACCGCAGTCGCCGAGCGCGTCCATTGCGATGAGCGTGCGTCCGGACGCGAGCAGGTAGGGCAGGTTCTCGCCTCACATCGGAACGCCGGAACTCCGACCCGGAATCAACGCGACGGGCGTGAGACCGGACTCGCTCCCGGCCGAGCGATAGGACCTGACCATGCCGAGCGACGTGGGAACGTCGACGCTCTCCGATGGTGCCGGGAGCGTGCCCATCGCGACGTCATGGCATCCATGGAACTGTCCCGGCCCGCCTCGCTGCGGAACCGCCCGATCTTGTCACCCATCGCCACTCCCTGGGTGGTCGTCCTCTTGGGCACGCCGGGCTGCCAATGCAGTCACTGAGCGGGCAGAGGGCCAGGAGAGACCTGCACCCAGCCTCGGACCAGACAGCGCCCTCGACTCGGCCAAGTCAACGTATCCGAAGCTTAGATGTCGAGTTCAGCTGCGCCGAGATGCGAGGCGCCGCCGCGTGTTCGTGGCACAACAGACCTGGCGCCTCCTGGCTGACCGTTCCGGCTGCATATCGAAGATCGGGTCAGGCCCCGCCGCTGACCACCACCCCGGCCACCCGGAGAGGGGTCTGGGCTGCTCAGGTGAGGATGGCGAGCTCCTCTTGACTCAGGCGAATAGCGGCCGCCGCGATGTTCTCATCTAGGTGGTCAGGGTTGCCGGTGCCGGGGATGGCGAGCACGTGTCTCCCCTGATGAAGGGTCCAGGCGAGTCGGACCTGCTGTTCGGTCACCCCGTGAGCTCTTGCCACCTGCGACAGGCCAGGTGCGTGGCTGCTGACAGGTCCTTTCTCCCGACCCGAGCCGGCGATCGCAAAGAAGGGGACGAAGGCTATCCCTCGTTGACCGCAGGCCCTCAGCAGCGGGGCGTCCTGCTGGTTGTCCAGCGCATAGCTGTTCTGCACACAAACCACCGGCGCAATGCGCTGTGCCTCCACGAGATGGTCCAGACGGACGTTCGACAGACCCAGGTGTCGGACGAGTCCCTCCTCACGCATTCTCGCGAGCGCCTCGAACCGCTCTGCGACCGAGTCCTTGCCCGCCTTCTTGATGATGCGGAGGTTGACGACGTCGAGCCGGTCGACTCCGAGCCGGCGGAGGTTCTCCTCGACCTGACGCCGCAGATCGTCGGCCGTCGAGGCCTGGTAGAACGTCCCGTCCTCGCGAATTCCCGGCCCCACCTTGGTGGTGATGACCAGATCGTCGTACGGCGCGAGCGCCTCCCGGATGAGCTCCGTGGCGTAGCGGGGCGGCCCCGGGTCCCCCTCGAGGATGCCACCGGGCGAGACGTAGAAGGCGGCCGTGTCGACATGGTTGACGCCGAGCTCGGCCGCACGACGCAGCACGGTGAGAGCGCGCTCTACGTCGCGGCTGACCGTCAAGCGCATGGAGCCGAAGCCCATCCGGGTGACGGTCAGGTCCCCCAGCGTGAACGTGCCTGCGGCTGTGGCGGTGATGGTGCTCTCGGGGCCGGGCATCGGGCGAGCATAGCCGCGGTGGGCATTCCGACACGGCCTGTTCGCGACGTCATCGGCGGCGAGCGGGCGCGGCGCACCGAGCACCGGGGTTGGCACGGCGGGTGAGCTCCGAAGGCGGGTACTTCGGCCCTGTCCGGCCCACGTGTCGCTTGCCACTCTGGTGGCGCTGGGAGGCGGGTAGGAAGGTGCGCGATGGTCGGGAATCGTAAGCGCCGCATGGTGGTCGGCGTCGTCGTGTTGGTCGTGCTGGTCGCTGCTGCGGTCGCCGTCTTCGTCGCCCGCCGAGGCCAAGGCCCGACTCCCTCCGCTACGCCGGTTCCAACGGTCACGTCTCCCTCCGCCACCACGACGACGCTCATGACGGCGCCTCTCACCGGCCTCCCGGTAACCCCGGGGATGAGCCTCGACCACCCAGCGGTGGCGATCAAGATCTCAGACGTGCGGCAGGCGCACCCTCAGATCGGTGTCGACAAGGCCGACATCGTCTTCACGGAGCCCATCGGTGTCGCCTACACCCGGCTTCTCGCGGTCTTCCATTCCCAGCTGCCGAGCCTCGTAGGGCCCGTGCGCTCGGTGCGGCCGCCGGACGCGCCCCTGCTGTCGCCCCTGGAGCCCGTGTTCGGCAACACGATGGGGGCCCCGTGGGTCGTCAGCTACGTCGACTCGGTCGGCCGCTTGGACGACCTCGGCACACTGCGGGTCCCCCGCCCGGGCGCATACGTCCTGAACCGCAGTCGGCCACTCCCGGACCACGTCTTCGTGAAGCCCCGGACCCTCATGGGGCTCTCGAAGTTCACCAAGCCCCCGGCTCCCTACTTCTCGTATGCCGCTGACCTGGCCTCTGCGTCAGCGTCGAGTGCCGTTGGGGCCGGGACCTCGGCAGTGGTGCCGTACGGCGCTGGGTTCAACATGACCTGGAGGTACGACGCCGCGCGGAAGCGGTACCTGCGGTCCGAGCCGTGGGGGCCTCACACGACGCTGGACGGCATACGGGTCAGCGCCACCAACGTGCTTGTGCTGAAGGTCAGCTCGTCACTGGGGAAGATCGGAACCGACCCGGGCGACCCCGTGCCGATCCTCAAGCTGACCGACGGATCGGGCCGATTCGTGGCACTTGCCGGCGGGCACTCCGTCGCGGGCGCCTGGTCCAAGGGGCCCGTCACCGACACTTTCGTGCTGCGCACCGACAGCGGCCAGCCACTGCTCCTCGCCCCCGGTAACACCTGGGTCGAGATGCCCGGTGCCGCAGCCACCGTGACGATCCGCTGAGCCTCCGCCCGCCGAGGAGGCGCGCGAGGCACTCAGCTGGTTCACCGGACTTGCCGGGACCCGCGATATTCCTTGCGGGTTACCGCGCCCCAACCCACGCGAGGCAAGATTGGTGGACAGCCGTGTCCCAGGAGGCCCAGCCTGACTCAGTTCACCCCTATGCCGCTGGCCCGCGCTGCCGTGCGCTGGTCGGTGGGTCACGCCTTGCCCCGCACCATGCTGCGGCGATCGGCCAAGCAGGGCGACCTCCATGGCCGCATGTTCGTGGCCACCCAGTCCGGCGATCGGGCAGCGCTCGAGCCGGTCATGGACGAGCTGCGCGCACACGCCCCGTTCTACCGGGGCAAGTTCGCCTCGGTGACCGTGGACCATGCCGCGGTGCGAGCCTTGTTGTCCAACCCGGATGCCGGGGCTCGGTTCCTCCCCGCGGACAGGGAAAGCAGCCTTGCTCGGCTCCTGTCGTGGGCCATGGAGGACGCGCCGCTCGGACCCCTCACCCCGCCCTCCTTGTTGGTGACCGAGCCGCCGGATCACACCCGATACCGCAAGCTCGTGTCGCGGGTCTTCAGCGCCCGGGCGGTCGAGAAGCTGCGCGGCCGCACACAGCAGATCGCCACCGAGCTCCTCGATCAGATCGACCCGAGAAGTCCGGTCGACCTCGTCGCGACGTACTGCAGCCTCCTGCCGGTCACCATGATCGCGGAGATCCTCGGCGTCCCAGAACGCGACCGCGAGAAGGTGCTCAGGTTGGGTGCCGCGGCCGCGCCCAGCCTCGACCTCGGGCTCTCCTGGACGAAGTTCCGCCACGTCGAGTCGGCGCTGCGCGAGTTCGACCAGTGGCTGGGGCACCACCTCGACGGCCTGCGTCGACAACCCGGCGACGACCTGCTCAGTCAGCTCCTCGCCGCCCAGGAGGACGGCGTGAGCCTCACCGACGTCGAGCTGAGGTCCACCGCCGGGCTGGTGCTTGCGGCCGGCTTCGAGACCACCGTCAACCTGCTCGGCAACGGCATCGCGCTGCTCGCGAGCAGCCCCGAGCAGCGCCGGCTGCTCGCCGAGCGGGAAGATCTCTGGCCAAACGCCGTCGAGGAGGTCTTGCGGGTCGACCCGCCGGTGCTCCTCACCGGACGCATGACCAGGGCGGACACCGAGGTTGCCGGTGTCCCGATGCGGCGCGGATCCGTGATGGTGGCGCTGCTGGCAGGCGCGAACCGTGATCCCCAGGTCTTCCCGGAGCCGGACACGTTCGACATAACCCGGCAGAACGCCCGCGAGCACCTGTCCTTCTCCGCCGGTCGGCACTTCTGCCTGGGGGCGGCGCTGGCCCGGATGGAGGGCGAGGTCGGGCTGCGGACACTGTTCGAGCGGTACCCCGAGCCACGGGTCCACAACGGGGCCGTACGCAGGAGCACCCGCATCTTGCGCGGCTACGAGCGCCTTCCTGTGACGCTCAGCCCCCTGACGCTCTGAGGTCGCTCGACGAGATCTGGCTCAGCTCCAGTTCACCTCCCTTCACTGGAGAGCAAGGCGAGGAACCGCTCTGCGTCGCCGACGCGGGGAACGTTGTTGAACATGACGTACGGCGATGGTCGGCCGTCGACCAGGTCCCGCAGCCGGCGGAGTTCGTCATCGGTATGGACGTGCCGCGAGCCTGTGGTGCCGTGCAGCCGGTAGTAGGTCTGCTCGGGTGTCACCGTCTCGGTCTGCATCGGGTCCACGACGTGAGCCAGGTCCAGCTCGGCACAGAGCTCAGCGAGTACGTGCGTGGGCCACTCACCACGGGGCTCCCACAGCAGCCGCCCGCTTGGCCGCTCCACCTGCGACATGAAGCTACGCAGCCGTCGAATGTTCTCGGCCGTCGGGCGAAAGCTTTTCGGGCACTGAAGCAGCACGGCGGTGGCCCGCAGGACGCGCGCGCACTCGAGTGTCCGCTCCCAGCCCGCAAGGACTTCAGGCGTGGTCCGGAACGCTCCCACGTGCCCGCGCGCGCTGTCCGGCAGCGGCCGCTTCAGACGCCGGTAGGTGGGGCTGTTGGACTCGTGGGTGACGATCTGCCACGCCTTGATCGTGAACTCGAAGCTGGCCGGCACCTGGGCCCGCCAGCGCGTCAGAACGGCGTCCGCTGGCGGCTCGTAGAACGTGTGCTGCACCTCGACGACGGGGAAGCGCCGCACATACGAAGACTGGGAGACCGTCCACCCGCACAGCCCTACGCGAACGTCCACCTGGTTATCCGCCCCAGGTGTGGCGGCCTTGATTCAAGGTCCAGCGCAGCAAATTCCAGTCGGCCATACAGCCGAGTCTCCCTCGAGGGGATACCTGCGCAGTAGCCAGATCGTCCGGAGTGCCTCAGTCGCGTTTACGGATCCGGCGGCCGCCCCGGGTTCAACGTGTACCAGTCCGCCACGGCTGGGCGGTCACCGGCGACATTGGCCACCGGGTACGTCGACGACATCGACCAAGTGGTTGAGGAGCTGGCCGATGTTGGCGTCGAGTTTGTCCGCTACGACGCGGACGAGCACGACGCCAGAGGGATCACCCCGCGAGCCGGTGGCGGTCGAATCGCGTGGTTCCAGGATCCTGACGGCAACACTTTCGCGATCGAGGCCGACGCCTGAGTCGGCAAGAAGTCGAACGTGCGGTGACAGCGCTTCAGAAGCCGGTGACGACGAGATAGCCGCAGAGGCCGACGATCACGGCCGTGACGAGCGTGGCCGCAGCGGTCGTGACCCGGTGGTTGACGAGGACGCCCATGAGACGCCGGTCGCTCGTCAGCACGAGCAGTGGGATGAGCGTCCCCGGCAGGGCGAAGCTGAGCACGACCTGGCTCCACACGAGGGCGCTCGTCGGCTCGACGCCGAGCCCGAGGATGACCAGGGCCGGCACGACGGCGAGGGTCCGGCGCAGGAACGGGGACATCGGCCGGCGGACGAAGCCCTGCATGACGACGTCGCCGGTCTGGACCCCGACGAGGGTCGAGGCGAGGCCGGAGGCGAGGAGCGCCACGGCGAGCATCGTCGCCGCGATCTGGCCGGACTGCTCCCCGAGGGCGGCCCACGCCGTCTCGATGCTCGCGCCGGCCTCGCTCGGGAGGGCCGCCGAGAAGACGACGAGGCAGACGTTGGCGATCCCCGCGATCGTCATCGCGAGCACGACGCTGCGTACGGCCTGACGCCCCGTGCGCATCCGCTCGACCTCGGTCACCTCGGGTGATCCGTCGTCGTGGCCCCGGGAGGCCGCGGAGTGGAAGTGGAGGGCGTGCGGCATGACCGTGGCGCCGACGATGCCAACGGCGAGCAGGGCCGCCGACCCGCCGAGCGGTCCGGGGACGACCGACTCGAGCAGGGCGACGGAGTCGACGTCGGCGATGAGGACCTGCCAGACGAGCGAGCCGACGATGACGACGAGGAGCACGAGCACGACGGAGTCGAAGTGGCTGCGCCCGCGCACCTTGAGGGCGAGCACGACGAGGCTGAAGACCGTCACGCAGACGGCCCCCGCGGTGAGCGGCATACCGAAGAGGAGCCGGAGCGCGATCGCGCCGCCGACGATCTCGGCGAGGTCGGTCATGATGACGACGAGCTCGGCCTGCGCCCACAGCAGGAGCCGGCCGATCCCCGGGTAGCGGTCCGAGCTGTGCTCGGCGAGGCTGCGTCCGGTCACCATCCCGAGCTTGGCGGCGAGGTACTGGATGAGCATCGCCGAGCAGCTGGCGAAGACGACGACCCAGACGAGCTCGTAGCCGTGCTCGGCACCCGAGGTGATGTTGACCCCGAAGTTGCCCGGGTCGACGTAGGCGATCGCGGCGAGGAGGGCGGGGACGAGCGTCCGGGGCGCTGCGAGGGTCCCGCCGAGCCGGTGCTCGCGGGGCTTGCTGCCCACGGCCGGCGCCTCGGTGTCGGCCACTCGCTCACCCATGGGGGACAGCATCGCCCCCCGGGGCCGCCGACGCCAAGCCGGGTGTCAGACTGAGACAGCCGTTCGACCGGGGTCGCACGCCCGCACTGGGTGCGCGTGGGGGTCACCGGGCGGAGGCCAGGCCCAGCAGGGCCGCGATGCCGAGGGCGCTTCGGGGGTCGTAGGCCGCGGTCCACAGCCCGCCGTGCGCGGCGGCATACGCCTCGTCCTGCCACGGGTGCGCCTGCGCGGGCGAGCCGGTGCGCAGGTCGTGGACGAGCAGCGCCGCCATCAGGGTGTTGGCCGTCCCCGGCTCGAAGACCTCGATCCCGAAGCGATGCGCGCCGGCGTAGGCAGCCGCGAGCGCGCGGTTCTTGACGACGGACCGCGTCCGCGTCGGCGGGGCGACCTTGAGCGACACGAGGCCGCCGTCGGCGCGGTAGGCCGTCGCCCGCCACCGCTGGAGCCGTTTGGCGAGGAGGTAGTTCGGCCCCTGCTGCGAGACGACGCTGTCGTTGATGCCCGGGTCGGTGCCCGGGACGTAGTTGCGCCGGAGGAGTCGTCCACCGCTCAGCGTGCGAAGCGGCACCCGGACCACCTTCGACGTATGCCGCTGGGCGTAGTTCGCGACCGAGCGGGCCACCGCCTCGCCCGGGACGGCGAAGACGTCGGTCGGCGTGGCGAGGAAGGCGAGGGCCACGTCGTCCCTGCCCTTCGACGCGACGACCTGCTCGGTGAGCGCATCGACGGCCATCGAGACGCGGACGTTGGTCTCGCCGTCGGCGTAGACGTAGTTGCCGATCGTGATCGGCCCCTCGAGCCGGGCGACCCAGTCGGTCACCGATCCGAGATCGTGGACGAGGTCGCCTCCGGCGCGGGAGGCGATGCTGCCCTCGCCCGGCCGGACCGGCACCGTGATCGACCCTGCGAGCTTGCTCGTATCGCCGATCAGCCTGTCCCACAGATCCTTTCGCGGAAGATCGACGGCCGCGACATCGGCGCCCCAGCGGAGCAGGGAGCGCAGCGGCCCCATCTCGGCCGCGGCGCCGAGCACGACGACGGTCCGGTCGGACAGGTCGAGCCAGTCGGGGTTGGCGATGACGAGGTCGACGGCCTCGGCGCACGACGGCTCGATGACGCCGGCGTCGACCCACTCGGCGAGGCGCTCGCGGAGCGCGTCCCCCGAGAGGCGCTGGCCGGCATACGGGATGGAGAGGATGCGCTCGGGGGTGCCCGAGCCGCGGACGGTCTCGGAGTCGAGCCTCCCGCCGACCCTGAGGCTCGCCTCGGCGAAGGCGGCGTCGAGCGGCTCGTCGTCGGCGCTCTCGTCGGGGACCCAGCGCATCCGCTCGTGGAGGGAGGTGAGCCCGTCGCGCGCGATCTGCTGCGCCATCCCGGCGGACGGGAGCCCGGCCTCGACGAGCCGCCGGAAGTGCGGGACGTAGCCCTGACGCCAGTTCGTCTCGCGCTCGGCAGAGCCTGCGCCCACCGGGTCAGCGCCGCGCAGGGCGTCGGCGACGACTGCGCGGCCCGTCGCCGTCGTGCTCCGCCGGCCGTCGACGAGGGGGAACACGACTCCGCTGGGGTGGCTCATGCGCCCATCCTGCCGTCTCCGGAGGCTTCCGTGGTCTCGCCGCGGAGGACGACGCGGAGGGGCAGACTGGGACGGTGAGTGAACCGGGACGGAAGGCGGAGGTGCACGCGGCACGGCTCGCGGCCGAGCGCCACACGACGGACGAGCGGCTGGTCGGGCTGCGCCGCGCCTTCGAGGAGGCCTCCGACGCGTCCGAGGACTCGAACGCCGACGACGAGCACGACCCCGAGGGCGCGACGATCGCCTACGAGCGCTCGCAGATTGCTGCCCTCATCGACCAGGCACAGGCGCACCTCGCCGCGATCGACGCTGCCGAGGAACGGCTCGAGGCCGGGACCTACGGGCTGTGCTCAGTCTGCGGGGAGCCGATCCCGGAGGGTCGCCTCGAGGCGAGGCCGACGGCGACGACGTGCGTCCTCCACGCCTCCGCCTCAGCCTCCTGAACGACGACCCGGGGGTATGCCGCTGGGCGGCCTCCGCCGGCGCCGTGCCCATCGCGCGGGCCATCCGGGCGCCGGCCCGCGGCGGCCCGCGGCGGCCACGTCA
>NZ_AWSA01000073.1 GCF_000576595.1 Intrasporangium oryzae NRRL B-24470 | reverse complement strand
CCCGCGTCGTGGGGACCGGACCCGGCGGCAGCGTGCGCGCCGACGACGTCAGGCGTGCGGCCGAGACGAGGGCTGGTCGACCCGAACCGCCGGCGGCCGAGGCGGTCTCCGGGAACGGCGGCCCGGGTCCGGCGGAGGCAGCGGCCGGGCGCGCCCGGACCGACGAGGAACGTGCGGGCGACATGCGTCGGAGCATCGCCGCGCTCATGACGGTGTCGAACCGCGACATCCCGCACTACCACCTCAGCCTCACGGTCGATCTCCACCACGGCGTCGAGTGGATCCACGAGCGCAACCGCGACCTCGACATGGGGGAGCGGCTCGTCCCGTCGGCCCTGCTGATCGCCGCGGCCGCCCGGGCCGCTCGGGCCGTGCCGCAGCTCAACGGCCACTGGGTCGACGGTGACTTCCGGCCTGCCGCCGACGTCGACCTCGGGCTCATCCTGTCGCTGCGGACCGGGGGGCTGCTCGTGCCGGTCATCCCGCACGCGGACCGGCTGCCGCTCAAGGACGTCATGGCGGCCATCCGGGAGCTGACCCGCCGGGCACGGGCCGGCCGGCTGCGCGGGTCGGATCTCGCGACGCCGAGCATCACCGTCAGCAACCTCGGCGACCAGGGCGTCGAGAGCGTCCACGGCGTCATCTACCCACCGCAGGTCGCCCTCGTCGGCTTCGGCGCCGTCGTCCAACGGCCGTGGGCCGTCGACGGGATGCTCGCCGTCCGGCCGCTCGTCACCGTGACCCTCGCCGGCGACCACCGGGCAACGGACGGAGCGACGGGGGCACGGTTCCTCAAGACCATCGACCGACTGCTGCAGACACCCGAGGAGATGTGCGTCCCATGACACCCGCGACGGCACCCGGGGGCATCACCCCGGACGAGGCGAGGAGCCTGCTCGAGACCACCTTGCGCGAGATCGTCCCCGACGCCAGCCTTGCCACGCTGCCCGGTGATACCGACCTGCGCGAGACCTTCGAGCTCGACTCCCTCGACTGGGTCGAGATCGTCGAGCGGCTCGGCAAGCGGGCCGGCTTCCGGATCGACGACGACGACGCCGAGCGGCTGCGGACGCTCGACTCCGCCACGGACTTCCTCGCCCGCCACGCGCTCGCCCGCGGCTGATCCCGGACGCCGGCTGAGCGGCATCCGAGTGAGAGTGACATCAGGCGCACCCGCTGACAGCGGCACCTGCGAGCGAACACCCGGTTACAGCTGCGGCCCACGCTGGCGCCATGTGGCCGACGAGACATGGCGCCCGCACGACTGGGGCGGGAAGATCGAGTCGTCAGGTCCCACAGTTTGAGGAGGGCAGCATGCCCACCGTCTCGGCCAACGGCATCGACATCTACTACGAGGTCCAAGGGGAGGGCTCGCCGCTGGTCCTCATCCCCTACCTCGCCGCCGACCAAGCCTGCTACGCCTTCCAGGTCGCCGACTACGCGAAGCACTTCACGTGCTACACCGTCGACCTCAGAGGAGCCGGGCTCTCCGGAAAGCCTGAGGGCAGCTACACGACCGAGCTCCTCGCCGACGACGTCGCAGGGTTCATGCAGGCGGTCGGCCTCGAGCGTGCCCATGTCATGGGCCTCTCACTCGGCGCGGCCACCGGTATGTGGCTTGCCGCGAAGCACCCCCAGCGGATCACGTCGCTGTCCTTGCACAGCGCCTGGGACAAGACCGACCCCTACCTATCCGCGGTCGTCGGGACCTGGCGGACCATGGCGAAGGAGCTCGAAAGCGTGACCGACATGGTGATCCAGGGGATCTTCCCGTGGTGCTTCACCCCGGAGCTGTACGCGGCGAAGCCGGAGTACATCGAGTCGCTCGCCGACTTCGTCAGGGGCCGCCCGATGCCACCGGTGGACGCATTCATGCGGCAGTCGGACGCCGTGTTGTCGCACGACGCGACCGGCGTGCTCGACCGGATCACGGCGCCGACCCTGCTCACTTTCGGCGAGCACGACCAATGCACCTCGCCCCGGTTCGCGAGCCCCATCACGACGCGTATCCCAGACGTCGAGCTCGTCGTCTTCGACGGGTGCGCGCACGCACCGATCTACGAGGACGTCGAGGGCTTCAACTCCCGGACCCTCGCGTTCCTGCAAGAGCACGACCGCTGACCAGCTCGGCGTCCGGGCAGCCGCCCTCCCGGCAGTGAGGCAGCGAGAGAGGAAGTGCTCGTCTGCCTTCGCAGAGCGGTCAACTGCGGCGTTGTGACGCACCTGCGGTACGCGTGGTTCGTGCATAGAAGGACGTCCTGCGCGGCGGGCCTGGCGTAGCGAGGCTGGCGCAAGGAGCCACGGTTCAGGACCAGACAGCCGTGCTGGTACCCCACAACGAGGTTGCTGACACGTCCACCAACCACTTCCATCCCAGCGAGCCGGCACTCGCTGGCGGCTTCCCCGCGGTGGGAGCGCTTGGAGCCCCTGCGGGGAGCAGTCAAAGGAGGGCTCGGAGTGGGGCGCTCGGCCCCGGGTCTTGCGACGGGCTCACAGGACTTAAGACTCTTGTGCCGCCCGCACCGTTGGCGAACTCTGAAGTACCAGATGGCCGGGGAGGCATGACCAACCGGCCTTGTCACGTACCACCAAGGCGTCGCGGCTCCATCAGCTCGTCGGTCGAGTCGTCGAAAGGCCCCAACGGTCCGGAGCGGCCATCGAACCAAAAGAAGCGAAGGGGCACGCCCCGGCCGCCGAGGCCGCTCCTGGCAGGAATGGGGAGAGACCATGAACACGACAAGGCGGGTATCACATCGGCTTCTGCACAGCCTCGGTATCATTGCCGTAGCGCTCACGATGCTGGTTGGGGGCACGGGCGCCGCAGCAGCGCAGATCATCGACCAACAGAACGACACGTTCCCACTTGATGAGTACGGATTCGCGCCGCTTTGCGTGCAGAGTACGGCGCCGTTCCTGCACCTCACCGGCACCATGCACTACATGGTGAACTATGTTCAGGACACCGAGGGCACGTTCCATTTCACCTCCACGGTGAATCTACAGGGGGTCAAGGCAGTCCCCGCTGTGCTTGTGGGTACGGAGTTTGTCGACCTCACCACCGGCCCCACCTGGGTCTCAACCAGCGCATTCAGCGCCACAAGCTCGAACACGTGGCCCCTTGGTAGCCCGGTCACGTTGACGCAGATCAGCCGCAGTGTGCTGGTCAGCCAGGGCCCCGAGCCGAATCTGCGACGACCTTCACCAGCCGCACGACCATCAACGCGAACGGCGTGACGACGGTGAATGTCTTCGCGGGAGATGCCGTGTGCCGCGGATAGAACGCGACGTCTGCTGACGGGGTCGCGGCGAGGCCGATCTCGGAGTGGAAGCAACTCGAGAAGCGCGCGCCACACCACTCTCGCGTTCCGTGACCGCGCCGTCTGGTGGAGCCTCTTGGGAGACTGGTCGTTTGGCAGGACCTGATCGTGACCGGGATTCTGAGGGTCGCGCTCGCCAGGCAAGACCTCGCGACGCTTTGGGCCGGCCGCTGCCCTACGGCGCTGAGGGTGTCGAGCCAGTGTCGGAGGAGCCACTGCCTCCCGAAGAGACACTTGAGGCAGCTCGAGAACTAGTGCGAGCGGGCCGTCCGTTCGCCGCCCACGAGGTGCTGGAGGCGCGTTGGAAGGCGGGGCCGGTCGAGGAACGGGATCTGTGGCAGGGACTTGCGCAGGTCTGTGTTGCCATGACACATGCGGCCCGCGGAAATCAGGTTGGGGCTGATCGACTCTTTGACCGCGCCGCAGAGCGACTGACCGCATTCGCCGCGACCGGAGGCTGGGCATACGGCCTTGACCTGGAGGCAGTCGTGGAGCAAGCCCGAAGTCGCGTCGGAAGACTGTAGGGGCAAGCCCGGATCGCGGCTGCTAGGCGATTGCGGACAGGATCGGTGTCTGGCCAGACCCGGTCCAGGTGGCGGAGGTACAACTCCACCTGTGCGCGCTGGATCCCCACGAGCGGGCCAAGCCCGTCGTCCTCGCACCCGGCGAACCACTGCCGTAGCTGAAAGGCAGCACTGTCGTTGGACTGGACATGGGATCACCTCAAGCTCTCGGCCCTGGAAGGCCTTTGGTGGGCGCAGGACCTGAGCCGGTTCCCGACCGGTGACGAGTCGGAGTGGGACTGGACCTTGATGATCCGCCAGCCTCACGGCGTAACGGCTGACCTGATCGCACGCCTCGCCGATGAGGTTGCCGTCAAGAAGTTGGTCCCCGCTGCCAGGAAGTTGAGGCTGTTCTCCTTCGAGGAGGGCACGGCCGCGCAGGTGCTGCACGTGGGGCCGTACGCCACCGAGGCCCGCACGATCGCGCGAATGCACGAGTTTCATCCGAGCGCAGGGGTTCACCTTCGACGACCACCGCCACAAGCATCGCGAGATCTACCTGGGAGATCCACGCCGGTCGGTTCCGGAGCGGCTGCGTACCATCATCAGACAGCCGTATGCCGCGAACTGAGCTCAAGAACTGGGTCCTAGGGCCCTACCGGCTTCCGGGCAGAACGCCGACGATCGAGGCATGCTCATCGCCGAAGATCTTCTGCTTCTCCTCACTGATGACGACACCGGAAGGTCGGCCACTTCCGGTACCGAGCTGGACGTGGCGCTCGGTGGTGCGTTGCTGGTCGAGCTGGCACTCATGAAACGCGTCGACATCGCGGGTCCCGACGAGCGGGTGCCAAAGGGCCGGCTGGTCGTCAGGGACGCCAGCCGCAGTGGTGATCTACTCCTCGATGAGGCCCTGGCCACCGTCGGCCGTAAGGAGGGCAAGAGGCCGCAGAGTGTCGTGACCGCCCTCGGGAGGGGCACCCGGGTGCGCCTTTACGAGCGCCTCGCGGAGGGTGGCGTGCTGCGAGCCGAGGAGGGCCGAGTGCTTGGCATCTTCCCGAGTCGGCGTTGGCCCGCGCGGGACGCCGGTCACGAGGCGGCGGTCCGGGCCGCGCTCGTCACGGCCCTGCGCCAGGGCGTGGCGCTCGACCCCAGGACGGGTGCGCTCGTTGCCCTACTTCACGCGTTGAACGTGGTGCATAAGGCGGTTGGCCCGGAGGGCGCCGGGCTCACAAAACCGCAGCTGAACGCGAACGCGAAGCGAATCGCGGAAGGAGACTGGGCAGCCGCTGCGGTCCGGTCGGCAATAGACAGCATGATCGCCGCCATCATCGCGGCGAGCTCCTCAACCGTGGTCATCGCCGGAAGCAGCGGCTCCTGACCAGAACCGCCTCCCCACGCGATCCGCATCGACCGCGGAGTGGACCCCGCGGCACACCAGACTCCGTCGAATGCACGTGCCGCCCTGAGGCATGGTCGACTCGCGGCGGGATGGTGGCGCGGTATGACGCACCGCCGGTTCCGTCGGCCGGGGTGGGCGGCGCGCATGTCTTGGTTGTAGAGCGACCTTGCTATGGGCCTGTCTCGAGCGGCATGTTCGGATCGGCACACCACTCACGTAGGCGTCCGTCGTAGACGGCGACGTGTGGGTGGCCCAGACGGACCAGCACGTGCGCGAGGCTCGAGGCTGCCGCGCCGGCGCCGCAGTAGGTGATGACACGTTCGGCCTGTAGTGCCGAGCCGACCTTGCGTCTGAATTCAGGGAGCGGTCGGTAGCACTGGGTGGTTCGATCGAGGATCTCCCATGCGGTGACGTTGCGGGATCCGGGGATGTGTCCACGTCGTCCGTACTCGTTCACGTCTCCGCGGTGTTGGCCTCGACCCAAGGCGCCAATCAGGACGACATGGGGGGGTCCTGGAGTGCGGCCAGGACCGCCTGTATGTCGACGACCATTTCTGGACGCGCAGTGGCGTGGAAGGTGGCGGCTGGGTACCCGCAGGGTGTCGTACAGACCGCATGGCCGTGCTGCTGCCCGGCGGTCCAGCCTCCGTCGAGGACCGCGGCATGGTCGAAACCGAACGTGCGCAGCATCCACCACAGCCGTGCGGCCCACATGTTCTCGCGCCGGTCGTACACGATCACCTGGTGTCGGCAACGCTCGAAAATGAGGCCGATCCGACGCGTCGTCGACACACCTGGCTGTCGTCTGCGACGCCGAGTGCCCCTGCCCTGGCTGCGAACCAGCTGGCAGTCGGCATGGTCATGGACCGCTTGGGTCGGTCCGGGTCCGACAGGTCGAACAGGTTCGCGAAGGCACTTCCGGGGATGTGTTCGCGCTCCCACTCGCGTCGACCGCTGCGGATCGTGGGCAGCCACAACCGGCGCCTCACCTGGATGGCGGCGTCAAATACCCGCAGGCGAGGATCGTCCAGATGCTCCGCGAGCCAGTCCACCGAAACCAAGTCGTCCATAACCCGACCGTCCCTGCGGTCCTCAGCGTGGTCCCGTCCACGTCTGCCGACAAGGGTCCCAAAGCCCCATGTGCTCACCCCAATGCCCTGCGCAACTGTGACTCGGCGACTCTCCACTGTCCCAGATGCGGGAGTTGAGCCTGCGCACTGGCGGTGGAAGGACACGGCCGCTTCGCGGCGGATCGACGCTGCGTCCACGAGGGCACTTCGCGGCGGAATGGGCTACGGCCATGGCTGGAGTCGCCCGGGGGGCCGTCGCGCCCGATCTCAGCCTCTGGGGCGCGTCTACGATGCGGTATGACCGATCGGGCGACACCGAACCTGCCCGCGCGTGATTTCGTGAGTACGAGGGCGTTCTACGCGCAGGTGGGGTTCACCGAGGACTACCGCGATGACGGCTGGATGATCTTGCGACGCGGCGGGGTGTTCTTGGAGTTCTTCCCCTTTCCGGACCTGGACCCATCCACGAGCTCGTTTGGCTGCTGCCTCAGGCTCGACGACGTCGACGACTTCTATGCGGTATGCCGCGCCGCAGGGCTGCCCGAGACGACGCGCGGATGGCCTCGGATCCATCCACCCCGACGCGAGTCGTCCGGGTTGCGAATCGGTGCCCTGATCGATCCGGACGGCAGTCTGCTGCGACTGGTGCAGAACGGCTGAGGGACATCGAGGATGCCCTTCGACTCGCGACTGGTTGGCAGCCAGTGCACTTCTGCCGCTTCACGAGGTGGTCGGCTCGCGGCGGTGTGACGCGGGTCCAAGGCGCACGATTCGTGGCACGAGCGGGCGTTCGCCCGGGCTGTCGAGAGGCGGTGGCAGTCTTAGAAACGACCTCTCGGCGTCATGCCTCGCTCTCGTTCGAAAAGGTTCCGTGGGGGGATGGCCGCAGCGGACGCTGTGTGCGACAGATGCGGTCGCACAGGACCGTGCGCAGCCTGCGAGCTGTGCCCCGTCTCAACGAGTTCACTTCCGCCAGTACAGGTGGTGGACGATGCCGCTCCCGCTGGGTACGACGTCACGGTGGTACCGGTCGAGGAGTTCATCGGGAGAGGTCCACAGCCGGGATCCGGCACCAAGCTCCACAGGGGCAACGGCGACGTGCAGCGTGTCGATGAGATCGGCGTCGAGGAACTGCCGGATGGTGTTCGCGCCGCCTCCCAGCCTGACGTCCTTGCCGTCGGCCGCCTCGAGCGCGAGCTGCAGCACGTCCTTGGGCGCGCCGCTGACGAAGTGGAACGTGGTGTCGGAGAGCGTGAACGACGGACGTTCGTGATGCGTCATCACGAAGACCGGGGTGTGGAACGGTGGCTCGTCACCCCACCAACCCCGCCAGTCGTGGTCGTTCCACGGACCACGGTGCGGGCTGAACTTGTTGCGACCCATGATCTCCGCGCCGATGTTGCGGTGGAAATCGCGCACCAGGTAGTCGTCGAGGCCGCGGCTGCCGCCGGGGTCGGTGCGCGTTGGCCAGCTCGCCGTCGCGCCCGTCCACGAGAAGAGCGCGGCGGGGTCGGCGTGTCCGAACGGGCGCTCTAGGCTCTGCCCTTCGCCGGAGGCGTAGCCGTCACTCGACACGTTGAAGTTGTGGACTCTCACCATCTGGGGCACTTCTGCTCCTCTCGACGCATTCGTGTGGTGATCGGACCTCCCGACGCGACGGACCTCATCCCCTCGACGCCCGGATGCTGCCGTGCGACGGTACGGCTGGAAACGCAGCTCTGCAGGCCACACGCTATCGGCGGCAGGTCCGGATGGCCGCCGCGCACGCCATCAGGGCATTCCGGAACGGCCCGGGGGGTCGACAAGCGGCGCTGTGACTCACCCTCAACGCGCGGCGCCCACAGTAGCACTTCAGTCCTACTCTGGTAGCATCAGAGGATGAAGCTCAGTATCAGCCTTCCCGAGGAAGACGTCGCGATCCTCGACCGCTACGCCCGAGCCGCTGGGATCACCAGCCGTTCCGCGGCCATCCAGCGCGCCATCCGGCTGCTGGGCCAGCCCGACCTCGACGACGCCTACGCCGCCGCCTGGGACGAATGGGAGGCCTCCGGTGACGCCGCCGCATGGGAGGAGACCACGGCCGACGGGCTCACTGATGCTGCGCGGTGAGATCCGACTGGTCGACCTCGACCCTGCACGTCACGCTGAGGCGAACAAGCGCCGGCCAGCTGTGATCGTCAGCAACGACCGCGCCAACGCGACCGCAGCCCGGCTCGGCCGCGGAGTGGTGACCATCGTCCCCGTCACCAGCAACGTGGCCAACGTCCACCCCTTCCAGGTCGCCCTGCCGGCCGAGGAGACGGGGCTGCGGCTGGACTCCAAGGCCCAAGCCGAGCAGATCCGGTCCGTTTCGATCGAACGGGTCGGCCCAGCCCTTGGGCGCGTTCCAGCGCAGCTGATGGAGCAACTGGACGACGCACTGCGCCTGCACCTCCAGCTCTGAGCCGGTGTATCAGTTGACCAGCGTGTTTGGCGGCGATATGACGCTACCCCGCGCCTAGAAGGGTGAGCGAGGCCATACTTCGGGACATGGATCACAGCGACGGTCCGGCGGCCTCTCTTGTGCTGGGGGTGGCGGATTCTGCGGACACACGGCTGTTCATAGAGCTGTCCAGCTACGGGTCCGACCTCAAAGAGGCCTCCCATGCACTCGACTTGGCCATGCAGGGCCTGCAAGGCGGCTCGCCACTGGCTGACGCGAGCGTGTACTTGATTGGGTTCGCGGTAATCGCGTACTGCCGCACGTTCTTGCACTCCAACGTGCGGCGGCCCCTGACGGAGCACGTCCGGGTCCCACCAGAGCTCGAGCAGGTGCACGAACAGGTCCGAACGTTCCGCAACGCCACCATTGCCCATTCGCAGTCCGAGCTTTCGGTTACCTACCCGCTTGGTTTCCTCGATCCCGCCACACTCGAACTGGCCCACCTCTCCGGCGTAACGATCTCCAGCACGCTTCCGGAGCACGTAATGGACAGATTCCGCAGGCTGGTTGATGTGATGACGGAGCAGCTTGACGTCGTTATCGAACCCGTGAGAGCCAGGCTCGAATACAGACTGAGGAAGACGGACCCCCACCTTCTACTCGCGGGCCCCCGACCGGAACTGCCCGCGAAGTTTGCCGAGGACTTCAATCCGAGGTCGAAACGAGCGCCGTATCCGACCGGGCAGACGCTCTACTGGAACCACCCCCGTTGACATCAGCGGGTCGATGAGCAGCGACACGAGCGGCTTCCCTGGCGCGGACATGAACGAGCCACGCGCGAGACAGGCGCCGACCCAGTCGACCGCTAACGTGACCTCCACAGAGGCGGAGTTGGCCCTGAGCCTGGACCCCCGGGAGGACGGCATGAAAGCAACGGCATGGAACAACGGGCAACACCACCCGTCAGGCGCCGGATACGGGATCAAGTTCACCCCCGTCGATCGTGATCACTTCTTTCGGCGAGAATGGGAGTCGATCCGACTGGAAGTCCCGGGGGAAGGGACGACGTCAGTCCCACTGTCCGCCTCGTTCTGGCGTCTATGCAGTGAGTTGAGGAGTGCAACGGTTGGCCGGTGGCTGCGTGGGACCGGGCTGGCACCGTGGCCAAAGGGGCAGCCGCCCAAGCTGAATGTCGAGCAGGTCGAGGGTTCCCTGTTCCGACTGCGTGCCGGTTGACCGCTCGATGCGCACCATGACCGCCGTGGTCGACAGGCGGCGCTATGACGCAGTTTCCATGTGCGCGACCAGCCACTTGGCGATCTGGGGCACGCCGAGCTGCCCTGCTGCGGCGTTGACCATCAGGTCCTCGGCGTCGTCGACGCTGTACGTCAGGTCCCGCCCGTTGAGCAGACAGAAGATGCGGGTGGCGGACCACGCGAGGCGCTTGTTCCCGTCCACCAGGGCGTGGTTGCGTACTAGGGAGTGCAGCAGCGCTGCGGCCTTGTCTTCGAAGGTGGGGTAGGCGTCGTCGCCGAAGACGGTAACCCGCGGGCGCGCGGCGGCTGCGGCCAGCAGGCCCACGTCTCGCACCTTCACCTCGCCGATGATGCCGGTGGCGATCTCCAGGAGGTCTTCGACCGAGAGGAAGTCGATCTCCTCGCTGCTCACTTGCTCAGTCGCTCGAGCAGCTCGTAATCCTCGGTGCGCACCCGCTGGATCGCAGCAGCCAAGCGCTGCGGGCGATCTGAGACGTATTGAGCGATCGCAGTTCGCGCGACTTCCTGCATCGAGCGACCCTCCTGCTCCGCCTTTGCGCGCAGTGCTTCGGACTCGGCGTCGGTGAGCCGCAGGTTCATTGCCATACCGTGATGGTACCACTGCGGTACCGCGCTGAATGGGCCGCCGACCCGCTGCCTGCAGGGTGCCCCACAGTGGGCGGAAGGCTGCGGGTCGGGGGCCGACCCGCGTCGACTCATGCGTGACATCAGCGTTCCGTTGCCCGGGCTGAGTGAGTTCGGGGACACGACGAGAACTCTCGCCTCTCGGGAACTGCTGTCCTCGCGATGCCCTGCTCACTTGTAGCTCCCTCACCATCCGAGCTCGCGGAGGCGTGCGTCGCTGATGTCGAAGTGGTGGGCCCACCTCGTGGATCACCGTCCGCCGGACCTGATCGACGACGTCGGCCTCACTTGAGCTCACCTCGCGGACGGCCAGCCGGTAGATCGTGATCCGGTCAGGCAGCACCCCGGCGTAGAACGACGACCGACGCGTCAACGGCGCCCCTCGGTAGACGCCCAGCAGATCAGGCGGGGCGGGGCCGGCGTGCTACACAGTGACGGCCACGTTGCTCATGAGCGCGCCCAGCTCCTCGGGGATGCCGTCGAGCGCCGCGGCTGAGCCGGGGAGCCTGCCCAGCGGCATACGGGCTCAGGCGCCCCAGGCCTCCCGGTGGGCGTCGCGCAGGAGCTGGACGAGGGCCTCGACCTGGAGGCTGTCGCCCGAGACGATCTCCTCGTCGCTGCCGTCGAGGGCTCGTGCCGCGAGCCCCTGCTTGGCGTCTATGAGCTCGGCGATCCTCGAGTCGATCGTCGAGGCCGCGAGGATGCGCCACGCCGTCACCGGCTCGTCCTGGCCGATCCGGTGGACCCGGTCGATCGCCTGCTGCTGCTCGGCCGCCGTCCACGAGAGCTCGGCGAGCACGACGTTGGACGCCGCCTGGAGGTTGACGCCGACGCCGGCCGCGGTCAGCGAGCACACCGCGACGGCCACCTCGGGGTCGTTCTGGAAGGCGTCGATGGCGCGCTGTCGGGCCGTCGAGGACTGCTCGCCGCGGAGCGACACCGTGCGCAGGCCGGCCTCGGCCAAGGTCTGCTCGGCCGTGTCCATGACGTCGATGTGCTTGGCGAAGAGGACGACCTTGCCGACGGAGTGCGAGAGCTGCGCGGCGTAGTCGGACGCGAGCTCCGCCTTCGCCTGGCCGATCCGGCGCACGAGGGTGAAGACGTTGTCGGCGCCCTTGCCCTTACCGGTGCCCGAGGCCGACCCCCGGCCAGACCCCGCGGCGCTCGACGACGCCTTGAGCTCGGCCGTCGCCACGCGACGCATCAGGTCCTCGTCCGGTTCGCCGCCGGTCTCGACGCCCTCGTTCTGCTCGAGCAGGGCCCGGTAGCGGGCGAGGAGACGCTCGCCGAGCGAGCGCTCGGCCTGGCGGATCGAGCGGATCGCGTCGTCGTCGAGCTCGACGAGGATGTCGGCGATCCGCTTGTCGGGCAGGTCCTTGGCGACGTCGACCTTGCGCCGGCGCACGATGCCCATGTCGATGACGGCCTGGCGCGCCTCGCGGTAGAAGCCCCGGTCGGCGGGCGTGAGGCCCGAGTCGTCGAGCCGCTGGACGATCTCCCCGGCAGGCTTGTCGTTGCGGATCCAGCCGAGGAAGCGCCAGATGGCCTGGAAGTCCTTGACGTCGTTGATCAGGGGGGTGCCGGTGAGCGCCATGAGGAGGGGGTCGCCGCCGGGGGACCGCTCGCGGAGCCGGTCCGCGAGCGCGAGGACCTGCTGCGAGCGCTGGGACTTGAGGTTCTTGATGAAGTGCGCCTCGTCCACGACCATCGAGCGCAAGCCGAGTGTCGAGAGCCACGCGAAGTGGCGGTCGAGGATCTCGTAGTTGACGACGAAGACGTCGGCGAACGCGTCGACGTCCTGCCCGTCGCCGTGGATCACGGTGACGCGGCGCTGTGGGGTCCAGCGCTCGACCTCCCGGGCCCAGTTGATCTTCACGACGTTGGGGACGACGGCGAGCATGGGGTAGGCGTTGGCGACCGAGGCGGCGAGCACCGACTGGGCCGTCTTGCCGAGGCCGGGCTCGTCGGCGAGCAGGAAGGTGCGGTGCCCCTGGCGGACCTCCTCGAGGAAGCGCGCCTGGTGGACCATGAGGTGCTGGCCGGGAGGGGAGATCCGGTCGATCGCCGGTGCGGGCGGCAGGTCCATCGTGGCGGCCTCGCCGCCTGCGCCTTCCTCGAACGCGCGGTAGAGCGGGTCGATGAGGTCCCAGCCGAGGAGGCGCCTGGGCCGGGCCTCCTGCTGGCGGGCCCGGTCGAGGTCGGGCGCGAGGAACGGGTTGGCCAGCGCCCGCGCGGTCACGAGGGCCGGCACGACCTGCTGCTTCGGGGCGACACCGGCCGGGATGACCGGCTGCTGGGGCGGGGGAGGCGCGATGACGAGCTCCTCGTCCGAGATGTCCGCGCCCGCGTCGCGCAGCCACTCGAGGCGCATCCGCTGGGCGGCCGGTCCGGGTGTCGTCGCCTCGAGGAGGGTGAGCACGCTCGTGTCACGGCTCGCGATCTGGGCGAGGATCGTCGCGACACCGTCGAGCCGCTTGAGCAGCTCGGTCCGCGCCGCGGCGGGGATCGACGCGTCGGCCTTGACCCGCGACCGCTCGCTGCGCATGAGCAGGGCGATCACCTGGAACTTCGTGCGGTTGGTCGGGCTGAGCCGGCCCTTGGCCACCTTGCCCTCGACCTCGCGCACGCGACGGGCGAGGATCGGGATGATCGGTGCCGGGTCATCGGCGCGGGTCGAGCCGTGGCGGGCACTCGAGCGGCCGGTCTGGGAACGGGCTGGCATTCTGGGCAAGCACCCCTTTGGTGATGCGATGACGGACGACGAGCCGTCCGCCTCACGTCCCCCGACCGCGGTTGCGGTCACCCTGCCGGCTCGCCGAGGGCGAACGGCCCGATCCGGGGCGGGTGGCTCGAGCCCCCGTGCCGGGCTCCGGACCGGCGTCCCCGCGTCGAGCGGGTCTGAGACGACCTGACGGGTCAGACCCCGAAGGCGAGTGCCTCGAGAGGTGTGACGGTCTCGTCGTGGTCCTCCTCGAACCGGGTCGGGGACCCGGTCGTGGATGAGGACCTACAGATCCAGAGTACAGGCCGCACGGGGGTGCGCCGCCCTTGCCGCCCGGGACATCGGCGCGTTGCCGCCCGGGACGTCGGAGCGGGTGTCCCGGGCTCGGGGTGCGGTCAGCTGATGCTCGTGCCGACGAGGGCGCCGATCGCGTACGTGACGCCCATCGCGAGCAGGCCGCCGCCGACGTTGCGGACGACCGCACGCAGCGCGGGGCTCTTGCCCGTCCGCGCGCTGACGTAGCCGGTCAGCGCGAGGGCGAGCACCACCGTCACGACCGTCACGACCATCCGCAGGGACGCGGAGCTGAACGTGATCGTCAGCAGCGGGAGGAAGGCCCCAACGGTGAACGCCGCCATCGAGGCCCCGGCCGCGTGCCACGGGTTGGTCAGGTCGTCGGGGTCGATGCCGAGCTCGGCCTCCGCGTGGGCGGCGAGGGCGTCGTGCGCGGTCAGCTCGTGCGCGACCTGTTCGGCGAGCGCGCGGCTCATGCCCTTGGCCTCGTAGAGCTGCGTGAGCTCCTCGAGCT
Source organism: Intrasporangium oryzae NRRL B-24470 (assembly GCF_000576595.1). Classification (GTDB taxonomy): domain Bacteria; phylum Actinomycetota; class Actinomycetes; order Actinomycetales; family Dermatophilaceae; genus Intrasporangium_C; species Intrasporangium_C oryzae. Next base: position 1,173 of record NZ_AWSA01000073.1, on the reverse strand, counting down.
CGGTCTCGGGGTCCTCGGCGAGCTCACGCGTCTCGAGCTCGATGAGCGCCTTCTCCGAATCGCGCTGGGTGCTCACGGAGACGTACTCGCCGGCGGCCATCGACATGGCGCCTGCGGCGAGGGCCGCGATTCCGGCGACCATGATCGCCGTCTTGTCGCTCGTGGCGCCCGCGACACCGACGACGACGCCGGCCGTCGAGACGATGCCGTCGTTGGCCCCGAGGACCGCAGCGCGCAGCCAGTTGAGACGCGAGCCGACATTGGTGTCGTGCGGCTCCTCGTGGTTCTCCGGTTCGCCGGGACTGGCGGTGTCGAGCTGTCCCCGCGGCTGGGGCTCGTCCTCGTTGGTCGCAAGGGCATCGGACATTCGCGGCTCCGTTCAGGGGATTGCTCTCCTGATCGTTCCACCTCACGAGCGGGGTGTCACCGAAGGCCAGCCTCGCCTGACCTCGCGCGCGCGTCCCTCACCTCGGCCGTATGCCGTCAGGTCGTGTGGGTGCCCGAGCCCTCGCTCCCGCTCGGGGTCGAGGGCTGGTTCGGGTCCTGCTGCTGGAGCTGCTGGAGCTGCTGGAGCTGCTTGAGCAGGTTGGGGTCGATCTGCTCGAGCTGCTTGAGCAGGTTCGGGTCGAGCTGCTTGAGCAGGTTCGGGTCGACCTGGCCCAGCAGGTCGTCGAGGTGGCCGCGGCCGTCGCCGTCGTCGTCGGACCCGGGGACTCCTCCACGGGGGTCGCCGTTCTGGAGGTTCGGCAGCTGTCCGCCGTTCTGCTGAGGCAGCTGGCCCTGCTGCCTACCCGGGAGCTGGCCCCCGGGGAAGCGGCCGTGGCCCCGCCCGAACCCGTCGTCGCCGCCACCGGTCGAACCGGGCGAGATCGCCGCGGCCGCACCGAGGGCTCCCGCCGTCGTGAGGACGATGGCGAGTCCGGCGACGACCGCTGTCTTCCGGCCGCTCCAGCGGGCGCGGGTGGCAGGCGCTCCTTCGGCAGGCGCGACGGGGACGGAGGCAGCGGAGGCCGGCACAGCGGCATACGTGTAAGGGGTGCCGGGGGGCCGGATGGGCGCCAGCTCGCCCGTCGCCGGCGCGGTCGGGATGGCCTCGGTCCGGGGCGACGGGGACGGGCCCGGCTCGAACGTCGGGAGCGTCGGTCCGTTCGCCTCGGCCGGGCCGCCCGGGCC
>NZ_AWSA01000072.1 GCF_000576595.1 Intrasporangium oryzae NRRL B-24470 | reverse complement strand
ACCGGCGGGAGCGCGCGGAGCTCGCGCGCCTGTTCTCACGGCTGCACCCCGAGCCGCCGAGCCGACTCGCGCGTCGGCGTGTCCGCGCTCGTTCGGGTCCCGTCGACGGTCGCGCGACCCTGCGCGAGCAGCTGCGCCGGATGGGCGAGCCGGGCCGGATCAGGCACCGTCGTCGCAGCACCCGCCCGCGGCGCGTCGTCCTGCTCATCGACGTGTCGGGGTCGATGAGCGCCTATGCCGACAGCCTGCTCCGCCTGGCCCACGCCTTCGTCCAGGCGTCGCCGTCGGTCGAGGTCTTCACGATGGGGACCCGCCTCACCCACGTGACGCGGGCCCTGCGTGAGCGCGATCCCGACCGGGCCCTCCTCGCGGCCGGGCAGGTCGTCCCGGACTGGTCGGGCGGCACCAGGCTCGGCGAGGCGATCGGGGCCTTCCTCGACCGGTGGGGTCGGCGGGGGATGGCCCGCGGCGCGGTCGTCGTGGTCTTCTCCGACGGCTGGGAGCGGGAGGGCCCCGAGCTGCTCGGCGAGCAGATGCGCCGGCTGAAGGCGCTCTCCCACCGGGTCGTCTGGTCCAACCCCCACCGGGGCAAGATCGGCTACGCGCCCGTCCAACAGGGCATCATCGCGGCCCTCCCATACGTTGACGACTTCGTGGCGGGCCACTCGCTCGCCGCGTTCGAGGAGCTGATCGAGGTGGTGGCTCGTGCGTGAGGTCCTGAGTGAGCTCATGGAGTGGTGGTCGGCCGGCGAGGAGGTCGGCGTCGGCACGGTCGTCGGCACGTGGCGCTCCGCCCCCCGCCAGCCGGGGGCGTCGATGCTCGTCGGACCCGACGGGTCGGCGGTCGGCTCGGTCTCGGGCGGCTGCGTGGAGGGCGCCGTCTACGAGCTGGGCCAAGAGGTCGTCGCCTCGGGTACGCCCGTCCTCCAGCGCTACGGCGTCAGCGACGACGATGCGTATGCCGTCGGGCTGACCTGCGGGGGCATCCTCGACGTGTTCGTGGAGAAGGTCTCGAAGGACACCTTTCCCGAGCTCGGTGACGTCGCCGCCGACATCGCGGCCGGCCGCCCGGTCGCGGTCGTCACCGTCATCGAGCACCCGGAGCCCGCCTGGCTCGGCCGGCGGATCATCGTCCACCCCGAGGCCGACGGGGAGGAGGCCGACGGGGACGCCGACGAGCACGCGCACCAGGATGCCGGCGCGGCCGGTGACGGAACAGGGCGCGGAGCCGAGGCGGGCGCGGGATCCGGCCCAGCGGCATACGCGCCGGGGACGGGCACGCTCGGGAGCGCGCGGGCCGACGACGCCGTGCGCGACGACGCCCGCGGCATGCTCGCGGCCGGCCGGTCGGGGATCCTCACGTACGGACCCGACGGCGAACGGCGCGGCGAGGGGATGCGCGTCTTCGTCGCCGCGCACGCGCCCAAGCCGCGGATGCTCGTGTTCGGTGCGATCGACTTCGCGGCGGCCGTCGCGCGGGTGGGCAGCTTCCTCGGCTACGTCGTGACGGTGTGCGACGCGCGCCCCGTCTTCGCGACGAAGTCTCGCTTCCCCGGCGCCGACGAGGTCGTCGTCCGGTGGCCGCACGACTACCTCGAGGAGGAGGTCGCGGCGGGACGCGTCGATGCGCGGACGGTCATCTGCGTGCTGACCCACGACCCGAAGTTCGACGTGCCGCTCCTCGAGGTGGCCCTCCGGCTCCCCCACGTCGCCTACATCGGCGCGATGGGCTCCCGGCGCACGCACGAGGACCGGCTCGAACGGCTCCGCGAGGCGGGCCTCACCGAGGACGAGCTCGCTCGGATGAGCTCGCCGATCGGCCTCGACCTCGGAGCGCGCACACCCGAGGAGACGGCCGTGAGCATCGCGGCGGAGATCATCGCGCTCCGGTGGGGCGGTGGCGGCGAGCGGCTCGCCTCGACGGCGGGCCCGATCCACCACCATCACCCCGCGCACGAGACTCCGGTTCCGGCCGGTCCGGAGCGCTGACTCGGCGGCGGATGCGGCGGCACCGACTGATCGGGCGAAGATCGGGCAGATCTGATCTACAGTCGCGTGTGCCTACCCTTGTTCTCATTCCGGGCGCCGGTGGGTCGGCGTGGGTCTGGAGTCGAGTCACCCGCCTCCTGCAGGAGGCCGGCCACGAAGCGATCGCCGTCGATCTGCCCGGTGACGACGAGACCGCCGGACTGCCTCGTTACACCGAGCTGGTCGTGGACGCGATCGGTTCACGCCCGGAGGTCGTGCTCGTCGCAGGGTCGCTCGGAGGTTTCACCTCGCCCCTCGTCTGCGAGCGGGTGCCCGTCCGCGAGCTGGTGCTCGTCAACGCGATGGTTCCTGAGCCTGGTGAGAGGGCACGCGACTGGTGGGCCCACACGGGGGCGGTGGAGGCCCAGGAGGAGGCAGCCCGTGCCGGTGGCTACGGCCCCTTCGACATGGCTACCTACTTCCTGCACGATGTCGACGCCCAGGTCGCGGCCGAGGGTGAGCCGTACCAGCGCGCCGAGGCCGACGTCGTCTTCGAGTCGGTGTGTGACTTCAGGGCGTGGCCGGCCATCCGGATCCGAGTCCTGGCGGGCGCTGACGACCGCTTCTTCCCGGTCGGCCTGCAGCGCCGGGTCGCTCGTGACCGCCTCGGCGTCGAGGCAGACGTGCTTCCGGGTGGGCACCTGCTGCCTCTTGCGCAGCCTCGGCTCGTGGCCGACTACCTGCTGCAGTCGACTCGCACTGCGGAAGCGGGCTGAGTCCGTCCCGCGTTCCGGGTGCGGGGCTCTGTAGCTGCGCGCTCAGGGGTGCAGCGTGGTGGTGACCACGTCGACGACCGCCTGGGCAATCCGCTGGTGGCCGCTGGCGTTCGGGTGGTCGCCGTCCGGCGCGAGGTAGTGCGTCTCGTCGTAGGAGTAGTCGGGGCCCTTGAAGGCTGCTCGAAGGTCGACGTAGGCGGACCCGGTGGCGGCAGCGGTCTGGCTGATGACGGTGTTCACCTGGTCTGTGACGGCGGTGGCGGCGTCCACGTAGGCCTGGCCCTGCGCCTCGGCGTAGGCGCCGCCGAGCCACACGCTCCAGTAGTCGAGGAGCACGACGAGGACGCTGTGGTTCCCTGCCAGGGCGTGAACCCGGGCGACGATGTCGCGCAGGTTCCGCTCGACGGTCGGCACCATCTCCTGGTAGCAGCTGACGGTGGTCCCGCACGTGGTGCTGTAGCCCACGTCGTTGGCGCCGACCTCGATCTCGACGACGTCGGCGGTCGCGACGTGGGACTCGGTGTCCTGATCCGTCAGGACCGAGGAGAGCACGTCGGAGCTCGTGGCACCGTTGACGGCGGCGTTGGTCGCCGAGACCTCACGGGTGCCGGGGATGGCGAGCGACGAGGCGCTGAGCTGCGGGTAGGGCGTGCACCCGCATCCGCCGCCGGCCGGCACCGAGTCGCCCAGCGCGACCACGGACCAGGGGCCCGAGTGGGTGGCGCTCGGTGATCCCGTCGTGCTCGAGGCGGTGGGCGGCCGGCTGTCGGAGCCCGACGCCTGGCCGTCCGCACAGCCGCCCAGCAGCAGGAGAGCGGTCGAGACAGCGACCGCCCAGGGTGCACGTGAGCGTCCCCGGCCCATGCGGAGATCCTAGGGCGGCACCCTGAGCGCCTTCTGAGTTGCGTTGGCGGGCAGGTGAGCGCGGCCGGGCGGACGGCAGAGGTGGCGGACGGGACGCCGGACGGCCGGCCGGGCGGCGCGTCAGGAGGCGCGCGGCCGCCAGCGCTTCCAGACCGCGGTCGCGGCGGCGCGCACCTTGCCGTCCCACACGAGCTCGACGTCGACCGACATCTCCGGCTCCGACGCGGAGGTGATGACGCCACGCAGCTCGACGGTGTCGTGCAGGGGCGCCGGTCGCAGGTAGCGGACGTCGAGCCCCGCGGTGACGTAGGACAGGTCGGCCCCCGGCAGCGGCGGCCAGCTACGGCGCTCCGCCTCGAGCATGACGGCGGCGGCGCTGTGGCAGTCGAGGACGGTGGAGATGATCCCACCGTTGAGGTAGCCGAGGCCGTTGTCGTGCTCGGGCCACGGGGTGAACACCGCGGTCACTCCGTCGTCGGCGGGATAGCTCTTGAGCTGCAGCCCCTTGGGGTTGGCCTGGCCGCAGCCGAAGCAGGGCAGGTCGGGATAGAGCCGCTCCTGGATGCTGAGAAGGGCCTGGTCACCAGCCGCCGTCATCGGCACTCCGTCCTCTCGCACGAAGGACCGCACGCGTCGCCGGGCGATCCGGGCCCAACCGTACCGCCCGGGTCGCGGGACCAGATTGGTCCAACCTCTTGATGAGTTGACCTCGGGGTGCGACGGTTGGAGGCATGAGTCACGGTGGGTTCACGCCGATCGCCCGGCGGTCGGTGTCCGACGAGGTCTTCGCCGAGCTGCGCGACGCGATCCTCACCGGCCGGTTCGCGCCGGGGGATGCGCTGCCGCCCGAGCGCGACCTCGCGATGTCGTTCGCCGTCAACCGCCACGCGGTGCGCGAGGCGCTCAAGAGCCTGCAGGCGGGCGGATTCGTCCGCGTCGTCCACGGGGGCGGCACCCGCGTCCTCGACGTACGCAGCACCGCCGGCCTCGACCTGCTGGCCCACCTCGCCCGGTCCTCGGTCAAGCCCGATCCCGGCATCGTCCGCGACGGGCTCGAGATGCGCCGCTGCATCGGCATCGAGGCGGCCCGCCTCGCGGCCCTCCGCGCCGACGCGGCAGCCCACGCGCGCATCGAGGCGAGCTGTGCGGCATACGGCGACCCCACCCACCCCGACGCGGACCGCGCGTTCTGGCTGGAGGTCGTCGTCGCGAGCGGCAACGTCGCGTTCCGGCTGGCCCTCAACTCCCTCGTCCAGGCCATCGACGCGTGGCCCGACGACATGGACCCGGTCCTCGCGGGCGACCGCGCCGACCTCGTCCCGCACGCGCCGCTCGCCGCCGCGATCATCGCCGGTGACGCCGCCCGCGCCGGCGCGCTCGCCGACGAGATCCTCACCCAGGCCATCGACGTCTGGGCCGCGCTCACCGCTCCGGGCGGCAGGAACAAGGAGGCGTGATGGTCGACATCATCGCCATGGCGATCCCGTTCTTCATCCTCTTCATCGTCGTCGAGGTCGTCTCGCTCTGGCTCGCGCCCGACGACGAGGAGGTCGGCTACGAGGTCCGCGACACGGCGACGAGCCTGTCGATGGGCCTCGGCAGCGTCGGCATCGGCGTCTTCTACCGCGCCCTCTCGCTCGTCGTCTTCGCCGCGCTCTACGCGTGGACCCCGCTCCGCCTCGACACCTCGCTCTGGTGGGTGTGGGTCGTCATCTTCTTCGCCGAGGACCTCGCCTACTACTGGTACCACCGGGCCCACCACGAGGTCCGGATCCTCTGGGCGAGCCACGTCGTGCACCACTCAAGCCAGCGCTACAACCTCTCGACGGCGCTGCGACAGACGTGGACCCCCTTCGGCGGCATCCCGTTCTGGGCGCCGCTCGCGCTCCTCGGCATCCCGCCGTGGGCGATCTTCCTCCAGCAGTCGATCTCGCTGCTCTACCAGTTCTTCCTGCACACCGAGCGCGTCGGGACGCTCTGGCGACCCGTCGAACTCGTCATGAACACCCCGTCGCACCATCGCGTCCACCACGGGATGAACAGGTCCTACCTCGACCGCAACTACGGCGGCATCCTCATCATCTGGGACCGCCTCTTCCGCTCCTTCGAGCCAGAGCGCGAGAGGGTCGTCTACGGCCTGACGAAGCAGCTGCGCACCTTCAACCCGCTCGTCGTGGCCACGCACGAGTACGCCGCCATCTGGCGCGACGTCCGGGCGACCTCGTCGTGGCGTGCGCGGTGGGGGTTCGTGCTGCGCGGGCCCGGCTGGCAGCCACAGGCCTGAGCCGCGCCCCACGTCGCACCTGCTGCGCTTCGGGGCAGGCGCTGCTGTTCACCCAGCCGCCCGTGCCCCGAAGCGCAGCACACAACCCCGCCACCCGACACGCTCACAAGCAGACCCGGCCCGTATGCCGCCGGGCTCGGTCCGCGCCGACGCGCGGTCCCGGCCCAGCGGCATACGGGCCCGGGTGGTGGCCCTGGGCAGGGGGCGCTACTTCGAGCTGGACGTCTTCCAGAGGTTGATCCCGCCGTCGACCGCGTGCTGGTCGATCCTGGCCAGCTCGTCCTCGGTGAACTCGAGGTTGTCGAGGCAGCCGAGGCTGTTCTCGAGCTGGGTGACCGAGGAGGCGCCGATGAGGACCGAGGTCACGCGCTGGTCGCGGAGCACCCAAGCAAGCGCCATCTGGGCGAGGGACTGGCCACGCGCCTGCGCCATCTCGTTGAGGGCGCGGATGTGCGTGAGGTTCTGCTCGGTGAGCAGGTCGGTCGACAGCGACTTGTCCTGCGCGGCCCGCGAGCCCTCAGGGACCCCCTTGAGGTACTTGTCCGTGAGCATCCCCTGGGCGAGCGGCGAGAAGGCGATGCAGCCGACGCCCTCCTCGCCGAGGACATCGAGGAGGTCCTCCTCGACCCAGCGGTTGAGCATCGAGTAGCTCGGCTGGTGGATGAGCATCGGCGTGCCCATCTCGCCGAGGATCTCGATGGCCTCGCGGGTCCGGGCGCCGGAGTAGGACGAGATACCGACGTAGAGCGCCTTGCCCTGGCGCACCGCGGTGTCGAGCGCGCCCATCGTCTCCTCGAGCGGGGTCGTCTCGTCGAAGCGGTGGCTGTAGAAGATGTCGACGTAGTCGACACCCATCCGGGCGAGGGACTGGTCGAGGGACGACAGCAGGTACTTGCGGGAGCCGCCCCCCTGGCCGTAGGGGCCCGGCCACATGTCGTAGCCGGCCTTCGTCGAGAGGATGAGCTCGTCGCGGTAGCGCTTGAAGTCCTGCGCGAAGATCGTGCCGAAGTTGCGCTCGGCGGAGCCGTAGGGCGGTCCGTAGTTGTTCGCGAGGTCGAAGTGCGTGACGCCGAGGTCGAACGCGCGCCGCAGGGTCGCACGCTGGCGGTCGAGCGGGACGTCGTCACCGAAGTTGTGCCACAGCCCCAGCGAGACGGCCGGCAGATCCAGCCCGCTGAGGCCGGTCCGCCGGTAGATCATCGAGTCGTAGCGTCCGCGAGCGGCCTGGTAGTCGTCGGCGTGGAGTGTCATGAACGCCATTCTCCCCTGTGAATGCCGGGGGTTCGACCGCGTGTTCGACCGCGCGTTCGACCGGCCGTTCGAGCGAGGCCCTTGTGCGCGAGGTGACCGGGAGTAAGACTCAGCGCAAGGGAAGCCACTGCAGCGCGGCAGGAGGACATCAGCATGACCCGAATCCATGTGACCGTCGACGGGGTCGCGTACTCCGACGAGGTCGAGCCCCGGACCCTCCTGGTCCACTACCTCCGGCAGTCGCTCGGCAAGACCGGGACCGTCGTCGGGTGCGACACGAGCAACTGCGGGGCCTGCACGGTCCACCTCGACGGGGTCAGTGTGAAGTCGTGCAATGTGCTTGCCGTCCAGGCCGACGGCCACGAGGTGACGACGATCGAGGGGCTCGCCGAGGACGGTCAGCTGCACCCGGTCCAGCAGGCCTTCCACGAGTGCCACGCCCTCCAGTGCGGCTACTGCACGCCGGGCATGATCATGCAGGCCTGCGACGTGCTCAAGGACAACCCCGACCCCACCGAGGCCGAGATCCGCGAGGGCCTGGAGGGCAACCTCTGCCGGTGCACGGGCTACCACAACATCGTCAAGGCGGTTCAGCAGGCCGCCGGGCAGATGCGTTCCGCCTCGAGCGGCTCGGGCGAGACGGCCGACGCGACGGAAGCGGCGGAGGTGTCGGCATGACCATCACCGAAGACGCCCCCACCGCGGGCCCCGAGATCGGCAAGGCCCGCCGGCGCAAGGAGGACCAGCGCCTCATCACCGGCCGGACCCGGTGGACCGACAACATCACGCTCCCCGGCATGCTGCACCTCGCCATGGTTCGCAGCCCCTTCGCCCACGCGACCATCACGGCCATCGCGACCGACGAGGCCAAGGCCTCCCCCGGCGTGATCGCAGTCCTCACCGGGCGTGACCTCGCGGACGGGCAGGGCGTCGTCGCCAACGCCTGGCCGATCACGACGGACCAGGTCACGCCGACGCACCTGCCGGTGGCCGTCGACCGCGTGGCCTGCGCCGGCGAGATCGTCGCCATCGTCGCGGCCCGCTCCGCGGCCGAGGCCCGCGACGCCGCCGAGCTCGTCGACGTCGACTACGACGAGCTGCCGGCGGTCCTCGATCTCAAGGAGGCCGTCAAGGACGAGGTGCTGGCCCACCCCGACCTCGGCACCAACACCTCCGCCGTGTGGACCCTCGACTCGGCCGCCCAGGGATCGGGAACCGACGTCGAGGACGAGATCGCCAAGGCACGTGAGGACGGCATCGTCCTCGAGCGGGAGTTCCGCCAGCAGCGGCTCATCCCGGCCTTCATGGAGCCGCGCTCGACCGTGTGCGACCCGACCGGCGAGCAGATGACGGTCTGGACCTCGACGCAGGTGCCTCACATCCTCCGCTTCCTCGTCGCCGCGACCACCGGTATGCCGGAGTCGAAGATCCGCATCATCGCCCCCGACGTGGGCGGCGGGTTCGGTGGAAAGCTCCAGACGACGCCGGAGGAGTTCGCCACGATCGCCGTCGCCAGACGGCTGGGCAAGCCGTGCAAGTACACCGAGACGCGCAGCGAGTCGCTGCTCTCGGGCCACCACGGACGCGACCAGTGGCAGAAGCTGACGTTGAGCGCCCGCAAGGACGGCACCGTCACCGGCCTCAAGGTCGAGCTGCTCGCCGACCTCGGCGCCTACGTCGGCGTCGTCGGCGGTGGCGTTCCCGTGCTCGGCGCGTGGATGTTCAACTCGATCTACAAGTTCGCTGCCTACCACTTCACGGTTCGGACGCTGCTGACCAACAAGACGTGGGTCGACGCCTACCGCGGTGCCGGTCGCCCCGAGGCGACCTTCGCCGTCGAGCGGATGATGGACGAGCTCGCAGCCGAGCTCGGTCGTGACCCGCTCGAGGTCCGGGAGCAGAACTGGATCAGGCACGAGGAGTTCCCCTTCACCACGGTGGCGGGCATGACCTACGACTCGGGCAACTACGAGGCCGCGACGGCCAGGGCCAAGGAGCTCTTCGGCTACGACGCGCTGCGCGCCGAGCAGCAGCGCCGCCGCGAGGCCCACGACCCGGTGCAGCTCGGCATCGGCGTCTCGACGTTCACCGAGATGTGCGGCCTCGCGCCGTCCCGCATCCTCGGCGCCCTCAACTACGGTGCCGGCGGATGGGAGTCGGCGAGCATTCGGATGCTCGCCACGGGCAAGGTCGAGGTGCTCACCGGCACGTCGCCCCACGGGCAGGGCCACGAGACGGCGTGGAGCCAGATCGTCGCCGACCGGCTCGGGGTCCCCTTCGAGGACGTCGAGGTGCTGCACGGCGACAGTCAGATCTCGTCCAAGGGCATGGACACCTACGGCTCGCGCTCGCTCGTCGTCGGGGCCGAGGCCGTGGTCCGCGCCGCCGACCGGGTCATCGACAAGGCCCGGCCCATCGCGGCCCACCTGCTCGAGGCCAGCGTCGACGACATCGAGTTCACGGCCGGCAGGTTCGGCGTCAAGGGGACCGACAAGGGGATCACCATGGCCGAGGTGGCGCTCGCCACGTGGACCGGGCACAACCTGCCCGACGGTGTCGAGCCCAGCATCGACGCCGACGCGACCTTCGATCCCGACAACTTCTCGTTCCCGCACGGGACCCACCTGTGTGCGGTCGAGGTCGACACCGAGACGGGCAAGACCACGATGCGCTCCTACGTCTGCGTCGACGACGTCGGGACGATCATCAACCCGCTCATCGTGGAGGGTCAGGTGCACGGCGGAGTCGTCCAGGGCATCGCACAGGCGCTCTGGGAGGGCGCGGAGTTCGACGAGCAGGGCACCCTCGTGACGGGCTCCTTCGTCGACTACACGCTCCCGACGTCGGCCGACACGATCAGCCTCGTCACCGACCACACGGTCTCGCCGTCGACCTACACGGCCTTGGGCACCAAGGGCGTCGGCGAGGCGGGCGCGATCGCCTCGACACCTGCGGTCGTCAACGCGATCGTCGACGCCGTGCGCCACCTCGGCGTCTCGGACATCACCATGCCGTGCACGCCCGAGCGCGTGTGGAAGGCGATCCAGGTCGGCTCGGCCGGCGCTACCGAGGGCGAGCGCGGGGCCGCAGCGCACTTCGACGACGGCGCGCCCAACCAGGACTCGCCGCAACCGTCCGACACGACCGAAGGTGGTGCCCAGTGATCCCCGCATCGTTCGACTACGTCGCCCCGACGACGGTCGACGAGGCCCTCGCGGCGCTCGCCGAGCACGGCGACGACGCCAAGGTCCTCGCCGGCGGGCAGTCCCTCCTGCCGATCCTCCGGATGCGGCTCAACGCGCCGGGTGTTGTCGTCGACCTCGGCCGTATCCCCGACCTCCAGGGGGTGTGTGACGACGGCGACCACATCGTCATCGGCGCGATGACGACGTATGCCGCTGTGCTCGCCGACGACCTCGTGTCCACTCACGCGTCCCTGCTGTCCAAGGCGGTCGCGACCGTGGCCGACCCGCAGATCCGGCACCGCGGGACCCTCGGCGGGGCCCTCGTCCACGCCGACCCCGCCGGGGACGTCGGCGCCCCCGTGCTCGCACTCGGGGCCGAGCTCGTCGTCGCCGGCCCGGGTGGGCAGACCCGGACGGTCACGGCGGACGACTTCTTCGAGGACCTCTTCACCACGGCGGTCGGCGAGGGTGAGTTGCTGACGCAGATCCGCATCCCGAAGCACACCGGGTGGGGCGCGCACTACGAGAAGTTCGTGAGGGTCAGCCACCAGTGGTCGATCGTCGCGGTCGCGGCCACGGTCCGGAGCGAGGGCGGCACGATCGCCGAGGCGCGGGTCGGCCTGACCAACATGGGCTCGACGCCGCTTCGCGCGGTCTCGGTCGAGAACGCGCTCGTCGGGCAGCCCGCGACGGACGAGGCGATCCGCGCGGCGGTGGCGTCTGTGGCCGACGGCACCAACCCGCCCTCCGACCTCAACGGCGACTCCGACTACCGCCGGCACCTGGCGACCGTCCTCACACGTCGCGCCGTCCTGGCGGCGGCGGGGGCGTGAGGCGCCGATGGAGCTGACCCACTCGTTCACGGTCCCGACAGCGGTCGACGACGCCTGGGACCTCTTCATGGACCTCGAGCGCGTCGGCTCCTGCTTCCCCGGCGCGACCGTGACCGAGGTGACCGACAAGGGCTTCTCCGGCACGGTCAAGGTCAAGCTCGGCCCGATCGCCCTGCTCTACACCGGCACGGGGTCGTTCGTCGAGCGCGACGACGCGAGCCACCGGGCGACGCTCGAGGCGAAGGGCAAGGACAAGCGGGGCAACGGCACGGCCGGGGCCACCGTCACGATCGCCCTCTCCCCCGACGGGACGGGCACGCGGGCCGATGTCGTCACCGACCTGGCCGTGACCGGCAAACCGGCGCAGTTCGGCCGGGGCGTCATGCAGGACGTGTCCGACAAGCTGCTCCTGGCCTTCGTCGACTGCATCGAGAAGCGGCTGACCGCGGGTCCGGAGGAGCCGGTGCCGGCCGAGGCCGCGGTCCCCGCGCCGGTTCCCGCAGCCGAGACCGCCGTTCCTGCGGTGGTCGCGCCAGCGGCCGCCGCGCCCGTGCCGGTGCCCGCGGCGGCCGCGCCGTCAGCAGCGCCACGCACCCAGCCCCCGTTCGGTGACTCGAGCGAGACGCACACCGCGGGCATGAGCGCACGGCCGTCGGCGGCATACGCCCGCCCACCGAGGACGGTGACCTCCGAGATCGAGGAGGACAACGCGCTCGACCTCGGGTCCGCAGTCATGCCCGTCCTCATGCAGAGGTATGCCGGGTACGCAGCGGCCGCCGTCATCGGGATCGTCATCGGGTGGCTCTTCGGACGGAGCCGTTCGCGCTAGACCCAGCCCGTCCGCTGGCCCGGTCGATCGACCGGGCCAGCGGCGTCTCGAAGGAGTGAGATGTCCCGCGTCATCGTCATCGGCGGCCACGGCAAGGTGGCACTCCTCACCGCGCCCCTGCTCGTGGCAGCAGGTCATGAGGTGCGCGGTGTGATCCGCAACCTCCACCACGGCGACGACGTCCGGGCCTCCGGGGCGGAGCCGGTCATCGCCGACGTCGAGCACCTGTCGATCGAGGGGATCGCCGAGGTGATGGCGGGCTGCGACGTCGTCGTCTGGTCCGCTGGAGCCGGCGGCGGCAACCCCAACCGGACCTACGCCGTCGACCGCGACGCCGCGATCCGGTCCATGGACGCCGCTGACCTCGCCGGGATCGACCGCTACGTCATGGTGTCGTACTTCGGTGCCGGCCCCGATCACGGTGTGCCGCAGGACAACCCGTTCTTCGACTATGCCTCTGCCAAGACCACCGCAGACGCACATCTCATGACCACCGACCTGGCGTGGACCATCCTGCGTCCGAGCACGCTGACCCACGACGAGCCGACCGGGCGGATCGAGTCGGGCCCCGGCGTGGTGGCTGGGCACGTCTCCCGTGGCAACGTCGCGCTCGTCATCGCGGCGGTCATCGCCCATCCGGAGACGACGTCCCGCCGGGTCATCGCGTTCAACGACGGTGACCGACCCATCGCCGAGGTCGTCTCGGCGCCCTGACCCGCTCGCGACGATCGGCCGTGCGCCACTCCCCTGGTGGTGAGGCCCGCTGGTCGTCAGGTCGGGCGTGCCGTCGAGAGGCAGCCAGCGACGACGGCGGCCACCCACCGGCGCGCCTGGCGGGCCAGCGCCCACTGGGTCACCTCGTGGGTGAGCGGCCGCACCCAGGCTGGCCTGACGGCATACGGGTAGACGAGGACGACGCAGGTGCCCTCCCCCTCGGGGTCGAAGCGCCAGCGCGGGCCGGACGGGCGCACGTGCGGCGGCAGGCGCAGCCGCACGGGGCCGAGACCGTCCGCGACGCGACGCGCCGTTTCCGGCGGGACGGCGACGTGGGAGTCCGCACTCACCTGGGGCACGAGACGACTGTATGCCGCCCTGCCGTCCGTCGCCTCGGAGCGCGCCCCACGCGGCCCGACAGCGGCCGTGTCGGGGGCCGTGTCAGGGGCGGTGTCAGGGGCGGTGTCAGGGGCGGGTCAGCGGCCGACCGGGGTGGCGAGGACGATGCTGATGTCGTCGTAGTTCTGGGAGGCGGCGTTCCAGCTCCCGCCGCACGTGACGAGCAGGAGCCGCTCCGGGCCCGAGAAGTCGTAGAGCTTCTGCGAGGCGATGATCCGCGGGTAGTCGCGCTTGGAGTTGACCTCGCGCCAGACGCGGGTCACCACGTATGAGCACCGGTCGCCGTTGTCGAGGACGAGGTGGATGAGCTGGCCGGTCCGCACCCGCTTGGCGAAGTCCTCCTTGAAGATCGCGGACCCGTTGCGGTACGTGTGCCCGTTGGTGAGGACGGTGCCGGCGCCGGAGCCCGGCTTCGGCCCGTGCTCGTACCAACCGGCCTTCGTGCGGTCGCGGGGGTTGCCGAGCGGGTACTGGCCGGAGGAGTCCTTCGGCGCGGTCCGATCGAGTCCGATCTTCTCGAAGGGTGCGTCGACCCCGAGGGCGGGATACACGAGGCGTTCGGGGACACCCGGGTGACACGTCGTCTCTCGCGTCGTCGGCGATGCGGTGCTCGACGGGCTGGAGGTCGTTGCCGGCGGGGTGTAGGTGCTGGCGAACGAGCCGGCAAGCGGGGACCGGCTCGAGGTCGACCCGTCCCCGGTGGCGCCCCACAGCAGGGCGGCGCCGACGACCGCGAGCAGGCACGCGAGGGCATAGCTCGCGAGCCGTCTGCGCTGCGACATGGCCACCACCTCAGGGTACGTGCGCGACGACGAGCCGCCCCCGTGCTGGCGGGCGACTCGTCGTCACTGGCAGGGCTGTCGGGATGGGCGGGCGGTCAGGCGTGAGGCGCCGAGCGGCGGCGCCGCGTGGCGAGGTCGTGCCCGACGAGACCGGCGGCCCCGAGGAGCAGGCCCGAGCCGACCAGGGCGTTGACCGGAGTGCTGCCCCCGTCACCGCCGGTGCCCGGCGCACCCGTGCCGGGGACCGTCTCAGTGCCGCCGCCACCAGCCGGCGGCGTCGTGGGGGGCGGAGGCACGTTCGTCGTCTTGTGCGGCGGCGGCGGCGTGTGGGTCTTGGTCGGTGGGGTCGTGGGAGTGGTCGGCGGTGTCGTGGGGGTGGTCGGTGGGGTGGTCGGCGGCGGGGTCTTCGTCTCGCAGGCGGTGCGCCCGGGGTCGCTGCCCCCGACCTGGACCACGACGGACTTGCCCTGGGCATCCGAGAACGTGTCGCCCACCTGGGGCGGTCCGCTCTGGCCCGTCAGCGAGTGCCAGTCGACGTAGATCGGCTGCTTGCCGGCCTTGAGCCGCTCGGCGACGCCCGGCTTGTCGACGTACTTGCAGACCCAGACCTTGTGGTCCTTCGGCGGTGCGGCGCCCTGCGCCGCAGAGGTGATGCTGATGGTTCCGGCCAGCGCGAGGCCGGCCGCTGCCGCCAGCGTGAGGACGTGTCTCGAGACACCGATGGTGCTGGTTTCGCTCATGGTTCTCCCCTTCTTCTCTGAGCGCTCCCCGCGGCGCGTCCCCCGAGGGGCCATCCGGCCTGTCTCATCAATGTACGAGCCATTTGCATATTCGTGTGCTGAATGTCCCCAACCCCGAGCGAGGGACCTGGCGCCAAGTCGAGCCCGTATGCCGCTGGGCCGGGCCCCAGCGGCATACGGACCGGCGCGTGGACCGTGCGCGTTGGCCACGGGTCGGCGTCGCGCGCGTCGTCGGTCGCGACCACGCGTGTGCATCGGGGCCTCTGCGGGACGTACTCTCGATCGGGCCTCCCACACCCCCGGGACCACACGTCAACGACGACACAGTCAGGACACTCATGGCGCTCAGCGTTTTCGACCTCTTCTCGATCGGCATCGGTCCGTCGAGCTCGCACACCGTCGGCCCGATGCGGGCGGCCGCGCTCTTTGCCGAACGGCTGCGTGACGAGGGCCGGCTGGCCGAGGTCGCGCGGGTGCGTTCGGAGCTGTTCGGCTCGCTCGGGGCGACCGGGCACGGGCACGGGAGCGACAAGGCGGTCCTCCTCGGCCTCACGGGTGAGCGGCCCGAGGTCTGCGACCCCCGCGCTGTCGAGGGGCGCCTCGCGCAGATTCGCGAGGACCGCCGCCTCAGCCTTCTCGGCGAGCACGAGATCGACTTCGACGAGGCCGGCGACCTCGTGCTGCACCGGCGCAAGACCCTGCCCCTGCACCCGAACGGAATGACCTTCACGGCGCTCGACGCATCCGGCAACGTCGTGGCGGAGCACACGTACTACTCCGTCGGCGGCGGCTTCGTCGTCGGCGAGGGCGCCAACGGTTCGACGAAGATCGTCGAGGACACGACCCCCGTCGCCCACCCCTTCCGCACCGGCGACGAGCTGCTCGCGCACTGCCGCGAGACCGGCAAGTCGATCGCGCGGATCATGCTCGAGAACGAGCTCTCGTGGCGCACCGAGGAGGAGGTCCGCGCGGGGCTGCTCGACATCTGGCGCGTCATGAAGGAGTGCGTCCAGAACGGCATCCGCACCGAAGGGGTCCTTCCGGGTGGCCTGCGCGTGCGTCGGCGTGCGCCGGAGCTGGCGCGCCGGCTCCAGCTCGAGGGCGAGAGCACGGACCCGCTCCGCGGGATGGACTGGATCACGCTCTATGCGCTCGCGGTCAACGAGGAGAACGCGTCTGGAGGCCGCGTCGTGACCGCTCCGACCAACGGCGCCGCTGGCATCATCCCCGCGGTCCTGCACTACTACGCGAACTTCGTCCCCGGAGCCGACCGTGACGGGATCGTCCGCTTCCTGCTCACGGCCGGGGCGATCGGCGTCATCTACAAGGAGACCGCGTCGATCTCCGGGGCCGAGGTCGGCTGCCAGGGCGAGGTCGGCTCCGCCTGCTCGATGGCGGCCGGGGCCATGGCCGCGGTCCTCGGTGGGACCCCGGAGCAGGTCGAGAACGCCGCCGAGATCGGCATGGAGCACAACCTCGGCCTCACCTGCGACCCCGTCGGCGGGCTCGTCCAGATCCCGTGCATCGAGCGCAACGCGATCGCCTCGGTCAAGGCGATCACCGCCGCGCGGACGGCTCTTCGGGGCGACGGATCCCATGTCGTCTCGCTCGACAAGGTCGTCAAGACGATGCGCGAGACGGGCCGCGACATGAAGGTGAAGTACAAGGAGACCGCCCGGGGCGGGCTCGCCGTCAACGTGATCGAGTGCTGAGGCCGCGTCCCAGACCGGGTCGTATGCCGCTGGGCCCGTGACTGGGAAACTCCGTTTGCGCATGGTTGGGCTCGGACGGCCGGATTTGGTGCTGAGGCGGGTCCCGGGCTACTGTTCTCTTCGTCAGCCCG
>NZ_AWSA01000071.1 GCF_000576595.1 Intrasporangium oryzae NRRL B-24470 | reverse complement strand
CGGCCGGTGTCGCAGCCACCGCCCGGCGCAGCCCCGCTGCGAGGCGCGGCCGAGCGGCATACGCCGGTGGTCGTGGACGGGGCCCCGAGCCCAAGCGGGCAGCCACGGCCCGGGCGCCTCGACGCCCTCGCCCGGCTGTCCGGCTCTCGCGCGCCAACCCGCGCCGACGCGCCCGGGTCATGTTCGTGGCCGTGCTCTTCGTGTTCACGATCTTCGCGGCCCAGCTCCTGCGGATCCAGGCCTTCGACGCGGCGGCCACGCAGGCCGCGGCGATGAGCAAGCGGTCGGTCAAGTCGATCACCCCGGCGATGCGTGGTCAGATCCTCGACACGAACGGCCAGGTGCTGGCCGACTCCGTCGAGCGCTACACCATCGCGGCCGACCCCCAGGCGGTGCCCGCCTACACGGTCAAGGTCGACGGGCAGCCCGAGGTGGTCGGGGTCTCGCGGGCCGCGGCCGACCTCGCCCCTCTGCTGGGGATGGACGTCTCCGAGCTGACGACGCTCTTCACGCGGGCCAAGACCCGCTACGTCGTCGTCAAGAAGGACGTCAACCCCGCCGTCTGGCGCCAGGCCAGGGCGCTCGGCATCCCCGGGATCTCGGCCACGAAGACCGCCGAGCGCATCTACCCCACGTCGATGGCGCTCGGCCAGATCGTCGGCTTCGTCACGCCGGCGACCCAGAAGGGCGGCGGGGGCATCGAGCTGATGCTCGACAAGACCCTGGCGGGGAGCCCGGGCACGATGATCGCCGAGCGCGCTCGCGACGGGTACATCATCCCCGGCTCACAGCGGGTCGACACCCCGGCGGTCAACGGCCGCGATGTCCGGCTCACCATCGACGCCGACCTCCAGTGGTATGCCCAGAACGCACTCGCGAAGCAGGTGACCGCCGTCGGCGCCGAGTCCGGCACGGCGGTCGTCATCGAGGTCGCCACGGGCAAGATCCGGGCGGCCGCGAGCTACCCGACGTTCGACCCCAACGACCTCGCCCACGCCGACCCGAAGGCCATGGGCAACTACGCCTTCAACGACGCCTTCGAGCCCGGCTCCACGGGCAAGCTCATGACGATGGCGACGGCGCTCGAGCAGAAGGTCGTCACCCCCGACACCGGCGTCATCGTCCCCTCGCGACTGCCCCGGGGCGGGGAGCGGTTCAAGGACAACGAGCCGCACGGTGTCGAGGACATGACCGCGACCGGCGTCATCGCGAAGTCGTCCAACATGGGGACGATCCTCATCGGCGAGCGGGTCCCGCCCCCTGTCATGGACAGCTACTACCGCAAGTTCGGCATCGGGGAGCGCACCCCGGTCGGCTTCCCCGGCGAGTCCAGGGGCCAGCTCGCCGCGGCGTCCGACTGGACCGGCTCGCGGCGCTACACCGTCCTCTTCGGCCAGGGCTACTCCGTCACCGCGATCCAGCAGGCGGGCGTCTTCCAGACGATCGCCAACAAGGGCGTCCGCGTGCCGCCGACCCTCGTCGAGGGGACCGTCAACGACAGCGGCACCCTCGTCCCCACCCCGGCGCCGACCCCCGTGCGTGTCGTGTCCGAGGACACCGCGGTCAAGCTCTCCCGGATGATGGAGGAGGTCACCGGCGAGAACGGCACGGCGAGCGCGGCCCGGATCAAGGGCTATCGCGTCGCGGGCAAGACCGGAACCGCCGACCGCTACGACGAGAAGCTCGGGCGCTACAACGGCTTCACGGCCTCGTTCATCGGCTACGCCCCGGCGGAGAACCCGAAGTACGTCGTCGCCGTGTTCATCCAGAAGCCGAGTGCCGGCATGTTCGGTGGCGCGCTCGCAGGCCCCGTCTTCAACCAGGTCATGACCTACCTGCTCGAGCGCGACAACACGCCTCCGAGCACGAAGTCCACGCTGGACTACCACGTGTGGTCGAAGGTGCCGCTCTCCGACAGCGACCCCAAGGTCATCAGCGATGCACAGGCCCGGCGTGACGGCCTGTAAGTTGGGCTGACGTGTCACCTGCCTTGCTCCGACCCGCGACGTCGGGCGTGCTCCTCAATGACCTGACCGCGCGACTCGGTGCCGAGGTGAGCTCGCCCGAGGCCGCGTCCGGCGTCCGCGTCGCCGGGGTGAGCCTGGACAGCCGGGCCGTGCTCGAGGGCGACCTCTATGCCGCCCTGCCGGGGTTCAACACCCATGGCGCGGCCTTCGCCGGCGACGCGATCAGGCTCGGCGCGGTCGCCGTCCTGACCGACCCAGCAGGCGCGGCGCGGCTCTCCGGTGTTGAGGTCCCCGTGGTCGTGGTCGCGCAGCCGCGGGAGGTCCTCGGCGCGGTGGCAGCCCAGGTCTACGGCGACCCGTCGGCGCGCCTCACGATGGTCGGTGTCACGGGCACCAACGGCAAGACGACGACCGCCTACCTCGTCGAGTCGGCGCTCCGGGCCCACGGGCGCCGCACCGGCCTCATCGGGACGGTCGAGACCCGGATCGGCGACGAGCGCGTCGAGTCCGTCCGGACGACCCCGGAGGCGACCGACCTCCACGCGATCCTCGGCGTCATGGTCGAGCGCGGCGTCGACGCCTGCGTCATGGAGGTCTCGAGCCACGCCCTCAGCCTCCATCGGGTCGACGGGGTGGTCTATGACGTGGCCCTGTTCACCAACCTGTCCCAGGACCACCTCGACTTCCACGACTCGATGGACGACTACTACCGCGCCAAGGCGACGCTGTTCACCCGTGCGCGGGCCCGGGCAGGGGTCGTCTGCATCGATGACGCCTGGGGCCTTCGTCTCGCGTCGGAGTCGGAGATCCCCGTGACGACGCTCGGCACGGTCGGCCAGCGAGCGGACTGGACGGTCGAGGCCGGCGACGGCGGCCGGTTCGCCCTCCGCGACGCCGCAGGGATGCGCGAGCTGGGCCTCGTCTCACACCTGCCCGGCACCTTCAACATCGCCAACACCGCCCTCGCCGCCCTCGCCCTGCTCTCCCTCGGCCTCGACGAGACCGAGGTCGAGGCTGCGATGGCCGTTCCCCCGGACGTGCCCGGCCGCATGGAGGTCGTCGCAGCGGGCGGGGCCGGTGGTCCCCGGTGCATCGTCGACTTCGCCCACACCCCCGATGCGGTCGACGCCGCCCTCGCGGCGCTTCGGCCCTCGACGACCGGGCGCCTCATTGCGGTCATCGGGGCCGGCGGTGACCGGGACCGCGGCAAGCGCCCGGGCATGGGCGCCGCGGCCGCCCGCCACGCCGACGTCGTCGTCGTCACCGACGACAACCCACGCTCCGAGGATGCGGCCGAGATCCGGGCCGCCGTCATGGCCGGGGCACGCCAGGCCGTAGAGTCCGGCAACGCCACGGCGCAGGTCGTCGACGGCGGACCCCGGTCGGGAGCCATCGCCGAGGCCGTCGCCATGGCCGTCGTCGATGCGTCGGACGGAGCCGTCGACACCGTCGTCGTGCTCGGCAAGGGACACGAGAAGGGCCAGGAGATCCACGGAGTGAAGCACCCGTTCGACGACCGAGACGCGCTCCGAGCCGCGTTGTCCGCAGCGACCACGACGGAGGACCGCCGATGATCGCCCTCACGCTCGGTGAGGTCCGCGACCTCACCGGCGGCGCCCTTCACGGTGCCCCCGACGACGAGGCCAAGGTCGTCGACGGCACCGTCACGACCGACTCCCGCGAGTGCGGGCCGGGCGGCCTCTATGTCGCGCGGGTCGGGGAGACCTCCGACGGCCACGCCTATGTCGGCGCCGCCGCCGCGGCCGGCGCCGTCGCGGCCCTCACCTCGCGGGTCGTCGACGGGCTACCGTGCATCGTCGTCGACGACGTCCAGACGGCCTTCGGGCGCCTCGCCCGCGGTGTCATCGACCGAGCCCCCGAGCTGCGCGTCATCGGGATCACCGGATCGTCCGGCAAGACGAGCACGAAGGACCTCCTCGCGTCCGTGCTCGAGACCGTTGCCGAGACGGTCGCGCCGGTCAACAGCCTCAACGGCGAGATCGGCGTCCCGCTGACCGTGTGCCGGGTCACGCCGACGACGCGCTTCCTCGTCGCCGAGATGGGCGCCCGGGGCATCGGGCACATCGAGTACCTCACCCGGATCGCACCGCCCCAGGTCGCGATCGTCCTCAACGTCGGCACGGCCCACGTCGGGGAGTTCGGGTCGCGCGCCAACATCGCGAGGGCCAAGTCCGAGCTGCCCCGAGCGGTCCCCGCCGAGGGCCTCGCGATCCTCAACGCCGACGACCCCCTCGTGCGCTCGATGGCGCAGGGCCTCTCCTGTCGCGTCCAGCTCGTCGGTCTCGCGCCCGATGCGGACGTCCGCGCGGAGGACGTCGTCCTCGACGAGCGGGGGAGAGCGGCATACGACCTCGTGGCCCCGCAGGGGCGCGCTCGGATCACGCTGCGGCAGAGCGGCGCCCACCACGTCGGCAACTCCCTCGCCGTCGCGGCTGCGGCGCTCGAGCTCGGCCTCTCGCTCGACCAGGTCGCGGCAGGGCTCGCCGGTGCCGGAGCGGTGAGCCGCTGGCGCATGGAGATCACCGAGCGGCCCGACGGCGTCGTCGTCGTCAACGACGCCTACAACGCCAACCCCGACTCGATGAGGGCCGCCATCGACGCCCTGTGCTCGATCGCGGCGGAAGGCCGGCGCTGGGCCGTCCTCGGCGAGATGCTCGAGCTCGGCGACGAGAGCGCTGCCGCGCACGAGGCGATCGGCGCGTATGCCGCCCAGCGCGGGATCGACCACGTCGTGGCCGTCGGCGAGGGGGCGAGAGCCTTCGGCGCCCCGGAGTGGGTGGCCGACATCGACGCCGCCCACGACCTCCTCGCGGAGCGGCTCGCCCCGGGCGACGTCGTGCTGCTCAAGTCGAGCCGCGACAGCGGACTACGGTGGCTCGGTGACCGGCTCGCGGGCATCGCGCTCCCGCAGCCCGGCGCGTCGGCGGATGGCCCGCGAGGCGGGGCCGGCGGCACGGGTCACGGCACGACCGATGGCTGGACGGACGACGGACAGGACGACGGTGTGGCCGACCGGGCAGACGTCAGCGGAGAGGCGGTGAACGAGTGAAGGGCATCCTCGTGGCGGCGGCATTCTCGCTCGTCATCTCCCTCCTCGGCACCCCGCTCTTCATCAAGTTCCTCGTGCGGCGCGGCTACGGCCAGTTCATCCGCGACGACGGACCGACCTCGCACCACACGAAGCGCGGCACCCCCACGATGGGCGGGGCCGTCATCCTCGCCGCCACGCTGGGGGCCTACGGCCTCGCGCACCTCGTCACGCTGACGCCCCTCACGGCGAGCGGGGTGCTCGTCCTCTTCCTCATGGCCGGGCTCGGGCTCGTCGGGTTCCTCGACGACTTCATCAAGATCTCCAAGCAGCGCAGCCTCGGGCTCCGCTCGAAGGAGAAGCTCCTCGGCCAGACGCTGGTCGGCATCATCTTCGCCGTCCTTGCCCTGCAGTTCCCCAACGAGCAGTTCCGCACGCCGGCATCGCCCTTCATCTCCTTCGTCCGCGACACCAACATCAACCTCGCCTTCGCCGGGACTCTCCTCGGGATGCTCCTCTTCGTCATCTGGGCCAACCTGATGATCGCCGGGACATCCAACGGGGTGAACCTCACCGACGGCCTCGACGGGCTCGCGACCGGCGTCTCGACGATGGTCTTCGGCGCCTACGTCCTCATCGCGCTCTGGACCTTCAACCAGAACTGCCAGACCAACCCCGGCATCAAGTGCTACGAGGTCCGCGACTCGCACGACCTCGCGCTCGTCGCCGCGGCCGGGATGGGGGCCTGCTTCGGGTTCCTCTGGTGGAACGCGACGCCCGCCAAGATCTTCATGGGCGACACGGGCTCGCTGGCGCTCGGCGGCCTCATGGCCGGGCTCGCCATCACGACCCGCACCGAGCTGCTCATCATCATCCTCGGCGGCATGTTCGTCCTCGAGACCCTGTCGGTCATGGCGCAGGTCGCCTCGTTCAAGACCACCGGAAAGCGGGTCCTGCGCATGGCGCCGCTCCACCACCATTTCGAGATGGTCGGGTGGAACGAGGTCACCGTCGTGGTGCGCTTCTGGATCATCGCCGGGCTCTTCGTGGCCCTGGGGCTCGGCATCTTCTACGCGGAATGGGTGGTGGGCTCACAATGACGATCGACCCGACCTACGAGCCCCGCGAGGGCCTGACCCACCGTGACGCCGACTGGTCCGGGCTCAACGTCCTCGTCGTCGGGCTCGGGGTGTCCGGCTTCGCCGCCGCCGACGCCCTCGCCGAGCGGGGTGCGCGCGTCACCGCGGTGTCGCGCGACGTCACCGAGGCGATCAGGGAGCGCGCGACCATCCTCGAGATCCTGGACATCGACGTCCGCCTCGGCCCCGAGCACCTAGGCCGCCCGCCGGAGGGCACCGAGCTCATCGTCACCTCGCCGGGCGTGCCGCCGCACGACCCGCTCATGCTGGCCGCCGCGACCGCCGGGATCCCCGTGTGGGGTGAGGTCGAGCTCGCGTGGCGCATGCGGCCCCGGGAGGGCGCTGCGCCGTGGCTCACCGTGACGGGGACCAACGGCAAGACGACCACGGTCACCATGCTCGCCTCGATCCTGCAGGCCGCCGGGCTGCGCGCGACGGCTGCCGGCAACGTGGGCACGCCGCTCCTCGAGGCGGTCCTGCACCCCGAGCCCTACGACGTGCTGGCCGTCGAACTGTCGAGCTTCCAGCTGCACTGGCAGCGGTCGATCTCGGCGGTCGCATCGGCGGTGCTCAACGTCGCGCCCGACCACATCGACTGGCACGGCTCGTATGCCGAGTACCTCCGCGCCAAGGGCAAGATCTACGAGAACACCCACATCGCCTGCATCTACAACGTCGGTGACATCCAGACCGAGCAGCTCGTCATGGAGGCCGACGTCGTCGAGGGCTGCCGCGCCGTCGGCTTCACGACCGGCATCCCGGCACCGTCGATGCTCGGTGTCGTCGACGACGTCCTCGCCGACCGGGCCTTCATCGAGCAGCGGCAGCGGTCCGCGGCCGAGCTGTGCACGATCGCCGACCTCCAGGGCGACGGGCCGCCCGTCCCACCCCACTACGTCGCCAACGCGCTCGCGGCCGCCGCGCTCGCCCGCGCCTACGGCGTGGGGCCGCTCGCAGTCCGAGACGGCCTGCGAGCCTTCCGTCCGGACCGGCACCGGATCGCCGAGGTCGCGACCGCGCGAGGGATCCGGTGGGTCAACGACTCCAAGGCCACCAACCCGCACGCCGCCGCGGCAGCGATCCGGTCCTTCGACAGCGTCGTGTGGATCGCGGGCGGCCTGCTCAAGGGCGCCGACGTCGACAGCCTCGTCGAGGAGATGCACTCACGGCTGCGCGGAGTCGTCCTGCTCGGCGCCGACCGCGAGCAGATCGCCCAAGCGCTCGCCCGACACGCGCCCGAGGTCCCGGTCGTCGACATCGCCGAGACCGACACTGGTGCCATGGACCTCGTCGTCGCTGCTGCAGCGCGGCTCGCCCAGCCGGGCGACGTCGTGCTCCTCGCACCGGCCGCGGCGTCCATGGACATGTTCACGAACTACGCGTCCCGCGGCGATGCCTTCGAGGAGGCGGTCCGGCGACACGTGGAGGCGAGCGGGGGTGACGCTTGAGCTCGGCGACCGCTGACGAGTCGACGGTGACGCGGAGCCTGCCGATCATCGGCAGGCTGGAGTCGCCGCTCACGACGTACTACCTCCTCCTCGGCACCACGGTGACCCTCGTCGTCTTCGGGCTCGTCATGGTCTTCTCCGCCTCAAGCGTCGAGGCCCTGCTCGACGACCAGGCCTCATACGCGGTGTTCGTGAGGCAGCTGCTCTTCGCCGTCGCGGGCGGGGTGGCAGCCCTCGTCGCGCTGCGCCTCGGCGTCCGCTGGTGGAAGCGCCTGTCGTTCCTCGTCCTCGGCGTGGCCATCGTCCTGCAGGCGGCCGTCTTCAGCCCGCTCGGCGTGGAGGTCAACGGCAACCTCAACTGGCTTGCCCTCGGCCCGCTCCAGGTCCAGCCCTCCGAGCTCGCCAAGCTCGGCCTCGTCCTCGTCGGCGCGCTGATCTTCGCCAACAAGGGACCCCGGGTGGCGAGCTTCTCCCACGTCGTGCTCCCGTACGTCCTGCCCGTCACGGCGGTCGTCCTCGCCCTCGTCCTCGCCGGCCACGACCTCGGCACCGGCCTCGTCATCCTCTGCATCGTCGCGGCGGTCCTCGCCGTGGCCGGCGCGTCGATGAGCCTCTTCGTGGCGGGCACCCTCCTCGGGGCCCTCGGCGTCGCCGCGATGGTGCTGACGAGCGGCAACCGGATGAGCCGCATCACCAACTGGCTCTCACCGGCCTGCCAGTCCGACCCCGACGGCTACTGCGGCCAGTCGGTGCACGGCATGTACGCCCTCGCCGACGGCGGCTGGTGGGGCGTCGGGCTCGGGGCCTCGAAGGAGAAGTGGGCCTGGCTCTCCGAGGCGCACAACGACTTCATCTTCGCGATCATCGGCGAGGAGCTCGGGCTGCCGGGCACGCTGCTCATCCTCGTCCTCTTCGGGGTCCTCGCCTGGGCCTGCTACCGGCTCGTCTCCCGCACCCAGGACCGCTATGTCCGGATCGCCTCGGCCGGGATCATGGCGTGGCTCCTCGGCCAGGCGATCATCAACATCGGGGCCGTGATCGGCCTCTTCCCGGTCGTCGGGGTGCCGCTGCCCCTCGTGTCCTCGGGCGGCTCGTCGCTCGTGACGACGCTCTTCGCCCTCGGCATCCTGCTGTCGTTCGCCCGAAACGAGCCCGGCTGCCGGGCGCTGCTCGATGCACGGCCGAGCATGATCAAACGGTCGCTCGCCGTGCTGCCCTCCCGCTCGCCCCGTCGCAGAAGTCGGTGATCCTCCTGTCCTCGCCCACCTCCGTCCTGCTCGCCGGGGGAGGGAGCGCCGGCCACGTGTCGCCGCTCCTCGCCCTCGCCGACGCCCTCGTGCGCCGCCATCCGGACATCCGGGTGACCGCCCTCGGCACCGAGGCCGGTCTCGAGGCGCGCCTCGTCCCCGCCCGCGGCCTCGAGCTGCGCTTCGTGCCGAAGGTGCCGCTCCCGCGTCGGCCGAGCGCCGACCTGCTGCGGCTGCCGGGCAACCTCAAGGCGGCCGTCGACGCGGCGGGCGCGGCGATCGACGAGACGGGCGCCCAGGTCGTCGTCGGGTTCGGTGGCTACGTCAGCACCCCGGCCTACATCGCCGCACGGCGGCGCCACGTCCCGATCGTCATCCACGAGCAGAACGCTCGACCCGGCCTCGCCAACCGGCTGGGCGCGCGGTGGACGTCGTTCGTCGCGACGACGTTCGCGCAGACGGCGCTGCCGCACGGCCGCCGCATCGGGATGCCGCTCCGCCGCGAGGTCGCGACCCTCGACCGCGCCGCCCTGCGCAGCGAGGCCCTCGACCACTTCGGGCTGGAGGCCCAATGGCCGACCGTCCTCGTCACCGGCGGCTCGCTCGGTGCGAAGCGGCTCAACGACGCGTTCGAGGCACGTGCCGCGCTCCTCAGCCGCAGCGGCGTCCAGGTGCTTCACGTGAGCGGCCTCGGCAAGGAGTTCAGGCCGGAGATCCCCGATGTCGGAGCGCCCTATGTCGTCGTCCCCTACGCCGACCGGATGGAGCTCGCCTACGCGGCCGCCGACCTCGTCGTCGCGCGGTCGGGCGCCAACACCGTGTGCGAGCTGACGGCCGTCGGCCTCCCTGCGGTGTACGTCCCGCTCCCCGTCGGCAACGGTGAGCAGCGCCTCAACGCGACCGAGGTGGTCCGGGCCGGCGGGGGCATCCTCGTCGACGACAGCGCGCTCACCCCCGAGTGGATCGACTCGGTGCTCCTCCCGCTCGTCACCGACGCGGACCGGCTCGCGGCGATGGCCCGGGCGGCGGCGTCCCAAGGGGAGACGGCGGCCGACGAGCGGCTCGCCGACCTCGTCGAGGCCGCCTGGAGGCAGGGATCGTGAACGACCAGCGCACGCACCGCCCCGAGGCCCCGTCGGCCCACAACCCGTTCGCGGCCGCGAGGTTCGACTTCCGGGCGCCCGTCCCGCGCGCTGAGGACCTCGGCCGGGTCCACTTCCTCGCCATCGGCGGCGCCGGGATGTCCGGAGTCGCCCGCATCATGCTGGCGCGGGGGATCGAGGTGACCGGCACCGACGCCAAGGACGTGCCGGTCCTCAAGGCCCTGGTCAGCGAGGGAGCGCGGGTCTTCGTCGGCTTCGACAGGGCGCACCAGGAGGGCGCGGACGCGGTCGTCATGTCGTCGTCGATCCGTGACGACAACGTCGAGCTCGTCGCCGCCCGCGAGCGTGGTGTCCCCGTCCTGCACCGGGCCCAGGGACTCGCGTCGCTCATGTACGGTCAGCGGCCCGTCGCGGTGGCCGGGGCCAACGGCAAGACGACGACGACGTCGCTCTTGACCGTCGCCCTGCAGGGCTGCGGCCTCGACCCCTCGTTCGCCGTGGGTGGCGAGCTCGCCAAGCACGGGACCAACGCCCACAGCGGGACCGACGAGGTGTTCGTCGTCGAGGCCGACGAGAGCGACGGCTCCTTCGTCGTGTACGGCCCCGAGGTCGCCGTGGTCACCAACGTCCAGCCCGACCACCTCGACTTCTACGAGACGTTCGAGGTCGTCCAGGCCGCCTACGACGCTTTCGTCGACACGATCCGACCGGGTGGCCTGCTCGTCACGTGTGCCGACGACCCGGGAGCCGCGGCCCTCGCCGAGCGCGCGGCGGCTCGCGGCATCCGTGTCCTGACCTACGGCTTCTCCGACGACGCCGACCTGCGGCTGCGGGACCACGAGCAGGAAGGGCTGACCTCCGCGGTGACGCTCGTCGACGGCTCCAGCACCGCGACCATGACCTTGGGCGTGCCGGGTCGCCACAACGCCCTCAACGCGGCGGCCGCGTATGCCGCTGCCGTC
Organism: Intrasporangium oryzae NRRL B-24470; assembly: GCF_000576595.1. Taxonomy (GTDB): domain Bacteria; phylum Actinomycetota; class Actinomycetes; order Actinomycetales; family Dermatophilaceae; genus Intrasporangium_C; species Intrasporangium_C oryzae. The sequence goes on along the minus strand of NZ_AWSA01000071.1, from coordinate 6,002 downwards.
CACGGTCTCGGACAGGACCCTGCGCGCGTGCTGGCGGGCCTCGCCTCGTTCACGGGAACCCGGCGCCGGTTCGAGCCGAAGGGGGTCGCGGGCGACGTCACGGTCGTCGACGACTACGCCCACAACGCCGGCAAGGTCGCGGCCGTCGTCGAGACCGGAGCGCGCCTCGTCGCGGGCGCCGGCCGGCTCGTCGTCGTCTTCCAGCCGCACCTCTACAGCCGGACGCGCGACTTCGCCGTCGAGCTCGGGCGTGGCCTCGCAGCTGCTGACGTCGTCGTCGTCATGGACGTCTACGCCGCGCGGGAGGATCCGCTCCCGGGGGTGACCGGCCGGCTCGTCGCCGACGCCGTCCGGGCGGCGCGTCCCGGCGCCGAGGTCCACTACGTTCCCTCGTGGTCCGATGTCGCAGGGCTGGTCGCACGGCTCACGGCCCCAGGTGACCTCGTCCTCACGGTGGGTGCGGGCGACGTCACGATGATCGGACCCGAGATCCTCCGGCTGCTCGGAGGGACCACGGCGTGACCGCCACGCGGAGCCCGTCGAGACGGCGCGGACAGGCGACCGGGCTCTCCTCGGCGCGGGCGCGCTTCGAGCGGCGCGCGGCGGCGGCTCGCCGTCGACCCCGCCTCGTCGCAGCTGGGGCGGTCGTGCTGCTCCTGCTGCTCGGAGCGGTCGCGTGGCTCGGCTGGTTCAGCTCCGTCCTCACCGCCACGTCCGTGGAGGTCGCCGGCGTCCCCGCGGCGCAGGCGGCGAAGGTCCGCACGGTCGCCGCCGTGCCGCTCGGCGGACCCTTGATGCGGGTCGACACCGACGCCGTCGTGCGTCGGCTCGAGGGCGGCCGCGAGTGGACGGCGATCACCGTGTCCCGCCGTCTGCCGCACACGGTCGTCGTCTCGGTGACGCCGAGGGTCGGCGTGCTCGCCGTCCGGACCGGCGGTGGGCAGATCGAGCTCGTCGACCGCGACGGCTTCGCCTTCCGAACCGTGACCTCGGCGCCCGGCGGCGTGCCGCTGGTCAACGCGGGCGCTGCCCAGGTGACGGCGACCGGGGTCCAGGCCGCCCTTCGAGCACTTGCCACCCTTGACACGTCGACGCGCTCGACCATCAGCGGGCTCACGGTGTCATCGGCCGACCAGGTCTCCTTCACCCTCAGGGTCAAGGGGAGCACACGGACCGTCGTGTGGGGTGGCGTGGGGCAGGAGGCCCTCAAGGCCCGACTCGTGACGATCCTCGCCTCCGAGCCCGGCTCGACGATCGACGTCAGCGTGCCGGAGTCCCCGGTGACACGGTGACCGCCGCGTCCGCCGTCCGCCGCGAATTGGCCGAATCCGGAAGGCGACACGCCGAACCGTGGGTTGATCGGCCCAGTCCCACGGCATACCGTCGAGCCACTGGTTCGTGACCAATCCGTAACCTTTAGGTAGACGTTTAAGGTTCCGAAGGGCTCCTCGGCTCGGCGCGGGCCGCGCCCACACTCCAGAAGCAGCACGTGCACCACTCCAGGAAGGCCCACGCTCGTGGCAGCAGCACCGCAGAACTACTTGGCCGTCATCAAGGTCGTCGGCATCGGCGGCGGCGGCGTCAACGCCATCAACCGCATGATCGAGGTCGGCCTCAAGGGTGTCGAGTTCATCGCCATCAACACCGATGCGCAGGCGCTGCTCATGAGTGACGCGGACGTCAAGCTCGACGTCGGTCGTGAGCTCACCCGCGGCCTCGGTGCGGGCGCCGACCCCGAGGTCGGCCGGAGGGCCGCCGAGGACCACACCGAGGAGATCGAGGAGGTGCTGAAGGGCGCCGACATGGTCTTCGTCACGGCGGGCGAGGGGGGCGGCACGGGCACGGGCGGCGCGCCTGTCGTCGCGCGCATCGCCCGCACCCTGGGCGCGCTCACCATCGGCGTCGTCACCCGCCCGTTCACCTTCGAGGGTCGCCGCCGGGCCAACCAGGCGGAGTCCGGCATCGGCAGCCTCCGCGAGGAGGTCGACACCCTCATCGTCATCCCCAACGACCGGCTCCTGTCGATCAGCGACCGCAACGTGTCGATGATGGATGCCTTCCGCTCGGCCGACCAGGTGCTCCTGTCCGGTGTCCAGGGCATCACCGACCTCATCACGACCCCCGGCCTGATCAACCTCGACTTCGCCGACGTCAAGTCGGTCATGCAGGGCGCCGGCTCCGCGCTCATGGGCATCGGCTCGGCGCGGGGCGAGGACCGTGCCGTCCAGGCGGCCGAGCTCGCGATCAGCTCGCCCCTGCTCGAGGCCAGCATCGACGGCGCCCACGGGGTCCTGCTGTCGGTCCAGGGTGGCTCCGACCTCGGGCTGTTCGAGATCAACGAGGCGGCCCGCCTGGTCCAGGAGGCGGCCCACCCCGAGGCCAACATCATCTTCGGTGCAGTCATCGACGACGCGCTCGGCGACGAGGTCCGCGTCACCGTCATCGCCGCCGGGTTCGACGGTGGCGGCCCGACCAAGCGCGAGGACGACCGGGCCCTGGGCCAGGTCATGGGTCAGCGTCAGGCGACGGCCATGCCTGCCCCCCAGGCAGCCGCACCGCAGCCGCAGGTGGCTCCCGTCGCTCCGCAGCACAACGGCGCGCCCGTTCACCCGCAGGCCACCGTCCACCCCCAGGTCGACGGTCACGCGGTGAGCCAGCCCGTTCCCCAGGCCCAGCCGCAGCCCGTGCCCCAGCAGCTGCCGACCCAGCAGCAGGTCCCCGTCCACCCCCAGGTCAACGGGACCCCCGTGCACCAGCAGGTGCCCGTCCACCAACAGGCCCACGCACCACAGCCGCCGACCTTCGAGGACAGCGACGAGCTCGACGTTCCCGACTTCCTCAAGTGAGTGGGACGGGAGGGGCCACGCGCCGCGTGGCCCCTCCCGTCGCGCCTGCTGACGTGCACGGCGCGCTCGTCGGTGCCCGTGGAGCCCGGCGACGTCGGGGACCGGCCGCGGGATAGGTTGGCCGACGTGTTCTACTGGCGATCGACGGTGCCCGCTGCCGCGGGCGACTCACGGGTCGACGTGGCGTTCACGGGCCGCTCGGCGGGTCTCGGAGACGGCCCGTATGCCGGCCTCAACCTCGGCGGTCACGTCGGCGACGACCCCGGTGACGTCGAGCGCAACCGCGCCCTGCTGGCCAATGCTGTGGGCGTCCCGAGGACGCGGCTCGTCTTCATGAACCAGGTCCACGGGACGACGGTGCTGCCCGTCTCCGGCCCGTGGTCCGACCGGGCCCCGGCCGCGGACGGGATCGTCACGCGAACCCCCGAGCTCGCCCTCGCGGTGCTCGTCGCCGACTGCGTCCCCGTTCTGCTCCACGACCCCCACGCCGGGGTCGTCGGCGCCGTGCACGCGGGTCGGCCCGGCATGACGAACGGCATCGTGGCCCAGGCTGTCGCCCGCATGCGCGAGCTCGGCGCCGAGCGGATCTCCGCCACGGTCGGGCCGTCCGTGTGCGGCCGCTGTTACGAGGTCCCCGAGGACATGGCGCGCGGGGCCGCCTCGGTGGCTCCCGCCTCGGCCGCGCGCTCCTGGACGGGCACGCACGCAGTCGACGTCGCGGCGGGGGTCGTCGAGCAGCTGCGCACCGCCGATGTCGCCATCGACTGGGTCCCGGGCTGCACACGTGAGCACCCCGACCTCTACTCGTACCGGCGGGACCGGACGACCGGGCGCTTCGCTGGGGTCGTCATCATCCGAAAGGCAGCCGAATGACCGGCACAGTGCGCCGCGACGAGCTCACGGCCAACCTCGCGGCCGTCCGCACCCGTATCGAACGAGCCTGTGACGCCGCGGGCCGCGACCCGGCGGAGGTCACCCTCATCGTCGTCACCAAGTACTTCCCCGTGTCGGACGTGCTGCTCCTTCATGACCTCGGAGTCCGCGACTTCGGCGAGAACCGGGACCAGGAGGCCGGCCCCAAGTTCGGCGAGGCCAGGTCCGAGCTGCGCCGACGCGGAGGCGACGACCTCACGCTCCACTTCATCGGGCAGCTCCAGTCCAACAAGGCCGGGCACGTGGCGGCGTACGCCGACGTCGTCCAGTCCGTCGACCGGTCCAAGCTCGTCGGCGCGCTCAGCCGCGGCGCCGATCATGCCGGCCGGCCGCTCGCGGTCCTGCTCCAGGTCAGTCTCGACGGCGACACCGCCCGCGGCGGTGTGCTGCCCGAGCACGCCCTCGAGCTGGCGGACGAGGTGGTCGCGCACGATGCCCTCACCCTCAAGGGCGTCATGGCCGTCGCGCCCCTGGGGGCCGCCCCCGACGAGAGCTTCCGGCGCCTGCGAGACGTCGCGGACGGCATACGGTCTCAGCATGTGGACGCCGATTGGATCTCGGCCGGTATGAGTGGCGACCTCGAGGCGGCCGTGCTAAACGGCGCGACACACCTGCGTGTCGGCACCGCAATCCTCGGATCACGCCCGTCACTTCTGTAACGTCGCCAGAAGACAGGAACCGACGGTTTGGAGTTGGCCATGGCAGGGGCACTGCGCAAGACGATGGTGTACCTCGGTCTGAGTGAAGAGGACCCGCGTCACGACCGCTACGACGACTACGACTCCTACGACGACGACCAGTACGACGACGAGTCGGAGCACACGGCTGCCGTGACCCACCTCCCGACCAAGCGCCCGGTCGCGGCCGTCGTGCGCGAGGTCGAGGTCGGCGGCCTCAACCGGATCACGACGATCCACCCGCGGACCTACAACGAGGCCAAGAACATCGGCGAGTGGTTCCGTGACCAGGTCCCCGTCATCATGAACCTCAGCGACATGGACGACGCCGACGCCAAGCGGCTCGTCGACTTCGCGGCCGGCCTCGTCTTCGGTCTCCACGGCTCGATCGAGCGCGTCACGTCGAAGGTCTTCCTCCTCTCGCCGTCACACGTCGAGGTCGCCGCCGACGAGCCGGAGCCCCCGCAGGCCTCGACGCGTGGCTTCTTCAACCAGAGCTGACCGGACCCCTGTCGCGGACCGATTTCGGGTGAGGCCACCCGATCAGCGACACTGGCCTCTATGAACGTGTTCTGGACGGTCTACGGCGTGGTGGTCTTCACCTTCTTCATCGCGCTCATCGGCCGTTTCGTCATCGACTGGGTGCAGGTCCTGGCGCGGTCGTGGCGACCGAAGGGGGTCGTCCTTGTGCTCGCCGAGGCCGTCTACACCGTGACGGACCCGCCGCTGCGCGCCTTGCGCAAGGTCATCCCGTCGCCGAGTCTGGGTGGGGTGCGGCTCGATCTCAGCTTCCTCGTGCTCATGCTCCTGACCTCCCTCGCGCTCAACCTGCCGAGCTTCTTCTGACCCACCAGCCGACATTTGCGGGACGGTTGCAACAGGGCCACGGCCAGGGATGGCATCATGTGGCTTTGGGTCGTGACCTGAACGTTAGTAAGTTGGGCCCTGAACCATTACGTCTGTATCGAGGTGACACATGGCGCTTACGCCAGAGCAGGTGCTCAACAAGCACTTCCAGACCACGCAGTTCCGCCGGGGCTACGAGGAGCGGGACGTCGACGACTTCCTGGACGAGATCGTGGCGGAGATGCGCTCGCTCATCGAGCAGCGTGACGACTACCTGAAGCAGCTCAATGACTGCCGCGCGAGCAAGAACCAGCCGGCCGTGCGCGACGGTGCGACGGCAGCCATGCCGCCGGTCGGCCGTCCGGGCGACGAGGCCCGCCTCGGCGGTCTCACGGCGAAGATCCAGGACGCCGAGCGCGCCTTCAAGGCGGCCTCCGACCGCGCCGCCAAGGCGAAGGCCGACGCCGACAACGCCGAGCGCCTCGCCAAGGAGCGCATCGACCGCGCCAAGGCCGACGCCGAGCGCGCCGAGCAGGCGGCCAAGGCGGCCGTCGACTCCACCGCGCTCAACGACGCCCAGGCCAAGCTCAACGCCCTCAACTCCGAGGTCGCCGACGCCGAGGGCAAGCTCGCCCGCGCGCGTGAGGAGGCCCGCACCGCCGAGGAGCGCGCCGCCCGGGCCCGGGCCGAGGCGGACGCC
>NZ_AWSA01000070.1 GCF_000576595.1 Intrasporangium oryzae NRRL B-24470 | reverse complement strand
ATGGCCTCGTTTTCAAGCGTCGTCGACACTAACAGCCGCGAAGCGGGCGTTCTGGAAGTGGCCTCAGGGGAGTGACTGTGCTCTGGGGTGAACTTCCACGAGCCGCAGCAGGCTCCGGCGCGGTCGATGCAGGCCGGAACCATAGTTCGAGCATGATGAGCGGCGGCGCGGACCTGTGACCCCATTCGGACCGCGTTTCGGGGGGACCCGTGTGACTCCGGCGAACTCTCAGAGCTCGCCTGCGTGGCTTACCAGCGCCATTGAAAGCCTGCAGCGTCCCAGTCCGTTTCGAGGGCGGCCTGGAGCGAATTGAGGCGTTCGATTTCGGGGTTCGCGTCGCCGTTCTTGGACTCATGGCGTCTCTGCGGCTGTCGTCCAGGCAGTAGGCAGCGGCGAGTGGACTCCGCGACGCCGAGAGCGTGGGCAGGGACTGGCGGTCTGTGTGCCGGTCGCTCTAGGCGTCCGTTGTTCGTCGGGCAACCGCCGCGGCCTCGCCGCGGTTAGTAACGTCGAGCTTGGCGAGGATGCTGCTGACGTGGAGCGCGGCCGTCCTCTCGCTGATGAACAGGGTTCGGGCTATGGCGCGGTTTGTGGCTCCCTGGGCGAGCAACTCGAGTACGTCGCGCTCGCGCGGGGTCAGGCGGTCCAGCGGGCTGGGGCCATGTCCCGGGCCCGCAGGCAGCGAGACCCGGTGTCGTCGCGCCTCGGTGGCGGCCCGCTGCGAGAACCAGCGTGCCCCCATGGACTGGGCCGAGCGCCAGACCGCCACGAGGTGTTCCTTACCGGCGTCGCGCTTGCCGTGGCGGAGCTCCTCTAGCGACAGCTCGAGCTGGGGGCGCAGGGCGAAGAATGCGCCATAATGCGCGGCGAGTTCGACCGCGTGCGTCCACGAGTCGATCGCGGGGCGGCCTTCGAGCTGGGCGGCATACGCCTCCGCCGCGGCGTGCTGGGCGCCGTACCACGACTGGGCCCAGTCGTCAGTCAGAAACCTGCGGGCCACCGCTAAGGCGTCCGCCGCGGACTGTGGCAGGTCCTCGGGCACCGTGTAGGTCGTGTGAGCCGCTGCGGAGAGTGCCTGAAAGGCGCAGCGGGCCTGCACAGCGGCACTGGTCGGCGACTCAGGCTCCGGCGAGAGTAGCTGCCGGTGCGCCGTATCCACCTCGCGAGCCACGTCGCCGAGCTGCTCGAACAGCTCGACGCGCCGAACGGTGTCGTCTGGATCGCTCTGAGGTGCACGCAGGTCCGCCTGAATCGTCAGCTCCTCGATCGCTAGAGCCGCCTCGAGTTCACCTTCGGCGAGGAGCAGGTCTGCCTCGAACCATCGACTCCTGTTCTCGTCATAACCGGCACGGACCAGCCCGTCCAACCGCTGACGTGCCTCGGCCAGTCGTCCCTGCCAAATGAGAACCGCCAGCTCCTGCTCGCCGTTGAAGGTGGCGGCCCTGAGGAGTCCTTCACGGTATGCCGCAGACTCGCCCTGTCGAGCCAGGGCGCATCCCTCCTCGATGTGTCCGGAGCAGATCAGCCCCCAGGCGAGCTCCCCTTGGATCACCAGCGCGCTACCCGTGGCCTGCGCCCGCTGGGCGAGCGCGATGGACGATCGGAAGGCCAGGTTCCCTGCGGAAAGGCGCCCGAGGCACGAGAGCACCGTGCCCGCAAGAAATCGGGCGTCGTACTCGGCACTCAGCGACTCGACCCGCTGAGCGATTTCCACAGCCTCGTTTGCGGCTATGAGGGCCCGCGAGAACTCGTGGCCGCGAACGTGCAAGAGGGCCTTGGCCTTGAGTGCCCGCGACAGCTCGACGCTCGGTTGGTCCGAAGCGAGCGCGATAGAGCGTTCGACGGCCGTCCAGGGGTCGAGCAGCCCACCCCCATGGTGCCTGCCGTGCGCGACGACGGTGAGAACGCGGCTCGCCGCGAGTGGGTTGTCCACGGAGTCGAGGCGATCGACGGCCCGGCGCAGGAGGCCCTCGACGCGCTCGGCCTGGAAGAAGGTGAGCAGCGACTCGGCCGCCAGGGCGGCGACCTCGGCTTCCGAGATTCCTGCGAGCTGGGAGGCGTCGGGTACGTCGGGCCACAGCGCCAGGGCCGACTCGAAGTGGTCACCGGCCTCGCTCGCTCCTGAACGCTGGGCGGCACGGCCCGCGTTGATGTGGGCCAGCAGGGCCGTTCCTTGGTCGTCGGCGGCGGCGGCGTGCACGGCCAGCGCCGCGTTAGCCCGCCAACGCACGGCGGCGGACCCAACCTCCGTGCGCTCTCGCAGGATGTCGACGAACGCTCGGTGCAGTGCGACGCGCTCGCTTGGCAGGAGGCCGTCCTCGACGGCTTCACGTAGCAGCGCATGCCGGAACGCGAACTGGTCCCCGTGCCGTGTGAAGACGTTGGCCGCAAGCGCCTCCCGAGTCAGGGCCTCGAACCTCGTCGTGTCCAGACCGGATGCGTCGCGAAGCAAGTCGAGATCGAGGACAGCGCCGCCGACGGACGCCAGGCGCACCAGCGCGGCGGCCGGGGCCGACAGGCCCACCACGTGTCGCAGCAGCAGATCCCGCAAGGATGACGGCACCCGTTCACCGGGGGCGGTCATGATCTCCTCCGCATAGAGCGGGTTGCCGCGGGAACGGGCCATGATGGTGTCGAGCTCGGCCGCGGAGAGCGGCCGGCCCAAACGTCGGCGCCCGAGCTCGGCCACCCCGGCCTCGGTGAGCGGCTCCAAGGCCAGCCTTGTCGTTCCAGCAGAAAGGGACAGCTCGGAGATAGCGCTCCGGCCCGGATGCTCTGCCGTGAGGTCGTCCGATCTGGTCGTGACGACGAGCAGCATCGGGGCGCGGCTGGTGCGGACCAGTGCAACGACATAGTCCCTTGTGGAGCGGTCGGACCAGTGCAAGTCCTCGATCACGACAACGATCGCCTGCTCCCGCGCGAGCTCCGCGGTCGCGCCCAGAAGTCGCTCCAGGACGTTTCCCTCGGCGATCGCGTCGGGCGAGAGCCACTGAGCCGCAGTGGCATCCAGGCCTGGGAGGTGGGAGCGCGAGGCGACAACTTGACGCAGCGCCTCGGTCACCGGCGCGAAGGCAGTACCTGTCGCCAGATCCAGGCAATGGCCGACACCTCCGGCGAGTCCCAGCCGAAGGGCGTGGTCGAGGATGGCGTGAGCCAAGGTCGTCTTGCCCACCCCCGCATCCCCGACGACCAGCAGTGCCCGGGCCTGCGACGGGTCCCAGGGCTCGGGTTTTCCCGCGACCGACTTGAGCAGCCGGTCGGTCAGGGCCAGTTCCGGCTCGCGGCCAATCAGCGGCTCGCCCCCGCTCATGCTCCGACCTCCCCACGGGCGGCGCTGTTGTCTGATGACCCAGCCTAAAGCGCCCAGTGGCGTTGGTCCGAGGGTTCGGGGCGCGGAGCGTCAAAGCACGGCTGACGTGCCGACGTTGAGCATGAGGACGATGTCGTTGTGGATGTAACTCTCGGCCAGCGCCGGCCCCGAATGCCTGGGCCGGCCCGGCGCGGAGCGTCACCGCGCGGTTGGGCTAGCGCCTCTGGCAGTCCTCGATGTGCCGTTCGGCCGCTGGCGAAGAGCCCGCGCCAGAGACCGCGTAGGTGTGGTCTGCGGCGGAAGAGCTGTCGGGTCCACCGGCGATCTGGCCCGTGACGACGAAGCACCCATCGTTGCGATTGGGGTCGACGTTCGCCGGTCCCGAATCGCTGATCGACACCGACCCCGTGGGTGAATCAGGCATCTGCTGCAATGCGTACGCGCTCGCCGGCATGGCAAGACTGGCAATGGCGATCACGGTGACCGCAGTGGTGCGAAGGTTCATGGCGTGCTCCTGGATCGTGTTCGCCGGCACACTGCCGACGCCTTCCACTTTCCGGGGGCACACCCCGACGCCACATCGGTCGCCCTAACAGTCTTGCCCCGCGTGACTACCTATCCTCGGTACTCCACCACAGCGCGCGGCCCCGGTAACCGTGGCAACCATTACCTGGCGATTCAGCTTCCGCGACCACGACACCGAGCTGATCAGCGACTCCCTGCTAGAACGCAACGCGGCCGCCTACCTACCCCGCACGAACGCGCTGGACCACCTGTAACCAGCCACAGCCGGTTCGACGCTCGGTGCACCGTGACCCCCACGGCTGACACTTGAGCTACGGCCCCTCCAGACTTGCGTCCAGCCGCCGCCTGCCGGGTGCCATGGCGTTACCGGGCCCTGCCGGCGAGCGAGCTTGCGCTCGTTGTTCACTGTCTGCCCCGGTCGGGCGTTGGTCAGTGCTGGGTCACGGTGAGGCGAGGGTTCTCGGTTGCGACGACCTGCACCGTCCCGCCGATCGGGAAGGTCATGACGGGGTTGGTGTGACCGAAGTCGACGTTGGCGAGTACCGGCTTCCCGCCCAGGGAGGGGATGTCGGCGACGAGCGCCCGTAGGTCCTCGCGAGAGACCCCGCTGGCCTGCTGGAATCGTCCGATGACCAGAGCGCGCACTGTCTCGGCTCCGGGCTGCTGCATCAGAGAGTGGATGTCGCGGCGGAACTCGACGGGGTTGCTGATCTCATCGTCTTCCACGAACAGGACCATGTCAGCGATCGACGGCATGTAAGGAGTGCCCTGGAGCAGGTTGAGGGTGCACAGGTTCCCGCCGACGATGCGGCCCTCGGCTTGACCGGGGTGCAGGACCCACCAACCGTCGGTCGGCAGCCGGGTGCGGTTGGCCTGGTCGAGGAACCACAAGTCGTCGGTGAACCACGTCCCCGGCTCGACGACGACCGGGTCGTTACTCATGAGGGTCTGACGGAACCACTCCCGAGTCCGCTCACCGAGGTCGCGCATCCCGAAGGTCGACCAGTGCGGCCCGGAGTACGTGACGACCCCCGTCGTGGCGGTGATGGCGTTCTGCAGCGCTGTGATGTCGGAGTACCCACACAGGATCTTCGGGTTGTCGCCGATCAGGTCGAAGTCCACGTGAGGCAGCAGCTCGTTGCTGTTGAAGCCGCCGATGACGGTCAGCAGCGCGTCGACCGACGGATCGACGTACGCAGCGTGCAGGTCGGCGACGCGCGACGCGATCGAGGACGAGTCGTAGCGGTCGCGTTCGTCAACGTGCTCGCCATAGGAGATGCGCAGCCCGAGGTCGGCCAGGTGCCGCTCTGCGATGACGGCGTTGTTGTTGCCTGCGGTGGTCATGGCGCGCGAGCGTGCGGGCGCCACCACCCGGACGTGAGAACCGGGCCGCAACTTCGGGGGGAACACGTACTCCATGCGCAGAGGCTATCGGCCGGCTCATACCCCGACTGGTGCGACGAGACCCGCGTCTATCCGCCGCGGGTCGGGCAAGACAGAGAACGGACAAGCAGAGAGTGGTTGAGACCCGCCAGAAGTCCCGCTGGACGGGGCAGCCAGCCACCTCGTCAGTTACCCAAGCCGGCGGAGGGCTCACTGTAGAGAACGGCGAACCGCTGAAGGACGACCGGCATGTCCCGGCTGAAGCCACGGCCGTGCACCGCGTGCTCGGTGAAGAACCGCTCGTGCACCTCGCGCCAGGTGCCCAGCGACCGGTCGCCCTCACCCTCAAGGAACGCGTGCTCGGCGCCTACCTCGTCAAAGGGGACGATGTCGACCTGAGTCGTCACGATCAAGGCGTGCGGCACCCCCCGACCGTCGGTGACGATGTCAAGAGCTCCAGGCGTGGGCAGTTCCTCACCCTCCGCCTCGTAGTCCCACAGCGCGCCGGAAGTCGCGGTCTTGATACCGGATAACACGAGCGCGAGAAGCTCGTCGGCCTGCTCGGGTGTGGCCCCGAAGGCCCATGCGGGCGGCCGAAGGGACCCCATGGGCCGCTCCCCGGTGTAGAACCCGGTCGGGTTGAGCTTGGCGCGCATCCTGGCGACCTGCCAGAAGGACTCGATCACCGACGAATCTTCAGAACCCGGCTCGGCTGCATCCATGACCCGAGGCTAGCCCCAGACGGACACGCTCATGACCCTCCTGCCTCCGCCACTCACGCCAACGAGCCCAGACTCCATTGAGTCGGGCGTCATGTTCCACCTGCGTCACAGCGCCGCTTGTCGACTACCCCCACGGCGACACAAGCACCTGTACCGCCCGACCGAGGCAGCAGCAGAATGGGATCGTCCTGGCGCGGAGAGTGGGGTCAGCCGAATGTTGTCGACCGTCGACCTGGCATACCCATTCGTGGGCCGTTGGCTGACCCAGAACAGCCCTGCGAACCGAGTGCCCAGTCACGGCACCGATCTGTTCGCCACCGCATTTGCGATCGACTTCGTCCCCGTCAACGAGGCAGGGCGAACAGCACCAATCACGTTCGGGTCGCTTCTGCGCCCCGAACCGGCAGAGCGGTTTCCGGGCTTCGGACGCCCCATCCTCGCACCCGTCCATGGCGTGGTCGTCGGCGTGCACGACACGGCGCCTGATCACCAGGCCTTCCGTGGGCTGCCCTCCGTTGGTTATGCCCTCACGCAGCGCCGCCGGGCAGCAGAAGGTTGGGTAGCGTTGGCTGGCAACCACGTGATGATCCAAACGCGTGACGGCTGGGTGATCGCGGTGTGCCACCTGCAACACCGCAGCGTCCAGGCACAGCTTGGTCGAAGCGTTGTGGTGGGCGAGCCGCTCGGGCATTGCGGCAACTCAGGCAACAGCACCGAACCGCATGTCCACCTTCAGGCCATCGACCGCTTGGACGTGCTGCACGCCTCCGCTGTCCCCATCACCTTCAGCGGCCGCCTACCCCGCAACGGCGAAGTCATCGACGCGGTGTGAAGGCACCCCTCCCACCCTGACAAACGCGAGCGCCTTCTTGTGCGAATAACCGCCGCCTGCCGAGCGGTGGCCGTGACATCGCTTCCATGTCGAGATCCGCGCGTGCGTGCTTCTCACTGAGGGCTGACTCACGGTGCCCTTCGCTCATGAACCCTACGAAGGATCCTGACGCGAGAGTTTGTCCAGGTCACGCCGGCAGAACCCGTGGTGAGCCCATTCCTCGTTGAGCACGGCGCCGAGGCATTGCCGCACTGTCCGCCCCTTGGCGTACGGGGGCCACCTGTCGTCGTCGGGGACCGGCGCGGTCTGCGCGAGCTGGTCAGGTGTCACCTGGTCCAGCCATGACTCGATCTTTGACGCCTGCCGGACTCGTACGGCGAGCACCTCGTTGAGGCTCGGTTGGGCGGACGGGTCGAGACCGTTCTCCTCCTGAGCCATGACGGACGGTGGCCCCAGTCCCATGGCCGTGAACGGCTCGGTGAGCCCGAGCACGCAGCGTCTGAACCAAGAGTCGTGAACGAAGACAAGGTGGCGCAGGGTTTCGACCATCGACCACTCGTCATCGACGCCGTGATGCTCGCTGTCCTCCGGCATGGACCGCACTCGTTCGGTGGTCCTCGCCCAATCCTCCCGCAGTCGCCGCCAGGCCTCTCGCAGGTCGTCCGGCTGGTCGGAGCGGATCAGCAGCCGGACCGGATGACGGCGATCGAGCTCCGCCTCGACGTACGACATCACCTCGACCCCGTTGACCACGAGATCGGTGACCAGGCCGTCGATCTCGGCGCCCTGCATGACCACGCCGACCATCCGCGCTCTACTCAGGTCGCATTCGCGGAACTCTGCCCCGGTGAGGTCCTCGTCGTCGAAGCGTCGCATGCAGACAGGGTAGGTCGCACCGCCGACGCCAAGCCGGACCTGCCGCGACACCTGCGTCCTTCCGGCACCCCTTTGTTGTCAACGGGTGGCCGACTCCGTTCTGGGGCTTGAGGTCTTCCGTGCGGAGTGGGGCGGTTGTAGCGTCGATTTCGCGGGTCCGGGAAGTGGCTGATCCGAAGTGTCGATGTGCGGGGGCAGGTCGACCGCGCTGGATTCTTGAGACGCCCCGCAGTGCCCTCCCGGGCCCGCCTCGAGGCTCGCTGCCGTCGCGGCTGCGGCGTCGGCGACGAGCTGGCGATAGAGCGCGTCGGAGATCCTGCGCTTAAGGCAGCGCAGCGCTTCGAGCTTCGTCTTGCCCGCGGCGAGCTTGCGCCGGTAGTAGGTCCGACCGGGGGTGTCGAGGCGGATCTGGCTGATCGCGGCGATGTGGATCATGTGGTTCATCCGGCGGTTCCCGGCTCGGGAGAGACGGTGCCGGTTCTGCTCACCCGAGGACGCGTCCAGGGGTGCGGTGCCGGTCGCGTCGATCAGCAGGAGGCGAACCGGTTGCGGTCGGGAAACCGGGCGATGTCGCCGACGTCAGCCAACGTCCGGGCGGCGACGACGGGTCCGATGCCGCGAAGGTCCATCAGCCGGGAGCCTCGCGCCTTGACCAGGACCTTGAGCTCGGCGGTGGCCTTCTTCATCTTCGCCTCGACCGCGACCAAGTCGGCCAGCTCCTCGGCGGCGATCCGGCGGCGGGTCTTGCCGGCGATGTCCCGCGGGCGCACCGACGCGAGAATCGCTCTGGCCTGCAAGGCCGTCAGGTCCTTCTTCGCCGTGCCGCCTACTAGCCGGCACCAGTTCAGCCAGCAGCCGGGGGAGCCGGTTGACGATCTGGACCCGCAGCCGGGTCAGCTCCTCGCGGCGGTCCGACAGCATCCGCAAAGCCTCGAGCTCACCGTCGAGCCGCAGCACCCGCAGGGTCTTGGTGCGGACTGCGACGACCGCGATGGAGTGCGCATCGAGCGCGTCGGTCTTGCGGCCCAGGCCGGTATCGAACAGCCGGACCCGCGCGGCGAGCGTCGCCGGGACGTCGACAACCTGTTCGCCGTCCTCGAGGAGCCGCTGCGCCAGCGGACGCCCGGCGCCGTTGCTGCCCTCGAGCGCCCACACCCGCTCCGGCCAGGACTTCACGTACGACCGCATCGCGGCGTAGCCGGCCTGGTGGCGGTCTCGCCCCTGGCACCGCGTCGCCAGCTGCATCTAGCGATGGTGTGCCACAAATGTGCCACACCATCTCCCAAGATGCGCTCTGCCTGCGCTCCGCAGCCCGCTGAACTGCGGAGACGTGAGTGGGGCAGCAGGGGCTTGAACCCTGGACCGACGGATTATGAGTCGGTGCGGGGTGAGGCTGTCGGCTTGTCCGAGGATCCGTTGGAGCACACGCCGATGGGCATCGGTTGATGGCGTTCAACCACCTTTGCGGAGCGGCTGTGCCCCCAGCGCGCCCCAGCGCGGCCGCCGCCACGTGCGCCGTCCTGGTCTGTGCACTGATGCCAAGGTGGCTCGGCTGGGAGGTCACGCGCAGAAGGCGCACGCGGAGCTCGGAACGCGGGCGGTAGGGCTAGCCAGGTGCTTGTGGTGGGCAGTGGTCCTCCATGGGACGGTGCCCGAGCTGCGACGGCTGGGGCCTCCCTCGTCCAGGCGCCTGAGTCCCGGCCGATCACCGATGGGGCGACTGAGAGTGTCGTCAACAGGTCGGGCTCCGCCGTGAGCTCGTCATAAAGCGTGGGGGCGGCGGGGTGCGCGAGGACGGCGCGCCAGCGCCGCCCGCAGCGCGGGGTCCCCGACGCGGGTCCCCGCGCTTTTCTGCGCCGCAGGCGCAGCTTGAGCCAGTACAGAAACTCTTCACCGACTCGAATCCCGATTGCGCGGCCCGTGGATCCTGCGTGCTCGGGGAGCGGCACGTCCGGACGTCAATGGGGGTCTTGGTCCGGTAGCCACTCAAGCGCGCGTCCGTGATCCTGGCGGAGGGATGAGATAGGTCATGCGCCGTTCGGTGGACACTACGGTGTTGTCGGTGAGCGATTCCAAGTCCATGGTGCAGGTGAGGTTCCACCTCGTGCCCGACGCCCAGGCCCGCACGTCCGTAGAGAGCGAAGGCCTGTGGGCCTCCGATTTGGGTGACGGGACATTCCGCTTGGCGAACGTCCCTTGGTTCGTGACCGGAGTGGCATTCGACGACATCGTGGAGGCGGAGACCGGCGCCGACGGGAGACTTTGGGTCACCCGGGTTCGTCAGTGGTCCGGTCGCAACGTCGTACGAGTCTCGCTCAATGTCCAGGGCGATCCTGACGCCGTTGTCGAACACGTCGGAACGGAGTTCACGAATCTCGGCGTCGATGCGGAGGGCATGGGGCCACCGAGTTGGATGCTTGCGCTTGACATCCCTGCGGAAGCCGATTTGGGGGCAATCAAGAGTCTGCTTCGTGCTGGCGCCGAAGCCGGCCGGTGGACCTTTGAGGAAGCGTGCGTTGGCGCGCGGTGGGACGACCTGTAGTCCTTCGACTCGGTCGTACGACTCTCGGGCCGGGGAGAGCCACCGACAGTCGGCCGCACGGCTGGCCATAGGCCATCGTCACGTCGGCACGACCGAGTGGCGGCAATTCCGGGCGTCTACCGCTTTGAGAATCCCCAGAGTGGGGGGTACAGCACCTCGAGGAAGTGTCCCCACCGCTGCCCATCACGCCGAGCCTCTACGTACGCCCGCCAGTTGCGTCCGACGGCTCGGTTCAGGAAGAGGCAGTAAGCACCCCCCAACGAGAGAAGCACCGCTGGCACCGCGTCGTCGCTTCTCGGCCCGCCGACACCGACGAAGGTGGCCACGGCGGCCGAAGCGAAGGCGACCAAGGCCATTGCGACCGCGACCGCGCGATACGCCCAGATGAAGAGGCGCCGACCCGTGAGTCCGTCCATCCACGGCGCTTCATGATGCGGCGTTCCCCCACCGGGAAGGTCTGTGTCTGGCACAGGCAAAGCCTCGCATGGCGAGGGCGTCGCCCCTCGCACTCATCGGCACGACCACGCGGGTCGCGGCAGAAGAGGACGTTCACTCGACCGGACATAGGCGGGGAGCAGCCCCCGCGGTTTGCAGTCCGCTCAGGCGCAGGTGCAGTAGGTGATGACGTAGAACAGCCATACGGCTGTTACGAGCAAGGCGCCGGAAGCGATGGCGGCAACCCGCCGACCCTGCCCACGCTCGCGGGCCTGTCGTGCGTTTGGCCGGAGGCTCCAGGCGCCGTAGCCGAGCAAGCAGGCCATCGCCGCACTAGCGGTGACCGTCGCCACCGGGTGGCGATTCCACCCCCAGATGAAGGCCGCGATCACAGCCCCAGCGACTGAGCACGCGAGAACCGCGAAGAGGCCCTCTGCAACGGCCTCACCCACTAGCTCCGCAACCTTCGAGCCGATCCGCCGGGGTAGCGATGGCCGTGGCCGGCTCAGCTCCTGGGTCACACCTTGATGCTCTCATGCTCGAGGCCCGACCAACCGGCCGGCGCGATGCACGCGACGCCGCAAAGTCGGGTGTGTCAGATCGTGATGCCCCGGGCCTTGAGTCGCTCACCTATCGGGCCAGAAGCCCAATCGCGGTCGTAAAGGCTCACCTGCACGCGAGTTGTGGCGGGATGACCTTGCAAGCCCTTGGGCAGGGTCGTGCTTTGGTTGCGATGGTCCAGGGCGAGGATCCTGCTTTCGGCGAGGATGAGCTCGTCGGCCTTGACGAGGCCGCGACGACGGCCGCGGTCGACCCCAACGACCGTATGCCACGGGGCATCCAAGCGGTACTTGTCGCGCTGCAGTTGGACACCCTCGTCACTCAGTGTCAGCGCGCGCCGCGATGCCCGAAGCATGCTCCATGTCCCAAACGCCAAAAGCACCAGCACTGCCGGTACCGCGAGCACGACGGGCCTGATGAGGACGAGCAAGAGAATGGCCAGCACGGATGGCACGAGAAAGGCCTCGAGAAGTACGAAGGACTTTCGGACGCGGAAGGTGCTCACACGGGCACGGTAGTCGCCGGGCGGTTGGCGCGGTTGATCCGCCGGCCGAGCCGCCTCCCACCGGCGGCAGATGGGGACGTTCCCGATGCCGTCGTGAGTAGTACGCGTCAGCGTTGGACAGCCGGTAGGTCGATGACCCTTTCAACAAGACGATGCCCCTGTAGTAGTGCCTTCAGGCGCCGCAGTGGCCAAGAGGTGGTCCGTCCCTCGAGTCGGTTGGGACCGTCCGGGTCGACCACCAGCTGCGAGTGCACCACGACGCCGCCACCAAGGCGCAATGTCACCCTCGTGGGGCCTCGCGTGGCAGCCGCGGCAAGATCGATGCGGCCCTGGAAAGCTTCGATGCGGTCGCGGTCCTCGTAGGCAAAGTCCGTGTCGGTGTGGCCCTCGAAGTCGAGGTGGTACACCTCGGCGCCGGCGTGGACGTACACGGCCGCCACTCGCGACGGGTCGGCCAGGAGCCCAACCTCAGCGCGAAGATCCTCTCCCGGTCCGCCGGCTGATTGCACGGTCCAAGTGTGTCCCGGATGCCTCGCCATCAGTTCTGGCGCAAGCTCTGCCAAGTCCGCGGTATCCACGAGGCGAGTCAAGCATGCGGGCGGCTTCCTCCGCCCGGGGACCCGACAGCTCCACCGCCTCGCAGCACGCGCCGGACGCGGCTACTAGACCGGGCCCCGCTTGGGGCTTCGGCCAGCTGGCTCAGCGATGAGGGGCGTGGGCCTATCGTGGCGCTACCAGTCGCGGTGCGTGTTCACGGCGCGCATGACGGTTAGTGCGGCTTCCTCGGGGTCTACGGCCACGGCCGCGGCGTCGGTGACAAGGCGGTGCAGCGCCTCGAGGAGCTCGTCGCGCTCCTCGGTCATGAGTAGATGGCCCGGGCCGGCCACCTCGTTGAACGACTCGGCAAACGCCGCGCCGAGGGAGGTCAGCTGCTCGCGGCGCTCGGCCGCGCTCATGTCGGCCTGAAGGACCTCCCGAATGGGGCGAGTGCTGGCCTTCCATGCTGTCAAGGCCTTCTTGTAGGTGCGGTTCGAGATGCCCTCTCGGCCGTCCCAGGCGCGCAGGGGGTTGTCGACGTTTTCGCGCACCCACTCCGGGGTCCGCGCTTTGCTGATCGACAGGTAGACGCCCTTGCTCGCCTCTGGGGTCCAAGCCCGTCGCATGGCGTAGGCGTATTCAGCTGGGACGCAGTCCAGGGAGATGTACTCCATCTCGGCCAGGTGGGCAGGGTCGAGCAGGTCGTGGGCGGTCATGCCGAACATCTCGTGGACGTCGATGCGTCGTAGCTGCTGGAGCCGGTTGAACTCGGAGGCGTTGACCAGGCGGCCCATCTCACCCCAGATGTTCAGCCGGGTGAGGTTCGGGAAGGTGGAGGCGATGCGGGCGCAGTCGACCGACTGCATCACGTAGATCGAAAGGGCGCGGACCTCCGGGGCGGCCGCGGCCGGAGGGAGCTCTTCCCCGTCCTCGTACTGCCGGAACTCCGGGCCCTCCTCAGTGTAATCTCGCTCCCCGGCCTCCCAGCGTCGACGCCAGTGCAGCTCCAACCCGACCGACCACCCTGTCGACCAAGTGCCTGATCCCTTTGTCGTCAACAGTGGTGCGGCGCCGAGGTTCTTGTAGCTGCGGGGCAGCACCCACTCGCGGTGGGACTGCGCGAACTCATACCTCCCGTGATGGGTCAAGCGCAGGGCAGAGAGTGGCCCCAGGTCCGCGACGTTGTGGGGCTCCGGCCCGGACCAGTCCAGGTCGAGCACGTCGGCGTCCTGGGACCGGTCGTGCACCGAGATGATCTGCGCGGCCGACCATTCGCCGAGCTCTGGGCAGTACGTCGCCACGACGTCCCCCGGAGCGATGGGGCGGGGTGGGGCCTGCGGTCCGCGTGAAGGCACGCCACATGCTATGAGCGGCGGGTCATCGAACCTCCGCAACACGACGAATGGGCTCAATTCCGTCGCAGAAGATCGGGCTCACGAATGACCGCTCATCGGCATGTGAGTGAAACTTCGACCGCGCGACACACGGCGTGTTTCTTCGTCGTTCGCCGCCCTGAGCGGGGATGGTGGTGAGTGCGGACACACCCACACAAAAGACCTGAACTGACAAAAACTGCGGGCTTGATGCCCTGGGGGTCGGCTCCCCACCCCGGCCAGAGGCCATCCACACGAATAGCCGCCACACACACGACACGCATCTTCTGGTCCGCCATTTTCTTCGTGACCTTTGACGTCGTCTCTTGACGTGACCTGGCGTGTGCGCGGCTCCCCGCAGCGCCGGCATCTTCTTCTCGATCGTTTCTGGGCCGCCCTTTCGGACCGGGTGTGCCGTGCAGCGGGAGCCGCAGTATCTGCACGGCACACCCACCCGGACCGCTAGGGAAGGGGGTGGCCGCCATGACCCGGGAAACACGAGAGCGTGTCTGGGACGCCGTCCCCCTCCGCTCGACAGAGCAAGCCGGTGAGGGCCAACCGCTGGATCTGGGCCACCTCGACGCGGCGACCGAGGCACAGGTGCTCGCGCGGCTGCTGTCGCGGGACTTTGATGCCTGGTCCGAGGCTGCCGCCCGGGTCGGGCACTGCGCCAAACCGGTCCGCCTCCACGGCTCGTCCCAGACGGTCGACACCCGCACCGGCGAGGTGCTCTCGAGCTTCTCCTCGTCCGACAGCCCCCTTGGGGTGCTGCACGTCCGGTGCGGCAACCGTCGCGCCGCCGACTGTCCGTCGTGCTCCCGCCTGTACGCGGCGGACACGTTCCACCTGATCCGGGCCGGTGTCACCGGCGGCAGAGGCGTCCCCGAGGAGGTCGGCGAGAACCCGCTGGTGTTCGCGACGCTGACCGCGCCCTCGTTCGGGCTCGTGCACGGCACCCGCGGCGGCCGCACCTGCCGACCCTTCACCCTCAGAGGCCAGGACCGGGTCTGCGAGCACGGGCGGCCGACGGTCTGCCACGCCAGACACGCCGACGGCGACGAGCCGCTGGGGCAGCCGCTGTGCCGGGACTGCTACGACTACGAGAGCCACCTGGTGTGGCAGTGGTGGGCCCCGGAGCTGTGGCGCCGGTTCACCATCGACCTGCGCCGCACCCTCGCCAAGCAGCTCGGCGTCATCGAGTCGAGGCTGGCGGAGCTGGTGACGGTGCAGTACGCGAAGGTTGCCGAGTACCAGCTGCGCGGGATCGTGCACTTCCACGCCCTGATCCGGCTCGACGGGCCCAAGACCATTGACGGGTTCGCGCCTGCGCCCGCGGGGCTGACAGCAGCGCTGCTGGCCCTCCTGGTCGAGCAGGCAGGCGCCGGGGTCTCCTTCGACGCGCCGTCGCTGCACGAGGGGGACGTGACCCGTCGGCTGCGGTTCGGCGCCCAGTTCGACGCCCGCCCGATCGCCGCCGCCCGCCGCACCGACGACCCGGACCGAGCGCTGACCCCGGAGCAGGTCGCCGGCTACCTGGCGAAGTACGCGACGAAGTCCGCCACCGACTCCACGAACACCCACGGCCCCCACGCCCGCCGGCTGCGCGCCACCATCGTCACGATCGTCGACCGGCAGCGGGCCGAGTCGGCCGCGAGCGACCAGCCGATGGCCGAGCACCCGTACGGGCTGCTGTTCAAGTGGCGGCACATGCTCGGCTTCCGCGGCCACTTCTCCACCAAGTCCCGCCGCTACTCGGTCACCCTCGGGCAGCTGCGCCGGCGCCGGGTCCGCTATGAACGGGCCCTGGCCGCCGCGCACCGGGAGGGTCGGACCCTCCATGTCCGCGACCTCGACGACCTCCTGCAGGACGACGCCGAGGAGACCACCCTCGTCGTCGGCCAGTGGACCTACGCCGGGACCGGCTGGGACACCGACGGCGACACCGAGCTCGCCAAGGCCGCCGCTGCCCGCGCCCGCGAGTACGCCCAGGAACGAGCAGCGGCCAGGAACGAGCAGCGAACAGGACGAGTAGCGAGCAGGAAGGAAACCGACTGTGAGAGAGGAAGGTTCGGCAGATGAGTGAGCCGGAGAGACTGTGGACGTTGAAGGACGTGAGTGACTACCTACGGGTTCCAGTCGGCACCATCTACCAGTGGCGGGTCCGAGGTGGGGGTCCGCCCGCGATGCGGATCGGGCGGTACCTGCGTTTCGACCCGGACTCGGTCAAGGCATGGTCCCGGGCCAAGCTCGAGGCCGCCTGAGATGGCCAGCATCGGCAAGAACCCGAGGGGCGCGGGCTGGCAGGCGCGGTGGCGTGACCCCGGTGGGCGGCAGCGGAAGAAGAACTTCGCGCGTAAGGTCGACGCCCAACGGTGGCTCGACCAGATGCAGGCTGAGCGTCACCGGGGCCAGTACATCGACCCGATCGCGGGCAAGGTGCGCGTGCGTGACGTCGCGGAAGGCTGGGCCTCGGGCCTGACCCACCTGAAGGTCTCGACCGCCACGCGCTACCGGGGGCTGCTGACCGGCCACATCCTGCCGCGCTTCGGGTCCTGGGCAATCGCCGACCTTCGGCACACGGACGTCCGTGACTGGGTGCGGGACCTGTCCGCCAGTGGCCTCTCGGCCGGCAGCGTGCGACAGGCCCACCGGGTGCTCTCGTTGATCCTTGCCGAGGCGGTCAAGGACGGTCGGATCTCCCGCAACGCCGCTGCGGGCGTGCAGCTGCCGCGAGCGGTGCGGCTCGAGCCCCGCTTCCTGTCGGCGGAGGAGGTGGGCCGGCTCGTGGCGGCCGCCGGCAGTAACGGGCTGTCGGTCGCCGTGCTGGCGTTCTGCGGGCTGAGGTTCGGCGAGCTGTCAGCCTTGAAGGTGCGGCGGGTCAACCTGTTGCGTCGCCGGCTCGTCGTGGCCGAGAGCGTGACCGAGGTCGGTGGCCGGCTGGTCTGGTCCACCCCGAAGACGAACCGGACCCGGCCGGTGCCGTTCCCGCCGGCGCTCGGGCCCGGCATCGAGGCCCTGTGCGCTGGTAAGGGGCCGGATGACCTCCTGTTCACCGCGCCCGGTGGGGGAGCGGTGCGTCTGGGGAACTGGCGTCACCGAGTGTTCGACCCGGCCTGCCGGGAAGCGGGTCTGGTCAACGTGAGACCTCACGACCTGCGGCACACCGCGGCCTCCCTGGCGATCGCCGCGGGCGCGAATGTGAAGGCGGTGCAGCAGATGCTGGGGCACGCGTCCGCGGCGATGACGCTCGACGTGTACGCCGGTCTCTTCGGCGACGACCTGGACGCCGTCGCGCTGGCGCTCGACGGGCTTGTGCCCCCGATGTGCCCCCGCGACCCTGCCGAGGCCCCGAAGGAGAGGCGACAACATGCCACCGATGCCGTCTGACCTGCGCAAACGTGTGGTGGGGCAGCAGGGGCTTGAACCCTGGACCGACGGATTATGAGTCCGCTGCTCTGACCGGCTGAGCTACTGCCCCGGGACCGCGTGCGCGCAGCGTCGCGGGTCGGGTTGGAGTCTAGCGACCGATTCGGGGCGCGCAGCGCTCACCCTCTAGGCTCGCCAGAGACCAGACGACGGGCCGAGGGTAGGCCGCCACCAGCACGAGAGGGACATGCGCATGAGTGAGGGGATCCGCGTCGCCGCGGTCGACGACGTCGAGCCGGGGGAGGCGGTCGTCCTGCCGACCGAGCTCACCGGCACCCCCGAGGCGATCGCCCTGTTCCGCGACGACGACGGGACTTACTACGCCCTCGACGACACGTGCTCGCACGAGGAGGCCTCACTCGCCGAGGGCTGGGTCGAGGCGGGCGAGGTCGAGTGCCCGCTCCACTCGGCGCGCTTCTGCCTGCGCACCGGTGAGGCGCTGTGCCTCCCGGCCACCAAGCCGGTGCAGGCCCACAAGGTCGAGGTGCGCGACGACGAGGTCTTCCTCAGCCCGGGCGTCGCACCTACCTCCTGAGCCACGCCTCTAGCGTCCGAAACGTCTGGTGCGCCTGTGCGTGGTGGTGCACAATGGGTCACGTGCCCGCCCCGTGCGGGCACAGCGGCATACCGCTCGACTGTTCGACAGCGTGACTGACCGATCGGTGCAGAGGTCGTTGGGGAAGACGTCCCTCGCACACAGGAGGTCCGGATGTCTGTCGCCATGTCGCGCGTCGTCACACGTGGGGTCGTGTTCGTGCACGGAGCCCCCGCTGCGCTCTGCCCGCACGTCACGTGGGCGGTCGAGGCCGTCCTCGGCGAGCGCGTCCACTTCGACTGGATCCCCCAGCCGGCTGCGCCGCGGATGCTCCGCAGCGAGCTGTCGTGGTCGGGTCCAGCCGGCACCGGAGCCCACCTCGCGAGCGCTCTGCGCGGGTGGGACGGACTGCGCTACGAGATCACGGAGGAGCCTTCGGCGGGGTCCGACGGCGCCCGTTGGTCGCACACGCCGAGCCTTGGGATCCACCACACGATGATCTCGGTCTCCGGCGACGCCGTGATCCACGAGGACCGCCTCCGTGAGGCCATCGCACGGACCCGCGGCGACGTCATCGCCCTTCAGGAGGAGATCGACCTGCTCCTCGGGGCCGCCTGGGACGAGGAGCTCGAGCCATTCCGCTACGCAGGCGACGGCGCCCCCGTACGCTGGCTGCATCAGGTGGGGTGAGTTGCCCCAGCCCGCGCCGTGACCTCCTCGGCGCGGGACGACGAAGGGCCCGGGCGGTTCGTGCGCCCGGGCCCTTCGCGTCCCCCGCAGTGCCTCGACCCCGGCACGTATGCCGCTGGGCCGGCTCTGCGGGGAGGGTGCCCTGCGACGCCCACTCGGGCTGCGACGCAGGGCACCGTTCCGCTAGGGCGTGTCTGCTAATTGATTCGCGT
>NZ_AWSA01000069.1 GCF_000576595.1 Intrasporangium oryzae NRRL B-24470 | reverse complement strand
GCCGCCGGTCTCGACGCGGAGGTCCTGCCGGGCGACACCGTCGGCGCCGTGCTCGCGGCCGCGGTCGGCGCCCACCCCGGGCTCGAGCGGGTCGCCGGCGTCGCGACCTTCCTGCTCGACGGTCGCGCCGTGGGTCGGGACGAGCCGGTTCCGGCAGGCTCGACCCTCGAGGTGCTGCCGCCCTTCGCCGGCGGGTGATGCACAATGACGACCGTGCCTGACGACAATGCGGCGTCCCGCCCGGGCGAGCGCGCCGCGCAGCCCGAGGCAGCGGGGACCGGTCCGCTGACCCCGCCGCTGCCCGCGACCGAGGCCGACCGGCTCCGTCCCGTCACGGTCGCGTTCGTCGTTGTCGGGGCGGCGGCCGTCCTCGTCGCCTCGCTCGCCGGCTCCGGTGCCGTCCTCGGCGTCACCCTCGTGCTCGTCCTTCTGCTCGCGTTCGGCTGGCCCGAGCTCGCCGGGTCATACACGCCGGGCGCCACCAGCGTGATCCTCGCCCTCTCGGGGGTCGTCATCGTGCTCACCGCCCTGCGCGACGACCTCCGCTGGGTGGCGGCCGCCGTCGCTCTCGGGATCGTCCTGTCCTTCTTCGGGCAGCTGGTCCGGCGCACCGGCCGCGAGGGCCTCGTCCTCACCCTCCTCGCCTCGTTCGGCGGTCTCGTCCTCATCGCGTCCGGAGCGACGGCCGTGCCCCTCGGCGACGACGCCTCTGGTGCGGCGGTCCTCGCCGCGGCGATGGCGGGGGTCGTCGGTGGCCTCGCCGCCGACCTGCTCGCCCCCGCGGCTCGCGCACGTCCCGGAGGGTCGGCCGCCCTCGCCGCGGCGGCGCTCGTCGGCGGCGGTCTCGTGGCGCTCGCCGCTGCGCTCGTCCTCGACACCCCGGCCGACGGGCTGGCGACGGCCGTCGCGGTCGGCGTTGGGGCCCTGAGCGGGATCGTCTCGTGGGGGCTGCGCCGGGTCCTGTCGCTCCAACCCGCGATGGTCGAGGCCCGTGGCCAGCTCGCGGCCGGAGTCGGCTCGGTCCTCGCCGTCGGTGCGATCGCCGCCGTGGTTGCAGCCGCCACCTGACGGATCGGCTCGTGCGCTGAACGGTCAGTAGACGAGGGCCTGCGCGCCCGGCGCCATGACCTCCTCGACGAACGACGCCGCACCACGGATCTGCACACCCTCGACGAGGTCGCCCTCGGTGAGGTCGCGCCGGGCCGCGCACTGGCTGCAGACGGTGACCCGGCCCGAGACCAGGAGGGCGTCGCGCAGGTCGGCCAGCCCAGCGGCATACGGCAGCTCGAACTCCTCCGCCCGACCGGGAACGGCCATCCACGACGCCTCCCCGGTCAGCCACAGCGACACGTCGACGCCGCTCGCGGCGGCGGTCGCCGCCACGGTGAAGGCCTGCGATAGACGCTCGGGCGCCTCGGTGCCGCTCGTGACCTTGACGACGAGGGGGCGGGCGGGCGTCGGGCGCTCGGGGCTGTCCATGCGTTCAGGTTACGATCGGGGACGGCCCGTGCGACGCGGGCACCTCTCCCCGTCCCCTCCGCCTTCCCGTCCGCCCCCGACCGGGGCGAGTGAGCGAGCCGACATGTTCAACCTCGACCAGGACATCCCCGAGCCCCTGCGTCCCCTCGCCTGGCTCATCGGGCGCTGGGAGGGTGCAGGCGTCGTCGGTTACCCCACCATCGAGTCGGCGCACTTCGGCCAGGAGATCGAGGTCACCCACGACGGCCGCGGCTTCCTCAAGTGGGAGAGCCGGGCCTGGATCCTCGACTCCGAGAACGGCGCGAAGGTCCGGCCCGCCGCGGTCGAGTCCGGCTTCTGGCGCCCGCTCGACAACGGCGAGGTCGAGCTGCTCCTCGCGCACCCGACCGGCATCCTCGAGCTCTACTACGGGACGATGGAGCCGGCGAAGATCCAGCTCAAGACCGACGGCGTGCTCCGCGCGCCCGGCGCCAAGGAGTACAACGCCGCGACCCGGATGTACGGCCTCGTCGAGTCGCAGCTCATGTGGGTCATGGACATGGCCGCGGTCGGCCAGGACCTCCAGAGCCACGTGTCGGCCACCCTCAAGCGCGTCGAGTGACCTGCTCGCCAGCCGGAATGACCCACTGACCGGAGCCGTTGACCCACTGTGACCGAACACGCGACCCAGGCCCCCGGGACGACCCGAAGCCCCCTGCTCGACCGCCCCGGCGCCGTGGCGGGGGAGGGACTCGACGCCTCGGTGGCCCTCCACTACGGCGATCCGATGCGCGAGCAGCGGGTTCTCGAGGAGGGGCTGGGCGTCGTCGACCTGTCCAACCGCGAGGTCATCACGGTCACCGGCCCCGACCGGCTGAGCTGGCTCCACTCGCTCACGACCCAGCACCTCCTGGGTCTCGCGCCGCGCACCTCACGTGAGGCGCTCATCCTCACGCCGAAGGGCCACGTCGAGCACTCGCTCCACCTCGTCGACGACGGCGAGACGACGTGGATCACGACCGAGCCGGGCGCCGGCGCAGCCCTGCGCGAGTGGCTCGAGAAGATGCGCTTCATGCTGCGCGTCGAGGTCGCCGACGTCACCGCAGAGTGGGCGGTCCTCGGCGAGCCGCACGACTCCGAGTCCGCCGCCGGCGAACCCCTCGCGTGGCGCGACCCGTGGCCCGACCCCGTCGGCGACACGACGGCATACGGCCCGGTCGACGGCCATCCCGGCACCGACCGGAGGTGGCGAGAGGTCATCGTCCCGCGCGCGGATGTCCTTGCTGCCGTGGGGGACCGGCCCGTCGCCGGGCTATGGGCCGCGGAGGCGCTGCGCATCGCTGCGTGGCGCCCGCGGTTCGGGTTCGAGACCGACCACCGCACGATCGTCCACGAGGTCGACTGGCTGCGGACCGCCGTGCACCTGCACAAGGGCTGCTACCGGGGCCAGGAGACGGTCGCGCGCGTCCACAACCTCGGCCGGCCGCCGCGCCGCCTCGTCTTCCTCCACCTCGACGGGTCAGGTCACGTCCTGCCGGCCCGGGGGAGCGAGGTGTATGCCGGTGACCGCGTCGTCGGGCACGTGACCTCCGTGGGTCGTCACCACACCGACGGCCCGATCGCCCTGGCTCTCATCAAGCGCAACACCGAGCCGACCCTCGACCTGCTCGTCGAGGGCCTGAGCGCTGCCCAGACGACCATCGTCTCCGCCTGAGTTCAGCGGGCAGCCTGGTTGGCCCCGCCCCGCCCCGCGCCGCCGCGCCCCGCCGAGCCGCACTGCCTCAGCGTCTTTGCCCGGGCGGAGTTGCTGTGGTGTTCAGACGGGTCGAGACCGCTGCATCTTCGCCCGGGCGGAGTTGTTGTGGGGGTTGCCCCCGGCGGCGCCGTGGACCGCTGGCAGGATGACCCGCATGAACACCGCTCGCAGCGCCGCGCGCACCCTGATCACCGTCGCCCCGACCGGGGCCGAGACCGCCAAGGCCGACGTCCCGGCTCTACCGACGACGCCTGAGGAGCTCGTGGAGACGGCCATCGCGTGCGAGGCTGCCGGTGCCGCGCTCATCCACATCCACGTCCGCGACCGCGCGCACGAGCCGACGCTCGACCCGGTCCTGCTCGCGGAGGCGGTGGCGGGGGTCCGCGAGGCGACGGACCTCGTCGTCCAGCTCTCGACGGGCGGCAGCATCACCGACCCGCTCGAGCAGCGGCTCACCGTGCTCGACGCCGACCCCGACTCGTGCTCGCTCACGTGCGGGACGACGAACTTCGGCGACGGCGTGTTCCTCAACCCGTGGGGCTTCATGGTCGACCTCTACCGCCAGGCGCGGGAGCGGGAGGTCGTGCCCGAGTTCGAGCTGTTCGAGCTCGGTCACGTCCACGCGCTCCGCCGACTCATCGACGAGTGCGGACTGCCCTACGGCGGCAAGGTCCACGTCGACTTCGTCACCGGGGTCCCGGGCTCGATGCCGGGCACACCCCAGGCCCTGCTCGCCGGGGTGGCGATGCTGCCTCCGGAGGTCACGAGCTGGTCCGCGACCGGCATCGGCCGCGCCCACCTGCCCATCGTCGCCGCTGCGCTCGCAGCGGGCGGCCACCTGCGGGTCGGCATGGAGGACAACCTCGTCTTCGCCAAGGGCCAGCCGGTCACGCACAACCGCGAGCTCGTCGCCCGCGCCGCCGAGCTCGCCACGATCATGCAGCGGCCGCCGATGACGACGACCGAGGCCCGAGAGCTG
This sequence comes from Intrasporangium oryzae NRRL B-24470, assembly GCF_000576595.1. GTDB lineage: Bacteria > Actinomycetota > Actinomycetes > Actinomycetales > Dermatophilaceae > Intrasporangium_C > Intrasporangium_C oryzae. Next base: position 14,766 of record NZ_AWSA01000069.1, on the reverse strand, counting down.
CTCGCCGTCAAGGACCGCCGCGCCCGCTGACCGCGAGCGCCCCGCCCGCTGACCGCGAGCGCCCCGCTCACCGAACGCGAGCGCCCCGCTCACCGAACGCGGCGTTCGGTGCCGAACGCACCGGCATACCACTGAGTTCGACACCGAACGCGGCGTTCGGTCGGGTGAGGCCGAGGCGTATGCCGCTGGGCGGGCTTCCCGATGTGGGCGGGCTCACGCTTTCCAGAGTTTGCATTCTGCTTGCTGCAGCAAGCACAATGGAGGTATGAGCAAGCTTCCGCTACCCGACCTCGGGGCCTACCTGCGCGAACAGCGTGAGAGTGCCCAGCTGTCGCTGCGTCAGCTTGCCGACATCGCAGGGATCTCCAACCCCTATCTGTCGCAGATCGAGCGTGGCCTCAAGAGGCCGAGCGCCGAGATCCTCCAGCAGATCGCCAAGGGGCTGCAGGTCTCTGCCGAGTCGCTGTACGTCCGAGCCGGCATCCTCGACGAGCGGGTGACCGAAGGGTCCGACCCGGCCGCCGCCCCGGACGTCCTCTCCGCCATCGCCGCCGACCCGGTCCTCACGGACCGGCAGCGCGGGGTGCTCGTCGACATCTACCTGTCGTTCGTCGGCGCCGCCGGCGACCGGGAACCCCAGACCCCAGACCGGCCCGTCGGGCAGCCCGCCCGCCGCCGGAGCCAGGCGCGCCCGGCACTCGCCACCGCGCCCGAGACCATCCCCCTAGACACGACCCCCCTCGACTCGACCCCTCCCGGCCCCACCCCCGACAGGGCGCGGGATCTCGCCGGGGAGCAGTCCACCCAGTCGACCAAGACCTCGATCCAGAAGGAGAACTGAGATGCCTCTCAGCAAGAAGATCACCAAGGCCGTCAAGGACGCGCAGAAGCAGGCCGAGACCACGGTCTCCGACGTGCGCGTCGTGCTCGACAAGCGCATCACGGACGCCTCGGTCGACCCGACGCCGTTCTACGCGCTCGTCGGCGCGGCCGACATCGCCATGGGCACCGTCAGGACGGCGAGCGAGCAGCTCGAGGTCGCCCGGGCCCAGGCCAAGACGCTCGACCTGCGCAAGGACGCCCGCAAGGAGGCCCAGGTGCTGCAGAAGGAGCTCCAGAAGCGCATCGCGGAGCTCCAGGCCCGGACCGCCGAGCTCCAGAAGCTCGCCGCCGGCTACGCCGACCGCTTCGTCGAGCAGGCCCAGGAGCTCCCGGCCCAGGTCCTCAACCAGGGCCTCGTCCTCGCGAGCAACGCCAAGGACCAGTACGACGCCGCGGCCGCCCGTGGCGAGAAGGTCGTCACCGACCTGCGGGCCACCGGTGAGAAGACCGCCGCGCAGCTCGCGGACCGCTCCGGCGCCGTCGTCGCCCGCGGCCGCAACGTCGCCAAGACGGCCGTCGTCGAGGGTGAGAAGGTCGCCAAGACCGTCCTCGACGTCGTCTCCGACGATGCCTCGACGGTGACCTCGCAGGTCGAGAAGTCGGTCAAGGCCGTTGACGAGGCTGCGGCCCCGGTGCCGGTCACCCCGTCGGAGGCGACGAAGGCCACGACCCGCAAGGTCGCCGCCCGCAAGGCCGCCGCGACCCGCAAGGCCAACGCCGTCGAGGCGACGACGACCCGCAAGGTCGCCGCGCGGACCTCCGCCGCCAAGACGTCGACGGGCACCACGGCCAAGGCGCCGGCTCGCAAGGCGCCCGCCAAGAAGGCCCCCGCGAAGAAGACCGCCGACTGAGGCAGCCCGCCGCGCGGGACCGCACGCAGGGCCGTCACCCCATGAGGGGTGGCGGCCCTGCTGTCGTAAGCCGCTCGGCCGGCACCCGCCCCGGCGCAGGCGCCCTGCCCCGCGGGCACCACGCCCGCCCTCCCACACTGCGCGTGGGCAGCCGACCGCGCACGCATCCGGCTCCTGCCGACCGAACGCGGCGTTCATTGTCGAACTCACTGGTATAGCAGTGAGTTCGACAACGAACGCCGCGTTCGGTTGACGGCCGGGGAGGTGGTGGGACGCGCGCGAGCACGCTGCCGGCCCTCCGGCATACTGCGGGACGTGTCCGAGCACCGTGGAACCCTGTCCCCGCCGGCCTCCGTCTCGTCCGCTCTCGCGGCGGCGCCGGTCGTCGCGCACGTCGTGAGAGGCGGCTTCGTCGAGTCGGCGCACCACGGGACTGCCGTCGTCACGAACCCCGACGGCAGCATCGACCTCGAGATCGGCGACGCGAGCGGCCCGGTGTTCCCGCGGTCGTCGAGCAAGCCGATCCAGGCGCTCGCCATGGTGCGCAACGGCCTCGCCACCGACGGCGCCCTCCTGTCGCTCGCCTGCGCGAGCCACTCCGGCGAGGACTTCCACCTCGAGGGGGTCCGCGCGATCCTCGCCGGTGCGGGCCTGATCGAGTCCGACCTCCAGAACACGCCTGACTACCCGCTCGACGAGGCGGCCCGGACCGACTGGATCGCGGCGGGCCGCAAGAGGGAGTCGATCGCCCAGAACTGCTCCGGCAAGCACGCGTCGATGCTCGCCACCTGCGTCGCCCGGGGCTGGGACCTCGGGACGTACCGCAACCCGGACCATCGGCTTCAGGTCGCGATCCGCGGGACCGTTCGCGAGCTGACCGGGTCCGAGCCCGTCGCCGAGGCCCTCGACGGCTGCGGTGCCCCGATCCACGCGGTCCCGCTCTCCGGCCTCGCACGCGCGTTCGGCCGGATCGCCGCGACCCGCGTCGGCCCGGAGGCGCGCGTCGCCGCCGCGATCCGCGCCTACCCCGAGTTCCTCGGGGGCACCGGCCGTGACGTCACCGCGCTCATCCGGGGCGTCGACGGCCTCATCGCCAAGGACGGGGCCGAGGCCGTGTATGCCGTGGGGCTGGCCGACGGCCGCGGCGTCGCCGTCAAGGTCGCCGACGGAGGGGCGCGGGCCCGGACCGTCCTGCTCGCAGCCGTCCTGCGTCGCATCGGCGTGACGGATGAGGCGGCGCTCGCCGCGCTGGAGAACCAGCCCGTCCTCGGCCACGGGGAGCCGGTCGGCTCCGTCGTCGCCGTGGGCATCTGAGGGGCAGCCGTGCGAGCCGTTCTCCAACGGGTGACCGAGGCACGGGTCGAGGTCGACGGCGAGGTCGTCGGCGCCCTCACGCGGCCCGGCCTGCTCGCCCTCGTCGGGGTCGCGCACGACGACGGCCCCGAGCAGGTCGAGCGGATGGCCCGCAAGATCGCCGAGCTGCGGATCCTGCGTGACGAGCAGAGCGTGTCCGACGCAGGCGCGCCCGTTCTCGTCGTCAGCCAGTTCACGCTTCACGCGGACACCCGCAAGGGCCGACGACCGTCCTGGAGCGCCGCAGCACCCGGGCCCGTGGCCGAGCCGGTGATCGAAGACCTCGTCTCGGCGCTGCGCGCCCGAGGCATCGAGGTCGAGACGGGACGGTTCGGCGCGATGATGGCCGTCTCGCTGACCAACGACGGCCCGTTCACGCTCGTCGTCGACGCCTGAATCCTCCGGCGTCGAGGGTGCCCCGGGCCGCCCCGCGGTTACGCTGGAGGCATGACCCTGTACACCGGCTTCCAGAACCTCGTCCTCCTCGGGCTGGGGGCCGTCGCCTTCGGCTGCGAGATCTTCGCCTTCATCGACGCCTTCCGCCAGCCCGAGGCGGCCTATGTCGCCGCGAGCAAGCGCACACGCACGTTCTGGCTGCTCATCACGGGTGTCGCGGTCCTCCTCGGCTTCGTCACCCTGTTCAACCCGCTCAGCATCTTCGGACTGGCTGCGTTCGTCGGCGCCGCCGTCTACCTCGCGGACGTCCGCCCCGCCCTGCGCCAGGTCCGTGGACTCGGGGGGCGCTCCCACAACGGATGGTGATCCTCGCGTCTCCTTCGGGATCCGGGCTCCGGCCCCGCCTCCCGTAGGGCACACTGGTGCACTCACCAGACCTATGGGGGGAGCCATGACCGACCAGCAGCGTGCTGGGGCCACCGTCGCCGGGACCGTCCCGGACGATGACTTCGACGGCATCGCCGCCGAAATCGAGCACGAGATCGAGCAGGACATCGACCACATGCGCACCGACCACCTCGACGAGCACCTCGACGACCCCTCGGCCCCGACCGCGACGCCGTCGCACTCGGTCGACGAGTACGTCCTCGGCGACCGCAACCCGACCGCCGACATCTTCGTCGCGGAGCGCCCGTGGGGCGACTTCCAGCAGTTCGTGTCCAACGAGCAGGTGACGGTCAAGATCATCACGGTCCAGCCGGGTCACCGACTGTCCCTGCAGCGCCACGACCACCGCGGCGAGATGTGGCAGGTCCTCGACGTGCCGATCGACATCACCGTCGACGAGCGCGAGTGGGTCGCGCAGCCCGGTGAGACGATCTGGGTTCCCCGGGGCGCCACGCACCGGATGGGCAACTCGGGTGACCGCGCCGGCCGCCTGCTCGAGGTGGCCTTCGGGCACTTCGACGAGGGCGACATCGAGCGCCTCCAGGACGACTACGCCCGCTGACGCGGCCTATCCCTCCACCCCCAGCAGACTGAACGCAGCGTTCGTTCTCGAACTCACCGGCATACCACTGAGTTCGAGAACGAACGCTGCGTTCACGTGACCAGGGGGAGGGAGGTCAGGTGGTGCCGGTGGGGGCGACGGCGTCCCAGGCGACGGTGATCTCCCCGAGGCGCCAGCGGGCCGGGCCGTCGAGGAGCGGCCAGCGTTCCCGGATCTCGGCGGCCGCCGCGAGGAACCGCTGCCGGGCCCCCCACGACGACTGGGGTGCGCTTCGGGCCCAGGCGCGGTCGAGGTCCTGCAGGTAGGCGTGGACCGGCTCGCCGGGCACGTTGCGATGGATGAGCGACTTCGGCAGCCGCTCGGCCACGTCGGACGGCCGCTCGAGGCCACGCAGCCGGAGTGAGATCGTGAGGCTCACCGGCCCGCTGGCCTCGACGGCGACCCACGTCGCGCGCCGGCCGATCTCGTCACACGTCCCGTCGACGAGCAGGCCGTCGGGGGCGAGCCGCTGCTGGACCCGCGCCCAGGCGCCGGGCACGTCGTCCTCGGCGTACTGGCGCAGCACGTTGAAGGCCCGCACGACCGTGGGCCGGGCGTCCCCGTCGAGAGGCACCTCGAACCCGCCGAGCCGGAAGCGCAGCCCCTCCCGCTCGAGGGGCGCGCCCGCCGCGACTCGGGCCGGGTCGATCTCGATCCCGACGACCTCGACGTCCGGACGGACCAGCCGCAGGCGGTCGTGCAGCTCGACCGCCGTGATCGGGGACGCGCCGTAGCCGAGGTCGACGACGATCGGCGGACCCGACGCCCGACGCAGTCGCCACGCCTGCGGGCCGGCGATCCAGCGGTCGCAGCGGCGCAGCCGGTTGGGGTTCGTCGTGCCGCGGGTGATGGTCCCGACGGGTCGAGGGCTGCGCACCCGTCGAGCCTAGCCGGGCCCGCCGGCCGACCCTTGCTCGCGCGCAGACGGCCGGTCGCGGAGGCGGCCGCGCTCCGGGAGGCAGCCCGGCGGCATACGACAGCCCCGCGGGGACCGGCCGGGAGCCCGGGGGAGCCGGCCGGGAATCGACACGGGCCGGGAGGAGTTGTGGCCTAGGAACGACTGCTGGTGACGAAAGGGTGCCGATGACGGCCGATCCGAGGCGCGTGGCGATGATCAGCGTCCACACCTCCCCGCTGGAGCAGCCCGGGACGGGCGACGCCGGCGGCATGAACGTCTACGTCGCCGAGACCGCCAAGGAGCTCGCGCGGCGCGGGGTCGAGGTCGACATCTTCACCCGCCGCACAACCGGGGAGACGCCGGTCGAGGCCGAGCTCGTCCCCGGGGTCAGGGTGCGCCACGTCACCGCGGGGCCCTACGAGGGCCTGTCCAAGGAGGACCTTCCCGGCCAGCTCTGCGCCTTCTCGGCGGGGATCATGCAGGCCGGGCTCTCCGTCCCCGAGGACCACTACGACCTCGTCCACTCGCACTACTGGCTCTCGGGGCAGGTCGGCTGGCTCGCCGCCGACCGCTGGCGGGTCGCGCTCGTCCACACGATGCACACGATGGCGCGCGTCAAGAACCTCCACCTCGCCGACGGCGACACCCCCGAGCCGATCGGCCGCGAGATCGGGGAGGCCCAGGTCGTCGAGGCCGCGGACCGTCTCATCGCCAACACCGACGACGAGGCGCGCGAGCTCATCGAGCTGTATGCCGCCCTCCCGCGCAAGGTGTCCGTCGTCCCTCCCGGCGTCGACCTGTCGACCTTCACCGCCGGCGACCGCACGGCCGCCCGCAGCGGGCTCGGCCTGCCCCTCGACGGCGACCTGCTCCTCTTCGTGGGCCGGATCCAGCCGCTCAAGGCGCCCGACGTGCTCCTCCGGGCCGCGCACGAGCTCATCCGCCGCGACCCGACCCGGCGCCGGACGCTGTCCGTCGCGGTGCTCGGTGGCCCGAGCGGCAGCGGTCTCACCCGCCCGCACGAGCTCGAGGACCTGGCGGCCGCGCTCGGGATCGCCGACGTCGTCCGGTTCGTCCCGCCGGTGCCGCGGCCCGTGCTCGCGCAGTGGTACCGCGCGGCCGACCTCGTCGTCGTGCCGAGCTACTCCGAGTCCTTCGGGCTCGTCGCCATCGAGGCGCAGGCCTGCGGCACCCCCGTCGTCGCCGCAGACGTCGGCGGCCTCCCCACCGCCGTCGGCGACGCGGGCGTCCTCGTCCAGGGACACGCGACCGCCGACTGGGCCGACGCGATCGGGGGCCTGCTCGCAGACCCCGACCGGCGTCGGGCGCTCGGCGACGCGGCCCGCGCCCACGCTCAGCAGTTCGGCTGGGGCGCGACGACCGACCGGTTGCTCGCCGTCTACCGCCAGGCGATCGGCGACCGCACCGGCTCGCCCATCGACGAGGGCCAGGGGCTCGTCGGGGTGCCGACCGCGGTCATCCCCTGACGGGCTGGCACGATCGAGTGGAGCGAGCAGCGACGCAGAGCGGAGACGACGTGACCGAGCCCGACACGCATCCGGACACCCAGCCTGACACGCGGCCTCGGGCCGTCGAGCCTGACACCCCGCCCGAGCGCGACCGTGTCGACGCAGCGACAGCCCGGCTCACGGCATACCTCTCGTCGGTGGGGCTCGAGTGGGAGCTCGGCAGCCGGCCGGGGGAGTACCTCGTGACGCTGCCCGGCGAGCAGAAGCTCAAGACCGTCGTGTCACTCCTCGTGCGGCCGCGGACGACGAGCGTCAGCGCGTTCGTCATCCGCAACCCCGACGAGAACCACGAGGCCTTCTACCGGACGCTGCTGCGCAAGAACCTCCGGCTCACCGGCATCGCCTACGCGATCGACACCGACGGCGACGTCTACGTCCGGGGCGAGGTGCCCACCGAGGCCCTCGACGCCGACCACCTCGACCAGCTCTTCGGGGTCGTCCTGGCCGCGAGCGACCACGCCTTCAACGAGCTGCTCGCCCTCGGCTTCCTCGGGTCGATGAAGAAGGAGTGGGCCTGGCGGGTCTCCCGAGGCGAGTCCACGCGCAACCTCGAGGCGTTCCGCCACCTGTTGGAGGACTGAGGCGCGGGGCGCGGGCCCGTCGCTAGGCTGGCGGCCATGACCTACACGCTCGTCCTCGTCCGCCACGGCGAAAGCGACTGGAACGCCAAGAACCTCTTCACCGGGTGGGTCGACGTCGACCTGACCGAGAAGGGCCGGGCCGAGGCAGTCCACGCCGGTGAGCTCATCAAGGAGTCGGGCGTGCTGCCCGACGTCGTGCACACGTCGCTCCTGCGCCGCGCCATCACGACGGCCAACGTCTCGCTCGACGTGGCCGACCGCCACTGGATCCCGGTCCGGCGCGACTGGCGCCTCAACGAGCGGCACTACGGCGCCCTCCAGGGCAAGAACAAGAAGCAGACCCTCGAGACGTACGGCGAGGAGAGGTTCATGGAGTGGCGGCGCTCCTACGACACCCCGCCCCCGCCCATCGACGTCGACGACGAGTTCTCGCAGCACGGCGACCCGCGCTACGCCGACCTCGGCGACGCCATGCCACGCACCGAGTGCCTCAAGGACGTCGTCGCCCGGATGACCCCTTACTGGCTCGGCCCGATCCAGGACGACCTCAAGGCTGGTCACGTCGTCATGCTCGCGGCCCACGGCAACTCCCTGCGGGCCTTGGTCAAGATGCTCGACGAGATCTCCGACGAGGACATCGCCGCGCTCAACATCCCGACGGGCATGCCGCTCGTCTACGAGCTCGACGACGACTTCCGACCCGTGACGCGGGGTGGCCGCTACCTCGACCCGGAGGCCGCCAGGGCGGCCGCCGAGGCCGTGGCCAACCAGGGCCGCTGACCGGCGCCCTCCCAGAGCGACGACGAAGGGCCGCTCCCCCGGGGGCGGCCCTTCGTCGTGGTCAGATCCGGCCAGCGATCGTATGCCGCTGGGCCGGGTCGGTGCCCGTGCTCAGATCCGGCGGTGCTCGATCGCGGCGATGACGTCGGCATCCTCGTCGTCCTCGTGGTCGAAGCTGACGTCCTGGTCGTACTCGCCCGTCACGAGGTAGATGACGCGCCGGGCCACCGACACCGCGTGGTCGGCGAAGCGCTCGTAGTACCGGCCGATGAGGGCGAGGTCGAGGATCGTGCTCCGCGGCCAGGCGCTGTCCTCGTCGAGGATCGCGGCGAAGAGCTGCTGGTGCAGCTCGTCCATCTCGTCGTCGTCCTTCTCGAGGGCCGCCGCGGCCACGACGTCCTTGCTCGCGATGATCGACCCGCACTTGGCGACGATCGCCGCGGCGACCTGGCCCATCTGGAGGATGTGGGAGCGCAGCTCGGGCGGTACGGCCGACTGGGGAGTGCGCAGGCGCGCGACCTTGGCCACGTGGCGCGCGAGGTCGCCCATCCGCTCGAGGTCGGAGCTCATGTGCATCGCCGTCACGACGATGCGCAGGTCGGTCGCTACTGGCTGCTGGCGGGCGAGCAGGTCGATCGAGCGCTCGTCGAGCTCGATCCGGATCTCGTCGAGCTGCCGGTCGGCCTCGATGACCGACTCGGCGAGGTGCACGTCGGCGTCGAGGAGCGCCGTCGTCGCACGGGAGATGGCGGACCCGGCGAGTCGGGTCAGCTCGACGAGCTGGTCCGAGATCGTGTCGAGGTCCTCGTGGAACTGGTCGCGCATGGTCTTCCTGTCTGACGCCTGTCCGGTGACGCCGAGCGGCGTGCCGGGTCCGGTGGTCGTGGCGCGTCGCGTGGGCTGTCGGCCGGGTGGTCCTGCCGAGGCTCGCAGCACTGCGTGAATGGCCGGCGGACCTCAGGTGAACACTCGGTTCGACGCCTGCGGCGATGAGCGCCACGTGTTCAGAGCCTGCCACACGGATGCGTACCCTGAATGTCGTGGACCCGACGACCGCGGCAACGCTTGGTGGCATCGCTGGCCTCGCCCTCGGCGGCGTGGCCATGGTCGCCGTCCGCCTGTCCGACCGGTCGACGCAGGGGGAGGTCATCGACCGCCCGGCCCCGAGCCTGCCGCCGGGCGTCGGTGAGGTCCTCGCCGTGCTCCGGTCCTCGGGGATCGTCGTCGACCGCTCCGACCGTGTCGTCAACAACAGCCCGGCCGCCGTCTCGCACGGCCTCGTGCGCGGCCACGACCTCGTCCACCCCGAGCTGCTCCACCTCGCGCGTGCCGTCCGCCGCGACGGGGTCATCCGGGAAGCCGAGCTCGACCTGCGCAAGGGACTCGGGGAGGGCCGTCAGGTCGTCGCGGCCCGCGTCGCGCCCCTCGGCGCCGACCACGTGCTGCTCCTCGTCGAGGACCGCTCCAAGGCCCGCCGGGTCGAGGAGGTCCGTCGCGACTTCCTCGCCAACGTCAGCCATGAGCTCAAGACGCCGGTCGGGGGCATCTCGCTCCTCGCCGAGGCGATCCTCGACGCCCAGGACGACCCGGTGACCGTCGCCCGGTTCGCCAAGCGGATCAGCGTCGAGTCCGCGCGCCTGACCCGGCTCGTCAAGGAGATCGTCGAGCTCTCCCGCCTCCAGGCCGCCGACGTCGTCAAGGACCCCGTCCGGGTCGACGTTGCCTCCTGCGCGGAGGACGCCGTGGAGCGCTGTCGCCTGCTCGCCGACGAGAGCCGGATCGAGCTGGTCATCCACTGCGAGCCTGGTTGCGAGGTCTTCGGCGACCGCGAGCTCATCACGACGGCCATCGCCAACCTCGTCGGCAACGCCGTCGCCTACTCCGACCGCGACACCAGGGTCGCCATCTCGGTGCGCCGGTCCGACCAGCGGATCATCGACGTCTCGGTGACCGACCAGGGCGTCGGCATCGCGCCCGAGGACCAGGAGCGGATCTTCGAGCGCTTCTACCGGGTGGACACGGCTCGGTCGAGGGCGACAGGCGGGACCGGCCTGGGGCTCGCGATCGTCAAGCACGTGGCCGACAACCACGGCGGTCAGGTGTCGGTGTGGTCCGAGCCGGGCCGCGGCTCGACCTTCACGATCCAGCTGCCCGCGGCTCCGCCCGCCGAGCCCCCTGTGGACGGCGACGCGACCGCTCCGGGAGCGACGGCCACGCCGGCTGCTGCCACGCGCGAGCCGTCCGCCCCCGGACGCGACGCGACCACCTCCGGAAGCGGCGACCGCGAGGACCCGGAGCACCCTCACCCCGAGCTCGACCGCACCGAGCTCGACCGCACCGAGCTCGACCGCACGGAGCTCGACCGCACGGAGCTCGACCGATCGGAGCTCGCCCGATCGGAGCTCGACCGCACCACGACGGGGCCGGCCGGCCAGGCCGCCTCCTCCTGACCACGAAAGGCCCGCCTTGAGCCGCATCCTGATCGTCGAGGACGAGGTGTCGTTCTCGGACCCGCTCTCCTACCTGCTGCGCAAGGAGGGCTACGACGTCGTCGTGACCGAGACCGGCCCGGACGGCCTCGCAGAGTTCGACAAGCACGGCGCCGACCTCGTCCTGCTCGACCTCATGCTGCCCGGCCTGTCGGGGGTCGACGTATGCCGTGCTCTGCGCCAGCGCTCCTCCGTGCCGGTCATCATGCTGACGGCCAAGGACAGCGAGATCGACAAGGTCGTCGGCCTCGAGATCGGTGCCGACGACTACGTGACGAAGCCGTACTCGAGCCGCGAGCTGCTCGCGCGCGTCAAGGCCGTGCTGCGCCGGCTCGCCGAGCCCGAGGACCTCGTCCCCTCGACCCTGGAGTCCGGGCCGGTGCGCATGGACGTCGAGCGGCATACGGTCAGCGTGTCAGGGCAGGCCGTCTCGCTCCCGCTCAAGGAGTTCGAGCTGCTCGAGATGCTGCTGCGCAACTCCGGCCGGGTCCTCACCCGCATGCAGCTCATCGACCGGGTGTGGGGGAGCGACTACGTCGGCGACACGAAGACGCTCGACGTCCACATCAAGCGGCTGCGCGCGAAGATCGAGCCCGACCCGGCCGCTCCGGTCCACATCGTCACGGTGCGGGGACTCGGCTACAAGTTCGAGACCGCCTGACCCGGTCGGGGCCCTCGGACCTCAGCCAGAGGTCGCCGTGGTGGTGGGCGTCGCGGTCGAGGTCGCGGTCGAGGTCGCGGTCGAGGTCTTGGTCGAGATCGCGGAGGGCGTCGCGAACGGTGTCGCCGTCGGCGTCGGGGTCACCGTCGCGTAGTACCCGACCGGGGAGAGGACCGGCACCTTGACCACAGTCGAGCCACCGGGGCTCGACGTGATGGTGACGGGCACCATCGTTCCGGGCTTGGCCGGGAAGTCGGAGACCTGCAGCCCCTTCGTCGTCATGTCGAGCTGCTGGCGGGGCGAGAGGGTCAGCTGGGAGCTCGTGGGGGTGGTGCTCGCGCCGGCCGCGGCCTGGGGCGTCACCTTGACCGTGAGGCTGTCGGTGCCGAGGTTGATCGCGGAGCCGGACAGGACGGCCTGCCCCGAACCGTCGCCGATGAGGGCGAGGTTGCGGATCGACAGGTCGCCGATGTTGGCAGGGACGCCGTCGGCGGGGACGTAGGGCACGTTGGTCTGGACCGTGGAGAAGACGGCGCACCCGCTCGTCAGCGCGGCGAGGGCGGTGCCTCCCGCGAGGGCGGTGACGGTGCGGCGCGCGGAGGTCTTGGCGAGGAATCGACGCTTCACGGGCCACAGCCTACCGGCGGATGCCTCGGGGGCACTCCAGCACCCGCCGAACCGGCCGCGCAGGTGCGCGCGATGCATGCCGATCGGGTATCTGTCAAGACGTCAACCACCTCCCGTTTTCGGCCGTTTGAGGCTCTGACCTGCGCAGATGTCGAATCCTGAGATCGCTATGGATGCTCGGTCGTGATAATCTGGAGGTCGCGAAAGGGGAAAACAGCACATGGTTTTCAAGGTCGGCGAGACGGTCGTGTACCCCCACCACGGGGCTGCACTCATCGAAGAGATCAACACACGCACGATCCGAGGAGAGGACAAGCTCTACCTCAAGCTCAAGGTCGCGCAGGGCGATCTGACGATCGAGGTCCCTGCCGAGAACTGTGACCTCGTCGGCGTCCGCGACGTCGTCGGGCAGGAGGGTCTCGACCGGGTTTTCGAGGTTCTTCGGGCTCCCCACACGGAGGAGCCGACCAACTGGTCCCGCCGTTACAAGGCCAACCTCGAGAAGCTCGCCTCCGGCGACGTCATCAAGGTGGCCGAGGTCGTCCGCGACCTGTGGCGCCGTGACCAGGACCGCGGTCTCTCCGCCGGTGAGAAGCGCATGCTCGCCAAGGCGCGGCAGATCCTCGTCTCCGAGCTCGCGCTCGCAGAGAAGACCGACGAGGACAAGGCCGAGTCGATCCTCGACGAGGTCCTCGCCTCCTGACAGGCGGCAGGTGTGACCCAGTCTCCGGGCGTCGGGGTCATCCTCGTCGCAGCGGGCTCCGGCTCGCGTCTCGGGGCCGACGTCCCCAAGGCCTTCGTGCCCCTCGCAGGGCTGCCCATCCTCGGGCACGCCCTGCGAGGGGCACTGTCGTGCCCGGACGTGGCCGAGGTCGTCGTCGTCGCCCCGGTGAGCCACCTCGCCGTCGCGCGTGAGCTCGCGGAGGCGGCGCTCTCCGAGCACGAGCCGTCACGGGTGACGACGCCTGCGAGGCAGGCTGAGAGCAGCACCACCGACGACGGAGACGTATGCCGCCCAGCCCGCTCGGCGGCATACGTCTCCACTCGCGCGGGCTCAGGCGAGCCGCAGCGGAGGGTGGGCGTCGTCCCGGGGGGCGCCGAGCGCGGCGACTCGGTCGCGGCGGGGCTTGCCGCGCTGTCGCCCGAGGTCTCCGTGGTGCTCGTCCACGATGCGGCGAGGTGCCTCACGCCCGTGGCGGTCTTCGAGCGGGTCGTCGCGGCCGTACGTGCCGGAGCGCCGGCCGTCGTGCCGGGCACCGCCGTCGTCGACACGATCAAGCAGGTCGACGAGACCGGCCGTGTCGTCGCGACTCCTGAGCGGAGCATGCTGCGGGCCGTCCAGACGCCTCAGGGCTTCCGGCGCGACGTCCTGGAGCGGGCCCACGCCCTCTCGAGCGATGCCACGGACGACGCGGCGCTCGTCGAACGGCTCGGTGAGCCTGTCCTCGTCGTCGACGGCGACGCGCTCGCCTTCAAGGTGACCACGCCCGCCGACCTCGACGCGGCGCGCCGTATCCTCGCCGGATGAGCGAGCACCCGTCCACGCCCCAGCCCGTCGCCCTCGTCACCGGGGGAGGGACCGGCATCGGCGCCGCAACGGCCAGGCGCCTCGCGGCCGACGGGTTCGCGGTCGTCGTGGCCGGTCGCCGGCGCGAGCGGCTCGACGAGGTCGTGGCCGGGGTCGGCCCCACGGCCCGGGCCCTCGTCCTCGACGTCACCGATGCCGAGAGCGTCCGCGCGGGCCTCGCGACGTTCGAGCGGCTGGACGTCCTCGTCAACAACGCGGGCGGCGCGCTCGGCGTCTCGACGGTCGAGGCCGGCGACCTCGAGCAGTGGGAGCAGATGTACGCCACCAACGTCCTCGGCACCGTCCGCGTGACCCAGGCAGCGCTTCCGCTCCTGCGCCGCTCGCCCCGCGCGACGATCGTCAACGTCAGCTCCATCGCGGGCGAACGCGTGTATGCCGGCGGCGGCGGCTACGTCGCGGCGAAGCACGGCACCTCGGTCGTGTCCGAGACGCTGCGCCTCGAGCTCAACGGGGAGAACATCCGCGTCACCGACCTGCGACCGGGCATGGTGCGCACCGAGGAGTTCTCGCTCACGCGTCTCGGGGGTGACCAGGCGGCCGCCGACCGGGTCTACGAGGGCGTCGACCGCCCCCTCGTCGCCGAGGACGTCGCCGAGTGCGTCGGGTTCGTCGTCGGCCTGCCGCAGCACGTCGTCATCGACTCGCTCGTCGTCAAGCCGGTCGCCCAGGCGGCGCCGTACCTCGTCCACCGCGGGCCCATCGACTGGAAGGACGCCTGATGACCAGCCCGTCCGTGCCGTCGACCGGAGGGCCTCTCGCCCTGCCGCGGGTCGGGGTCGGCGTCGACGTCCACGCCTTCGCTCCGCAAGGCAGCGAGCGGGAGCTGTGGGTGGCCGGCCTGCACTGGCCGGGCGAGAGGGGGCTCGACGGGCACTCGGACGCCGACGTCGTGGCCCACGCCGCCTGTGACGCGATCTTCGGTGCGGCCGGCATCGGCGACCTCGGGGCCCACTTCGGCACCGCCCGCCCGGAGCTCGCCGGTGCATCCGGCTGCACCCTGCTCGCCGAGGCGGCCCGCCTCGTCCGGGAGGCCGGCTACGAGATCGGCAACATCACTGTCCAGGTCGTCGGCAACCGACCCAA
>NZ_AWSA01000068.1 GCF_000576595.1 Intrasporangium oryzae NRRL B-24470 | reverse complement strand
CCCACCCCACCTGCCCACCCCACCTGCCCACCCCACCTGCCAACCGAACGCCGTGTTCGTTTCCGAACTCACTGGTGTACCGCTGAGTTCGGGGACGAACACCGCGTTCGATCTGCGGCGTATGCCGCTGGGTGGGCTCACGTGGTCGGGCTCGGCGCCGCGCGCCGATAGACTTCCGCGGGTGAGCCTCAGACTGTTCGACACCGCGACCCGAGAGCTGCGCGACTTCACGTCGCGCGAGACGGGCAAGGTCGGCATGTACATCTGTGGCCTCACGACGCAGGGCGCACCCCACATCGGCCACATCCGCTTCGCCGTCGCCTTCGACGTGCTGCGACGATGGCTCGAGATCGGCCACGGCTACCACGTCACCCTCGTGCGCAACGTGACCGACATCGACGACAAGGTCCTGCGCAAGGCCGCCGAGGCGGGCGAGGACTGGTTCGCCCTCACCTACCGCAACGAGCGGCTGACCAGCGAGGCCCTCGACGCGCTCGGCGTCATCCCGGCGACCTACGAGCCGCGGGCCACCGGGCACGTGCCCGACATGATCACCCTCATGGAGACCCTCATCGACAAGGGTCACGCCTACGTCGCACCCGACGGCAGCGGCGACGTCTACTTCGACGTGAAGTCGTGGCCGGAATACGGCTCGCTGTCCAACCAGTCCCTCGACGACATGGCGAGCGCCGACGACGCCGACCCGCGCGGCAAGCGCGACCCGCGAGACTTCGCACTCTGGAAGGGCCGCAAGTCCGACGAGCCGGAGAGCGCGTCGTGGCCGACGCCGTTCGGGTCCGGCCGCCCGGGCTGGCACCTCGAGTGCTCGGCCATGGCCCGGCGCTGGCTCGGCGAGGAGTTCGACATCCACGGCGGCGGCATCGACCTGCGCTTCCCGCACCACGAGAACGAGCAGGCGCAGTCGCGGGCTGCCGGCCTCGGCTTTGCGCGCTACTGGCTCCACAACGCGTGGGTCACGGTCAAGGGCCAGAAGATGGGCAAGTCGCTCGGCAACGCCCTCGAGGTGCGCCACCTGCTCGAGACGACCCGGCCGATCGTGCTCCGGTACTACCTGACGGCGGCGCACTACCGCTCGACGATCGAGTACCACCCGGGTTCTCTCGACGAGGCGGCCGCCGCCGTCGAGCGGATCGAGGGCTTCCTCGAGCGGGCGTCCCGTCGCGGCCCGATCCCCGGGGTCGACGACCCGAGGGCGTATGCCGCCCAGTCCCTTCCCGAGGAGTTCGTCCTCTCGATGGACGACGACCTCGGCGTCTCCGGGGCGCTCGCGGTCATCCACGACACCGTTCGGGCCGGCAACAGCTCCCTCGACGAGGACGACGACGAGGCGGCCCTCGCGGCTGCCGGCGCGGTTGTCGCGATGGCCGAGGTCCTCGGCATCAACCCGCTCGCGCGGCACTGGAGCGCCTCGTCTGACGCGGGCGCGGGCGATGCCGAGGCGGCGCTCGAGGTGCTCGTCCGGGTCCAGCTCGACGCTCGTCAGGCGGCGCGCCAGGAACGCGACTTCGCCCGGGCCGACGCGATCCGCGACGACCTCGCGGCCGCCGGGATCGCGATCACCGACACGCCGTCCGGAGCGCAGTGGTCGCTCGTCCGTACGGAGCGCGGTGAGCGAGGCGCCCAGCCCGCCGCCGGTTCCGGCACCTCCCCGGTCGCCGGTCGCGGCGACCGGGCAAGCACAGACAACGTGAAGGGCTGACATGCCAGGCAACTCCCAGCGTCGAGGCGCCGTCCGCAAGAGCGGCAAGGGTGCGACGGTCGGCTCCGGCGGGCAGCGTCGGCGCGGACTCGAGGGCAAGGGCCCGACGCCCAAGGCCATCGACCGCGAGTACCACCCCGCGCACAAGCGGGCCAAGGGCGCGGCCAAGCGTGCGGGCGGTCCCGGCGCCGGGTCGCGCGTCGCCAGGCCCCAGCGCAAGGCCAAGGCCTCGAGCGAGATGGTCTACGGCCGCAACTCGGTCGTCGAGGCGCTGCGGGCCGACGTTCCGGTCGCGACGATGTACATCGCCACGCGGATCGACTCGGACGACCGCGTCAAGGAGGCGCTCAAGCTCGCGACGGAGCGCGGCCTCGCGATTCTCGAGACTCCCCGCGGCGAGCTCGACCGGCTCACCGACGGAGGCGTGCACCAGGGCCTCGCGCTGCAGGTCCCGCCGTACGACTACGCGCACCCGTCCGACCTCATCGACCCGGAGCGCCCGGGGGTGCCTCTCGTCGTCGCCCTCGACGGCATCACCGACCCGCGCAACCTCGGGGCCATCGTCCGGTCCGTCGCGGCCTTCGGCGGACACGGCGTCGTCGTGCCCGAGCGTCGCTCGGTCGGCATGACCGCGTCGGCCTGGAAGACCTCGGCCGGTGCGGCGGCGCGCATCCCGGTCGCGAAGGCGAGCAACCTCACGCGGACGCTCGAGGAGTTCAAGAAGGCCGGCTTCTTCATCCTCGGCCTCGACATGGACGGCGACGTGGAGCTGCCCGACCTGTCCCTGGCGTCCGAGCCTCTCGTCATCGTCACGGGTTCCGAGGGCAAGGGTCTCTCACGGCTCGTCCGTGACACGTGCGACCAGATCGTCTCGATCCCGATGAGCTCGGCGGTCGAGTCCCTCAACGCCGGGCTCGCCACCGGCGTGACCCTCTACGAGATCGCCCGCCAGCGACGCCGCTGACCGTCCCTCGCTGTGACCGGGCGACCCGCCACCGCACGCGGCTGCGCAGGGTCGATGGGCGCGTGACGGAGTGGGGGAACTCTCACCCACCCGTCAGCGGTTGACCGGATGGCATCGATAGGGTGTCGACTACAAGGTGTAGTAATCGACGAAGGGCACCGTCGTGGGGAAGAGCAACCGGGCTGCCGCCGCGGAGCGCGCAGCGCAGATGCGCGCCGAGGCCGCGCGCCAGGAGAGACAGCGCAAGCAGGTCATCGCTGCCGTGATCGCCGTCGTGGTCGTCATCGTAGCCGTCGTCCTCGGCACGGTAGTTGCCAACCGGCCCTCGCCCAGCCCTGCGGCGACCGGTTCGACGGGGGCCGAGGCGGCCCTGGCCAAGCTCGTCGCGATCCCGCCCGCGACCCTCGATGCGGCGCCCACCCCGCAGCCGTCCCAGGCGCCGGCCAAGCTGGCCGGCGCCACCCCGCTGACCCAGGACGGCAAGAGCAAGGTCCTCTACGTCGGCGCCGAGTACTGCCCGTTCTGCGCGATGGAGCGGTGGGTCATGATCGGGGCCCTGTCGCGGTTCGGGACGTTCAGCGGGATCAAGCCGACGACGAGCTCGTCGAGCGACGTCCACCCGGACACGCCGACCTTCTCCTTCCACGGCGCGTCGTTCACGAGTGACCACCTGGCCTTCGAGGCCGTCGAGACCGAGGACCGCGAGGGCAAGCCGCTCGACACCCTCGAGGGCGCCAACGCCGAGCTCTTCAAGAAGTACAACCCGGGCGGCGGCATCCCGTGGGTCAACTACGGCGGCACGCACGCCACCAGCGGGGCCACCGTGGACGCGACCGTCTTCGACGGCAAGACCTACGACCAGATCATCGCCGGGATCTACGACCCGACCTCCGAGATCGGCAAGACGGTCGACCCGGCGATCAACATGGTCACCGCCCAGCTGTGTCAGCAGACCAACGGCCAGCCGTCCAACGTCTGCGCGAGCAAGGCCGTCATGGCAGCCACTCCGCTCCTGCAGAAGTGAGCGTGGCGACCATGCAACGGCAGCGGCCCGCCTGGCTGGCGCCGACGACCCTGCTCCTGTGCGTCGGGGGTCTCCTGGTGTCGGGCTACCTGACCTTCGAGCACTTCACCGAGAACGCCACGCTCGCCTGCAGCATCGGAGGGGCGGTCGACTGCGTCAAGGTGACGACGAGCGCGTGGAGCACCTTCCTCGGCATCCCCGTGGCGTTGCTCGGGCTCCTCTTCTTCGTGGTGACGCTCGTCCTCTGCCTCCCCGCCGTGTGGCGCCGTGGCGAAGCGTGGCTCGACCCGGTTCGTCTCGGCTGGCTCACGATCGGCCTGGGGATGGTCCTCTACCTCGTCTGGGCCGAGCTCTTCCGGATCCATGCCATCTGCCTCTGGTGCACGGTGGTGCACGTCATCACGTTCGCGCTGTGGGTCACGGTGCTCTTCGGGCAGATCCTCTCCGGGGCTCCGGCCGACCGCGAAGCCGGCGCGCGCGTCTAGCGCCCCGCCGTCCCACGTCACTGCCCAGGATTGTTGGGCAGTGCCGTAGGGGATTCCGGGTGTGGCCGCGCGGGCTACGTCACTGCCCAGGATTGTTGGGCAGTGACGTAGCAGTGGGACGAGCATGGTGGGTCCCCGGTGCGAGCCGCCGAGTGGCGGCTCAATCGATGCGGCTGATGACCGGCATCTCCGCGGTGTCGACGCCGAGCACGGCCTGCTCCTCCGGCTTGGCCGGCAGGACGGTCGCGACGTAGTCGGCGAGAGCGTCGAAGATCGGGATGTCGTGGCCGGCGCGCTCGCTCATGTACCAACGGTGCTCGAGGACCTCGTGGAAGATCTCGGCGGGCTCGAGGCGGCTGCGCAGCTCGCGCGGCACCGCCCTGGTGACCGGCTCGTAGATGTTGGACAGCCAGTCGTGGGCGACGATCGCCTCCTCGTCGTTCTGGCGGTCGGTCGCCGCGGCATACGCGTCGAGGTCGTTGAGCAGGCGTCGCGCCTGGTTCTCGCCGACGTCAAGCCCGGTCAGGCGAAGCAGCCGGCGCGAGTGGTGCCCGGCGTCGACGACCTTCGGCGTGATGACGATCTCGGTCCCGCCGATGTCGGTCGACATCGACAGCTCGTCGACGTCGAAGCCCAGCTCGTTGAGCTTGCGGATCCGCTCCTCGACGCGCCAGCGGTCACCTGCCTCGAAGCGTTCGCTGCCCGTCACGGCGTCCCACAGCGTGTGGTAGCGCTCGATGATCGAGGCAGCGACCTCGAACGGGTCCGCCTGGTCCTCGAGGAACCCTCCGGCATCGAGGTCCATCAGCTCGCCGGCGATGTTGACCTGGGCGATGTCGAGGTCGTGCTCACGCTGGCCGTTGGACAGGCGGGAGTGCAGCTCGCCGGTCTCGGCGTCGACGAGGTAGGCCGCGAAGGCTCCGGCATCGCGGCGGAAGAGCGTGTTGGACAGGGAGACGTCGCCCCACCAGAAGCCCTCGAGGTGGAGCCGGACGAGGAGCAGCGCCAGCGCGTCCATGAGACGCACAGCCGTGTCGGGCCGCAGGCTCTGGCTGTAGAGCGCGCGGTAGGGCAGGGAGAACTGCAGGTGCCGGGTGATGAGGCAGGCATCGAGCGGGTTCCCGTCGGCGTCGGTGCGCCCATGGACGACCCCGAAGGGCTCGACGCTCGGGATCTCGAGCTTGCGAAGGTTGCGCAGCATGGCGTACTCACGGTCGGCGAGGTCGGCCTTGATCTCCTTGATGGCGATGACCCGGGTGCCAAGGCGGACGAAGCGGACGACGTGGCGGGAGATTCCTCGGGGGAGGGCGGCGAGCGTGGACTCCGGCCAGTCTTCGAGCGGCACGGACCACGGGAGGTCGAGCAGGGCCGGATCGTGCCGGGCGGTCGTGATCTCGAGCGTCACGCGTCCATCGTGGCACGAGCGGAGTCAAGGCGTCGATCAGCCCACAGTGCGGTCCCGGCGAGCCCGAGGAAGAGCGCGGCGATGAGCACGCAGTTGAGCAGGGTGCGCCCGACGCCGATCTGGGAGACGTTGAGGAAGGGGTACGGGTACCAGTCGACGACGGGCCCGAGCGCGAGGGTCGCGACGAGCCAGCCGACCGGCCAGATGAGGGCTGGGAGGAGGTCCTCACGGCGGACCCGGTCACGTGGACCGAAGGCGACCCACCCGATGAAGGTCAGAGCGGGGACGACGATGTGGAGCAGGCGGTCGCAGACAAGCGAGCCCGTCGTGTAGTTCGGTGACGGCGGGAGCGCGACGAAGGCGACGATCCCCGTCACGGTGATGCCGACGAGCGACGCGAGGCGGACGACGCGGAAGAGCTGGTTGTCCGTCCGGTCGCGCAGGATGAGGAACATCGACACGGCAACGAGGAAGTTGGACTGGATCGTGAAGTACGAGAAGTAACGGCGCACCTGCTCGGCCCGACCCGCAGCGGCGGTCGAGTCGAGGATGTTGTCCCCACTGAGGATCAGCGCCAGCTGGAGGACGAGGGCCACGACGGCGACGACGAACGTCACGGTGTGCCAATAGCGTCCGAGGACCGGTTTCGTCACAGCCGCGAGCCTAGGTCCGGATCGCACCGCCCACCAGAGCAGCTCGTATGCCGCCCTTCCGCCCCAGGTGCCTTCGCTCTCGTCGTCGGGTCGTCGAGACACGGGCGGAGAAACCGAAGGGCCGGCACCCGCTCGACGTGCGAGCGGATGCCGGCCCAGCGGCATACGAGATGGTCGTGCAGAGCGACCGACGAGGTCAGTCGCCGATGCGCAGACCCGACTCGGCGTTGAAGACGTGCACGTGGCCCGGCTTCGGCTTGAGGTAGATCTTCTCGCCCTTCTCCGGGGGGCGACGGCCGTCGACGCGCGCGATGAACGGCACGTCGCCGGCGTTCTCACCGGTGGCCTCGAGGAGCTTCTGCTCGGCCGTGCCGTAGATGTAGGCGTCGGCGCCGAGCTCCTCGACGACGTCGACCGTCACGGGGATGCCCGAGGTGTCCGAGGACAGCTCGAGGTCCTCGGGGCGGACCCCGAGCGTGACGTGCTTGCCGGCGTTGGTGAGGTCCTCGCGGGCGACGGGGACGGTGTGGCCGTGCAGGTCGACGCCACCATCCGTCACCGGGACGTCCATGAGGTTCATCGCCGGCGAGCCGATGAAGCCCGCGACGAAGACGTTGGCCGGGTGGTCGTACATGCGACGGGGGCTGTCGCACTGCTGGAGGATGCCGTCCTTGAGGACCGCGACGCGGTCACCCATCGTCATGGCCTCGACCTGGTCGTGCGTGACGTAGACCGTCGTGACCCCGAGTCGGCGCTGGAGCGAGGCGATCTGGGTGCGGGTCTGGACGCGCAGCTTGGCGTCGAGGTTGGAGAGGGGCTCGTCCATGAGGAAGACCTGCGGCGAGCGGACGATGGCGCGGCCCATGGCGACGCGCTGGCGCTGGCCACCCGAGAGGGCCTTCGGCTTGCGGTCGAGGTAAGGGGTCAGGTCGAGGATCTTGGCGGCCTCCTCGACGCGCTTGCGAATCTCGGCCTTGTCGACGCCGGCGATCTTGAGCGCGAAGCCCATGTTGTCGGCGACGGACATGTGCGGGTAGAGCGCGTAGTTCTGGAAGACCATCGCGACGTCGCGGTCCTTGGGGGACAGGTTGGTCACGTCGCGGTCACCGATGAGGATGCGCCCGCCGTTGACCTCCTCGAGGCCGGCGAGCATGCGCAGGGAGGTGGACTTGCCACATCCGGAGGGACCGACGAGGACGAGGAACTCGCCGTCCGCGATCTCGATGTTGAGCTTGTCGACCGAGGGCTTGGGGTTGCCCGGGTACTGCCTGGTGGCGTTGTCGAACGTCACAGTTGCCATGGCTTCGTTGCCTTTCCTTCACCGGCAGGAACGTGCCGGACGATCCGTTGTAAAGGGCATGCCTCCCGGGACGGGAGAGCACGCTCATCATGTCCCACGGGGGTATGCCGTGACCAGTGTCGGTCCGGCATTCGGCGGCGACTCGGCGCCCGTCGGCCGGGGTGGAGCCGGGGTGGAGCCGAGCACGGTGTCAAGCCTCCGTGTCGGTATCGGGGCCGGACCGTCACCGGAACGTTGCAATTTCTTGCTGCAAGACGGGTCGCTATCGACTGCAACTTCTTGCTAGATTCACGGCCAACCGGTGGCGGCGTGTGCCACCTGGCTTCAAAGGAGAATCCATGCACAAGCGTGCGTTCGGCGCCGTGGCCGTCTCGGGTGTTGCCGCCCTGGCCCTCAGCGCCTGCGGTGGGTCCAGCCCCACTGCGACCAACACCGCAGCCGCCACGAGCGCGGCCACGACGACGACGGCCGCTCCCGCGGCCACGACGACCGCCGCGCCCGTGCGTGACGCGTCCGTCGACCTCGTGATCTGGACGGACAACGACCGTGCCGCGGCGATCAAGAAGTACGCCGACCAGTTCGGTGCAGAGCAGGGCATCAAGGTGGCCGTCCAGGTCGCCCCCGACGTCCGCGCCAACTTCAAGGACGCGACCAACGCCGGCAAGGGCCCCGACGTCATCGTCGGTGCGCACGACTGGCTGGGCGAGCTCGTCCAGAACAACGCCGTCTCGCCGATCCAGATGCCGGCCGACCTGCAGTCGCAGTTCTCGCCCGAGTCGATCGCGGCGACGAAGTTCAACGGCCAGATCTACGGCGTCCCCTACGCCGTCGAGAACATCGGTGTCGTCCGCAACACGGCCCTCGCCCCCGACGCCCCGAAGACGTACGAGGAGATGATCGCCAAGGGTGCCGAGCTGAAGAAGGCCGGCAAGGCCGACGGCACGGTCATCCAGGAGGTCGGCAAGACCGGTAACGCGTACTACACGTACCCGTACCTCAAGGCCTTCGGCGGCGGCATCTTCGCCCAGAAGCCCAACGGCGACTACGACCCCAACAAGGTCATCGTCAACAACGCCGGCTCGATCAAGGGCGCCCAGCAGCTCGCCATCCTCGGCAACAAGAACATCCTCACGACGAACGTGGACGGCACCAACGCCGACGCGCTCTTCGACTCGGGCAAGTACCCGTACTACATCACCGGCCCGTGGGCGATCGACAAGGCCAAGAAGGCGAACATCAAGTACGCCATCTCGCCGCTGCCCACCATCGCGGGTGGCCAGATGAGCCCGTTCCTCGGCGTCCAGATGTTCTACGTCTCCTCCAAGGCCAAGAACAAGGCCTTCGCCGAGGAGTTCGTCCTCAAGTACGTCCCGAAGAAGGAGCTCCAGGTCGACCTGTTCAACATCGGTCACCGCCCGCCGGCCCTGACGGCCGCGTACCAGCAGGTCCAGGCCACCGACCCCGACGTCAAGTCGTGGTTCGAGGCCGGCAAGGGTGCCCTCCCGATGCCGAACATCCCGGCCATGAACTCGGTCTGGGGCCCGCTCGGCCAGGCCGGTGCCGACGTGATCGCCGGTAAGACCGCTCCGCAGACCCGCTTCGACGCGGCTGCGAAGGAGATCATCGCGAACATCAACAAGGGCTGACGTCCAGTCACCCTGAAGGTGGTGGCCGGGCGTTCGCGCCCGGCCACCACCTGCACCACCAGCACTGCACCACCAGCACCACCAGCTTCACGGGCACCACCCCGCCCTTGCGCGACCCCGAGCCGCACCCGCGCCCTGCGCCGTTCCCCTCCCAGACCGCCCCCTCGCCCTGACGGAGATTCAAGGATGAATCGCTCCCCATACGTCATCATCAAGTGGGTCCTGATCGTGGCCATCCTCGCCGTGATCGTCTATGCCGCAGGGCTTTTCGCAGCCGACGGCCAGCTCCTCGGTGTCGTGGTCCTCGGACTCATCGGACTGGCGATCCTCGCCGTCTACGCGACCCACCGCAGCATCCCGGCGAAGTACCTCCTGCCCGGACTCATCTTCTTCCTCGCCTTCCAGATCTGGCCCGCCGTCTTCACCGGCGCGACGGCCTTCACGAACTGGGGCGACGGCCACAGCCTGAGCAAGGAGGAGTCGATCCAGGCGATCACCTCCTCGTCCGTCGAGGAGGTCCAGGGCAAGCCCCGGTACGCCCTCAGCGTTGCGGTGCAGGCTCGCGCCGACGTCGCCACGGCCAGTCCCGTCTACATCCTCACCGACCCGCAGACCAAGAAGGTCTATGCCGGCACGAGCGAGGGGCTCAAGGAGCTCCCCCCGGGAGACGTGACGACCAACGAGCTCGGCCGGGTCACGGCCGTCAAGGGCTACACGATCCTCACGGGCAAGCAGGTCAACGCGAGGAGCCAGGAGCTCGAGTCCTTCGCCGTCCCGACCGACGGCGGTGCCGCGATCAAGAAGGTCGGCATCTCGGAGGCCTTCGAGGGCAAGCCAGCCGCCACGTACGACCCGAAGACGGACCGGATCACCGACACCCGTCCCGTGGCGCAGGGCCAGCCGGTCAAGGTCTACGGCCCGTCCAACGCGACGTGGGTCAACGTCGCCGACCCGACCGACAAGCTCCCGCAGGGCTGGAAGGAGGGCGTCGGCTTCAAGAACTTCACCACCGCCCTGACCGACCCGACCCTGCGCTCCGGGTTCGTCAAGATCCTTCTGTGGAACTTCGTCTTCGCGATCATGTCGGTCCTGACGACCTTCCTGCTCGGCCTCGCCCTGGCCCTGCTCTTCAACGACGAGCGGCTCAAGGGCAAGGGCTTGATGCGGGCGCTGCTCGTCCTGCCCTACGCCCTGCCCGGCTTCGTCACGGCCCTCGTCTGGGCGTCGATGTTCAACCAGCAGTTCGGCCTGATCAACCAGACCCTCGGCATCGACGTCGACTGGCTCGGCAACGGCACCTGGGCCAAGGTCGCGATCCTCATCACGAACCTCTGGCTCGGCTTCCCGTACATGTTCATCGTCTGCACCGGTGCGCTCCAGTCGATCCCGGGCGACGTCAAGGAGGCCGCCGCGATCGACGGAGCAACCGGTTTCCGCACGATCAGGTCGATCATCATGCCGCTCGTCCTCGTCGCTGTCGGCCCGCTGCTCATCGCTTCGTTCGCCTTCAACTTCAACAACTTCGGCCTCATCTTCCTGATGACCGAGGGCGGCCCGTTCGAGAACAACCAGAGCGCGATCGGCTCGACCGACCTGCTCATCACCTACGCGTACCGACTCGCCTTCACGAGCGCAGCACCGAACTTCGGCTACGCCGCGGCGATCTCGATCTTCATCTTCATGATCGTGGCGGTCCTGTCGTGGATCGGCTTCCGCCAGACCAAGGCCCTGGAAGAGGTGAACTGACATGACCGTGACCACGGCAACGAGCCCCGACACCATCACGAGCACCGTCGCCCACCCGGTCGGTGAGAAGCGCAAGAACGGGATGTGGTGGCGCTACGTCCTCGGGGTGATCGCCCTCATCTGGGCCCTGTTCCCCCTCGTCTTCATCCTCTCCGCGGCGCTCAACCCCTCGGGAACCCTGAGCACGACCGACCTCATCCCGAAGAACGCGAGCACCGCGAACTTCACGCAGCTCTTCGAGATCCGGCCCTACTGGGCGTGGTACAAGAACACGCTCATCATCTGCGGGGTCGGCGCGTTCGCCAGCGTCTTCATCGGGGCGTCAGCGGCATACGCCTTCTCGCGGATGCGCTTCAAGGGACGGCGCGCCGGACTCATGGCGCTCCTGCTCGCGCAGATGTTCCCGGTCATGCTCGCCTTCGTCGCGATCTACCTGACGTTCGACTTCATCGGTGAGTCGCTGCCGCTCATCGGCCTCAACACGCAGGCCGGCCTCATCCTCGCCTACCTCGGTGGGGCGATGGGGGCCAACGTCTGGCTGCTCAAGGGCTACTTCGACACGGTGCCGAAGGAGCTCGACGAGGCCGCGAAGGTCGACGGTGCCGGCCATGCCCGGATCTTCTTCACGATGACCCTGCGCCTCGTCCTGCCGATCCTCGCGACCGTGGGCATGCTCGCCTTCGTCGGCCTCTTCAGCGAGTTCCTCCTCGCG
The DNA here is from genome assembly GCF_000576595.1 of Intrasporangium oryzae NRRL B-24470. Lineage (GTDB taxonomy): Bacteria > Actinomycetota > Actinomycetes > Actinomycetales > Dermatophilaceae > Intrasporangium_C > Intrasporangium_C oryzae. Next base: position 7,365 of record NZ_AWSA01000068.1, on the reverse strand, counting down.
AGCATCTTCCTCAAGGACGCCGACAACCAGACCCTCGCGGTCGGGCTGTGGTCACTGCTCAAGGCCGACCGCAACAAGTACTTCGGTCCCTTCTGCGCCGGTGCCCTGCTCGCCTCCGTGCCGGTCATGGCGCTCTACCTCGCCGTCCAGAAGTACCTCGTCGGCGGCCTCACCGCGGGCTCGGTCAAGTGAGCGCAGCCCCGGTCCGCCCGGCGTCCTGGCTCAGCCAGCCACACCACGACGGCTCCGGGCGCTACGTCTCAAACCTCAACCCGAGGCTCGGCGACGAGGTCGACGTGCTCGTCCGGGTGCCTCTCGAGTGCGAGGTCACGCATGTCCACGTGCGGACCTCGCCCGACGGCGAGCAGCAGTTCACCCGCGCCAAGCTCGTCAAGGCGACCGAGACGGACGCGTGGTGGCGAGCGACGCTGACCTGCCACAACCCGGTGACGAAGTACCGCTTCCTCCTCGCCGGGGGCCCGACGAAGTACGCCTGGCTCAACGGCACCGGCGTGCATCTGCGTGACGTCCCCGACGCGAGCGACTTCCGGCTCGTGGCCCACGACGCGCCCCCGCCGGCGTGGGCCCAGGGGAGTGTCGTCTACCAGATCTTCCCCGACCGCTTCGCCCGTTCGAAGGCGGCCGACACGCGCGTGCTGCCGGAGTGGGCCGTCGCGGCCGACTGGGACGACCCCGTCGTCACGAGCGAGCCGGCCGTCTCCCGCCAGATCTTCGGCGGCGACCTCGACGGCATCACCGAGCACCTCGACCACCTCGAGTCGCTCGGGGTCGATGTCGTCTACATGACGCCGTTCTTCCCGGCTCGCTCGAACCACCGCTACGACGCGTCCTCGTTCGAGGCCATCGACCCCCTGCTCGGTGGTGACGCCGCGCTGCGGCGGCTGACCAAGGCGGCCCACGCCCGAGGCATGAAGGTCATGGGCGACTTCACGACGAACCACACGGGCGACGCCCACGAGTGGTTCCTCGCGGCCACGGGTCCGGACGGCAGACAGCGACCGGAACGCGACTACTACATCTGGGAGAAGGGGACGTACGTCGCCTGGCTCGGGGTGCCGTCGCTGCCCAAGCTCAACCACCTCAACGCGGCGCTGCGGCAGCGGATCTTCGAGGAGCCCTCCGGGGTCGTGCGCAAGTGGCTCGGCCGTTCCGGCGGCCTCGACGGGTGGCGCGTCGACGTCGCGAACATGACCGGCCGGTGGCGCGAGACCGACGTCAACCACGACGTCGCACGGCAGATGCGCACCTCGATGGGCCGACGGTTCCCTGACGCGCTCCTCGTCGGCGAGCACTTCCACGACTACACCGTCGACATGCCGGGCGACGGCTGGCACGGCGTCATGAACTACGCGGGCTTCTGCAAGCCGACGTGGACGTGGCTGCGCAAGGAGACGAAGGACCCGCGCTTCCTCGGCGCGGCCATCCCGGTCCCGCTCCTGGACGCCGGTGCCGTCGTCGAGACGATGCGCGACTTCACCTCGCGGATCGCCTGGCAGTCGCTCGTCCACTCGTTCAACCTCATCGGGTCGCACGACGTGCCCCGCATCCGCACCCTCGTCGGACCGCTCGGCGTGGAGCCTGCGGCGGCCCTGCTCCTCACCTTCCCGTCGATGCCGATGCTCACCTACGGTGACGAGATCGGGATGGAGGGCACGTTCGGCGAAGACGGCCGGCGACCGATGCCTTGGGACGAGTCGACCTGGGACACAAGGACGCTCGAGGTCTACCGCGGGCTCATCGCAGCACGGCGGGGGTCGACGGCACTGCGCCAGGGCGGGCTCCGGTGGGTGCACGCAGAGGGCGACGCCATCGTCTTCCTCCGCGAGACGCTCGACGAGGTGGCGCTCGTCCACGTCGCCCGCGCGGCGCATGCGCCGGTGACGATCGACGCGCGACACCTCGCCGGCATCGAGACCGGGCGAGCGGCATACGGACCGGTGGTGGAGATCGTCGACGGCGCTGTCACACTTGAGGCTTCGCACCCCGGTGCGCGCATCTGGACGTGGAAGCCCACCGACGGCGGGCCGCGGCACCGGCGACGGAGGGGGAACTGACGTGAAGGCAAGGCTTCGGGACATCGCCGTCCAGGCCGGCGTCTCCGAGGCGACGGTCTCACGGGTCCTCAACGGCAAGCCGGGCGTGGCCGACCTGACGCGGCAGTCGGTCCTGACCGCGCTCGACGTGCTCGGCTACGACCGGCCGAGTCGTCTGCGCCGCAAGAGCGCCGGGCTCGTCGGGCTCATCGTGCCCGAGCTGACCAATCCGATCTTCCCCGCCTTCGCGCAGATCATCGAGAACTCCCTCGCCCAGAACGGCTACACCCCGGTCCTCTGCACCCAGGTCGCCGGGGGTGTGCACGAGGACGACTACGTCCAGATGCTCCTCGACCGGGGTGTCGCCGGGATCATCTTCATCTCGGGCCTGCACGCCGACACCAACACCGACCCGCAGCGCTACATCGACCTGCGCGACCGCGGGCTCCCGCTCGTCCTCGTCAACGGCTACATCGAGGGTGTCGACGCGCCGTTCATCTCCAACGACGACGTCGCCTCGATGGGCCTCGCGCTCGAGCACCTCGTCAGTCTCGGCCACCGCGAGATCGGCCTCGCCGTCGGACCCGACCGCTACGTGCCGGTCATCCGCAAGATCGCCGGCTTCCGTCACTCGATGCAGGAGCTGACCGGGCGCTCCGATGTCGACGACCTCATCGAGCGCTCGCTGTTCAGTGTCGAGGGCGGCGCGACGGCGGCCGGGCGCCTCCTCGACCGCGGCGCGACGGCGGTCGTCTGCGGCTCCGACCTCATGGCGCTCGGCGCGATCCGCGAGGCCCGCAAGCGCGGCCTCCACGTGCCGCGTGACTTCTCGGTGGTCGGCTACGACGACTCGACCCTCATCGCCTTCACCGACCCGCCGCTCACGACCGTGCGCCAGAGCGTCAACGCCATGAGTGCGGCCACGGTCCGGGCGCTCCTCGACGAGATCGCCGGGCAGCCCTCTCCCCGAGCGGAGTACGTCTTCCGGCCCGAGCTCGTCGTCCGCGGCTCGACGGGCGCGCGGCGGCTCTGATCAGCCGTTCGGCCGGCTGGTCTCCCCGCGGACCTCACCCGCTGCGTGCGCCTCGCGGAGCCGGACGAGCTGGGTCAGGAGCTTGGCGGCCGCCTCCTCGTCGTCGATCCGGTGCCGCGCCGCGGTCGAGCCTGAACCGACCTTGACCGTCACGTCCTCCGGTCGCGTCATCCGCATGAAGGCGTCCTCGTCGGTGACGTCGTCGCCGAGGTAGACCCGCGCGGTCGCACCGACGTCGCGGCCGTATGCCGTGACGGCCGATCCCTTGTCGGCGTGCGACACGGACAGCTCGAGGACCGACTTGCCCTTGAGGACCTTGACGCCCGGGTGCTCGAGCGCGACCCGGCGGGCGTCGGCGATGGCCGCGTCGGCGACCTCACGGTCGAGGCCCCGCGTGTGGACGACGACGGCGGCGGCCTTGTGCTCGATGCCGGCCTGCGGGTGGCGGTCGTCGAGGAGGATCCGGATGTCCTCGCGGAGCACCGCGAGGCGTTCCTCGTCCTCGGCCGTGACCGAGGCGGCCTCCATCGCGGAACGGACCGCCTCGCTCGAGGACTCGGCCCCGTGGCTGGCGATGAGGACGATGGGCTCGTCCTCCCGGATGCCGGTGAGCGCGCGAAGCGTCTCGAGGTCGCGTCCCGAGACGACCGCGACGTGGACTCCGGGGAGGGCGGCCAGGGCGCGCAGGTCATCGACCGTCCCCGGGACCGGCGTCGCCTCGAGCGGGTTCTTCTCGAAGGGGGCGAGAACGCCGTCGAAGTCGGTGGCGACGAGCAGCGTGGTCGCCCCGGCGGCGGACTCGAGTGCCTCGTCGAGGGTGGGGGTCTCACTCATGGCCCGCTCCGGCCCCGGTGCGGCGCTGGGCCATCCCGTCGCCGTCCGGCCCGTCCGGGGCGGGCAGGTCGTCCGGCCCGTCTTGCCCGTCCAGGGCGGGCAGGTCGTCCCCGGACAGGTCGGGATCCTGCGGGTCGGCGGGTGCGAGCTCGGCCTGGGTGCGGCGCGCGGCGTAGCGGTCGGGAGCCGGGCGTTCGGGCGCGGCGGCCAGGGCGGCGAGGTAGCGACTCGCCCAGCGCTGCACGTCGTTGTCGGAGACGCGGCGGCGCAGGGCGCGCATGATCCGCTGCTTGTCCTTGGCCGGCGTGTTCATGGCCCGGAGGATCGCCTGCTTCAGCCCCTCGATGTCGTGCGGGTTGCACGCGAACGACTGGTGGAGCTCGTGCCAGGCGCCGGTGAACTCGCTGAGGACGAGTGCCCCGCCGAGGTCGTAACGGCACGTGACGTACTCCTTGGCGACGAGGTTCATCCCGTCGCGCAGGGGCGTGACGAGCATGACGTCGGCCGCCTGGAAGAGGGCTGCCATCTCCTCGCGGGGGTAGGAGTGGTGGAGGTAGTGGACGGCCGGGGCGCCGATGTGGCCGAGGTCGCCGTTGATCCGCCCGACCGTCTGCTCGATCTCGGTGCGGAGGAGGCGGTAGGCCTCGACGCGCTCCCGGCTCGGGGTCGCCACCTGGACGAAGGTCACGTCGGGCGGTGAGATCCGTCCCTCGAGGAGCAGCTCCTCGTAGGCCTTGAGGCGGTGCCGGATGCCCTTGGTGTAGTCGAGGCGGTCGACGCCGAGCATGAGCACCTTGGGGTCGCCGAGGCTGGCCCGGATCTCCTTGGCCCGGGCCCGGACGTCGGGACGCTTGGCGAGCGCCTCCAGCCCGCGGAAGTCGACGGAGATCGGGATGGCGGCCGCGCGGACCTGGCGCTCGTGGTCGACGGCCACGCGGTCGCCCTTCGTCGCGGCGCCGAGCAGCTGGCGGCAGGCCCGGACGAAGTTGCGGGCGTCGGCCTGGCGCTGGAAGCCGAGGAAGTCGGCCCCGAGGAGCCCCTCGAGGAGCTGGGCGCGCCACGGGAGCTGGGCGAAGAGCTCGACGGGCGGGAAGGGGATGTGGTCGAACCACCCGATCCGCACATCCGGCCGCAGCTCGCGCACCAGCGCGGGCACGAGCTGGAGCTGGTAGTCCTGGACCCAGACGGTGGCCCCGGGGGCGGCGACCTCGGCGACCGCCTCGGCGAAGCGCCGGTTCACCGTCTGGTAGCTCGCCCACCAGTCCCGGTGGAAGCGGGCCGGCACGATGACGTCGTGGTAGATCGGCCAGAGGGTGTCGTTGCTGAAGCCCTCGTAGAAGTCGCGGACCTCCGCGGCCGACAGCGGGACCGGCTCGAGGTGGATCCCGTCCTCCTCGAACGGCTCGGGGGCGTCTCCGGCATCACCGGCCCACCCCACCCACGCGCCCGGTTGCGCCCGCATCACGGACTCCATGGCGGTCACGAGGCCGCCCGGGCTGCGCCGCCACTCCGTCTCCCCGGTCTCGGTGACGACCTTGTCGACGGGCAGCCGGTTGGCCGCGACGACGAGGTCGAAGGTCGGCCGTGCTGACGGCACGTGATCAACTCCTGCTGGTTCGAAGGCCCGGTCCGGAGGCCCTGCTGAGGCTGGACCACCGGCTTACGTACCCGCCCGGGCCCACGATCTCCCTCACTCTAGCCAGCAAAGTCTGGCGCCCGGCCGGGTGCCGTTCTAGGGTCGACTCAGGGTCCCTCGCCCGGTTCGCCAGACGTGTAGGAGGTCGCCGTGAAGATTTCTGACGTGCTCCGTTCGAAGGGCGGAGGAGTGGTCACGATCAAGCCCGACGAGACCGTCTCCGGACTGCTCTCCCTGCTGGCCGAGCACCGCATCGGTGCGTGCGTGGTGAGCATCGACGGGTCGACCGTCGACGGCATCGTCAGCGAGCGCGACGTGGTGCGCCACCTCCACACGTCCGGGACCGGCATCCTCGAGGCGCCGGTCTCGCAGATCATGACGAGCGACGTGACGACGGGCTCGGCCGACGACGACATCGCCGCGCTCGCCGGGACGATGACCGAGCAGCGCGTCCGCCACGTCCCGATCGTCGACGGCGAGGGCCGCTTGACCGCCATCGTCAGCATCGGCGACGTCGTCAAGCACCGCCTTTCCGAGCTGCAGTCCGAGGCCGACCAGCTGCGCGACTACATCACCCACTGACCCCTCTCGGCCGTATGCCGTCGGGCCGGCTCCCGTCCGTCCTGCGTCCTGCGTCCTGCGTCCTGCGGCCTGGCGGGTGCAGCGGTAGCCCCTGCCCTGGATCTGACCGGTCGCCGCAAACTGGCAGTCGTCTTCGGTCGGCCGGGGATTCGCATACCGTAGGGGCATGGCTGCGCATGACCGGACCGAGTGGGTCTCCGCGCCCCCGGCCGGACCGGCGCAGGGGCACGACAGACCGAGTGCCAACGTCGAACGGCTCGGTCCGTACCGCCTTCTCGAGGAGGTCGGCGAGGGCGGCATGGGCGTCGTCCACCTCGCGGTCGACCAGCGCGGGCGTGCCGTCGCCGTCAAGGTGCTCAGGCCGCACGTCGCCCACGACGCCGACGCCCGCACGCGGCTCGGTCGCGAGGTCGAGACCCTCTCGCGGGTGCAGGACCGGCGCGTCGCCACCGTCATCGATGCCGACCTCATGGGTCCCCGGCCCTATGTCGTGACCCGCTACGTCCCGGGTCCGGCGCTCGACGAGACGGTCGAGGACCACGGCCCGCTCGCGCCCGACGAGCTTCTCCGTCTGGCTCGGGGCACCGCCGAGGCGATCCGGGCGATCCACGCCTGCGGGGTCGTCCATCGGGACATCAAGCCCGGCAATGTTCTCCTCGAGGACGGCGAGCCCGTCCTCATCGACTTCGGCATCGCCCACCTGCAGGACGATGTGCGCCACACGGTCGGCGGTCTCGTCATGGGTACGCCCGGTTACCTCTCACCGGAGCTCGTCGAGGGTGCCGCGATCACCGAGGCGACCGACTGGTGGGGCTGGGCGGCGACGATCACGTATGCCGCGTCGGGCCGTCCGCCGTTCGGCCGCGGTCGCATGGATGCCGTCCTCAGCCGGGTCCGGGCCGGTGACGTCGACCTCGACGGCGTCGACCCGCGCCTGGCGCCGCTGCTGCGAGCGTCCTTGTCTCCCAGCCCGTTCGAGCGTCCTCATGCCGACTACGTCATCGCCGCCCTCGAGCGCTACGCCGCCGGCTACGAGGCCACGGTGCCCACGGCCGACAACGGGCACTGGGATGCCCACGGTCTTCCCGTCGCCCCGCCCGGGGCGACTCAGGTCTTCCAGGGCGGCGGCACCGCCGTCATGCCCAGCGGGCTTGCGCCGAGCGCCCCGGCCCCGCCGGCAGCGTGGGGCGCACCCATGGCGGCACCCGTGGCGGCGCCCGTGGCGG
>NZ_AWSA01000067.1 GCF_000576595.1 Intrasporangium oryzae NRRL B-24470 | reverse complement strand
GCCGGCGCCGTGGCCCGACGCGGGGCCGACGCCCGCAGCCGCGGACGGGTGCGGGCCCGACGAGGTGGCCGTCGGCGCCCGATGGCCCCGGCTGTCCTTCACGCCGTCGTCGGGAGAGCTCACCCCTTCATCCTGCCTTGCCTGGCCGCGTGATCGGAGGCGGCCCTGCCGGGTCGGTCCGATCGCGGGGGTCCGGTCAGGTCACCATCGCGCGGTATCCGGCCCACGTGTCCCTGAGCCGGTGGGCGAGGTCGTCGACCTGAGCGGGGTCGGGGTCCGGCCACGTCGTGCCGGGACGCCGGATCTGAGCCACTGCTGCGGGCCCGAGGAGGAACTCGCGGAGGAACTCCGCCTGCACGGCGTCGAACCGCGCCCCGGACTCGGCTGCCCGGGCTGCCTCGTCGCGGAACCGGCGCCCGGCGGAGAGGATCTCCTCGCTGCCGAGATAGGGCCGGTTGAGGGCGACGTCCGCCGGGTCGGCGACGGCGAACCCGTCCCGGTGGGCCGCCGCCAGCCGCCGCAGCCGCTCGGCGTCCATGGTGACCCGGTCGGCCGGGTCGCGCAGCTCGCCCTCCGCGTCGCCGCGGTTGGACAGGGCCACGACCCGGGGCAGCTCGTCGGCCGGGGCCCGGGCGACGTCCACAGCCCCGTCGAGCGACGTCGTCGTGTTCATGGTGTCGTGGAAGGACAGCGTCGTCAGGATGGCCCGCCTGCCGGATGCTGCTCGCTCGTGCGTCAGGGTGATCATCCGCTCGAGCAGGTCGACGCGGGTCTGCTGGTAGACGTCGACCCCGCAGGCCCCGGCGGCCATGAAGTCGGCGACGAGGCGCTCGACGCCCTGCTCGTCCTCGGGGACGCGCAGGATCGGGGTGAAGGAGAACGTGACCGGACGGATCGCGTCGCACCCCTTGAGGTCCACCCGCTGGAACGGCCCGGCCTCTCGGACCCGGGCGAGGGCCTCGCGGAGGCGGGCCGCCGGGTCCTCGGGGCGGGGCCGGTTGGGGTCGCGCACGAGCCGCGGGTGCGGGTTGATGACGATGACGACGGTCGGGTCGATCTCGGCCCACCGGGCCGCGACGGCGGCCGTCGAGACGTCGGTGAAGTCGAACTGGAGCCGCCGGGTCAGCCGCTCGTCGAGATAGGGGGCCAGCTCGCCGGGGATGGCGGCGCCGGCGTGTGGGCAGCTCACGAGCACATCCGCGGTCGCAAGGGCCTCGTCGAGCCCCCGGCGGTCCCGGTCGGCCCAGTGGGTGATCTCCTCCGGCGTGAACGCGCGCTGAGGAGGGAGCAGCAGCGGGTCGCTCTCCGTCATGCTCCCAACGTAGGTCGGGCGGGTCACGCCGTCAGCCGTTCACGGCATCGGGAGGGTGATGTCCGCCTCGCACCCCGCCAGCCGGGGCGCATCGGGCAGAACGGGCGAGCGGTGGGGAACCCCGCCGCGGCGGGGAGGCGGCGTGAGCGCGGACCGCGCCGTGCGGCATACGCGGATAGGCTTCGAGCGTGACCTCAGCGCCGTCGCACGAGCCAGCCACTCCCGTGAGCGAGACGCCTGAGCGACCGTCGCCGCCAAGGCCCCCGTGGTGGTCGATCACGATCGCCGCGCTGTGGCTCGCGGTGCCGTTGGCGCTGCTCATCACCGACTTGCCCGTGCTCCGGTCTGCGCACCCCGCGCACCTCGTCACCCTCGTCGTCGCGGTCCTCGTCGGAGCCGTGCTCGTCGCTCGGGCCCTTCGGCGCTCCCGGTCCGGCGTGGTGCGGGCGGCCGCACACCCGGTCCGACGGACCCTCGGGCGCATCCTCGTCGCGCTCGCCACGGTCGTCGTGCTCGGCGCGCTCTTCTGGCTGCGACCGTTCGCTGCCAGTGACGACGCCGTGGCCGCGATGGCAGGCGGCGACGGGGTCCGGGTCACCGACTCGGCGACCCGGATCGAGATCGCGCCGACGAGTGGGGAGCCGAGGACCGGGCTCGTCTTCCAGCCCGGTGCCCGCGTCGACCCCCGGGCGTACGTACGGATGCTGAGCGGAGTGAGCCGCGCCGGCACGCTCGTCGTCATCGTCAAGCAGCCCTATCAGATCGGCTTCCTCGCCATCGGGGCTCCCGGCGGCATCATCGCCGCACACCCCGAGGTCAAGGCGTGGTCGGTCGGGGGCCACAGCCTCGGGGGAGTGGCCGCGTCGTCGTATGCCGCCGACCACCCGACGCAGGTCCACGGCATCCTCTTCTGGGCGTCCTATCCGCTCGGCTCCCTCGCCGACCGGACCGACCTGCACGTCGCGTCCGTCTCCGGCACGAAGGACGGGCTGGCAACGCCCGCCGACATCGCCGCGAGCAAGCCCAACCTTCCTCCCACGTCGGTCTTCACGCCGGTGGAGGGCGCAGTCCACGCGTTCTTCGGTGACTACGGCGAGCAGCCCGGCGACGGCACGCCCACCGTGACTCGTGCGGACGCGCAGCGCCAGATCGTCGACGCGTCGGTCGCGCTCATGGGCTCGCTCCAGCCCTGAGTCGATAACGCCCTCGGGCCGGCACCCGCGCGCCTACGATCGACACGGGGGTAGCCACGATGACATCGACCCACGAGTTCTTCGACGACCTCGCCCGGCGGGGGCACGACCCGCTGCTGGGGCGCGTGACAGCCGACGTCCGGTTCGACCTCGTCGGGTCCGGCGAGACCGAGCACATCCTCGTGCGCATCGACCACGGTGACATCACGGTCTCCGCCGAAGACGCACCGGCGCAGTGTGTCGTCTCGGGGGACCGGGCTCTGCTCGACGCGATCGTCGACGGCGGGACGAGCATCATGACTGCGCTGCTGCGCGGCGAGCTGGCGGTCGACGGCGACCCCGAGCTGCTCGTGCTGACCCAACGGCTCTTCCCCGGGCGGGTGGCGGGGTCCCGGTCCGAGCAGGCCGCGAGAGAACGGAGGTCGCCATGAGCGACGGACTCGTCCGGATCCTCCACGGCAACACGTTCGTCGTCAGCGACACCCGCGGTGACATCGAGGCCTCCGCCGACGACCCGACCGGGCTCTTCTCCTTCGACACCCGCTTCCTGTCGCGGTGGGTGCTGACCGTCGGAGGTGAGCGGCTCACCGCCCTGTCCACCGACGACCTCCAGTACTTCGAGACCCGGTTCTTCCTCGTGCCCGGGACCGGCACGGTCTACGTCAACGCGACGCTCACGGTGATCCGTCGACGCGCCGTCGACGACGGCTTCCGTGAGCAGCTCACCCTGCTCAACCACGACGGGAGCCCGGTCGAGCTCACGGTCCGGGTCGACGCCGACTCCGACTTCGCGGACCTGTTCGAGGTGAAGGACGCGATGGCGAAGAAGGGCACGCGCACGACCCGCGTCGAGGACGGCCGGCTGGTGATGGCCTACGAACGCGGCACGTTCCAGCGCACGACGACGGTCTCCTCGACCAAGCCTGCGCGAGCGGACGAGCAGGGCCTGGAGTTCACCGTGCGGATCGAGCCGCACGGCTCCTGGGACACCGAGCTCCACGTCGTCCCCACCCTCCTCGGGCCCGGGGGCCGGCGGCTCCTGCCCGACACACCCGTCGCGACCGGGCGGTGGCAGGACATGGAGGACGACCTGGAGCGCTGGCTCGCCGCTGCACCACGGCTCGTCTGCGACTCGGACTCCCTCAGGGCGACGTACCGGCGCAGCCTGGTCGACCTGGCGGCGCTCCGGTTCACGCCGATGATCGCCGGCAGCCGGAGCCTCCCCGCGGCGGGCCTGCCGTGGTTCATGACGATGTTCGGCCGAGACAGCATCCTCACCAGCCTCCAGGCGCTGCCCTTCACCCCCGAGCTCGCGGCGACGACGCTGCGGGTCCTCGGCGACTGGCAGGGCACCCGCGTCGACGACTTCCGTGACGAGGACCCGGGTCGCATCCTGCACGAGATGCGCTACGGCGAGCTGACGGCGTTCGAGGAGCGCCCTCACTCGCCCTACTACGGCAGCGCCGACGCCACGCCGCTCTACGTCGTCCTGCTCGACGAGTACGAGCGCTGGACCGGCGACGACGAGCTCGTCCGGGGGTTCGAGCCGGAGGCGCGGGCGGCGCTGCGCTGGATCGACACCTACGCCGACCTCCAGGGAAACGGCTACGTCGCCTACCAGCGCCGCAACGAGCAGACCGGCCTCGAGAACCAGTGCTGGAAGGACTCGTGGGACTCGATCTCCTACCACGACGGGCGCCTGCCCGGCTTCCCGCGAGCCACGTGCGAGCTCCAGGGGTACGCCTACGACGCGAAGGTGCGCGGCGCCCGCCTGGCCCGGCAGTTCTGGGGCGACCCCGGCTACGCGGACGAGCTCGAGGCGCAGGCCGAGGACCTCAAGCGCCGGTTCAACCGCGACTTCTGGGTCGAGGACGGGCAGTACTACGCCCTGGCCCTCGACGCCGACGGGGCCCGGGTCGACGCACTCTCGTCCAACATCGGGCACCTGCTGTGGAGCGGCATCGTCGACGACGACCGGGCCGCGGCGATCGCCGACCACCTCCTCGGCCCCCGGCTCTTCTCCGGGTGGGGGGTGCGCACCCTCGCCGAGGGCGAGGCCCGCTACAACCCGATCGGCTACCACGTCGGCACCGTGTGGCCGTTCGACAACTCCTTCATCGCCTGGGGACTGCGGCGCTACGGCTTCAAGACCGAGGCGGCCCGAGTCGCCGCCGGGATCCTCGACGCGGCCGACTACTTCGCAGGGCGGCTCCCCGAGGCGTTCGGCGGCTACGACCGCGACCTGACGAAGTACCCCGTCCAGTACCCCACCGCGTGCAGCCCGCAGGCGTGGTCGACCGGGGCGCCGTTGCTCTTCCTGCGCACGCTCCTCGGGCTCGACCCGATGGGCGAGCACCTGCTCGTCGACCCGGCCGTCCCCGTCGACATCGGCGTCGTCGAGCTGCTCGACATCCCCGGCCGCTGGGGGCGCATCGACGCCTTCGGCCGAGGACTGGTCGACGTCGGCCGCTGGCCCTAGGCGGTGGAGGCTCACGCGGCCTACGGCACTGCCCAACAATCGTGGGCAGTGACGTAAGGAGCTCAGGGTGGGGCACCCCGCGTGCTACGTCACTGCCCAACATTCGTGGGCAGTGCCGTAAGGAGCTCAGGGTGGGGCACCCCGCGTGCTACGTCACTGCCCAACAATCGTGGGCAGTGCCGTAGCCGGCCGATGGAGGATGAATCCTTGCCGGGAACCCCAGGGTGACCTCAGAAGTACCAGGGGAAGGGCGACCAGTCGGGGTCGCGCTTCTCGAGGAACTGGTCGCGGCCCTCGACCGCCTCGTCGGTCATGTAGGCAAGGCGGGTCGCCTCGCCGGCGAAGACCTGCTGGCCCATGAGGCCGTCGTCGACCAGGTTGAAGGCGAACTTGAGCATCCGCTGCGCCTGCGGACTCTTGCCCATGATCTCGGTGGCGACCTGCAGCGCCTCGCGCTCGAGGTCGGCGTGGTCGGCGACGATGTTGACGGCGCCCATCCGGTGCATGTCCTCGGCGGAGTACTCGCGGCCGAGGAAGAAGATCTCGCGGGCGAACTTCTGCCCGACCATCTTGGCCAGGTAGGCCGAGCCGTAGCCGCCGTCGAAGCTGCCCACGTCGGCATCGGTCTGCTTGAACCGGGCCTCCTGGCGCGAGGCGATCGTCAGGTCGCAGACGACGTGGAGCGAGTGGCCGCCGCCCGCCGCCCAGCCGTTCACTACCGCGATGACGACCTTGGGCATCGTCCGGATGAGCCGCTGCACCTCGAGGATGTGGAGGCGCCCGCCCTGCGCCCGGACCCGCGCCTCGTCGACGGTTTCAGCCGTCTCGCCCTCGGCGTACTGGTAGCCCGAACGGCCGCGGATGCGCTGGTCGCCGCCCGAGCAGAAGGCCCACTTGCCGTGCTTGGCCGAGGGCCCGTTGCCGGTGAGGAGGACGACGCCGACGTCGGGCGTCATGCGCGCGTGGTCGAGCGCGCGGTAGAGCTCGTCGACGGTGTGCGGCCGGAAGGCGTTGAGCACCTCGGGCCGGTTGAACGCGATGCGCACCACGCCGGACTCGGCATGCGGGCGGCCCTCGACCGGGCGCCTGCGGTGGTAGGTGATGTCCGTGAGGTCGAAGCCGGGGACGACCTCCCACTCGGCCGGGTCGAAGATCTCCGAGACCGTCGCCTCCCCACCCGACGGAGTGCCCGACGGAGTGCCCGGCGCTGGGTCCGAGGAGTCGGCCGAGGGGTCTGCCGGGGAGGTCTGGGGCGCGCTGTCACTGCTCACGCGGGCAGCCTAACGGCCGGGTTAGGGTCGGTCGTATGCCGATCCCTCCCTACGTCGCCCACCTGCGGACCATGGTCGGCACCGAGCTCCTGTGGCTTCCCGGCGTCACGGCCGTCGTCCTGCGCGACGGCCCGCGCGGCCCCGAGACGCTCCTCATCCGTCGTTCCGACACCGGAGAGTGGACGCCCGTGACCGGCATCGTCGACCCGGGGGAGGACCCCGATGTCGCCGCGGTGCGCGAGGTCCTCGAGGAGGCGTCGGTGGTGGCCGAGGTCGAGCGGCTCGTGTGGGTCCGCGCGACGGGCGTCGTCACGCACGCGAACGGCGACGTCGGCCAGTACCTCGACCACACCTTCCGCTGCCGCTGGGTCTCGGGTGATCCGGCTCCGGGCGACGACGAGGCGACCGACGCCGGCTGGTTCCCGCTCGACGCGCTGCCCTCGATGCGGCAGGTCTTCGTCGACCGCATCGCCTGCGTCGTCGCCAACGAGCGCGACGTGCGCCTCGGAGCCTGACCGCGATGACCGGGCCGACGGTGCCGGCTCTTCCGAGCCCCGACGAGCTGCTCGCCCGAGCCAACGTCGTGGCGATCCCGATGCGCGTGCGCTTCCGCGGCGTGACGACGCGTGAGGCGGTCCTCATCGAGGGGCCGTCGGGCTGGGGGGAGTTCTCGCCGTTCGTCGAGTACGACGACGCCGAGTCCTCGCGCTGGCTGGCGGCCGGACTCGAGGCCGCGTATGCCGCATGGCCGGCTCCCGTCCGCGACGTCGTCCCCGTCAACGCCACCGTTCCGGCCGTCCGTCCGGATGAGGTCGAGGCCGTGCTCGCGCGCTTCGACGGGTGCACGACAGCGAAGGTCAAGGTGGCGGAGGTCGGCCAGTCGCTCGCCGACGACGTGGACCGGGTCGCGGCCGTGCGCGCCGCCATGGGTTCCTCGGCGCGGGTGCGGGTCGACGCCAACGGAGGATGGGACCTCGAGACGGCGGTGGCGGCGCTCGGCCGGCTGGCGGCATACGACCTCGAGTACGCCGAGCAGCCGTGCGCCCGCGTCGAGGACCTCGCCACCCTGCGAAAGTCGTTGGCCCGCAAGGGGATCGACGTCCCGGTGGCTGCCGACGAGTCGATCCGCAAGGCGGACGACCCGCTGCGGGTCGCCCAGCTGGAGGCGGCCGACCTCGTCGTCGTCAAGGTCGCGCCGCTGGGCGGCGTGAGCCGAGCCCTCGAGATCGTCGACGCGTGCGGGCTCCCTGCCGTCGTGTCGTCGGCGCTCGACACGAGCGTCGGTATCGCCGCCGGGGTGGCTCTCGCCGCCGCGCTGCCGTCGCTCGACCACGCCTGCGGCCTCGGGACGGTCGGCCTCTTCACCCGGGACGTCGCCTCGGTGCCGCTGCGCCCGGTCGGCGGGGAGCTGCGACCGGTGCGGCCGGCGGTCGATCGCGAGTCGCTGACCGCGCTCGCCGCGCCCGCGGATCGGCAACACTGGTGGCGTGAGCGGCTGGTCCGCTGTCTCGCGCTGCTCGAGTGAATCGGAGCCACGATGATCGCAGCCTGCCTCAACGGCGCCCGGCACCCCCGGGCGCATCCGCACGTCCCCACGACTCCAGCCGAGCTCGCCGTCGCGGCCGAGGGAGTCGTCGCCGCGGGCGCGTTCATGGTCCACGTCCATCCCCGCGACGATGCCGGACGCGAGACGCTCGATACGCGGCACGTCATCGACGCCGCAACGGCGATCCGGGAGCGCGTGCCGGGGCTCCGCGTCAGCGTCTCGACCAGGGATGGCATCGTCGGCTCGGTGCGCGAGAAGATCGCCCACGTCGCCGAGTGGCCCGGGCCGGCCGAGGGCGGACCCGACTCGGCGACCGTCAACTGGCACGAGGACGGCGCGATCGAGATCGCGGAGGCCGTTCACGACAACGGGTCCGCCGTCGAGGCCGGTCTCTGGACCCCGTTGGCCGTGAGCCGGTTCGTCGCGACGAACTGGCCCTGGCAGGTCGAGCGCGTCCTCGTCGAGCTCGTTCCCGGCGTGACCCCCGGATCGACCGGGCCGTGGGCGGCCGAGCGGGTCCTCGCCGCGCTCGGCATGTCGCCCGCGCCCGTCCTCGTGCACGGCGAGGAGGCCTGGGCGTGGCCGGTGCTTCGGTGGGCCCAGGCGTCGGGCTTCGATGTGCGGATCGGCCTCGAGGACACCCTCGTGCTGCCGACCGGCCGTGAGGCGGCCGACAACGTCGACCTCGTCCGCGCGGCGCTCGCCGCAGGGGGCGGCGCGCCGACGCAGTGGCCCGTGCCCGACCCGCTCTGACGACGTGGGCGGTCGCGGTGCTCTGTGGCGGGGTCCGCTCTCGCCCGGTGGTCGGGCTCACGTCGGTCGGCCGGTCAGGTCAGCCGCGGTTGGGGACGACCTGCTGGGCGAGCTCGCGGAGCCACTGCGCCTCGGCGCGCCGGCCGGCTCGCGACACCGGCACCTCGAGGACCCGTAGCCCCCGGGGGTCCTCGGCCAGTGCAGCCTCGAGCCGTCGCAGGTCCGTGACCCGCTCGTATGCCGTGTGGTGCGCCGCGCAGAGCGCCTCGAGGTCGGTGGCGTGCGGGGTTCCGAACACCCTCTCGAACGCGCTCGCATAGCGACGGTCACCCTGCTCCAGCGTCGCGAAGATCGCCCCGCCGTCGTCGCTGAGGACGACGATCGTCAGGGACGGCCGGCGCTGACCCCGCCCGACGAGCAGCCCGTTGGTGTCGTGCAGGAACGTCAGGTCGCCCATGAAGGCGATGGACCGGGCGGCCCGTGTGCGGCCCAGTGCCACCCCGACGGCGGTCGAGACCATGCCGTCGATCCCCGCGAGCCCACGGTTGCCGACGACGAAGCGCCGCTCGTTCGGGGGCCACGGGGTCGCCATGACGTCGAGGTCGCGGACCGGGTTGGACGAGCCGACGACCAGGGTCGTCTCGGCGCCGACCGCCCGGGCCACGGCAGCCGCAACGGCGAGAGGCGGGAGCCCGAGGGCCTCAGCGGGCTCGGCCGCGACGCCCTCGTCGATCAGGGCGCTCAGCTCCGCGTCGGCGGCGCGCCAGGCAGCCAGCCAGGACGGGCCGTCGGGCGCGTCGACGCGCGGGACGACGTCGAGGACCCGGGCGACGTGGCCGGGATCGGTCGCCACCCCGTCGGCGCACCGCACCGCGAGCACCTCGATGGAGCGGTCGCTGAGCAGGCTCGTGACCGGTCGTGACAGCGTCGGGTGGCCGACGACGACCACGCGCTGGATGTCGACGCGCAGGTCGGTCGACAGGAGCAGGCGGTAGGTCCGGATCGCGTTGGCGCCGATGCGCGCCCCCGACGTCGGTTCGGCGAGGAGCGGCCAGCCTGCCGACTCGGCGAGCAGCCGCGCGGCCGGACCGGCGTCGTCGCCGGCGACGACGACGGTGCGGGGCCCGGTTGGCAGGACCTCGCCGTCGTCCGACACCGAGACGGACGGCATACGCCCGGTGGGGCCTGCGGACGCGCCCGACCGGGCCGATAGAGACTCCGCCCGGGCGGAGTTGGTGTGGGTTTGGCCCGGACTTTCGTCTGACAACTCCTCCCGGGCGGAGTCGTTGCGGTCGGCCCACGCCGGAGCGGCAAGCGCGGCGGGCGCCGGTCGCTGCCACCAGGTGTCCGGCTCAGGGTCCGGCGGCAGGAGGTCGCCGTCGAGCTGGAGGTTGAGCTGGGTCGGCCCCGGTCCAAGGCACGCGGCGACGACCGCGGCCGCCAGCTCGGCGTCGGGCGTCTCCGCCGTCAGGTCGCGGCAGGGCGCGAAGGTGCCGAAGATCCCCGCCTGGGCGGTCGTCTGGTTCGCCCCCGTGCCGCGCAGCCGGTCGGGCCGGTCGGCGCTCACCACCACGAGACGGCGACCCGTGTGGTGGGCCTCCATGACGGCCGGCAGGAGGTTGCCGACCGCGGTGCCCGACGTCGTGACGACGGCGACCGGGCGCCGCGACCCCGTCGCCAGCCCGAGCGCGAGGAAGCCGGCCGACCGCTCGTCGACGCGCACGTGCAGGTGGAGGTCGCCGTCGCGGTCGGCCGCGTCGAGCGCGAGCGCGAGCGGTGCCGAGCGCGACCCGGGGGAGAGGACGACGTCACGGACCCCTCCGAGCCAGAGCTGCTGGAGCAGCGTGCGGGCGAGCTCGGGAGCGGTCGGCCGGTGCGCCATCGCCGGACCTCAGTCGCTCGCGAGGGCGTCGCGCATGGGGATGAGCTTGGCGCTCGACTCCGCGACCTCGGACTCCGGGTCGGACCCGGCGACGATGCCGCATCCGGCATACAGCGTGATCTGCGACGGGTCGCCGGGGGCGTAGGCGCCGCTGCGCAGGGCGATGCCCCAGGCGCCGTCGCCGCGGGCGTCCATCCAGCCGACCGGGCCGGCATACCGTCCGCGGTCCATGTGCTCGAGCTCGGCGATGAGCTCGATCGCGGCGGCCGTCGGCGTGCCCCCGACGGCGGCGGAGGGGTGGAGCGAGGCAGCGAGGGTGAGCGACGTCGCGTCGTCGGCGCTGACCGCGGCGACGTCGGTGGCGAGGTGCATGACGTTGGGCAGGTGGAGGACGAACGGCGACTCGGGGACGTTCATCGAGGAGCAGTGCGGCGCAAGGGCGTCGGCGACGGATCGCACCGCGTACTCGTGCTCCTCGAGGTCCTTGGAGGAGCGGGCGAGGGATGCGGCGAGGGCGAGATCGTGCTCGTCGTCGCCGGTGCGGCGGATCGTCCCGGCGAGGACCCGCGAGGTGATGAGGCCCTGGTCGCGCCGGACGAGCAGCTCGGGCGTCGCACCGACGAGCCCGGCCACGGAGAAGACCCACGTGTTCTCGTAGCGGTCGGCGAGGCGCTGCAGCAGCCAGCGCGGGTCGATGGGGCCGGAGGCGGTCGCGACGAGGTCGCGCGCGAGGACGACCTTGTCGAGGTCGCCGGCGTTGATCCGCGTGACGGCCTCGGCGACGGCATGGGCGTAGTCGGCGGGCGAGACGCGGCCGTCTGCGAAGGCGACATCGGCCGGGGGCTCGGGCTCCCTTGCAACCACTGGCGTCTCGAGCCGCGGCAGCTGCGGGTCGAGGGAGATCGTGGTCAGCCAGGACTGGCCTTCGCGGCGCCCGACGATCGTCGAGGGGACGACGAGCCGCGCGCTCTCGGCGGAGTCGTCGGCGAACGGGAAGGAGCCGAAGCAGACGAGACCGCTGCCCGGCACGGCCACCTCGTCGCGGACGACGGCGCGCGCCGCCACGCTCTTCCACCAGGCCTCCGCGTCGCGGAACCGCTCGGGGCCGGACGACTCGAACGTGAGGGCGCTGCCCCAGCCGACGATGCCGTCGCCGCGGCGGACCCACGACACGAGCTCGTCGTGCGGGGTGTCGGCGGGGAGGTACGACAGCAGGCCGCCCTCGACGGGGAGCGGGACCGAGCGGACGACGACCGTCGCCGTGACGGACGACGGCTCCGCGCCAGGGGCAGGATTCGATGACATCGCCGACAAGCCTACGACCGCCCGGGTGGCGCCATCGCCACCCGCGCCCGCGACGGGGCATCCCCGCTCCTCCGCCGAGACCCGTGGGCCACCCGCTGCAGCCCTGCCGTCGACCCAGTGGCCGGGCTGTCCCGGGGCGCTACGGAACATCCGGCGGGGGCTCCGACGGGTGCGTCCTGGTGCGAGGATGGGGCCATGAGTCGCGCCCAGCTGGACAAGAAACCCGTCGACGTCGCGTCGATGTTCGACACCGTCGCCGAGAAGTACGACGTGACCAACGACGTGCTCTCGCTCGGGCAGGACCGGCTGTGGCGCCGCGCCGTCGTCAAGACCGTCGCCGCGAAGCCGGGGGAGCGGATCCTCGACATCGCGGCCGGGACGGGCACGTCGAGCGAGCCGTGGGCCGACCGCGAGATCGAGGTCGTCCCGGCCGACTTCTCGCTCGGGATGCTGCGCGTCGGGCGCCGTCGTCGTCCCGACATGGCCTTCACCGCGGCCGACGCGATGAGCCTGCCCTTCGCCGACGAGAGCTTCGACGTCGTGACCATGAGCTTCGGGCTGCGCAACGTCGCCGACATGAGCGTGGCCCTGCGCGAGTTCCTCCGTGTGACGAAACCGGGCGGGCGCCTCGTCATCTGCGAGTTCAGCCAGCCGGTCAACAAGGCGTTCCGGACGGTCTACTCCAACTACCTCATGAAGGCCCTGCCACAGGTGGCCCGACGGACCTCGTCCAACCCCGACTCCTACGTCTACCTCGCCGAGTCGATCCGCGCGTGGCCCCCGCAGGGCGAGCTCGCCCGGGCGATCGAGCAGTCGGGATGGGCGCACGTCGGCTGGACCAACCTCACCGGCGGGATCGTCGCCCTACACACGGCGGTCAAGCGCTGAGGCGACGTATGCCGCTGGGCCCGCCCGGCGGCATACGTGCAGTTCGGCGCGGGGTTAGGTTCACCTAATCTGACAAGCCGGAAATCTCGGGAATAGGATGCCGAGATAGTTCGTGAAGTTCTTCACAAGCAGGATCCAGGAGCCATGAGCAGCCCAGCCGCCGAGAGCGCGACGACCCCGAGCGGGTCCAGCGTCGCGACGCCCGACACGGGAGCCGTCGCGGCCGGTCGGAACCGCTCCGGGCGCCGCACGCGGATCGCGCCGAGAGCATGACCGGAAACCGTCCGGCCGACCCCCTCACGGCCGCCCCGAGGGACTATGTGACCGCGAGCACAATCGTCGCCGACGCCCCTAGGATGGGGGCGCCGCGCATCTGCTGTGACCGAAAGGGAAGTGACGAAGGATGAGCGAACCCTACGTCCCGATCTTGTTCATGCTGGGGCTTGGCTTCGCGTTCGCCGCGTTGTCGGTCTTCACGTCACTCGTCGTGGGCCCCAAGCGGTACAACCGGGCCAAGCTCGAGGCGTACGAGTGCGGCATCCAGCCGAGCCCCCAGGCCGCCGGTGGTGGACGCATCCCGATCAAGTACTACCTCACGGCGATGCTCTTCATCGTCTTCGACATCGAGTCGGTGTTCCTCTATCCCTTCGCTGTCGCCTTCAACAAGCTGGGCCTCTTCGCCCTCGTCGAGATGGTCCTGTTCATCCTCACCGTCTTCGTCGCCTACGCCTACGTCTGGCGTCGCGGCGGCCTGGACTGGGACTAAGGAGAAACCATGGGTCTCGAAGAGAAGCTGCCTTCCGGCTTCCTGCTCTCGACCGTCGAGGGCCTCGCCGGCTACATGCGCAAGGCCTCCATCTGGCCGGCCACGTTCGGCCTCGCCTGCTGCGCCATCGAGATGATGGCCGTCGGCACACCCGACTACGACATCGCCCGCTTCGGCATGGAGCGCTTCTCCGCGACGCCGCGCCAGGCCGACCTGATGATCGTCGCCGGCCGCGTCAGCCAGAAGATGGCCCCGGTCGTGCGCCAGGTCTACGACCAGATGCCCAACCCCAAGTGGGTCATCTCGATGGGTGTCTGCGCGAGCTCCGGCGGCATGTTCAACAACTACGCGATCGTCCAGGGCGTCGACCACATCATCCCGGTCGACATCTACCTGCCCGGCTGCCCGCCCCGCCCGCAGATGCTCCTCAACGCGATCATCGAGCTGCACAAGCAGATCGAGACCAGCCCGCTCGGCGTCAACCGCGAGGCCGCGGCGCGCGCCGCCGAGGAGGCCGCCCTCTCGGCGACCCCGACGCACCAGATGAAGGGCCTGCTCGCATGAGCGAGGCCGGGACGGGCGCCCCGAAGGACGCCGAGAAGAAGGACGACGTGAGCGCTGGCGTCAACGCCGACACGACAAAGGACCAGGCCTCCGGTCTGACCCCCGGAGAGGTCGCCCTCCTCCAGGAGGAGGGCCCGACCGGTGAACCCGAGGTCGTCGGGATGCGCACCGGCATGTTCGGTGCCGGGCAGGGTGGCGACACCTCCGGCTACGGCGGGCTGCGCCGGCCGATCCTCGTCGCGGGCGCGACCCAGCGCCCCTACGGCGGCTACTTCGACGAGATCGCAGACCACCTCGAGCGTGCCCTGGTGGGTGGGTCCGCCTCGTACGCCGAGGCCGTCGACCGCGTCGTCATCGAGCGCGGCGAGATGACGATCCACGTCAACCGCGAGCACCTCGCCGCCGTCGCCCGCGTCCTGCGCGACGACCCCTCGCTCCGCTTCGAGCTCTGCACCGGCGTCTCGGGCGTCCACTACCCCGACCGTGACGGCGAGGAGCTCCACGCCGTCTACCACTTCCTGTCGATCACCCACGGCGGCAGGCGCGTTCGCGTCGAGGTCTCGTGCCCCGACACCGATCGCCACATCCCCTCGATCGTCCCGACCTACCCCGCCGCCGACTGGCACGAGCGCGAGACGTGGGACATGTTCGGGATCGAGTTCGACGGACACCCGGCCCTGACCCGGATCCTCATGCCCGACGACTGGCCGGGCCACCCGCAGCGGAAGGACTACCCCCTCGGCGGCATCCCCGTCGAGTACAAGGGCGCCACCGTCCCGCCGCCGGACCAGCGGAGGTCTTACACCTGATGAGCACCCACACCGAGTTCACCCAGACCGAGGTGCCGGAGCCCGGCACGAACGACATCTACGCCACCTCGGTCGCCGACGAGGGGGCCAGCGAGGGCGCCTACGTCTTCAACGCCGCCGGCGGCGACTGGAATGACCTCGTCGACGAGGCGACCGCGCTCCACGAGGAGCGGATCGTCGTCAACATGGGTCCCCAGCACCCGTCCACGCACGGCGTGCTGCGTCTCATCCTCGAGATCGACGGTGAGACGGTGACCGAGGCCCGCGCCGGCATCGGCTACCTCCACACCGGCATCGAGAAGAACATGGAGTACCGCACGTGGGTGCAGGGCGTCACGTTCTGCACGCGCATGGACTACCTGACGCCGATGTTCCAGGAGGCCGCCTACTGCCTCGCGATCGAGAAGCTGCTCGGGATCACCGACCAGATCCCCGAGCGGGCCTCCGTGATCCGGGTCCTCATGATGGAGATGACCCGGATCAGCTCGCACCTGATTTGTCTCGGCACCGGCGGCATGGAGATGGGCGCGACGACCGTCATGACCATCGCCTTCCGCGAGCGTGAGCGACTCCTGCGGATCATTGAGATGATCACCGGTCTGCGCATGAACAACGCCTACATCCGCCCCGGTGGCGTGGCCCAGGAGCTGCCGCCCGGCTCGACCGACGCCATGCGCGAGATGGTCCCCGAGGTGCGACGCGGGCTCGGTGAGCTCGAGGCACTGCTCAACGAGAACCCGATCGTCAAGGGTCGCATGGTCGACGTGGGCGTGCTCGACCTCGCCGGTTGCATGGCCCTCGGCATCACGGGCCCGGTGCTCCGCTCGACCGGCCTGCCGCACGACCTGCGCAAGCTCGACCCGTACTGCGGCTACGAGACCTACGACTTCGACGTCATCACCCGGACGAGCCAGGACGCCTACGGCCGCCTCCGCATCCGCATCGACGAGATGTACGAGTCGCTCAAGATCATCGAGCAGTGCATCGACCGCCTCCAGGTGGATGAGGGTCCGGTCATGATCGCCGACAAGAAGATCGCGTGGCCGGCGCAGCTCGCGCTCGGTGGCGACGGCCTCGGCAACAGCCTCGACCACATCCGCGAGATCATGGGCACCTCGATGGAGTCCCTCATCCACCACTTCAAGCTGGTGACCGAGGGCTTCCGGGTCCCGGCGGGCCAGGCCTACCAGGCCGTCGAGTCGCCCAAGGGCGAGCTCGGCTGCCACCTCGTCTCCGACGGTGGCACCCGCCCCTACCGGGCGCACTTCCGCGACCCGAGCTTCAACAACCTGCAGGCCGTGGCCGCGATGTGCGAAGGCGGCCAGGTCGCTGACGTCATCGTCGCCGTCGCCTCGATCGACCCCGTCATGGGAGGTGTGGACCGATGAGCGCGGATCCCAACGAGACATGGAACGCCTCCGGATTCCTCCACGTGAGCCCGGAGAGCAAGCGGCCGTATGCCGCTGACGTCCTCGAGAGTCTCCACGCCGACGCGGCCGAGATCATCGCCCGCTACCCGCAGAAGCGCTCGGCCCTGCTGCCGCTGCTGCACCTCGTCCAGTCCGTCGACGGCTACGTCTCGGGTCGTGGCGTCAGCTTCTGCGCCGAGGTCCTCGACCTGACGACCGCCGAGGTGAGCGGCGTCGCGACCTTCTACACGCAGTACAAGCGCCACCCCAACGGCGAGTACACCGTGGGCGTGTGCACCAACACGCTCTGCGCGATCATGGGCGGCGACCAGATCTGGGACACCGTCTCCGAGCACCTCGGGGTCGGCCACGACGAGACGACCGGGGACGGCAAGATCACCCTCGAGCGCATCGAGTGCAATGCCGCGTGCGACTACGCGCCGGTCGTCATGACCAACTGGGAGTTCTTCGACAACCAGACGCCCGACTCGACGGTCAAGCTCGTCGACGACCTCCGGGCCGGCAAGCAGGTCGCCCCGACACGTGGCCCGAGCCGCGTGTGCACGTTCAAGGAGGTCTCGCGGGTCCTCGCGGGCTTCGACGACGGCCTCGCCGACGAAGGCGTGGGGGCCGGGCCGGCCTCCCTCCTCGGCCTGCGCATCGCCAAGGACAACGGCTGGGTCGCGCCCGAGGGCGGCGACTCCGCAGGCTCGGGCACGGCCTCGAGCACGGACCGGAAGGACGGCTCGCAGTGACCGACACGCTCACCCCGATCCTGACGAAGTTCTGGGACGACCCCCAGTCCTGGACCCTCGCCACGTACGAGAAGCACGACGGCTACAAGGCCCTGCGCAAGGCCCTCGGGATGAAGCCCGAGGAGGTCCTCGGCGCGGTCAAGGACTCCAACATCCGCGGCCGCGGTGGAGCCGGATTCCCGACGGGCATGAAGTGGTCCTTCATGTCGCCTCCCGACGGCGGGCCCCGCTACCTCGTCGTCAACGCCGACGAGTCCGAGCCGGGTACGTGCAAGGACGTCCCCCTCATGATGGCCAACCCGCACTCGCTCATCGAGGGGGTGGCCATCTCCTCGTACGCCATCGGCTGCGAGCACGCGTTCATCTACCTGCGCGGTGAGGTCGTCCACGTCTACCGCCGCCTCCTGCGCGCCGTCGAGGAGGCCCGCGCCGCCGGCTACCTCGGCGACAACGTCGCGGGCTCGGGCGTCAAGGTCGAGATCACGGTCCACGCCGGCGCCGGCGCCTACATCTGCGGTGAGGAGACCGCGCTGCTCGACTCGCTCGAGGGTCGCCGCGGCCAGCCCCGCCTCAAGCCGCCGTTCCCCGGTGCGGCCGGTCTCTACGCCCGCCCGACCTCCGTCAACAACGTCGAGTCCATCGCCTCGGTGCCCGGGATCATCCTCGAGGGCTCCGACTGGTTCAAGGGCATGGGCACCGAGAAGTCGACCGGCTTCGGCATCTTCAGCCTGTCGGGCCACGTCACCAACCCGGGCCAGTTCGAGGCTCCGCTCGGGATCACGATGCGCGAGCTCATCGACCTCGCCGGCGGCATGCGCGGCGGTCGCAAGCTGAAGTTCTGGACGCCCGGTGGGTCCTCGACGCCGATCTTCAC
This sequence comes from Intrasporangium oryzae NRRL B-24470, assembly GCF_000576595.1. Taxonomy (GTDB): domain Bacteria; phylum Actinomycetota; class Actinomycetes; order Actinomycetales; family Dermatophilaceae; genus Intrasporangium_C; species Intrasporangium_C oryzae. The sequence goes on along the minus strand of NZ_AWSA01000067.1, from coordinate 2,018 downwards.
CGAGGAGCACCTCGACGTGCCGCTCGACTTCGACTCCGTCGCCGCGGCCGGCTCGATGCTCGGCACCCGCGCGCTGCAGGTGTTCGACGAGACCGTCTCGGTCGTGCGCGCCGTGTCCCGCTGGACCGACTTCTACGCGCACGAGTCGTGTGGCAAGTGCACCCCGTGCCGCGAGGGCACGTGGTGGCTGCGTCAGATCATGACGCGCATCGAGAACGGCCAGGGCACGCAGGACGACATCGACAAGCTGCTCGACATCTGCGACAACATCCTCGGCCGCAGCTTCTGCGCCCTCGGCGACGCGGCGACGAGCCCGATCACGTCTGCGGTCAAGTACTTCCGCGAGGAGTTCGAGATCGGCATGCACACCCCGGCGCACGTCCTCTTCCCGCCGGAGAGGTCGGTCCTGTTTGACGTCAACACGAAGGAGTCGAGCGGGATGGTGTCCGCATGACCGTCACGACCTCACCCAGCGCGGGAGGCAACGCCGTCGACAAGGGCGGTGACGCGAAGGTCCCGGCCAACCCCGACCACGTCAGCCTGACGATCGACGGCGTCCCGGTCAGCGTCCCCAAGGGCACGCTCGTCATCCGCGCCGCCGAGACCGTCGGGATCGAGATCCCCCGCTTCTGCGACCACCCGCTCCTCGACCCGGTCGGCGCCTGCCGCCAGTGCCTCGTCGACGTCGCGCTGCCCGACCGCGAGGGCGTCGTCCGCCCGATGCCGAAGCCGCAGGCCTCGTGCACGATGACGGTGTCCGAGGGCATGGTCGTCAACACGCAGGAGACGTCCAAGGTCGCCGACAAGGCGCAGCAGGGCGTCATGGAGCTGCTCCTGATCAACCACCCGCTCGACTGCCCGGTCTGCGACAAGGGCGGCGAGTGCCCCCTGCAGAACCAGGCGATGAGCGCCGGTCGCACGGTCTCGCGCTTCGAGGACGTCAAGCGGACCTACCCCAAGCCGATCAACATCTCCTCGCAGGTCCTGCTCGACCGCGAGCGCTGCGTGCTCTGCGCCCGCTGCACGCGCTTCTCCGACCAGGTCGCCGGTGACCCGTTCATCGCCCTCGTCGAGCGCGGTGCGCTGCAGCAGATCGGCATCTACGAGGAGAAGCCGTTCGAGTCGTACTTCTCCGGCAACACGGTCCAGATCTGCCCGGTCGGCGCGCTCACCGGCGCGGCCTACCGCTTCCGCTCGCGCCCGTTCGACCTCGTGTCGACGCCGTCCGTCTGCGAGCACTGCGCGAGCGGCTGTGCGATCCGCACGGACCACCGCCGTGGCGTCGTGCTGCGCCGGATGGCGCTGCAGGACGACGCGGTCAACGAGGAGTGGAACTGCGACAAGGGCCGCTGGGCCTTCACGTACGCGACGCTGCCCGACCGGGTCGGTCTGCCGATGGTCCGTGACGACAACGGCGAGCTCAAGGTCGTCGGCTGGCCCGAGGCCCTCGCGGCCGCCGCGGCCGGGCTGCGGGCCTCCAGGGCGGCCGGCGTGCTCGTCGGCGGCCGGGTCAGCGCCGAGGACGCTTATGCCTACGGTAAGTTCGCCCGCCTCGTGCTCGGGACCAACGACGTCGACTTCCGCGCGCGGCCGCACTCGGCCGAGGAGGCTGACTTCCTCGCCCGGCACGTCGCCGCGACGGGCCCCGAGGGTGGAGCCGTCACCTATGCCGACCTGGAGCGCGCGAAGGCCGTCCTCCTCGTCGGCCTCGAGCCCGAGGACGAGTCGCCGATCATCTTCCTTCGCCTGCGCAAGGCGTTCCGCCGCAACAAGACCGCGGTGTATGCCGTCGGGTCCCACGTGACCCGCGGCCTGAGCAAGATGGGTGGCACCCTCGTGCCCGCCTACCCCGGTCGCGAGGCTGCGGTCCTCGGTGACCTCTCCGGCTCGCAGCCGGGCGCGGCGGCCGCCGCCGCCCTGGCCGACGGAGGCGTCATCCTCGTCGGCGAGCGTCTCGCGACGTCGCCGGGCGCGCTGTCCGCAGCCGTGGCCCTGGCCGCGTCGACGGGCGCCCGCCT
>NZ_AWSA01000066.1 GCF_000576595.1 Intrasporangium oryzae NRRL B-24470 | reverse complement strand
GCTCAGACCCACCTCAGGTACGAAGAGCCGGAAAAGCGCTCGTAGAGCTTGGCGCGCCTGGCGGCTTCCCTCTTGCGTGCGCGCCAGCGCAGCGGCGAGTAAGAGGAGTGTTCCACCACAGCGCGCAGCGGGCGGCCAGTCGAGTCGCAATGTGGATGTCTCCAAGGTACGGACCGGGACACCCCAACGATCGATGCCACGCCGGCCTAGGCCTCTCCGAATTCCACTCTGGGACAGCGCGATTGGGTGGTACAATGGGTACACGAGGCAACGGGATAACCACGTCCAACAGCGGACTGGAGAAACCCCCTCAGCGGTACAGGCTCGTCACCCCCGGTGGCGGGCCTTTTTCATGCCCGGACACCGATACCCGGGCCACTACCTGGAAGGACACCATCATGGGCACGACCACGTTGCGGCTGCGCAGCCCCGGCGAGCTGATCACCGCCATCCCCTACCTCCTCGGCTTCGAACCGACCCGATCCCTGGTCGTGGTCGCTCTCAAGGACGGCCGCCTCGGGCTCACCTCCCGGATCGACCTGCCCGACCCGGGCGAGCCCGGACGGGCCGCGCGGGTGCTGATGCCGGCGCTGCGCCGCGAGCGCCCGGGCCAGGTCATCCTGATCGGCTACGGGGACACCCCCGGCCACGCGGCCGCCGTCCTCGATGCCTTCGCCGCCGCCCTGCAGGGGGCCGGGATCGGCATCCGCGACCGGCTCCTGGTCACCGGTGGCCGGTGGCGCTCCCTCGACTGCACCGACCCGGGCTGCTGCCCACCCGAGGGCACCCCCATCGGGCGGAGCAGGGCCGGCCTCGCCGTCGCGTCGGAGTTCGTCGGGCAGGGCATCGCGCCCCTGCCTGACCGGGCCGCGCTCGCCGCGCTGCTCGAACCCACCGACCAGGCCCGCGTCGTCGGCCTGCTGCTGAGCCGCCCCCGGCGGGTACCCCAGCCGCGGGTCATCGGCGGGCTCTGGGCCAGGATCCTCGACGTGCGCCAAGACCAAGGCCTAGACCCGGCGGACATCACCGTCCAGGACGCGGCCTGGGCCGCCCGCACCCTGCGGGACGTCGCCCTGCGGGACGGGATCATCGTCTGGCTGACCCCCGGCACCCTCGAGCTGCCCGAACTACCCGAGCACGTCCGCGGCGTCCTGACCCGGCTCGGTCCCCCACCCGGCACCCGAGGAACCGGCACCCACGCCATCGGCGGCGCCGCCCAAGACAGCACCACTGCCAACACCACGGCCGACGCCACTGCCAACACCACGGCCGACGCCACTGCCGACCCCGCACCGACGGTGCTGCGGCTGCGGTCCCGGCTCATCCGGCTGGCCACCCTGCTGCCCGACCCGCACGCCGCCCCGGCATTGACCGTGCTCGCCGCACACGCGTGGTGGCACGGCAACGGCGCCCTCGCGAACGTCGCCCTCGCCCGGGCGCTGCGCGCCGACCCCGGCTACCGCCTCGCGCAGCTGATCCAGCTGATGCTCGACGAAGGCATCCAACCCGACCACCCGTGACCCTCCAGTAGAGGAAACCGGTCAACCCCGCCAAGACCCAGCCACGACCTGCAGGCCTGCCGCACGACGCGGCGGGCCTTTCCCATGCCCGGACCCGGCAGCCCGCATTAGTTGCGGGTCCAAGGCCGAGAAGGCCACCACCCAGAAGGAGATCCATCATGTCCACCGCAGCGACCGACCGGGGCCTCTACGCCGTCCCGGCACCTCCCCGGCAGGAACGCCTCGCCCTCCTGCTCCAGCTCAGGCGCATCGCCCGCCACGCCCTCGACACCCTCCTCGCGCTGCCCCGCGGCGCGGCCGGCTGGGTCCTGCGCCGCACCCAGCGACTCCTGGCACTGGCCGGGACGAGCCCTGCCCTGGCCCGGATCGGGGCCCGGCTGCGCAGCCTCGGCCAGCTCATCGGCGAGCTCGTCGGCTCGGTCGGACCCATCCCGGCCGCAGCCGCGGTCCTGAGCATCCCCACCGTCTGGGAGGCCACCGTCCGGGCGGCACGGTGGCTCACCTCCCGGGCGACCGCCGGGGCCAGGGCCCTCTGGCGGCACACCCGGTCCCTGCTCGACAGGCTCGGCCCCGCCGGCACCAGGACCGCGAGAGGCCTGGCCAGCGCCGGGACGGCCGCCCACCGGCTGGCCACCGCAGTCGCCACGCACCCGCTCACCCAGACCATCCTCCAGGGCGCGACCCGGCTCGCCGCCCTCATCCGCCCGGCCAGCCAGAGCACCGTCGTGCACCGGCTCCTCGGCCGCCTCCTCGGCACCTCCACGATCCGGTGGGCCGTCGAGCTCCTCGTCCTGCCACTCCTGCTCGCCCCCAGCCTGATCCCGCAGGTCACCGCCGGGCTGCACCCAACCCGTCCGACCGCTGAATCACCGACAGGAGCGGCCCAGCACGCCGCGTCCGCGTCCGCGCCGCAAGCCCAGGCCCGCACGCTCGCGGCGAACCTGACCGCGGTCCCAACTGAACCCGAGCAGGCGGAGGAGCCAACCAGCCTCGAGGCCGACACCACAGCGTTCGAGCCGCGCAACCGGGCCGAACGCCGCGCCCAGCAGCAAGCCCAAGCCCACGCCAAACGCGCCCGCCGCTGACCGACACCCCATTCGCGGGAGGCCTGCCGCAGTCCGGCGGGCCTCCCGCCTGCCACCCCGAGGAGAACCCATGGTCATCGTCCTGGCCGTCGCCGCCGCGGCGGCCCTGGTCGTCGTCGCCTACCACCGCCTCCGACAGACCTCCCCCCAAGCCGGCACCGCCGGCCTGCAAGCCGTGCGTGACCTCGCCGACGTCGTCCTCGTCTGCGTCAAAGCCATCGAAGGCGTCGTCGACGTCCTCACCCGCCCCGCCCACATCACCACCCCGCGGCCCCGGAACCAGTGGGCCTACTCCCCCGACGACGAGGACGACCTCGACATCGACCCCGACCTCGATCTGGAGGACGAGCAACTATGACCAGCCGCCCTCCCCAGCCGTGGGTGTCCAGGCAGGTAGACCCCAGCGAGACACTCCCCCGTCCGTACGGGCAGTGTCCGGCTGGGGTCCCGTGCGGCGCTGATCGACACCTCCGACGGGAGGTGTAGACATGCCCGGACAGGTCCTCGCCTACGTCCGTGTCTCCACGGCCGAGCAGAACCCCGACCGGCAGGACGCGGCCATCCGCGACGCACTCAAGGGCGAGCCCGAGCGGTGGTTCACCGACCATGCCTCCGGCGCCAGCACCGACCGGCCCGCGCTGGCTGCCCTGCTCGCCCACGCCCGCGACGAGGACACCCTCCTCGTGGCCTCCATGGACCGCCTCGCCCGCAGCGTCATCGACCTGGACCGGCTCGTCATCCAGCTGACCCGCGACGGGATCACGGTGCGCTTCCTCAAGGAGGGGCTCACCTTCCAGCCCGCCGTCCGGGCCGACCCCCTCGCCGTCTTCCAGCTGCAGGTCATGGGCGCCTTCGCCCAGCTTGAACGCGCCCTGATCAGGGACCGGCAACGCGAAGGCATCGAAGCCGCCAAGGCCCGCGGCGTCTACCGGGGCCGAGCGCGGCGTCTCACCAGGGAACAGGTGGAGGCCGCGCGAGCCGACATCAGGGCCGGCATCCCCAAAGCTCGCATCGCCAGAGACCTCAGGGTGGCCAGACAGACCCTCTACGACGCCCTCAAGCCGCAACCCGCTCCCCCACCACCGACCCCGGCGCCTCGGACGGCAAGTTGAACTCACAGGCGCCAGGCCAACAGATCGTGCCATCATTTCTCAGCGCGTTGTCGTCGACACGGGTGTCGCAGGGCCGCGGCTCACACTTGGGATGGCCGATGGGATTGGCGGCGGAGAGGGTGACCTTGCCAGGATGGCCCTTCCGGACCCTGTCGGACAACACGCCTCAGCCCTCGGCGGATCCTTTGATGGACCCGTGCGCGATGCCAGCATTCGTGTATGACGACAAAGGTCGAGAGGTCCATGGAGTTGACTGCGTACGACACGCGTTTCGTGCGACGGACAGGTCTGCATCCCACGATGGGTGACGACGCCCAGGTGCGGAGGAACCCATGGAGCAGTAGACGTGCACCATGGCACACCTGGAGGGGGAACTCGAACGCTTCGAACGCGAGCTGAAGGCCGCGGGACTGCGGCGCAAGCCCCCATTCGGGAGCGACGCCCTAGTTCATGGCATCGCGGCAGGCGGGGGCAGTTCATCGGATACCGGATCCGATCGTTCGGACTATGTTTTGCCCGAGGGCAAGGTTGAGCCGCTGGCTGCAGTCGAGGACCGACCGATCCAACGAACTCGCCCGAAAACATCTCAGCGCGTTGGCGTCTGAGCCAGAACTGCAGGGAGTGCGAATTGAGCGGTATTGAGTGGGATGTGCCCTCGGCAGCGGCGGTACACGCTGCTCTCGCGGGTGTGCTCGCAGGACTATCTATGACCATCCTGACTATCCTCGGCGCATCCGGGCGGATGCGTGCGAGGGTACTCATTGAGCACCTCCGGTTCCTCGTGCTGGGAATCGTGTTGTTGATCATTGCCGCGGTGGTGTTCGGCGGTTTGGCCGGTCAACCCCACCCAGACGAGATCGGCGCCGCGGTGGCAAGCGGCAATCTTTCGACAACTGGCGCAGAAGTCTTCTTAGCTCAATCCTGGGCGCTTGCAGCGTGCGCCGTAACGCTCCTCGCTATGGGTGGACTGTGCATGTTTTGGGGCATCGTCGCTGTCGCGTCACATGACTGGGCCGAGTTGACGATTTTCGTGGCGCGGGCATACGCATTGCTGGCGCCTCTGGCCATATACGAGGTGGCTTTCTTCACCCTTCGCGCTGTCGACCTCTCCGACACGTTGCCCAAAGCAGTAACCCAGTGGGGGGAAGCTTGTGCTGGCGTCGCGGCCGCCGTCGTTCTATTCGCTAGCAACTGGAAGCTCTGGCGGCTGCAGACCGCCTCGCCACCAATGAAGGGTGAGGAGGAGGATGATGACTCAGCGGATGGGAAGCCGACCGGGGGAAACGAACGCCTCACGAAGAACTCGCTCCGGCTGGCGGGCGCGTCCGCGGGGCTTGCCGTAGTTGGGTATGCCTTGGCGCCGGATCACACAACCAATCAGGAATTCAACTGGATGGATCGATCCATGCTGATCGCAGGTGTCTTGTCCGGGTTCCTCTTCGCTGCCTTTCTGGTGGCCAGTGCGCGCGCACTGCGCAGCCAGATACCCTTTGCGGCCTTGCATATGGAACCTGCGCCGACGCCAAACCAGGTGCAAGTCGCCGTGGCGCCGGTCCATGCACCTGAGCCATCCCGGCCCGGAGACGGCGTTTCGGACGCGAAACGAAGCCAAGGCGGCGCTGAATCTTCGGACGATGATCATGCAGGTGCTGAGCATCCGCCTGTTGCCTTGGCCAAGACAGAGGGCCCCCCGTGACGTAGGAGAGAACTGGGCAGCGTCGCGACAGTCTCCGAGCCGCCAAGGCCCGGGCCCTCTACCGGGGCCGGGTCCGCCGGCTCAGCCCGGAACAGGTCGAGGCCGCCCGAGCCGACCTCAATCCGGCATCCCCAAGGCTCGTATCGACAGAGACCTCGGCGTCGCTAGACAGACCCTTTACGACGCCCTCAGACTCGACCCGGCTTCCCGGGCTCCGACCCCGGGTCCCCGAACCGCAAGGCGAAATCGCTCGTGCTGCCGCCCTCAGCGGTTCCGGAGGTGACAGACATCCATGACAGGCCGATCAGGACGGCCAGGCATCGAGTATCGCCTCAAAGCCCACCACTCGACGGCGGGATTCTTATCACCGTCGGGCCTAACGCTGTCGCGCTCCCCGTTCGCCCTTCGCTCCTGTCGGAAGTCGAGTATCTCCAACGAAGGGGTGAAGGAGGAGGTGAGATATGGCTTCATGCGCAACCTGCAAGCACCCGGTGCACGCCGACAGTCTGCCCGTGCCGGGTGACCCAGCCCCGCCCTGTCCGCCCTGCCCGGGCTGCGACCGGTGCAGCGCGGACCAGCGGCATCTGAGGTAGGAGCCGCCCGGGCTGACCGCCCGTGCCAAGGCTGGCACGGGCGGCTAGCGCCGAAGGATCATGACTCCATCTCCGTCTGGCCGGGCACGTATTCCACGTCGCACCCGAGCGCTGCCCACGAGGACCTTGTGGACCACTCCGGCGCCGGCGGCAGTGCCCACCAGGAAATGCTGGAGTTGTACGACCACCGACCCGTGGCCGGACCTTCGTGCCAGAGGATGGCACCTCTCTTGCTGAGCTCCCCCAGCGTTCGCCCGAGGAAGGCCGACGCTGTGTACCGCTTCGCTGCCACAGCCGTGTGGCCGTACTTCTTGACGAGCAAGCCGAAGGTTTCTGGCCTCAGGCGGGCGTACTCGCGCTCCAACACTCCGTACTCCACCCATGCCCCTCGAAATGCGTCTAGGGCGTCAACCAAGTCCTCATCCAAACCCAACTCGGCAGCGAGACCGGAGACCCCTTCAACACCTGCGGGGGTCGGCACCTGAACCCAGGAGTACGGCCCCTCAACCGGATGCCCTCGCTTCCGAGTGCACGTGTACCTCAGCGACCCAGCCTCGTCCCTGAGCGCCTCCCCGAACACGCCCTCGTCCCCGTGGAACGCGCAGACCTGAATGTCTCTCAAGGAGTGCCCCTTCGTCCGTCGCGATGATTCGTCCCGCAGATCTTGTCATTTCCGGACGCGCCCGGGAGACGGTATCCGCCCCCCTAAAGGCGCACCGACCATCACGGAGATCACGGCCAAGGTGGCGGCCCGCAGTAGCGAAAACGCGCGCGTCGTCGCAAAGGCTTGATCGCCGACGTCCCCAAGGCTCGTGTCGCCCAGGACAGGCGTGGTCTGACGGACCGTCTCCGACGGCCTCACGCAGGAATGCGCTTCACCACCACGTGCGCCCGGACTGAAACGCGGCGCCCCCCACGGAGGCCGAGCGTCCCCTCACTCGTGAGCGCGCCTTGGGCCCATGACGCCACCGGGCGGGCAACGATGCCACACCGCCGCCGGGTGCCGACGCCGACCGCGGCGGCCAGGATCGCGGCCGCTGATGACACGTGGGGTTGGGGCCGCAACCGCCCCAACTGGCGTCGCGCGAGCGGGCCCGACCTGTATCAGTATCCGGCCATAGACCACTTACCCCCCAAGCGTCCAAACCACCGCGAAGGGAAACCACCATGCACCTCACGCGACGACTCGCCGCCGCGGCCACACTCACCGCGGCCCTGTTCGCCGGCATCCTCGCCTCGGCCGGGCCCGCCACCGCAATGAGCCCGTGCTCCGGATCGAACCCGCCTGACTACTGCTTCTCGGACCCGCCGCCTCCGGCACCCGCCGCGCCCACAGCGCTCAGGGCCACCGCTGTCCTCCAAACGACCGTCTCGCTGACCTGGAGCATCGCCGACACCACCAACACGGAGCACGTCGTCCGCACCATCAACGGGGTGTCGAACACCTTTCCCCTCCCCGCCGGCGCGACGACGTTCAACGACCCCAATGCGCCGGCCGGCACGGCGATCACCTACGCCGTCTCCGCGACCGCGTGCAATGACTACGGCTGCACTGACGGCGGCGCAACCACGATCCAGGTCACCACGCATCCCTCCCCCGCGACCCCAGCGGGTGCCGCCTCCGGGGGTGCCTACTGCACCACCTACTACTGCCCGAAGAACCCGCCCGCCTACACGATGAGGGGCTGGGCCATCGACTGGGACACCACGGCGCCGATCCAGGTCGCTCTCATCGAGGACGGCAGCCGCACGGTGGCCACCCTGACCGCCAACGCGACGTCCGCGACGAACAGCCAGTACCCGGGCTACGGCGACAACCACGGCTTCTCCACCTCCGTGCTGACGGGCAGCTCAACGAAGGGAAACCACACCGTGTGCGCCGTGGGCCTCAACGTCGGCGTAGCAGGGCCGAACACGACCCTCGGTTGCTTCACGTACTACACGCCCGGGCCGCCCTCACCCGCGACCAACCTTACGACCACGTCCTACAGCACCTACGTCACCGTCACCTTCACCGACACAGCCAACGACGAGACCGGCTACTACCTGCAACGCAGCACCGACGCCGGCGCCAGCTGGCTCCAGGTCGGCTCGCAGTACCCCGCCCTGGCCGGAACCGGGACACACGGCACCGCGACCGACTACTCCACGGTTCCATCCGGTACCTGCTACCGCATCCTCATGGTCAACGGTTACGGCCAGACCGCCAGCGCGGCAGCCTGCACCAGCTGACCACCGCTCCCCCGCGGATAGGGGGCCAGTACAGGCGTCGCCCGGACTCACCCTCTGGGCGGCGCCCGATGCTCTCTAGGCCCGATCCTCTGCCCCCTGCTCCCCGCGATCCCCGGGGACCACCACTTGCTGCGCGGCCCAGCAAGTAAGGTGGGATGCCGGGCATGTGGCGCCCGCCAGCCACCGGCGGGCTGGTCGGCCTTCGCGGGTGCCAACCGCAACGAACAGCTTGCCGCCTACGCCGGCTCGAGCTCACGCTCAGACACCCAGCGGGTCACCGCCTCACCGTCGGCCTCCACGAAGAAGATGGTCAGCGCCCACCACTCGGTGCCGCGTCGCTGCCAGGCCAGCACGAGTCCCGGATGGCGCACGGCATCGCCAACCACCCAGCAGTGTCGCCGGGGCCCCTGCGAAACACCGGCGCCAACCGTCGGACGGTCACGCAGCGGCACTCCGACTCCCTGTCCCATGCCGCCCGCCATACGTCCAGTATGAACGAGAGTCGAACGCGTGTTCGACCATCGTTTCAGGACGACGGGCGGGTGAGGAGTCTCAGTGCCGGGGCACCCCAATGGCAGCGCGCGAATGAGTCGTCGGAGGCACCACGACCCTCGGCGTCCCGGGCGCTCCGTCATCGTCACCCGCCTCAGCCACGGGCCTCTCCCGCCTCCTGGCGGGAGGGGCCCACACGGCCTTTTCCATTTCCGGTACTGAAAGACGGATCCACGACATGCATGGCCAGACGGGTGCTTGTCTGATGGCACGGCACACTGTCTCCCGAGCGCTGACGGGTCGCGACAGGAGCGACATGGGCCCACGACAAAGGGGGCCTTTCATCACCGACGACGCACATGCAGGTTTGCCGGGCTCGCCCTCTCGATCAGGCCGGGCGACCGGGGACGCTGACACCGCACCTCAACGTGACCGGGCGCGAACTACCTGGGTGGCATCGGCGAGACCCTCTACGCCATGACAACGGCTTCTCTTCTCGACCACTTGGGAGAACTCGCGAAGGTGAGCCTACGCCAGCGACCGCCAGATCCATCCGGTGTCCTACACCTGATCCCTCGCCGACGAGATCGGCTACACGGCCCGGCTCTGTAGCTTCCCTACTTGGGATTTCACAACGGCGGCACCGCCCAGCTGGTGAGGTGTCGCCCCTCGGCAGCCCCGGGACCAGTGCGAGTGGCGCCCCCGGCCCCCGCCCCCTTATAGGGGCGGGGGCGGGGCGCCATTCAGTCGACCGGGTGGTACAGCTTGGAGCCCTTGCTACCGATGGTCACCCGGAGCCCGCCCGCCCAGCTGGTGAGGTGTCGCCCCTCGGCAGCCCCGGGACCAGTGCGAGTGGCGCCCCCGGCCCCCGCCCCCTTATAGGGGCGGGGGGGCGGGGCCGGGGCGCCATTCAGTCGACCGGGTGGTACAGCTTGGAGCCCTTGCTACCGATGGTCACCCGGAGCACGCCCGCCTCGACCAGGCGTCGCAGGGCTCGATTCTCGTCACCATTCCGAAAATTGACGCCCCGCGTGCGCATAGCAGCGCCGATGGCGCTGGTGCTGATTCCGGGCGAGCTACGGACAACTTCGACGATGTGCGGGTCAATACTCGGTGTTGAGCCAAGTCGTGTCGGGGACTCCCGCGTTAGCCTGAGAACCCGCGTCCGATGGTCGAATCCCATGCTGGTCTCTTGCACGGAGACGTCGCGACCGGTGGCAGAGAATGTCCGTGAGTTGCCAGCCAGGCCGAGGCGGATGATGGAGTCCGGCCAGTCCTCGAGGGCGGAGGCGCCCCTTGCCCGCCTGTCGGCATTCCACCCAGCGTGCGCCGTGATGATCAGGTCGCTGATCCCAAGGTCTCCACGGGCCATCTCCTCGATGTCGGACAGCCACCGGCGTACTTCGGTGGAGTTGTTTGCGTCTTCCCCGGGGAATGCGACACTGAATGGGTCCACAATGACCGCTTCGACCTGGTACTCCCGCAATTGGTCGGCGAGTTGCGAACGTCGTTGCTGGGTTTCCAGCGGGTTCCCAAGCCCGCGGGCATTTACCGTGACGAGCCGATTGCCTGGGATGCCCATCCCCGATGCCCAAGAACGCAGCATCGCGGGCGAGAGCTCAAGATTGATGAACGCCACGGTCCCTGTGGCCTGCTGGACCGGAAAGGCGTCCAGGAACGGGACGCCAAGCAGAAGCGATCGTGCCAGATTGAGGCAGACAGTGGTCTTCCCCGCCTTGCGCTGCGCGACGATGAGAGTGTTGGACTCGCTCGGCATCACCTGCTCGATCCGGAATCGGTCGTGCTCGGGAGCGTCCTCGAGGTGCTCGAGCAGCATGACGGGAGCGACGGGGCGTCGGCCTGAGGGCGATTCCTTAAGGACGCGCTCGAGTGTCCGGTCGAGGTCTGCCTGCCGGACACGGTCGGCGATCTGTTCTCGGTCTTGGGTTTGCAGGAAGAGCGGTTCCTGTCTTGCCGCTGCGACGCACCGTCGGACTTGCCGCTCGAGGTGCTCGGCGGCGTGCCGGGCTCGTCTGTCGGCAACCTCTGTAGCCGACATGCTGGTCCCCAGGTTTTCCGCAGTGTCAGCGGCGGGACCGTTCGCCCCTGCGCTGCCCGGCGGCCTGGCGTCGTCTTTCGAGGGGTGCTCCCAAGACGTGGGAGTGACGAGGTTCGACATGGCTTCTCCTGATCGGGTTGCGGTGCGTGACGTTTCGGATGTGGAGCGCTTCGCCGTAACAAACGTTCACCACAGACGTGGGACTATGCGAGGCCTCGAGATGGGTGGAACCGGCTCTTCCGTGCTGTCGAGTGCGAGTCGGGCTTGGTTTGCCCGGCGCTTGAGTGTTGTCAGCTGCCTGCGGGTCTGTGGAGTGTCGGGCACCACGACAAAGTGCCGGTAGCTGTCATGAGGCGAGGAGATCCGGCGGAGGCGGCCCTCACGCTGCTGCTCCCTCGCCGGGTTGTAGCTCACGCAGACGCTGACAAGCGTGTCCGCGATCTGAAGATTGAGCCCGTACTCGAGGACCTTCGAGCCGAGGAGGATGCGCACCTGCGGGTCCGTGCGGAAGCGGGAGAGGGCCTCGGACCGCTCCCCGAGGGCGTTCGCTCCGCGGATCGTTACGTGTCGTACGCCAAGGCGCTCGAGGATTAGATGAAGGGTGTCGAGGTCTTCGAGCATCTCGGTGTAGACGACGACCTTGTGCCCGGCCGCTGCCTCCCGCATTGCGATTCTCGCCGCGGTGTCGAACAGCGTGGTGGAGCGGTCGCTGGCGTGCCGGGCTGCGCGCTGCCGCTTGCGGTGCCGGGTGAAGGGTACGCGGCTGTTGCCTGCGCGGTCGTACTCGAGCCGCTGCTGGGGTGTGAGGGGCACGAACGTGAGGGGCACATCCTCGCGGCGTGGCAGCGGCAACCCGAGTTCGTCCGCGGTGCGCCGGAGGAAGTACGGGCGGATCAGACTCATGGCTCTGGCGGCGTGCGCGCCGCTCCTCCACCCGTCGACCCGGGATGTCCCGTTCGGGAAGAAGCTCGTGTGGCAGTACGTCTCCTCGAAGTCGGCGAGGTCACCCAGCACGCGGAGTCCGGCTAGCTCGACCATGTGCCACAACTCGGCCGGGCTGGTCTCCAGCGGGGTCGCGGTCATGACGACGACACGGTCGGCGTCGCGGCAGACGCGGCGGACTGCGTCGAACTTGACGCCGCCGCCTTTCAGGGCACTCGCCTCGTCCACGACGACCAAGACCGGCGAGTGGCCGAGAATGTCATCGCGGTATCGGTGGACGAAGTCGTGCGAGGCGACCAGGACTTGGGGCACCCCATGGTCTGGCTCGCCGCGGTTGGAGTGCGCAGCGGCAGCGCGCAGGTCGGGTAGGAAGCGACGCAGCTCCTCCAGTGTCTGCTGCACCAGCGATGCGGTCGTTACATAGAGAACCCGACGCGGACTGCCCGAGAATGTGACCTCATCCCAGAACGCGCCGATGGCCGCGGCCGCCTGGACAGTCTTGCCGAGGCCAGGCTCGTCCGCGAGCAGCGCGCTCGGGTGCCCTTGGAGGAAGGCGACGCCAGCCGCCTGATGGGGGTGCAGGTTCCCGTGGAACATGCTCATGGAATGCCCTTTCGAAAAGAGTTGATCGTGGAGAAGACATGAATTGACAACTGGTAGGCCGAGCCCGGCACACGGGCAGTCGCCAGCCGGGAAACCTGAGTCGGCTTTACCGGACGCAACGACCGGCAGAGGCTCTCCCGCTGGCTTCCGCAACGTCGTCAGCGACAGGTGCGCCGCCTCAGCGGCTCGGCTGGACGGGCGCAGGCCGGCGCCGTCCGGCGTTGCCTCGGCCCCCTCGAGGGCGACACGCGTGACGCCCCTGCTCCCCCTCTGCCTGAGCGAGGCCGGGGTGCCCGAACGAGTGGGCCGAGGTCGCGGCTGACCGCAAGATGGGCCACGATGCAGCGAGCCCGCTCAGGCCCCCTTGTCGGGTGAGCGGTCGATGCCGCGCAGGGAAACCCGGGGGCAGAATGGCGCTGTGGCCCTTCGGCGGATGCCTTGCGGGCCACCGGCAGGCGTTGATCGGGTCGATCGGTATGCACTACTCGTTGACCGCTGGCTGGTTGACGGGCCGAGTGGCCAGGCAGGGACCACAAGGCGGCGGCGCCGCAGTGTCGCTCACCGGTCCCGGCCGCGGGCGCTTCCATCGGACGAGTGTTCGGTCGTGAAGAGTGCCTGGAGCCGGGCGAGCTGGTCCGGGGTCAAGGGTGGGGCGCCGTCGACGACCTTCTTCACATAGTCGGTGATCTGGTCCTCAACGAGGCAGCGGCGTGCGTCGGCAACGTCGGGGTCGGTGGCCGGGTCGACGCCTTGCCTCGTCGCCTTCTTGACCGCATTGCCGAGCCGGGATCGTGACTGGAATATGGGCACGCTCAGTCCTGAGTGATAGCAGTGACTCGCGCGCCCGGTGCGATGGGGTCTGGCTCATTGCTGGTGCCGGGGCAGAGACGATCCCGCACAACGACGGATGCGATCGAAAAGGTGAGGCGATCCGTCAGAACGGTCGCGGCTGACTCACCTCGGCGATCTTGATCTTCACGGGGCGGCGCGCGCCTGCGGCTTCCCTTTCGTTGAGAAGCTTCTTGAGCTCCGGGATCTTGACGTGCCACATCGGGTCCAGACGCCGCCCGCATCGGCGACACCAGGTGTCGAAGGAGTCCGAGGCGGTCAACGGGATCGGGTCACTCCCGAAGTAGAAGAAGTTGTTGTCGGCGACACCGATCCGGTGGCCTCGCGGGCAGCGGATCTCCGCTCTGGGGGCCGTGACCGTGCGCGGGTCCACGGGATTGGAGGTTCCGCCGGTAGAAGCACTTCCGAACTTGAATGCACGAGCCGCCATCGGGCTGTCATCGCGATCGCGGTCCCTGGGAGCGCGCAAGCGGTGGGCCGCGCTAGCTGGCGACACTCCACCGGCGGGGCGGAAACGGCTGGAAGCAGACATTGAGGGCACTCTCCTTGAGACTCGGTACGCCGCAGTTTCTGCGGTGTTATGTCGCTGCCCACTGCGACGAGAGTCTGGCGGAAAACTGGTGCCGGGGTGAAGCCGACCCGCCGTGAGGCGGTTTACTGTCAGGACCCAAACCTTAAGGGCTAAGGAGCCGACGCTGTCAAGTCCCGGCACCTCAGTGCTGTTCTCGTAGCTTCAGCCAGCCCTTCGCGTGCGCGATTGGGATGGCCGGCCTACATCGGCGGCAGCGAGTCAGGTCGGATGCCCTCCGCCGGTGAGGCACCATGGAGGCAGGTTGGAGTCAGCCATCGCCCCGAGTGACAGGGGCAACGGTCCCTAGCTGGCCGGGCATCGACCATCGCGGTGGCAGCGGCCCACCCGCCCGACCGTGACCACGGGTCTCCGCGGCTGATGCGCGCCTTGCAGTGTATGCATCAGTCCCGCCGCGGTGCCGAAGCGTGGGGGCGTTGGCGCATGGGCCGATCGGCTCGCGACCGACGACGTTGATGGTCACGATCCGTCGCTACGGGCGCGCCGGCTGCGGGCGCGTCTGGCAGCGGGACTGCTGCCTGCGCTGCGGACTCGTGAGAGGTTCAGGGTGGGGATTCTTGTCGTGCCGTAGAGCCGGAATCGGACCGTCCTCATGGCGATACAGCCCGAGTCCTTTCCCGAGCCGTAGTCGACCCGGATGCGCACAGCGTCCAGGGGAAAGTCGTGAAGGGATTTGTCGCCTGGGTTCACGATGAGGAACAGGTCAGCGGAGCCGCCGCCCTCGAGTGGGAAGGGTAGGGGGTGAACGTCGGATTTCTGCTTGTCGATCTCCCAGTCGTAATACACGAGCTCGGCATTGGTCGCCGGGGCCAGGTGTCGCGGCGTGAGCAGGTTGACGTCCTGCACGATGCCGGCCCCAGAGCCCTGGTTGACGATCCTGATCATGACCCGGCCACTTGCTTCCCTGAAGGCGGAGACCGCCGGTCGGAACTGGGCGTTGCGGTACTGCACGTAGGCGATCCAGAAGGCCATGATGCCGACGGCCCATGTGCCGACGGCGGCCACCCAGGCCGCCTGGGTCGCGCTGTCGGGGCAGGTGGGGGTTGGGCTCAGGATCACCGGCAGGCCAGTCCGTAGACGCGCAAATCGGTCCTGTCGGGGAGAGAAAATGCGTGGGCTTGGGGCGCTTCGAACTTCTCGCACCGGCAGCCGTTGCCGCAACCCATGCCCCAGTCCGTGCATGGCCCGTCAGAGCAGGGACCAGGCGCCACGCGCTCCACGCGCTCGATGTACGCGTCGTTCCCTTCGAAACGGCCGTATGTTTGGATGCGGCCGATGCGGCCGATGCGGCCATCCGGACGTGGGACGAATAACTGGAGGCTTGAATCGAGTTCGGGGTTCTCGGGGGTCTCGGGGATGTAGAGGACACCTCGCCTGGCAGCGTCCCAGATCGCCAACGTGTACGCGCTCGGTGCCTGTGTGGTGGGTGTCGCTGCGTCAAATCGGAATGTGGCTGGGGCAGCCCTCTCGATGAAGACGCACGCACGTGTGGCGTATAGCTCCTCCAGCCCCGGTCCGTCGACTCTGGAGCCAAGGCCCTCGACTAGGTTGGGCATGGAGACCATGTCCACCGATGAATCGTCGAGTCGCTCTGCACTACGGTCGAGAGCATCAAACTCGAAACCCATCTGTGCGATCCGGTCGGTCAACCAGTTCATCGCTCCACGGTAAGCGTCGTGCCGGCGCGGGAGGTGCGAATCGGAATGAATGTCAGCCTTCGGAGGTATTGCCTCGCGTGGGCCGCGTGTACCGGTTCGGGTTGGCAAAGCCACGTTCGTGGCTGACCGCCATGAGCCGCCTCAGCGCCAACGCCGCAGAGATCACGGGCGGCAGAGGAGCCGGCCCCGAGGTCGCCCGCTTTCTGCCTTGTGCGAGGGAATCGGAGGACCCCAGACCGAGGCGGCCATTGCCCCTAGACCGGATCGTCCGGCATGGGCCCGTCTTCCTCGCTTCAGCAACGGCGGCGGTTCGGCTCCCCCACCGCGCCACCCGCGATCCCGAGACCCCAGGCGCCGAAGAAGTTGTGCGGTCATGCTGCACGCCGCCCTCGGGTCTCGCGATTGGTTATGACCGCGATCGCGTCGGCGAACAGTGTCGAGTTGGTCGGGAAGGTTCGACTTTCCGGGGGTGCTCGCGCTACTCGCAGACGATGCCGTCGCCGTCTGCGTCGCGATACCAGTCGTACTCGGGGTCCTTGCCGGCGTAGTACGGGCCGTAGCCGGCCGCCTTGGCGGCCTTGCAGGTGTCGAACCTTGGATCCAGCCCGGTGGAGGACTTGGTGGGTTGCGGCGAGCTCATGGGCTTCGGGGTGGCAGTGGCGGTCTTGACCGTGCCGCCGCCGAGCGGGATGGCTTTCGAGGTGGGCAGTTTCTGGTTGGGGCAGGACTGGAGGATGCGCGCGATCGCGTCATGCTCGGCTGGGGTGACCCAGAGGCGGTACTTGTCCTTGACGGCGACTTGTCGCGCGACGTACGCGCAGCGGTAACTCTTCTTGGGCGGCAGCCACGTGGCGGCGTCTCCGTCGCCCTTGGCCTCGTTCGTGGGGCCGTCGACGGCGAGTAGGTTCAGCGGGTCGTTCGCGAACGCCGGCCGCGCCGTGAGGCTCAGCTGCTGGGCCCCCTTCTGCCAGGCGTCGGAGAGCGCGACCACGTGGTCGATCTGCACAGCCGCAGAAGTGCTCTGGCCCCTGACGAAGGAGATCTTCGTGCCTGTGTACGGGCTCGTGAGGGTGCCGGAGAGTACGAGGCAGCCGTTGGTGCCGGCCTTGAGGGTGAAGTCCTTCAGGTCCCGGCGCAGGATGTCGTTGCGGTGTCGCAGCCGTTGCGGTTCACGTCCGCCCAGGCCTGTCCGAACTCGGCGCGGGTGTACCCAGTCTTCGGGGCTCGGCCCTTGATTGGGAGCTGCGCCAGAGCGGCCAGCGCGGTCCCGTCCGCGGCGTCCTGGCTGACAGTCGACGTCGTCGCGGCCGGCGCGGTGGTCGTGTTCGTGGCCGTGGTTGACGGTGCGCTCGTTGTTGTCGGGGTTGGGATCGTCGACGAGGATGCGTCTGCCGTCGTGACCGGTGCGGGCGGCGTTGGTCCCGCTGTCGCGGCGGCGACCATGAACAGCGCGAAGGCGGCACCGAGCGCGACGCCGCCCGCGGCGCGGCCGCGAAGGTGGGCCCAGTGGACGTGGCCGCGGACCAGGGCGATGATGCCCACGCTCAGGACGTACGTGGCGGCCATGCCGAAGAAGCCGCCCACGCCGGAGCTGGCAGCCCCGAGCAGCGCCGTGAGAACGAGACCGCCCCACCCGAGCCAGCCCGCCGGACCGAGCCGCGCGATGTCCGGCTTCGTGGGGTTTGCGGGCTGCTCTCCCACCCCGACAGACGCTAGCGCTCCCTGGTTGGTGGGGTCGGGCACGACGTGTTCGGTCCACTGGGTTCCGTCCCAGTACCGCTGGTTGCCCTCGGGGTGGGGTACCACCCTGCCGCAGGGGCTGGTGCGCTCATCGATCGGCCTTCTCGCGGGAATGTTCCAGTGGGACACGCACCTGCGGAGGCTAGTGCGCACCGGTGACATTTCGTGGTGGTTTCGGGAGGTTGTCCGCATCGTCACGCGCAGACGCCCTCTGACCGACGCCCATCAGCAACGCATTCTCACCGGACGCGGCCGCGCACTCGCGCGTCCAAGCACGTTGACCAGGCCCGTGACCGATCCCCGCGACGCCCCTGAGGCGCGACCTAGTCGTCCACCACGTCCTGTGCCGCACGGGTCGCTGGTAGTGCTTGCAGACCCCTCCCCTCCCCCAGTTCTCCCGCGCAAGCTCACCCGCGGGTTGAGGAGTGGTTCACACCTCGCACGCCGCGTCCAATACCTGGGCCCGTACTCGGCGCCAACCTCGTCCCGGTGTCCCGACCGAGCCCAAGGGCGGCCGGCCATGCCTGGAGGCCTCTGGCGCTGACACCCAAACTAAGAGATGCTGAAACGGCCAACGTCCCTTGTCGGCACAAAGCGGGACGAGTCGGAACGGGGCCTGCGCGAACCTGACGGGCCCACTTCGTTGATGCGCAACATGCGTGCGCGTCGTGGACTCGAGAGGGGCGATCATGCACACCAAACAATGCTGTGGAACAGGCGCCGCGAGCAGCCGCACCCCGCAGGGCGGCGACGACCATGTGGCCTGCAACTGCGCCGTTGACATTCATATCGACAGCCGCGGTGATGTGAACATCTACAACTGCGCTCCGCCGGATCCGGTTCGCCAGGCCGAATGCCAAGCCTGTGCCCCTCCTGCCGCGGCGACATGCATCCCGGTCACGGCGGGCGCCAAACACAAGCTGAGCCGCGAGCAGAAGCTGGGCAGTCTGGCGGTCGGCATCGCCGTGCCGAGTTCGATCGCCGCGGGTGTAATCCACATGATGCGCCGGTTCTTGCTCGACCTGGGCCCCGCGAATCCGCTGGAAGCCTCCGCCTTTGTCACCTTCGCAAAGATCTCGCGTGACACATTGACGTGTGCACTCGGCTCGTTCGATGCCACACCGCCCGCGCTACGCGGTCGTCTGGTCGACCAATCGCTCCTCGGCGATCCCAGTGAGCCGCTGAACGAGGCGGCCCTGACGAAAGCGCTTGGTCGAGAAATCGTCCAACGAATCGGCGTGCAGGTTTTCGGTGATCCGATGGGCCTTGATCAGGAGCGCCCCGGCCGCATACGCGTCTACGAACCTCCCCCGGAGGACTACTTCAATCAGGTGCGCATCTGCCGGATCAACGATCTACGCACCGGCTTCTTCATTCCGCCACCCGACGATTACACGCCCGCGGAAATCGAGCATGACTGCGCCGTTGAGGTCTTGGACGGGCAGCCGCAGGTGGTCTGCCAGGTCCGCACGACGGACTGTCCTGGAAACTCCCTCCCTGGCCCGGTGACGGCCTGCGAGCGAGTGTTGAACGTCGCCTACGGTGACGGTGTCATCCTAGAAGGTGTCAACTACTTCAGCACTGACGCCAAGGTGCGCTTCAGCGACAGGCTGACCGGCGCCGCGGTCCGCGACGTCGACGCGCACGTGTGGGGCGACATCGACACGCCCGTCACCGAGGACAACTCAAACGGACAGCACCAGCTGGTCAACGACTGTCGCGTCCACGACCGTCTGGCCTTCAGCGTGCCGAACGACCTAGCGCCTGGTTCATACCAGTTCCAGGTCGTTGTCCCGAATATCACCGGCATCGGCGTGTTCGGCGTCGAACTCCTCTCGAACGCTCAGTTCCTGAACGTCCTGCCGGCCCCGACGACGCGGTTTGAGATTGTCACGGAGTCCATCCTCGCACGCAAGGAAACTTCGCCCGCTTGGTGGGGGTCGGACGAGGTGGGGCTCCATACGACGGCCTATGCATTCGATACGAGCCTGCAACTGGTGGATTTCCCCGACCCCGCGGACCCGAGCAAACGCACACCTGCCCAGGACCAGTCATTCAAGGATATCCAGAACGTCGATTTCGATTCCGGCACCAGACGCGACATCACACGTAAGGTGTTCGCGCCCGATAAGCCGATCCTTGGGATGCTACTGGTGGTCCTCGGGGACGAGATCGACAGTCAGCACGCGTATGACGCTCAGATCACAAGCATCTGGGAGAACTTCCTGGACCTCGTAAAGGATCAACTGCCCTACATCAGCGCGGCAGTCGGGGGCGCAGGCTTGGACCTGCTCAAGAAGTTCTCGGCGATGAAGGCCATCCTCGAAGGCATCGGCCTGCTTCTGCTAGCAGGAATCGACCTGCTGATCGCTTGGTGGGCGCCGGCCGATCCGATCATCCGGGACAAGATCGCGCTCTCCATCAACGACCTAGCCACCCTGACCAGTTCAAACACGCCTGCACCCGACCCGACGAGCTCCACGTCGGCGGAAGGCATCATCGTCAGGGTCAACCAGACCGTTCCGCCCGTCAAGCTGCCGAACGAGTATCACGAAGTCCGAGAGTACGACTGCCCCGATCAGGACAGCCTGTACGAGATCACGTATCGGTTCACCCAAGTGACCTGACATACGTCCCAGTCAGGCTCCGGCGCTGACGCACGGGTCTGCGTCAGGTGTTGACCGCACCCGGCCGTCAGTTCGATGGTCGCTTTGGTGAAGCGCTCTCCACTCGTCGCCTCGGCGGGTGCGTGGGCGAGCGGGCCGTCCTTTAGCGGCTCTTCGGAATCAAGCATGGGCTGGGC
>NZ_AWSA01000065.1 GCF_000576595.1 Intrasporangium oryzae NRRL B-24470 | reverse complement strand
CGGCGAGCGCACCGCGCCGGTGCACCCCGGAGAGCAGCCGACTCGTCAGGGCGGCGCCCGGGGCGTCGGCCGCACCCTCGGGCACGGCATCGGCCGGGCCGCCACCGGCGCAGTCCGGGTCACCGCGGCGACCGGCCGCTACGCCACCGACCGGTTCCGCACCTACACGCATTCGGGCGGGGCCGGTGAGACGGGCCTGTCCCGGCTCACCGAGCTGCACGCCACGCACACGGCCGGCGACGCAGCCATGGCGATCGCCCTCGCCGGGACGCTCTTCTTCAACCCGCAGACCGCGCAGGCGCGCAGCCAGGTCGCCTGGTTCCTCCTGCTCACGATGGTCCCGTTCGTCCTCGTCGCTCCCCTCGTCGGGCCCCTCCTCGACCGGTTCAGCCACGGCCGGCGGTGGGCCATCGGCACGACGCTCGCCCTCCGAGGGTTCCTCTGCTGGGTGCTCGCCGACCTGCTGGCGAGCGACAGCGGCTGGCTCTTCCCGACGGCGTTGCTCTTCCTCGTGGCGTCGAAGGCCTACACGATCGCCCGCGCGGCGGCCGTCCCGCGGCTCCTGCCTCAGGGCACGACGCTCGTCCGGGCCAACTCGATGATGTCGATCGCGGGCGTCGTCGGGGCGCTCCTCGGCGGAGTGGTCGGCGGGGTCGGGCTCAAGTTCGGGGCACCATGGGCGCTTCGCGGGGCGTTCGTCGTCTTCGTCATCGGCACGGTCCAGGCCATCCGGCTCGACCCCCGCGTCGACTCGACCGAGGGCGAGGCCCGCCTCGGCGACACCGCGCCGATCCCCGTCGAGCGGGCCCGGCGGCATACGTCCCACCGGCGGACGAAGGGCGTGCCCGCCGAGGGCGCCGCGCTGCAGGTCGACTCGGCCGGCTTCGTGGCGCGCTTCCGTCGGCGCAGGCAGGCCATCCCGTGGCCCGTCATGCATGCGATGTGGTCGACGGGCGGCACCCGGGTGCTGACGGGGTTCCTGCTCCTCTACCTGGCCTTCCTCGCCCGGGAGCGCCCCGTCGACGGGGTCCGCGGCGAGGTCGTCCTCGGCCTCATCGCTGTCGCGGTCGGCGTCGGCAACGTCCTCGGGAGCCTCCTCGGCAACCGCCTCAGCGACCGCGCACCCGAACGGATCGCCATGCTCTCTGTCCTCGCCTCGACGCTCGCCTGCGTGGCGACAGGTCTCTGGTACGGCATCTGGACGCTCGTCGTCCTCGGCCTCGTGCAGGGGCTCGGGGCCCAGGTGTCGAGGCTCTGCTTCGACGCGCTCGTCCAGCGCGAGGTCCCCGAGAACGTCCGTGCGTCGGTCTTCGCCTGGGCCGAGACGCTCCTGCAGGTCCTCTGGGTCGCCGGTGGCGCGCTCGGGATCATGCTCCCGCTCAACCCCCGGGTCGGGTTCCTCGTGTGCGCGGCCGCCCTCGTCCTGACGATCATCATGGCGGCGCGGCAGCGCCGGGTGTCCGGGCCGCCCCTCGGCGGATCCGGCATGCCGGGAACCGTCCGATGACGACGCCGAGAGCGGGGGCCGGACGCGCGCCGCGTCCACTCGCAGTGCCCGCCGGGCCGGACGTCCTCTCGATCCTGCCCGACCTCGAGGCGGCCCTCACCGGCCGCTCACCCGTCCTGCCGTATGCCGCCGGGTCGCCTCCCCCGGACCTGCCGCCCCACGACCCTGCCGACCTGCCCGACGGCCTCGCGCTCGCGGTCGGGACGTCGGGGTCGACCGGCCGACCGAAGCGGGCCCTGCTCACGGCCGGCTCGCTCACGGCGTCGGCGTCGGCGACGCACGAGGTCCTCGGGGGCGACGGCGCCTGGCTGCTCGCCATGCCGGCCCACCACATCGCCGGGCTGCAGGTCCTCATCCGGTCGATCGTCGCGGACACGGCGCCGGCCGTCCTCGACCTGCAGGACGGCTTCGCGGCCGCGGCCTTCGTCGAGGCGACCGCGCGCGTCGACACAGCGGGAGGTCGCGGGCGCCGCTACACCGCCCTCGTGCCCACGCAGCTCGGTCGGCTCCTCGACGACGCCGACGGGCTCGCGGCCCTCCGTGCGTTCGACGGTGTCCTCGTCGGGGGCGCGGCCACACCGGCCGTGCTCGTCGACCGGGCCCGCTCGTCCGGCGTCGCCCTGACACTCACGTACGGCATGAGCGAGACGGCCGGAGGCTGCGTCTACGACGGGTCCCCGCTGCCGGTGAGCCGCATCCACATCGACAACGACCGCCACGTCGTCCTCGGCGGCGCGACCATCGCCCACGGCTACCTCGGGGAGCCCGGCCTCAGCGCCGACGCGTTCGCGACCGACCCCGACGGGGTGCGCTGGTTCCGCACCGACGACCTCGGCCACTTCGACGACGCGGGCCTGCTCGTCATCGACGGGCGCGCCGACGACGTAATCAACACGGGCGGCCTCAAGATCACGCCCGGCGTCGTCGAGGACGCCATCGCCCGCCACGTCCCCGAGGTCCTCGACGTCGTCGTCCTCGGCGTGCCGGACCCGCAGTGGGGCGAGCGGGTCTGCGCCGCCGTGACCCTGGCGGACCCGGCCATGCGGCTGACCACCGCCGACGTCCGCAGCCGGCTCCGCGGCATACTGCCCGACTCCGCCCTCCCCCGCCAGGTGGCCGTCCTGCTGCAGATCCCCCAGCGTGGCCCCGGGAAGCCCGACCGTGCCGCGATCCGTGAGCTGCTCGGTGAGGCCCTTCGGGCCGATCCCTGACCCGAGTGGCAAGATGAGGGCAGCAGCGCACTGACGAATCGCCGAAAGGAGCCGCCGTGCCTCGCATCGTGCTCATCGGGCTCGTCGTGTTCGCCTCGATCTACGCATTCGTCGACTGCGTCCAGACCAACCGCCGGATCGTGCGCATCCTGCCGAAGCCCGTCTGGCTGCTCGTTGTCCTCGTGCCCGTCCTCGGGCCGATCGTCTGGCTCGTCGCCGGACGCACCGACGCCCGTGGCGGCCGCCCACCCCAGGCGCCGCGACGCCCACCGGGCCCCCGTGGCCCCGACGACGACCCCGAGTTCCTCCGCAGGCTCTGACCGCCTCCTCCGCGAGAGCAGCGGGCGCGCACCCCTGGAGAACTCGTCGAGCACTCCTCGAGCATCTCGAGCATCCCGAGCAGTCCGGCACCACCCACAGCACCGAAGGACCCATGGCCACTCTCTCCCAGTGGATCGAGGGCGCGCGCCCGCGAACCCTCCCCGCAGCCGTCTCCCCGATCCTCGTCGGCACCGGCGCGGCCTACCAGACCGGCCACGTGGTCTGGGGGTACGCGATCCTCGCGCTCGTCATCGCCCTCGCCCTCCAGGTCGGGGTCAACTACGCCAACGACTACTCCGACGGCGTCCGCGGCACCGACGAGGTCCGGGTCGGTCCGGTGCGGCTCGTCGGCCAGCGGCTCGCCGAGCCTCAGCTCGTCAAGGCGGCCGCCCTCACCTGCTTCTTCTTCGCGGGACTGCTCGGCCTGGCCCTCGTCGGCCTCTCGGGCGTCTGGGTCATGATCCCGATCGGCGCCGCAGCCATCGCCGCCGCCTGGTTCTACACCGGCGGCAAGCACCCCTACGGCTACTACGGCCTCGGCGAGCTCTTCGTCTTCGTCTTCTTCGGCCTCGTCGCCACGCTCGGCACGATGGCGACGATGACCCCGCTCACCGCGGCCGGCTGGTGGGGCGCCATCGGCGGCGGTGCGCTCGCGTCGGCGATCCTCGTCGCGAACAACCTCCGGGACATCCCCACCGACCGCGAACACGGCAAGCGGACCCTCGCCGTGCGGCTGGGCGACCGGGGCACCCGGATCTTCTACGTCGTCCTGGTCGGCGTCGCCTTCGTCATGGCAGGGCTCGCCTCGTTCACCTCGCCGTACGCCCTGCTCGCGGTCCTCGCCGCGCCCCTCGTCGTCCGGCCGATGCAGGCCATCGTCGGCGGCGCGACCGGCCGCGGCCTCATCCCCGTCCTCGCCGGGACGGGCCTCTTCCAGCTCGGCTGGTCGGCGCTCCTCGCACTCGGGCTGGGGCTCGGCTACCACTTCGGCTGAACCGGGGTTCGCCGTTCTCCTGACGCCTGGAACGCTCCGGTGCCACCGTGGTCGGTGAGCGACCAGGGGGCGAAGGTGGCAGAGGAGATCGACGTCGTCGTCATCGGGGCCGGCCAGGCCGGACTCGCGACGAGCCATGAGCTGACCGTGCGCGGGGTCGAGCACGTGGTCCTCGAGGAGCGAACGCCCGGGTCGTCGTGGGCGGGCCGGTGGGACAGCTTCACCCTCGTCGGCCCCAACCACCTGCTCCGCCTCCCGGGGGGCGCCTACGACGGTGACGACCCGGACGGGTTCATGGGTCGGTCCGAGATCGTCGCCCACCTCGAGCGGTATGCCGCCGGGCTGGCTGCCGAGGTCCGCAACGGCACGCCCGTGCGGGCTCTCGGGCGTGGCCCCGGTGGCGTGGGGTTCCTCCTCGACACCGACGACGGCCCGATCCGCAGCCGGGTCGTGGTCGTGGCCACCGGCGCGTACCAGCAGCCGACGAGGCCGGTCGCCCTGGCCGGACTGCCGCCGGGTACCGCGTTCGTCGACGTCGCCGGCTACCGCAACCCGGCGCAGCTGCCGGACGGCTCGGTGATCGTCGTCGGGAGCGGCCAGAGCGCGTGCCAGATCGCGGAGGAGCTCGCCCTGGCCGGACGGGACGTCGTCATGGCTTGCGGCCGGGCGCCGTGGTTCCACCGGCGCCTGGCCGGCCGCGACCTGTTCGAGTGGCTGCTCGACTCACCGTTCTTCGAGCAGCGCACCGAGGACCTGCCGAGCCCGGCGGCCAGGCACGGCGCGAACGTCCAGGCGAGCGGCCTCGACGGCGGGCACGACCTGCACTACCGGACCCTGGCCGGCCTCGGGGTCCGTCTGGGCGGCCGCGTGGCCGCGGTCGATGACGGGGCGGTGCGCCTGGCGCCGGACCTGCGCGACTCGCTCGCCTTCGGCGACGCCGGCTACCGGCGGATCCGCGACCTGCTCGTCGAGGGCTGCCACGCCACCGGTCGCGAGGTGCCCGAGGTTCCCGAACCCGCGGCGTTCGATCCCGCACCGGTCGAGCGGGTGCCCCTTCGCGGGATCGGTGCCGTCGTGGCGGCGACCGGCTTCCGGTCGCGCTACACCGAGTGGATCGACGTTCCCGGCCTCGTCGACGAGCAGGGCTTCCCGGTCCACGCCGACGGCGAGAGCGCGGTCGCGCCGGGCCTGCACTTCGTCGGCGTGCACTTCCTGCGCCGCCGCCGGTCGTCGCTGCTCTTCGGCGTCGGGGACGACGCAGCCGCGACGGCCGAGCTCATCGTCGACGGGCTGTCCACGGCCTGAGGACCGGGCGGGTCAGCGGTCCTTCTCGGCGTCGACCTCGGCGTCGACCTCGGCGTCGACCTCCGCGTCCTCGGCGAGCTCGTCCTCGGACGACGCGCGCCCCTGGGCCTTGGCCTCGAGCCTCGCCTCGTGGCGCTCGACGAGCTTGGTCGTCATCTCGTCGCGCATGCCGCGCAGCAGGACGTACGACGCGGCCGCGGAGGCGATCGCCGACGCCCCGAGGAGGAGAACGGGGTTGTCGCGCAGGCCGATGAGCCAGAAGAGGAACAGGAAGCCGAAGAAGATCAGCAGCCGCAGGAGCGTGTAGCGAACCACGTCACATCCCCGAGTAGTTGTGCATGCCGACGAAGGTCGAGACGAGGTTGACCAGCGTGAAGTTGATGATGACGGCGACGAACCCGGCCAGCGCGATGTACATCGACTTGCGGGCGTCGACGCCGGCCGTGGCCCGGCTGTGCATGTAGGCCGCGTAGACGGTCCAGATCACGAAGGTCCAGACCTCCTTGGGGTCCCACTGCCAGTAGGCGCCCCAGGCCTCCTTCGCCCAGATCGCCCCGGCGATGAGGGTGAAGGTCCACAGGATGAAGCCGACCATGTTGACCGTGTAGGAGGTGCGCTCAAGGGCTGCCGACGTCGGGAGCGACTCGATGAAGTTCGGCTTGGCCGGCGGCTTCTCCTCGCGATGGCGACGCACGAGGTAGAGCGCGCCGATCGCGAAGCCGATCGTGAACATGGCAACGGCGATGAAGGCGACCGACACGTGGATGCCGAGCCAGTACGACTTGAGAGCCGGCATGAGCTCGCCGGCCTCGGTGTAGAGCTCGGTGAGCGACAGGCCGAGGACGAGAAGGATCGGGGCGACGATGAAGACGCCGAGCCACTCCCAGTGGTTGCGCTTGGCGAGCACCGAGTAGGCCACCCCGACCGCGGCAGCCGCGGCCGTCGCGAACTCGAACATGTTGCCCCACGGCGGCCGAGAGACGGCCAGGCCACGCATGAGCACCGACGAGACGAGCAGCGCCGTCGCGAGGTACGTCAGCATGAGGGCGATGTTGCCCCGCTGGCGGCTCTTGAGCGTCTGCTCGCCGACGAGCCCGGCGGCATACGGCGTGCTCGGGGTCTCCGGCGCGGCGGGCTCGCCGTCGCGGGAGCCGGAACCGACGAGGACCGCCTCGCGGTCTTCCACCCGGACGCCCTCGATCGTCGGCACGCGTGCGGCAAGGTGCCACGTGAAGGCGAGCATGGCGAGCGTGTAGACGATCATCGACGAGTAGAGCGCGATGTTCGCGTTGGCTGCGAGGTTCACGGTCGGTCTTTCCGTTCTGCAAGGTGGTCGTGCACGGCCTGGACGATCGCGGCGAGTCCGGCGTCGGAGTCCTTCGACAGTCCGCCGATGCTCACCACGGTAACGGGTGGCCCGGCACCGGCGTCAGGGGCGGTCGGCTCACGCCTGACGCGCACGAAGACACGCCGGCGCTTGATGACGAGGCCGAGGATGAGGCCCAGCGTCGCGAGGATCGCGCTCACGAGGCTGATCGGCGCTCCGGGATCGGTGCGCACCGACAGCCCGGCGAAGCGCTTGACGCGCTCGAGGGTGATCGAGCCGCGGCCACCCGGCATCTCGTAGGTCTGGCCCGGCTTGAGCCGAACGAGCGCCGGCGAGCCGTCGGCCTTGGTGACCTGCTTCATCTCCTCGGTGTTGAGGGTGTACACCGACTGCGGCGCCCCGCCCGGGAAGAGGTTGCCCTCCCAGATCGACAGGGCGACCTCGGGGTTCTTCGCGTCGGGGAACAGCGAGACCGGGCCGTTGGCGAAGGTCGGCTCGGCCGTCGGGAGGAAGAAGCCGGTGATGCCGAGCTGCTTCGGCTGCGCCGACGGCACCTTGATGACGCCGACCGAGCGGTAGTTGCCGTCCTGGGCGAGGAAGGGCGTCGACTCGCGGTAGAGGACCGTCCCCTTCGCGTCGCGCACCGTGATGACGGGCGCGTAGCCGTTGCCGAGGAGGAAGATGTCGGCGCCGCCCACCGTGAGCGGGTGGTTGACGGACACCGCCTGCCTCGTCACCGGAGCGCCGGGCGACTCCTGGAGCGAGGTGTATGCCGTGAACTCGCGCGGCATGCCGAAGCCGCGTCCCGGGGTCTCGTTGAACTGCACGTCGAGCCGTTCGAGCCCGAGCACGAAGGGCGGCAGGCTCTCGTCGTCGACCCAGGGTCCCGGCGAGATCGTGTTGTAGGTCCCCGCCGACGAGGCGAACCGGTCGCCCTCGGCGAGGATGACGTCGCCGCGCCAGCCGAGCAGGTGACCGACCGCCATCCCGACGATGATCCCGGTCAGGGCGAGGTGGAAGACGAGGTTGCCGGTCTCACGGAGGTAGCCCGACTCGCCGCTCACGCTCGTCGCGTCGTGGGCGTGGAGGCGGAAGCGCTTGGCCTTGAGGACCGTCCGTGCCTCTGCGAGCGCCTCCTCCGGGGAGAGGGTCGTGGTCACCTCGGCGTGCTCGGGCAGGCGGTGCAGCCGGGCCGGGGCCCGGGGCGGTGTCGACCGAAGCGCGGCGACGTGGACCTTCGTCCGCGGGACGATGCAGCCGATGAGGGAGATGAACAGGAGCAGGTAGATCGCCGAGAACCACGGCGAGGAGTAGACGTCGAAGAAGCCGAAGCGGTCGAGCCATGGCGACGTCGTGGGGTTCTGGGCCATGTAGTCGGCGACCCGGCCCGCATCGATGTTGCGCTGCGGGAAGATCGAGCCCGGGACGGCGGCCACCGAGAGCAGCAGGAGCAGGAAGAGGGCCGTGCGCATGCTCGTCAGCTGGCGCCAGGCCCAGCGGAGCAGGCCGACCGGGCCGAGTCGCGGCAGGGCGGGCTCGGGCGGGGCCGTCCTCGGGGCGCGGAGATCGGTGCTCATCGGGTGCTCATCGGGCGCTCATCGGGTGCTCATCGGGTGCTCATCGGGTGCTCGTCTCGCCATCGTCGTTCACAGGGCCGTCTGGAACGTCGCGATGACGTTGGTCTGCAGCCAGAGGACCACGGTCTCCCACCATCCTGTGACGAGGAGGAGCCCGACCATGAGGAGCATGACACCCCCGGCCGTCCGGATGGCACGCCGGTGCCGCCGCAGCCACGTCGAGGCCCCGCCGGCGCGCTCCCAGACCGCCGCCATGAGGACGAACGGCAGGCCCAGGCCGACGCAGTAGAAGACGCTGAGAAGGACACCCCGCCCGACGCTCCCCGACGCCGCCGACAGCGGGGCGGACATCGCGATGATCGCGCCGAGCGTCGGACCCATGCAGGGACTCCACCCGAGGCCGAAGACGGCCCCGAGGAGCGGCGCCCCGAGCAGCCCCGCACGCGGCCGCCAGCCGATCGGGGCGGCATACTCCGTGCCGACCCCGAGGAAGAGCAGGGCGGTGACGATCACGACCACGCCGCCGAGGCGCATGAGCAGGGTGCGGTGCTCCTGGAGCGTCAGTCCGAGGGCCGAGAACGTCGCGCCCGTCGCGATGAAGACGACGGAGAAGCCGAGGACGAAGAGGAGCGCGCCGAGCACGAGGCGCCCGCGGGACCGGCGCTCGAGGGCGACGTCGGACAGGCCCGTCACGTAGCCGAGGAAGCCGGGCACGAGCGGCAGGACGCACGGCGAGGCGAACGAGACGAACCCGGCCGCGAGCGCGACGAGCGTCGCGACGACGAGCGAACCCGTCGCGAGATCGGACGTCGCCGTCCCCACCGCCGTACCCACCGCCGTCAGCACGTCGGCCTCAGGCCTTCTCGGCGAGGACGTCGTCGATGAGCCCGAGCAGCGTGCTCGTCGAGACCGGCCCCGAGACGCGCGCCGCGATCCGTCCCTGCGGGTCGAGCACGAGGGTCGTCGGGGTGGCCGCCGCCTTGCCCTGGAGGGCGAGGATCGGCACCCCACCGTCGTAGGCGAGCGACGGGTAGGTGACGCCCTTCGCCTCGAGGAACGCCCGGCCCGTCTCGGGGCTCTCGAGCTTGTCGAGGCCGAGGAACGCGACCGGCTTGCCCGAGGACTGCACGGTCTCCCACGCCTTCTGCAGGGCGGGCGTCTCCTCGATGCAGGGCGGGCACCACGAGCCCCAGACGTTGACGACGAGGACCTTGCCCGTGCGGTCCCTCATCGACCACGGCTTGCCGTCGAGGGTCGTGCCGCTCAGGTCGACGGCCCCGCCGCGCTGGTCGACGGCGAGCTGCTCGATCGAGCCGTCGCCGGCGACGTAGCCCTTGCGGTCGCCGGCCTTGGCCTGCTCGGCGACGGAGTTGGGGTCGCTGGAGCAGGCGGCGGTCGTCGCGGCGAGCACGCCGGCCAGCACGATGGAGGACCACCGCGTCGCGGTGCGTCGGTCGGTCGTCCTCATCAGGCGCCCACGCTCTTGCTCGCTCGTTCGAGCAGCTCGAAGGCCGGCTCGGAGTACGTGATCGAGGCGAGCTCGTCGTCCTCGTAGGTCAGGGACGTGAGGGAGGCGAGACTGCACTCCCGCTTGCGCGGGTCGTGCCACAGCCGGTGGCCGGAGAGGCGGTTGCGGACCGTCCAGATCGGCAGCTGGTGCGAGACGATGACCGCCTCATGGCCGTATGCCGCCCGGCGCGCGTCGTCGATCGCCGCGAGCATCCGCTCGGCGATCTGCACGTAGGGCTCGCCCCAGGAGGGCTTCGTCGGGTTGCTCAGCACGTGCCAGTGCCGCGGGTGGAGGAGGTCCTTCCGACCGACCTGCTTGCCCTCGAAGTAGTTGGCCGACTCGATGACGCGGGCGTCGGTCGTGATCGCGACACCATGGCTCGCAGCGATCGGCCGTGCCGTCTCCTGAGCCCGGTCCAGCGGAGAGGCGACGACGTGGGTGATGTCGTCGGCCATGAGGTGGCGGGCGACGGTCTCGGCCATCTCGCGGCCGAGGTCGGACAGGTGGTAGCCGTCGAGACGGCCGTAGAGCAGGCCCTCGGGGTTGTGGACCTCGCCGTGCCGCATCAGGTGCACGACGGTGAGCGTCGGCGTGTCGGAGGGCCTGCGGTCGGTCATGGGGTCCAGTGTCTCAAACCCGCAGGCCAGGGCCGAATCCGCACCCTTTCCCCGGCCTCGAGGTGGCCCGGCTCACGCCGCGCCCGGTCCGTGGACCGCAGCCCGACGGCATACGGCGGCCGACGTAGACTCCCGCACGTGTCGTGGTCGCTCTGGCTGGCTCTGGTCGCGACCGGGGCCCTCATCTCGTTCACGCCGGGTGCCGGCGCCATCAACACCATGGCCAACTCGCTGTCGTCGGGGTGGACCCGGTCGATCTGGGGCATCCTCGGGCAGCAGCTCGCCCTCCTCGTCCACATCGCCGTCGTCGCCGCGGGCGTCGGCGTCCTCGTCGCCGGATCGCCGCTGCTGTTCAACGTGATCCGCTACGCCGGCGCCGCCTACCTCGTCTACCTCGGCTACCGCCAGTTCCGGACGCGCGCGGGCGCGGCATCCGACGAGAGCACCCGCCCGCCGGAGCCGGCCTGGCCGATGTTCCGGCGGGGGGTGCTCGTCAACCTGACCAACCCGAAGGCGGTCGTCTTCTTCCTCGCCTTCACGCCGCAGTTCATCCAGCCCGACGAGCCGCTCCTGCGGCAGTACCTCGTGCTCGCGGCGACGGTCATGGCGGTCGACGTCGTGGTGATGTGGTTCTTCTTCGCCGCTGCGGCCCGCGGCCTCGGCCGGCTGACGCGGAGCGAGTCGGGGCAACGGACGATCAGCCGGGTCTTCGGCTCGATGTTCGTCGGCGTCGGCGTCCTCCTCGCCACGATCCACTGACCCGGTCGACCGGGCCGGGGCCGGTCAGTCGCGCGAGGCTGCGGCCCGGGCGGCCGCCGGCAGCGCCGCGAGGACGTGCTCGACCGCCGCGTCGTCGTGCGAGGCCGAGACGAACCACGACTCGAACGCGCTGGGCGGCAGGTGGACCCCCTGCGCGAGCATCGAGTGGAAGAACCGTCGGAACGCGTCGGTGTCCTGGTCCCTGGCCCCGTCGTAGTCGGTGACGGGCCGGTCGCGGAAGAAGACCGAGAACATCGACCCGGCCCACTGGACCGTGTGCGGCACGGAGGCGGCGGTGAGCTCGGCCGACGCGGCATCGGCGATGGTGTGCGCCACGACGTCGAGGCGGGTGTAGACCTCGTCGGTGCAGCCGCGGAGCGTCGCGAGCCCGGCGGCGGAGGCGACAGGGTTCCCCGAGAGCGTCCCCGCCTGGTAGACGGGCCCCTCGGGCGCGAGCATCGCCATGACGTCGGCACGCCCGCCGAAGGCCGCCGTCGGGAAACCCCCGCCCATGACCTTGCCGAAGGTGAAGAGATCGGGTGCCCCACCGGCATACGGCCCCTCGAGCCCGTAGAAGCCCGAGCGCGAGCAGCGGAACCCGGTCATGACCTCGTCGGAGATGAGCAGGGCGCCGTGGGCGGCCGTGACGCGGCGCAGGCCCTCCGTGAAGCCCGGTGCGGGCGGTACGACGCCCATGTTGCCCGGGGCCGCCTCGGTGATGACCGCCGCGATCTCGTGGCCGCGCTCGGCGAAGGCGGCCTCGACGGCCGCGAGGTCGTTGTAGGGCAGCACGATCGTCTCGCCGGCACTCGACCGGGGGACGCCGGCGGAGTCGGGCAGGGCGAAGGTCGCGACGCCCGACCCGGCCGAGGCGAGGAGCGCGTCGACGTGACCGTGGTAGCAGCCCGCGAACTTGACGATGACGTCGCGACCGGTGAAGCCGCGGGCCAGCCTGATCGCCGACATCGTCGCCTCGGTCCCCGAGTTGACGAGGCGGACCTGGTCGACGGGCTCGACGCGGGCGACGATCTCCTCGGCGAGCGCGACCTCGTTCTCGGAGGGAGTGCCGAACGAGAACCCGCGAGCCGCAGCCTCGTTCACGGCCGCGAGGACGTCGGGGTGGGCGTGGCCGAGGATCATCGGGCCCCACGAGCAGATGAGGTCGACGTAGCGGTTGCCGTCGGCGTCGGTGAGCCACGGCCCCGAGCCGGCGGCCATGAACCGCGGAGTCCCGCCCACCGCGCGGAAGGCCCGCACGGGCGAGTTCACCCCGCCGGGGATCACCGCGCTCGCGCGCGCGAGCAGCGCGGCGGAGGCCGGCACGTCGGTGATGGGCTGGTCGGTCAGTGGCTGGGAGCTCATGACCCCATTGTCCCAAGGGACGAGGCGCCCGTATGCCGCCGGGTCAGCGCCCGCTCAGCCCCTCGGGGTCGAGGTGGTCGCGGACGATCGCCATGGCCTCGCCGATCGCCGCGAACTGCCCCGGCGTCATGATGTCGACGAGGTTGTCGCGGACGCTCTGGACATGGACGCGGGCCATCTTCTCGACGGCCGCCCGGCCACCGTCGGTGAGGACGAGCTCGACGCCGCGCTTGTCGTCGGCGCACTGCTCGCGGGTGACCCAGCCCCGGTCCTCGAGGCGCTTGGCCGTGTGCGTGAGCCGGCTGCGCGACTGGACGACCATGGCCGCGAGCTCGGACATGCGCAGCCGGTGGGCCTCGGACTCCGACAGCATCGAGATGATCTCGTACTCGCTCAGCTGGATGCCGACGTCGTCCAGCGCCCGGTCGAGGGCCTCCTCGAGCAGGCGCGTGCCCCTGAGGATCGCGCGCCACGACGTCTGCTCGGAGTCGCTGAGCCAGCGGAACCCGTCCCCCGGCACGTGTGCCGCCATGTCTCCACCTTCCCCTGGACTGGGACAGATCCTAGTGCGCCAGAGGGGCGCCCGGTCGGGTCAACCGAGCCAGTCCGAGACCTCGAGCGCAAAGTAGGTCAGCACCACCTGGGCGCCCGCGCGGCGGATGGACACGAGCGACTCGAGCGCGGCGGCCTTCCGGTCGATCCATCCGTTGGCTGCGGCGGCCGTGATCATGGAGTACTCCCCCGAGACCTGGTAGGCCGCCACGGGCACCGTCGAGCGGTCGGCCGCAGCCGCGACGACGTCGAGGTAGGACATGGCCGGCTTGACCATGACGAGGTCGGCGCCCTGAGCGATGTCGAGGTCGATCTCGCGGAGCGACTCGACGATGTTGGCCGAGTCCTGCTGGTAGGTCCGGCGGTCGCCCTGGAGGCTCGACTGGACCGCCTCGCGGAAGGGCCCGAAGAACGCGGAGGCGTACTTCGCGGCATACGCGAGGATGACGGTGTCCTCGAGACCGGCGGCGTCGAGACCCTCGCGGATGACGCCGACCTGGCCGTCCATCATCCCCGAAGGGCCGACGACGTGGGCGCCGGCGCGGGCCTGGGCCACGGCCATCGCCGCGTAGATCTCGTTGGTCGCGTCGTTGTCGACCCGGCCGCGGGCGTCGAGCACCCCGCAGTGGCCGTGGTCGGTGAACTCGTCGAGGCACGTGTCGGCCATGACGACGAGGTCGTCGCCGACCACGTCGCGCACGGTGCCGAGCGCGACGTTGAGGATGCCGTCGGGGTCGACCGCACCCGACCCGGTCGCGTCCTTGTGCTCGGGCACCCCGAAGAGCATGAGGCCACCGATCCCGGCGCCGACGGCACGCCGGGAGAGCTCCTGGAGCGAGCCGATGGAGTGCTGCACGACGCCAGGCATGCTCGCGATCGGCCGGGGCTCGTTCGCCCCCTCCGCCACGAAGACCGGCAGCACGAGCTCACGCGGGTGCAGTCGGGTCTCCGCGACGAGGGACCGCAGGGCGGGCGTCTGACGCAGGCGGCGGGGGCGATCGATCATCGCCGGTTCACCGGGCCCGTCGGCGCGAGGCCGGCCGCTTGTCGCTCGGCCGCTGGACCGGCTGGCCGGCCTCGGCCGCGGCGACGGCGAGACCGACGCCGTGGCCCGCGAGGGCGTCGACGACGCTGATCGCGGACGCCTCGGGGGCGAGCACGTCGACGCGCAGGCCATGCTCCTCGGCCGTCTTGGCCGTCGCAGGGCCGATGCACGCGACGACCGTCGCCGGGTGGGGCTTGCCGGCGATGCCGACGAGGTTGCGCACGGTCGAGCTCGACGTGAAGACGACCGCGTCGTAGTCGCCGCCCTTGATCGCGTCACGGATCGGCGCTGCCGGCGGGGCCGCACGGACGGTGCGGTAGGCGGTCACGTCGTCGACCTCCCAGCCCATGTCGCGCAGGCCGGCGACGAGCGTCTCGGTGGCGATGTCCGCCCGCGGGAGCAGGACGCGGTTGATCGGGTCGAGGACCTCGTCGAACTCCGGCCACACCTCGAGCAGCCCGGCGGCGGACTGCTCGCCCGTGGGGACGAGATCCGCGTTGATCCCCCACTCGCGCAAGGCTGCCGCCGTCGTGCCGCCGACGGCCGCGACCTTGAGGCCGGCGAAAGCGCGGGCGTCGAGCCCGAGCTCCTCGAAGCGCTCACGGACGGCCCGGACGGCGTTAACCGACGTGAAGCCGATCCACTCGTAGCGGCCGGTGACGAGGCCCTTGATCGCCTTCTCCATCTGCTGCGGCGTCCGCGGCGGCTCGACCGAGATCGTCGGGACGACGTCGGCCGTCGCGCCGTAGGCGGCGAGGCGCTCGACCATCGGGCCGGCCTGGGCCTGCGTCCGCGGGACGAGGACCTTCCAGCCGAAGAGCGGCTTCGTCTCGAACCACGCGAACTCCTCGCGCAGGGCGACGTTCGCGGAGACGACGGCGAAGGCGAACGGGTCGGCATCGGAGGCGGCGGCGAAGAACCGCTCGACCTCGCCGAGCGTCGTCGCGACCGACGCCTGGCCGACCGTCGTCGCGCGGCGGCTGAGCGCGACGCCGGCACCGGCCGGACGACCCGCGGCCCGGAGCGCGGCGAGGGCGTGCCGGATGCCCTCCTGGCTGCCGAGCAGCACGACGGTGTCGTCGTCCGCGGCGTAACGGCTGAGGTCGAGCCCGGGCCGGTCGGCGCTGAGGACATGGACGGCGGTCGTCGACCTCGTCGTGAGGGGCACACCGGCATACGTCGGGCCGGCGGAGACGGTGGACACGCCCGGGACGACCTCGAAGCTGATGCCCGCCTTGCGACAGGCCTTGGCCTCCTCGACGAGCCCGTTGAACGTCGCCGGGTCGCCGTCCATGAGGCGCACGACGAGGCCGCCCGGCGGGACCGACTTGGCGGCCTTGACGACGAGCTTGGCCCGGACGGCGTGCGTCAGCTCCTGCCCCTGCTCGCCGTGCGCGGCGTCGACGATCTCGACGCCGGGACGGGCATGCTGGAGGACGACGTCGTCGCGCGTGATCCGGTCGAGGATGACGACGTCGGCTGCGGCGAGCAGGTCACGGCCACGGAGGGTCAGGAGCCCGGGGTCACCCGGGCCTGACCCGACGAACGCGACGCGCGCCGGGGTGGTCGGGACCGTGGGGGTCGACACCGTCTGCTCTGACGGCTGGCGAGGACGAGTCACGAGACATGCTCCGGGTGGTCTGAGGCGGGCGTGGGTGCGGCCTCGAGGTCGGCTGCGCCGTCCTCGAGGAGGATCTCGGCGAGCCGGGCGCCCAGCGCCTCGGGCTCGGAGTAGGGGCCGACGAGGGATCGGCGCAGCTCGACGCGGCCGTCCTCGCTCCCGGCGAAAGCGCGCAGCGAGAGCTCGAGGGCCTCGTCGCCCTCGACGACCTCGGCGAGCGCGCCCACGGGGGCGGTGCAGCCCGCCTCGAGGCGGGCGAGGAGCGAGCGCTCGGCGACGACGCAGGCACGGCTGTCGGCGTCGTCGAGCGCGGTCACCGCGGCGATGACGTCGGCGCGGTCGGCGCGGCACTCGATGGCGAGGGCGCCCTGCCCCGGGGCGGGCAGGACCTGGATGGGGTCGAGGACCTCGGTGACGTCGTCGAGGCGCCCCAGCCTGGTGAGCCCGGCCCGGGCGAGGACGACGGCGTCGAGCGCTCCGGAGGTGACCAACCCGATGCGCGTGTCGACGTTGCCGCGGATCGGCCGGATCTCGATGCCGAGGCCGAGCGCGGCGAGCTGTGCGGTCCGACGCGGAGAGCCGGTGCCGACGACGGACCCGCTGGGGAGCTCGCCGAGCGTCAGGCCGTCGCGGGCCACGAGGACGTCGCGGCTGTCCTCGCGCACCGGCACGGCCGCCACGACGAGGTCGGGCTCGGGTGCGGTCGGCAGGTCCTTGAGCGAGTGGACGGCGAGGTCGATGCGGCCCTCGCGGAGCGCGTGGCGGATCGCCGAGGCGAAGACCCCCGTGCCGCCGATCGCGGTGAGCAGCTCGCCGGAGACGTCGCCGTCCGTCGTGATCTCGACGAGCTCGACGGTGTGGCCGAGCTCCGTCAGCCGGTCGGCGACCCAGCGCGACTGGGTGGTCGCAAGGCCGGAGCGGCGGGTTCCGAGGCGCAGAGTCGTCATGGGGCGCTCCGCTTCGGCGGCGTGGACACGATGGCGACGTCCTTCGGGTCGAGGTCGAACAGCTCGCGCAGGGCCGCGGCGTAGTCAGGGCCGGCGCCCTCGACGGCGAACTCCTTGACGCGCTTCGTCGGGGTGTGGAGGAGCTTCTCGACGATGCGGTGGACCGCGAGGGCCACCTCCGCGCGAGTCGTCTCGTCGAGGTCCGGCAGCCGCTGGTCGAGACGGTCCATCTCGGCGGCCACGACGTCCGCGGCCCGGGCTCGCAGCGCGGCCACGGTGGGCGCGACGGCCTTCTCCATGCGGCGGGTCAGGTAGGCGGCCACTTCTCCGGCGACGAGCGCGCCGACCTCGGAGACCTGGCGCGCATCGGCCCGGCCGGACAGGAGCGCGCCGAGGTGCTGGAGGTCGATGAGCGTCGCCGACGGAACCGGGCGGGGCCACGTGGTCACGGGCTCGACGTCGCGGGGCAGCGCGAGGTCGACGAGGACCTGCTCGCGTCCACCCCGGGCCTCGGCGGTGAGGGCGAGGTCGTCACCGGTGATGACGTGGCCCACCGCGCCGGTGCAGGTGATGACAAGGTCGCTGTCGGCGAGGACGTCGGCGAGGTCGGACCAGGGGCGCGCGGTCGCGGACGTCGCGGCGGCGAGGCGCTCGGCACGCTCCTGCGTTCGGTTGACGATGGTCAGCGAGCCGATCCCGGCCCGGCTCGTCGTGGCCGCGGCGAGCCCGCTCATGCCCCCCGCGCCGATGACCGCCGCCTTGAGCCCGGCGAGCGGGCCGAGGACCGCCGCGGCGCGCTCGAGGCCCATCTGGACGAGCGACACGCTGTGCTGGTCGATGTCGGTCTCGGAGTGGGCCCGCTTGCCGACGCGCAGCGCCTGCTGGAAGAGCGTGTTGAGCGACTCCCCTGCCTGGCCGGCCTCCTGGGCCACGGCCAGCGCGTCGCGCATCTGCCCGAGGATCTGGGCCTCGCCGACGGCCATCGAGTCGAGCCCGCAGGCGACGGTGAAGGCGTGGGCGACGGCGCTGTCGTCGAAGCGGACGTAGAGGTGGTCGGCGAGGGCCTCTGCGCGCACGGCGAGCTCGTCGACCGGGTCGGAGGGCGTCGCGATGCCCGGGGCCCGGAGCGAGGCCGCGGGCGTCTCGGCGCCCGCGGCGACGGCGAGCGCCTCACCGATCGCGGCGACGGCGGGGTGGAACGCCGGGGCGTCGGCGTAGACCTCGAGCCGGTTGCACGTCGAGAGGACGACGACCTCGGAGACGGTGGCCGACGAGATGACC
Organism: Intrasporangium oryzae NRRL B-24470; assembly: GCF_000576595.1. GTDB lineage: Bacteria > Actinomycetota > Actinomycetes > Actinomycetales > Dermatophilaceae > Intrasporangium_C > Intrasporangium_C oryzae. The sequence continues at coordinate 2,501 of NZ_AWSA01000065.1, read as the reverse complement.
GCGGTCGCGATCTCGGAGGCGCGGTCGTCGCGGTCGGCGAGGCCCTCGAGGACGGAGAGCGGCGCCGTGTGGTGCGACAGGCCGATGACGAGCAGGCTCACTGGGACACCACCGATCGGAGGTCGCCGTCGCCGGCCGCGAGCGACTTGCGCTGGGCGTGGAAGGCGAGGATCTGCAGCTCGGTCGACAGGTCGACCCGGCGGACGTCGACGCCCTCGGGGACCGTGAGGACGGCCGGAGCGAAGTTGAGGATGGAGGTGACGCCCACGGCGACGAGCGAGTCACAGACGGCCTGGGCGGCCCGGGCCGGCGTCGCGATGACGCCGATGGAGACGGGGTCGGCCACCTGGCAGGCGGGAAGGTCCGCGAGGGGGCGGATGGGCACGCCGACGACGTGCTGTCCGGCGAGGGCGGGATCGTCGTCGAAGAGCCCGACGATGCGGAAGCCCTTCGTCACGAAGCCAGAGTAGGAGGCGAGTGCGTGTCCGAGGTTGCCCATCCCGACGATGGCCACGGGCCAGTCCTCGGTCAGGCCGAGGGCGCGGGAGATCTCGAGCGCGAGCGTCTCGACCTCGTAGCCGACGCCCCGCACGCCGTAGGAGCCGAGGTGGCTGAGGTCCTTGCGCAGCTGCGCCGAGCGGACGCCGACCGCGGCCGCGAGCTCTTCGGACGAGACCGACAGGACGCCGTCCTCGGCCAGCCTGGACAGCGTCCGGAGGTACTCAGGAAGCCGCGCGACGGTCGCGTCGGGGATCTCTCGACGCAGGTTCGGGTCGGCGGACACGCTTGTTCACCGGCTCCTCTCGATGGTGCGTTCTCGCGAACGCGGAGCACGTGGGGACCCGATCAGGCTAGACGTTTGTGAACCCATGCACAAAGTGAGCACGGGACGCCTAGCACGTCGGGCTCACCGGGGCGCAGGCACCCGCGTCGCCGAGGCCTCGGACGGAGGCGGACGTCAGCCCAGGGCGCGCCGCAGCCGCGTCTCGTCGACCCTCCAGAAGTCGTGCTGGCGGCCGTCGACGAAGGTCACCGGCACCTGGTCGCCATAGCGCCGGCGCAACTCGGGGTCGTCGTCGACGGACCGCTCCTCCCAGCCGACGCCGAGGTCGGCCGCGACCCGCTCGACGACGCTGCGGGCCTCGTCGCAGAGATGGCAGCCCGGACGTCCGAGAAGGAGCACACGTGGTTCTGTCGTGGCCATGAGGTCACTCTAGGCCTCTCCCCACGCGGCCCCGGAAGCGCACAGCGGTGCCGGATCTCGGCGCGGTCAGAGCATGCCGGCAGGGCATGCCGGCCGGGCCGGACGGTCAGAAGAAGACGGACTTTCGCTGCATGAGGAGGCTGTAGAGCGTCTGCTGGATCGTCTCGCGGACCTGGTCGGTGAGGTCGAAGACGAGCATCGGGTCGTCCGCGGCCTCCCGCCCGAAGGTCGAGGTCTCGATCGGTGGCCCGAACTCGATGAGCCACTTGCTCGGCAGCGGGATCATCCCGAGCGGCCCGAGCCACGGGAAGGTCGGGGTGATCGGCGCGTAGGGCATGCCGAGGAGCCGGGCGACGGCCGGCATGTTGCCGATGATCGGGTAGATCTCCTCAGCGCCGACGATCGAGCACGGGACGATCGGCACGCCGGCGCGCATCGCCGCCGAGACGAACCCGCCGCGGCCGAAGCGCTGGAGCTTGTAGCGCTCGGTGAACGGCTTCCCGACTCCCTTGAACCCCTCCGGCCAGACCCCGACGAGGTGGCCGCTCGTGAGCAGCCGCTCGGCGTCGGTGTTGGCGGCGAGCGTCGAGCCGGAGCGCCGCGCCATCGTCCCGATGAACGGCAGCTGGAACACGAGGTCGGCACCGAGCATCCGCAGGTGGCGGTGCGCAGGGTGCTCGTCGTAGACCGCGACCTGCGTCATGAGCGAGTCCAAGGCGATCGTGCCCGAGTGGTTCGCGACGAGGAGGGCTCCCCCGGAGGACGGGATGTTCTCGATCCCGCGGACCTCGACCCGGAACCAGGAGCGGTAGAGCGGGCGCAGGAGCGGCAGGTGGACGTTGAGGGTGTAGTCCTCGTCGAAGCCGAACTCGTCGACAACATAGTCGCCGGACAGCCGCCGTCGGAGGTACGCGAGCGTGTCGGCGACCTGGCGCTCGACGTCCTCGGCGGGCACGCCCGCGGACACCGCGGCGGCCCGCAGGACGTTGATGACGAGCTCGACCAGCTCGGCGGGGCTCGGCCGCGTCTCGGACGAGAACTCCGCGGCCTCGAGAACCGCCCCGACGAGCCGCTCGGCGCGCGTCTGGAGACCGGAGGTCAGCGCCGTCGCAGCGTCGCGCGACGACTCGGCGGTATGCCGCTGGGCGGGCTCGGTGTCCGCCGCGCGGTCCGCGACCGGCTCGGTCTCGAGCGGCACGTCGACCGCGCCCTCGTCGTTGAGGGTGGGCACGGACCTGAGTCGGGCCGGGCCGGGGGCGGCGCCGCGGCTCGCCCGGATGGCGGCGCGCGTCGGCCG
>NZ_AWSA01000064.1 GCF_000576595.1 Intrasporangium oryzae NRRL B-24470 | reverse complement strand
GGCTCGGGCTCGGCCTGCTGCGCGGGCGCGCCGACGGGCATGCGCAGCTCGACCTCGGTCCCGTCGGGGCGCCGTCGGATGCGCGCGGTGCCGCCGTGGCGCTCCATCCGGCCGATGATCGACTCGCGCACCCCGGCCCGGTCGTCGGGGACCGCGTCGAGGTCGAACCCCTCGCCGTGGTCGCGGACGAACGCCTCGACGACGGCCGGCCCGACCTCGACATACGCCGAGACCGGCGGGCGGCCGTGGCGGACGGCGTTCCACGTCGCCTCGCGGACAGCCTTGACGAGCGCGTCGAGGTGCTCGTCCATGGGGCGGTCGCCCGTGACGACGAGCTGGACGGGAACGCCGTGCAGGTCCTCGACCTCGCCCATCGCGGCGGTGAGGGCGGCGCCGACGGTGCCGGCGCGGGCGTCCTCGTCGTAGAGGTATGACCGCAGCTGGCGCTCCTGGGCCCGCGCGAGGCGAGCGACCGTCGTGGCGTCGTGGGACTGGCGCTGGATGAGGGCGAGCGTCTGGAGGACGGAGTCGTGCAGGTGCGCCGCGATGTCTGCGCGCTCGGTCGCGCGGATCCGGGCCGCCTGCTCGGCCCTGAGGGAGCTCCAGAGGCGCAGGATCCACGGCGCCGCGAGGACGGCGACCCCGACGAGCGACGCGAGCACCGCACCGGCGACCTGCCACAGCTCGGTGAGGTTGGTGCCACGGGCGAGGAGGCCGACCATGCCGAGCGAGGTGAGGCCGAGGCCGATGACGAGCCAGATCCACCGCACCTGACGGCGGCTGCCGGCGACGTCGGTGTCGTCGAGCTGGGACCAGAAGAAGATCGCGCCGATGACGATGGCGATGACGGGCAGCACCACCTCGAGGTGGACGTTGAAGCCGGTGCTGCCGAGCCACCAGGCGACCGCGACCGTCAGGGCCGCGACGCCGAGCAGCGTGAGCATGACCGCCTCGTTGCCGCTGCGCAGCCACGCCTTGACGTCGGTGAGGTCGAGACGCCCCGACGTCGGGGCAGGCTTGGCGGCCGGCGCCGCGGCCGGTGACGTCGGGATGGTTCCCTCGGGTGCGGCGCGCATCGTGGCCCAGAGGAACGCGTAGACGGCGATGCCGGCGCCGAAGGGCAGCGCGGTGAGGATGAAGACGAGCCGCACGAGACGCACCGGGACGCCGAGGTGCTCGGCGAGCCCGACGGCGACGCCGCCGATGACGCGCCCGTGTCGCTGGCGCAGGAGCGGGGGACGCGCCATGGCCCGCCAGGCGGGTGGTGGCGTCTCGCTCGGTCCGTATGCCGTGTGCACCCACCCATCCTGACCCACGTCCGGGGGTGGCTGCGACACCTGCGCGGCCCTTTGGGGGTCGGGTCAGGGTGCGCTCAGGGTCGACCCTCATGGCTGGCCCTTCCGCCGCGCGACACGCTGGTGCCATGACCAAGACGACACATGGCCCCACGCAGGGGCACGGGGGGCATGGCCTCGACGGTTTCTATGCAGCGCTGCGGCGGCCCGGGATCGTCCGCTCGACCGACGGACGGTGGTTCGCCGGCGTCGCGGCCGGGATCGCCCGGTGGTTCGGCGTCGACCCGCTCGTCGTGCGGGCCGCCTTCATCCTCTTCGGGATCTTCTTCGGGATGGGCTTCGGGCTCTACCTCGTCCTCTGGCTCCTCATGCCGGACGACCGGGGGCGGCTGCACGTCGAGCAGGCGCTCAAGCACGGCGACGGCGGCTCGATCTTCCTCCTCGTCGTGACGGCCATCTCGGTCTTCGGGGGGACGCCGTGGTGGAACGGCGACTTCCACGGCATCCGGATCGCGGGCTTCGTCGCCCTCGTCGTGGCCGGATGGTGGTTCCTCACCCGGACCGACACCGGTCGCGACCTGAGGCGCCAGGCGATGTGGGGGAGTGCGGAGCCGCAGCCCTGGCTGCGCAAGCGACCCGAGGGCGAGACAGCCGAGCAGCCAGGAGCGGAACCCAGCTCGTCAGCGCCGGCGGCAGGCGCTCCTGGAGCGCACGGTCCCACCCCGCCCCCCGGGGCTGCCGGAGCGACCAGCGCCCCGGCGGGCTCCTCCGCCGGTCTGTCGACGGGCAACGCCGCCGCCAACGCCGGTGCCTGGCCGCCTCCCGGCGCACCCCGGCCCGTGGCTCCGGTCCGGGAGCGGTCCCGGACGATCGGCTTCGCCGGAGGGCTCCTCGTGCTCGGCGCCGCGATCGTCGCGGCCGCCGTCCTGACCGAGGCGGCCCGGCTGGGGAACTGGCCAGGCAGCTCGGTTTCCGTCGGCCTCGCCGCCGGGCTCGGTGTGCTCGGTCTGGGCATCGTCGTCGCCGGTCTCATCGGCCGCCGGGCCGGCTGGCTCGCGCCGCTCGCGGTCTTCGGGATGATGGCCGCGATCTTCACCTCGTTCATCCCCTCCGGGCTCACCGAGCCGTGGCGGGCCGGCCAGCAGGTCGAGAAGGTGACGACCCTGACCGGGGACAACGCCTACCAGCTCGGTGTCGGCCAGCTGCGCGTCGACCTCACCGGAGCCGACTACGCCGCCACGCCCGCCGTCGACCACGTCTCGGCTACGGTCGGCATGGGCCAGCTCGACCTCGTCCTGCCCGAGAACGTCAGCGTGACCGTGCGCGCCCGAGCGCATGCAGGCGAGCTGCTCGCCGTGAGCAGCAACGAGAAGACGGTCCACCTGATGGGGTCCGATGCCACGAACGAGCCGGGGCAGATGCGGTACAACGGGACCGGCTGGGACCAGACGGTGACCTACGGGTCGGGGCCCGCGCAGATCTACGTCGACGCCGAGGTCGGCCTCGGTCAGATCCGGGTCAACACGGGGAGCGCGTCATGACCGAGCGGCCCGAGGACAAGCACCTTGACAAGCAGTACGACCAGCCGGACGGCCAGCAGGACGACCAGCAGGACGACCAGCAGGACGACCAGCAGGACGACCAGACGACCGAGCTCGGGCGCACGGACGCCGAGCCCGAGGGGGAGCACCCGATGAACGAGACCGCGAGCACGACCGACCCGACGAGCGCCCTACCGCTCACCGACCCGACGAGCGCCCTGCCGGTGGCGGAGCCGACGAGCGCCGTGCCGGCCACCGACCCGACGAGCGCGCTGCCGCTCACCGACCCGACGAGCGCCCTGCCGGTCACCGACCCGACGAGCGCCCTGCCGCTCACCGACCCGACGAGCGCCCTGCCCGTCGGCGCCGCGGAGGAGCCTTTCCGGGTCGAGCCCGAGCGGCCCGTCCCGGACGACGTGGTCACCGGCGACGCGGGCGAGGACACGACGACGAGCGCCCTGCCCCAGCTCGGGGCGCCGGTCCCCGCGTGGCAGCCGCCCGAGCCCACGGGCCTGACCGCCGGGCCGTCGACCGAGCCGAGCCGCCCGGGGCTCGTCACCGTCCGCCGGGGCCCCCGCGGCGGGACCGTCATCCTGGGCCTGCTCAGCCTCGTCGTCGCCGCCTGGGTGATGGCAAGCAACCTGACCGACAGCGACGTCAACCTGCGCGTGTTCGGGCCGGTCGCCTTCGGCGCCCTCGGTGGCGTGTTCCTCCTCGTCGGCCTCGTCGGCGTCCTGACCGCGGGACGTCGGCGCTGACCCGGGGCGTATGCCGCCGGGCTGGGTCACACGGGCCCGCCCGGCGGCATACCCCTGCGTCGCAGACCCGCAACGCGGCCCACGCCGCCCGGCCCGATGAGGGTGGCGCTGGCTAGGCTCGGGGGACCGCCGACGACACGCGGGAAGCACCCCACAGGAGACGACAGTGGCAATGAAGTCCGGCATCGAGCTCGAGCACCTCGACCGCTCCACGCGGCCCCAGGACGACCTCTTCCGGTTCGTCAACGGAACCTGGCTCGACACGACCGAGATCCCCGCCGACCGCGCCCGGTTCGGCACCTTCGACCTGCTCCGCGAGGAGTCGACCGCGCGGGTGCGCGACCTCATCGAGGCCGCCGCCGCTGACACGTCGGGCGGGGCCGGGTCGCCGAAGCGCCAGGTCGGCGACCTCTACGCGAGCTTCATGGACACCGACCGCATCGAGGAGCTCGGCCTCGTGCCGCTCCAGGCCATGCTCGCCGACGTCGCGACCATCGACTCGGTCGAGACGCTCGCGGCGGGGCTCGGGCGGCTCCAGCGGGTCGGCGTCGACGGGCTGCTCCACCAGTGGGTCGGCCCCGACGAGCGCTCCCCGGAGGACTACATCGTCTACCTCGAGCAGGGCGGCATCGGGCTGCCCGACGAGTCCTACTACCGCGACGAGAAGTACGCCGAGATCCGTGCCGCCTACGTGGCCCACATCGAGCGGCTGCTCGGCCTCGCCGGCATCCCCGACGCGGCCGACAAGGCGAGCCGGATCATGGCCCTCGAGACCCGGCTCGCGGCGTCGCACTGGGACAACGTCACCAACCGCGACGCGATCAAGACCTACAACGCCCACACCTTCGACGAGGTCCGCGCTCGCGCGCCGCAGTTCCCCTGGGAGACCTACGTCTCCGAGATGGGTGCGCCGTCAGGGTCCTTCGCCAAGGTCGTCGTGCGGCAGCCGAGCTTCGTGACGGCCCTCGGTGAGGCCGCCGCGGACGTCGACGTCGCCGACTGGCAGGCGTGGCTCACCTGGCACGTCCTCAGCCGCTTCGCCGGCCTGCTGCCCGAGGCGTTCGTCGAGGAGGACTTCGACTTCTTCGGGCGCACCCTCTCGGGCCAGCCCGACAACAAGGAGCGCTGGAAGCGTGGGGTCGCCGTCGTCGAGGGCGCGATCGGCGAGGCGGTCGGCCGGCTGTACGCCGAGAAGTGGTTCCCGCCTGCGGCGAAGGAGCGGATGCAGGAGCTTGTCGCCAACCTCGTCGAGGCCTTCCGCCGGTCGTTCTCCTCGCTCGAGTGGATGGGGGAGGAGACCCGGGCCCAGGCCATCGACAAGCTCGACCGGTTCACGCCGAAGATCGGCTACCCCGACGTCTGGCGCGACTACTCCTCGATCGAGATCGACCCTGCCGACCTCGTCGGCAACGTGACCCGGGCCAACGCCTTCGAGCACGACCGCAACCTCGCGAAGATCGGCCGCCCGATCGACCGGACGGAGTGGTTCATGCTGCCCCAGACGGTCAACGCCTACTACATGCCGTCGATGAACGAGATCGTCTTCCCGGCCGCGATCCTCCAGCCGCCGTTCTTCGACCTCGAGGCCGACGATGCGGTCAACTACGGCGGGATCGGCGCGGTCATCGGTCACGAGCTCGGTCACGGGTTCGACGACCAGGGCTCGCGCTACGACGGCTCCGGCGCCCTGAGCGACTGGTGGACCGCAGCCGACCGGGAGCGCTTCGACGCGCTGTCGAAGCGGCTCATCGAGCAGTTCGACACCTACACGCCCGCGGGCCTCGACCCCTCCCACACGGTCAACGGCGGTCTGACCGTCGGCGAGAACATCGGCGACCTCGGCGGCCTCCAGATCGGGTACTCCGCCTACCGCATCGCGACCAAGGCCACCGGTATGCCGGAGATCGACGGCTTCACGGGGCCGCAGCGGTTCTTCATCGGGTGGGCCCAGGTCTGGAAGGGGAAGTCACGCGAGGCCGAGGCCATCCGCCTGCTTGCCGTCGACCCGCATGCGCCCCAGGACCTGCGCGGCAACGCCGTCCGCAACGTCACCGAGTTCCACGAGGCCTTCGAGGTCAAGCCGGGCGACGGGATGTGGCTCGACGAGGACGAGCGCGTCCGGATCTTCTGAGCCGAGCCGGTGGAGGCGCCCCGAGCGGGCTGCTCCACCGGCTCAGGGAGCCCGGAGCTCGTAGACGTCCGCGTCCCCGGCGCGGAACCGCAGGTCGGCGAGCGTGGCGAGCTCGGGAGAGACGGTGCTCGCGCGACGGTCGGCGTAGAGCCATCGGACGCCCCGGGCGTAGAGCTGGTCGAGCCCGGCGCTGGTGGGTTGCGCGAAGGCCGACTCGTTGAGCGCGAACGTCGCCGCGTCGGCGAAGGGCTGCTGGCGCGAGCTGAAGCCGTTGCGGCCGTGCGCCTGGTGTGCCGCCTCCGTGTAGGCCCAGCCCTCGACGAGCACCGCACGCTCGGCCAGACCACTGACCCAGAACGAGCGGGCGTCGCAGTTCGGCTTGGTGGCGAACTTCAGGCAGTGCAGGTTCGTCGCGATGACGTCGCGGGTCGGGGTGTGCTCGGCGACCCAGCGCGCGGCCGTGACCTCCGACGAGCTGATTGTGAGCGACGGCGCCGGCCTGTAGGTGACCTCGCTGCCCAGGTCGATCATCGGCCGGATGACCGGCGCGAGGACGAGGGCCGCCGTCGTGGCCACGAGCACGGGGACCGCCGCCCGGGCGCCGCGCCGGCGCAGCAACCAGAAGAGGACCAGCCCGATCAGAAAGGGGGCGACCACGAGCGCCAGGCTGACGGTGAGCCGGGCGTCGACCAGCGCGACCGGCGGGGCCTTCGAGCCGGCGGAGACCGAAGCCGTGGACCAGGCCGTCGCGACCTCGAGCACGATCCAGCCCAGAGCGACTCCGACGAGGGCCGAGATCGCGAACCCCCGGTGCCGAAGAGAAGCCGCCGATCTCGTCCAGACCCGGTGCAGGCCCCAGGCGCCGAGCACGTGCAGGGCGACGACGGCTCCGCGCATGAAGTACGCCTGAGACACCCCGTCCTGGTCGACGAGCATCATCGCCCACCAGCCGGCGACGCCGGTGCCGAGGAGGAACCACGCCGTCAGGTCGCCCTCGCGGCGGAAGGAGAGGAGCGGCAGCGCGACGAGCACCCAGAGGTACTGGACGGCATACGCGAGAAGGATGAGCACGAGCAGCGTCACGGCGCCGGGTCTGCCGAGCCCCGGGATGAGCGGCCCGGTGTTGACGGACGCCTCGAGCGGGCTGATCCCCGTGACCTCACCCCACACCGGGAAGCGTCGCACCATGTTGAAGAGCTGAACGCCGGTGCCGGCGCTGCTCCCGCTGACGAGCGGAGCCATCACGACCATGGCAACGACCATCGCCCCGGCGAGGCTGGCGCACCGTCGCCACCCGTCCCGCCGGAGCAGGGCGACGGCCCCCGCCAGGAGGGCACCGCCGACGAGCACGGGCAGGACGGAGGACTTCGAACCCGCAGTGAACAGGAGGATGAGGAAGAGCAGGGCCCAGCCTCGGCCGATGGGGCGCCCTCGCAGCACGTCCGTGGCGACGTGGATGATGAGCATCATCGGGATGAGCGAGAAGACCTGCGACGGGCTGTGCTGCATCAACGCCATCACGCCGTCGAGCCCGAGCCACGTGACGCCGTTGAGGTTGCCGCTCGTCAGCAGGAAGGCCGTCACCACGAGCGCGGGCCAGACGGCGCCCGTCAGCTTGGCCATGACCGCGACGGAGAGGCCCACGAGGACGAGGAGCACGGGGACGACCCAGAGCCGGGCGACGACCACGGGCAGGTCGATGCCGGTGAGCGTGCTCATCACACCCATGTGGGCGTTGGCGAACCAGTGGTATGCGAACGACAGGTCCGCCACCTGGGGCACCCGGGGCAGCACCGACCGCTGGAGCTCGGCGGCCGAGGCCAGGTGCCAGTAGTCGTCCGGGTACCACATCAAGGACTTGAGAGGCAGCGGCGCCACCTCGAACCACGAGTGGGCGACGCGCCAGACCAGGGCCGACGCGAGTGCAGACATCGCCCACCCGACCCCGAGGGGGACCTGCTTCGGGTATCGGCTCAGCGTGGCGTGGCGGCGGAGCGACGGGACCGCGGCAAAGGGCACGAGGAGGACGACGGTCCACAGCCACATCCACGACGAGATGCCGAGCATGGTGAACACGAACCAGCCGAGCAGCTGGAGGGCGAGCCCCGTGGCGGCGCCGAGGGAGAGGTCGCTGACGAGGAGGTCCTGCCGGCCGCGGAGCCAGCGGTGCACGAGAGTACCGGGGACGACGACCGAGACGACGAACGCCAGCAGGTAGCGCACGACGTCGAGGTCGGGAGTGTCGTACTCGACGCAGAGCACCGCGGCCAGCACCAGGGGGACGACAGCCGGGGCCAGGCGCGCCATGCGCGAAGCGGACCACCGGCTGTCGTCCCCCTGGTGCTCGATGCTGCTCCGCTCGTCTACCAGAAGTCCCGCCTGCATGGGCAGATCCTAGACAAGGAACCCGCACCTCCCGACCACGCAACGACCGTGGACGGCCCCGCGACGCTCCCACAGCACCTCAGGCGGGCACACGTCGAGCCCCAGAGATCACACCGACTCGGCGACGCTCTTGAGCCGGGCCAGACCACGCTCGAAGTCCGGCCCGACCAGCTTCTCCATCGACCAGAAGCGGCTCATCAGGCGCATGACGGTGTTCTGTGGGCCGGTCATCGCCCACTCGACGGAGGTGCCGGTGCCCGTCGGCGTCAGGGTGAAGTCGAGCCGGTTGCGGGCCCGCATCGGTGCGGCGAACTCGAGGTCGACGCCGACGTGCACCGGCGATGACTCGAGGACCTGCATCCGGCCCTCGCCGGCCTTGCGGTTGCCGCTCCACCGGTAGGTCGCGCCCACACCCGAGGCCGCGCCTCCGTAGTCCCGCGTCATCTCCGGGTCCAGGTCCTCCCACGGGGACCACTTCTGCCACTCGTGGAAGTCGTCGAGGAGCGCGTGGACCCGCTCGGGTGGCGCGGCGATCTCGATGGACCGCCTGATACGGAAGGTCGAGGACATGGGCGAATGCTCGCACGCCGCGGGAGGTGTCGGCCCGAGCGGGCCGAGCGAGCCGCGTGTCGAGCGGAATGGCGAGCCGTACAAGCCGATCGCAAGTCGATCACAAGTGGCGCTCGCGAAGGTGGACCCGACGAGCCGATCCACGGCACGCCGGTCGGCGCGGGACGCCGGCCGACAGGTACATCACGAAGGAGCACCACCGATGAAGACGATGACGCGAGCGGCTCTCGCCACCGCGACGACGCTGGCCGCCATCTCCGGAGCGGCCCTCATGGCCCCCGCCGCTCAGGCAGAGCCCGGCACGCACGACCGTGCGGCGACGACGAGCACCGTCGCGCAGATCCGGCAGGCCATCCGGCCGTACCAGGACGTCACCGCGGCTGTGTCCGCCGGCTACATCCCCGTGAGCGACTGCGAGATGTCGGACCAGGGCGGCATGGGCTACCACTACCTCAACCCGTCGCTCGTGACCGTGGGCGGCACCGTCGACCCGACGAAGCCGACGATCCTGCTCTACGGGCCGGACGGCCATGGCGGTCTCGAGCTCCTCGGCGCCGAGTTCTTCCAGCCCGACCTGGGCCAGCCGCGTCCGGAGCTCGCCGGCGAGCCGTTCAACGGCCCGATGGCGGGGCACAGCGAGGGCATGCCGACGCACTACGACCTCCACGTGTGGACCAACGTCGCCAACCCGGCCGGCGTCTTCTCCTCGTGGAACCCGGCCGTGACCTGCTGAGACAGGACCACAGCCTGCGACGCAGGGATCGACCTGCGGTCATCGACGCAGCACCCCGACCGGCGAGTGACGCCGGCCGGGGTGCTGTCGTCGGGGCACCCTGGGCGGGTGCTCCGGGTCACGCGTCCTTGTGGACCGTCTCCGGCTTCGTCTCCGGGAGACGCAGCCCGGTGATGTCGAGGCGGGAGCGCTTGGCCTCCTCGAGGGCCCGCTCGCTCAGCGAGCACCCGTAGGGGCCGTGGTTGCAGTATCCGGCCGGGTTCTTGTGCAGGTACCCCTGGTGGTAGTCCTCGGCGAGGTAGAACGGCCCGGCGTCCTCGGCCGGGCGGATCTCGGTCGTGATCTCGCCGTAGCCGTGGTCGTGGAGGACCGTCTGGAAGGCGTCGCGGGTCGCGAGGGCCGCGGCCTCCTGACCGGGCGTGGTCCAGAAGATCGCCGAGCGGTAGGCCGTGCCGACGTCGTTGCCCTGCCGGTTGGCCGTCGTCGGGTCGTGGTTCTCCCAGAACGCCTTGAGGAGCAGCTCGGGCGAGGTCTTCGCCGGGTCGTAGACGACCCGGACGGTCTCCGCGTGCCCGGTCAGGCCGGTGCACGTCTCCTCGTACGTCGGGTTGGGGGTGTAGCCGCCCATGTAGCCCGCGGCCGTCACGATGACGCCGGGCAGCTTCCAGAAGATCCGCTCGGTCCCCCAGAAGCACCCCATCGCGACGTAGAGGACCTCGGAGCCCTCGGGCCACGGACCATCGAGGGGCGTCCCGAGGACGACGTGCGTGGGAGCGACGGCGAAGGGCCGCTGGTCGCGCCCGGGCAGGGCCTCGTCCGGGGTGGGCATGTGGGTCTTCCTACCGATTCCGAACACCATTCCAGTGTCACATCCTTCGTCACGTCGGCGCCTTACGTCCCTCCCAACGTCCGGTGAGGCCGCCGTATGCCGCCGGGCCGCCTTACGGTCCGCTTACGTCCCAGCCCTCCCGCCCGCCGCGCCGAGCCGGCCGCGGTGGGGGCGAGTGGTCGCGAGCGCCTCAGCTGCGGACGGCATACCCCTCGAGGAGCCACGCGAGCGCCTCGGGAAGGCGCTGCGCCCACGCCGACTCGACGTGCGGGGCGACGGAGTCGTAGACGAAACGGACCGGTACGCCCGCCCGGCGCAGCAGGCCGAGGACGCGCTCGGCGTCGTCGACGTAGGCCCGCTCGATGTCGGGGTCGCCCGGTTCCTCGCGGCCTCCGGTGTCGAGGTGCACCCGGCCGGGCGGAGGCGTGGCCAGGGCGGCCTCGACGTCGCGCAGCATCGGCTCGCCCGGCCACCAGAAGGCGGGGGAGAAGGCCCCGACCGCGCCGAAGACGTCGGGTCTCGTGAGCCATGCATGGACGCTGATGACGCCGCCGAGGGAGCTCCCGGCCACGACCGTGTCGGCGGGACCGCGCTCGGTGCGGAGGGCCGCGTCGACCGCCGGCTTGAGATGGTCGGCGAGGAAGCGGACGTAGTCGTCGGCTCGGCCCCCGCCGCGCAGGGGATGCGGGTAGGGCGTGTACTCGTCGCCGCGCGCCGTGGGCGAGCACGGGATGCCGACGACGATCGCCTCGATGCCACGCCGGGCCAGCTGGGCCATCGCCCGGTCGACGCCCCACGTGACCCCTCCCGTCGACGTGCGCGGGTCGAAGAGGTTCTGTCCGTCGTGCATGTAGACGACCGGGTAGGTGCGATCGCCCGCGTCGTAGCCCGGCGGGAGGTGGACGAGGACGTCCGCCCGCCGGCCGAGGCCCGTCAGCTCGACGTCGCGCCAGACCCTGAGGTCCCCGACGATGTCGCCGTCGTGGTCGTAGGCCCCCGGGTCGCCGAGGGCGGTCGCCGCCCGTGACGCAGTCGTGTCGTCGGTGGTGTCGGCGGTGCTGTCGGCGATGGGGTCGGCAATGGAGTCGGCAATGGGGTGGTCGCTCACCCCGCCACGGTAGCGATGACGGGCGGCCCACTAGGGTGTTCGCATGTCTGACGAGCTCGGTTTCTCCACGCGCGCCATCCACGCCGGCCAGGAGGCCGACGCCACCACCGGTGCGGTCGTCCCGGCCATCTACCAGGTCTCGACGTACAAGCAGGACGGGATCGGCGGGTTCCGCGGCGGCTACGAGTACAGCAGGTCGGCCAACCCGACCCGGGCCGCGCTCGAGGAGTGCATGGCCGCCCTCGAGGGCGGCAGCCGTGGCTTCGCCTTCGCGTCCGGGCTCGCCGGCCAGGACACCGTCGCACGGGCGCTGCTCGTGCCGGGCGACCACGTCGTCGTGCCGAGCGACGCCTACGGCGGCACGTACCGCTACTTCAACAAGGTGGCCAAGCCGCAGGGCATCGACCACTCGATCGCGAGGATCGGCGACGTCGAGGCCGTCCGCGCGGCGATCGTCCCCGGCCGGACGAAGATGGTCTGGGTCGAGACCCCGACCAACCCGCTCCTCGGCATCGCCGACATCGAGGCCATCGCCGAGGTCGCCCACGACGCCGGTGCGGTCCTCGTCGTCGACAACACGTTCGCCACGGCCTACCTGCAGAACCCGCTCGCTCTCGGCGCCGACATCGTCACGCACTCGACGACGAAGTACTCCGGTGGCCACAGCGACGTCGTCGGCGGCGCCGTCGTCACCGCGAAGGAGATCCGCGTGCCGGGTCTCGAGGACGCCGAGGACCGGATCGCCTTCCACCAGAACAGCATCGGCGGGGTCGCCGGGCCGTTCGACTCGTGGCTCACGCTGCGCGGCCTCAAGACCCTCGCGGTGCGCATGGAGCGGCACTGCGACAACGCGGAGAAGGTCGTCGAGTTCCTCCAGGGCCACGACGGGGTCTCCCAGATCCTCTACCCCGGCCTCGAGTCGCACCCCAACCACGACGTCGCAGCGCGCCAGATGAAGCGCTTCGGCGGCATGGTCAGCTTCCGGATGACGCGCGGCGAGGACGCGGCGGTCAAGACGTGCGGCACGGTCCGGCTGTGGACCCTCGGCGAGAGCCTCGGCGGCGTCGAGTCGCTCATTGAGCACCCGGCCCGGATGACGCACGCCTCGGTCGCCGGCACCGAGCTCGAGGTCCCGGGCGACCTCATCCGGCTGTCGGTCGGGATCGAGGACGTCGACGACCTCATCGCCGACCTGCGCGAAGCGCTCGACATCCACGGCTGAGGCCACCCCCAGCACGACCACAGGCGCACGGAACGCGGGCGGGCACCGGATGACGATCCTCACCGTCGACTTCGGGTCGACGTTCACCAAGGGTGCGCTCCTCGCCGACGACGGCGCCGTCATCGCGACGGCGGCGACGCCGACGACCGGGACGACGGTCGGCTCGAGCAGTCCCACGGGGGGCGGCCGGGCCCGGGGGGACATCCTCGAGGGCTACCGGACCCTCCGCGACCTGCTCGACGTGCCCGGCGATGCGGCGGTCCACGCCTGCTCGAGCGCCGGGGGCGGACTGCGCCTCGCCGTCGTGGGCTACGAGCGGACGGTCACCGCGCAGGCCGGGCAGCGCGTCGGCCTGTCGGCGGGGGCCAAGGTCGTCCACGTCACCGCCGGCGAGCTGTCGACGACGCAGGTGAGCGGCATACGGGCGGCTCGTCCCGACATCGTCCTGCTCGTGGGTGGCACCGACGGCGGCAACGCCGACGTCCTGCTCCACAACGCGTCCCGGCTCGCGGCGGCCGCCCTCGGCGGTCACGGCGCCCACGCCGTGCCGGTCGTCGTGGCGGGCAACATCGGTGCGCGCGACGAGGCGGCGGCCCGTCTCGCGACGACGGGTCGCCCGACGATCCTCGCGGAGAACGTCTTGCCCGCCATCGGGGTCATCGCGCCGGAGTCCGCGCGCTCGGCGATCCGGCAGGCCTTCCTCCGGCACGTCATCGGGGGCAAAGGCCTCTCCCGTGACCCGGCCTTCGGCGCGATGGTCGAGGCCGCCACGCCCGACGTCGTGCTCCGAGGCGTCGAGGTCCTGGCCGGGATCGCCGGCTCCGACGTCATGGTCGTCGACATCGGTGGGGCGACGACCGACGTCTACTCGTGTCTCACCCCGGAGGGGGAGGACGCGACGCTCGCGAAGGACGTCGTCGCGCCGCTCTGGCACGCCCGCACCGTCGAGGGCGACCTCGGGATGCGCTGGAACGCGCTCGGTGTCGTCGATGCCGCCACCGCCGAGCACCTCCTCGACTCCCACCGCGACGCGGGGACGCTGGAGGCGTATGCCGCCCGCGTCCATGAGCAGCCCGGCTCCCTCCCGCGCGACGACGCGGAGCGGAGGCTCGACCTCGAGCTCGCCCGGCTCGCGGCGGTGATCGCCGTGCGCCGGCACGCCAGGCCGGCCCAGCCGACCGAGTCTCCCCGTCCGCTGGCCAACGTCACCGCCCTGGTCGGCTCGGGCGGAGTCCTCCGGCACGCCGACCCCGCCGGGCGCGACCAGGTCCTCGGCGCGGTTCTCACCGACCACGCCGGCGGCTGGAAGGTGCCCCGCGCGGCGCGCGCGACGGTCGACACGGCGTACCTGCTCTTCGCTGCGGGACTGCTCGCCGAGCGCGAGCCCGACGTGGCCCGCGCCGTCGCCGCCCAGGTGCTCTGAGACGCGCCGGCGAGGCCGCGAGAGGCGACGACCGGGATGCCGAGAGGGCCGGCCCCGCAGTCGGGGGCCGGCCCTCTCGGACCGCGCGGCGGCGCGGGTCAGCCGGTGTAGGGCTTGGCGGCGAGGATCTTGACGTCCACGGTCTTGCCGTTGGGGGCCACGTAGCTCGCGCTCTCGCCGACGCTCTTGCCGTGGATGGCGGCGCCCATCGCGGACTTCTCGGAGAAGACCTGGAGGTCGGACCCGTCCGCGATCTCGCGGTTGCCGAGCAGGAAGGTCTCCTCGTCGCCGAAGATCTCGACGGTGACGAGCATCCCGGGCTCGACGACGCCGTCGTCGGCCGGCGTCTCGCCGATCGTCGCAGTCTGGAGCAGCTGCGTCAGCTGGCGGATGCGGGCCTCCATCTTGCCCTGCTCCTCGCGGGCGGCGTGGTAGCCGCCGTTCTCCTTGAGGTCGCCCTCCTCGCGGGCCTCCTCGATCTTGCGGGCGATCTCGATGCGACCCTCGCCGGACAGCTGGTCCAGCTCCGCCTTGAGGCGGTCGTATGCCTCCTGCGTCAGGAAGCCAGCGGCAGTCTCGGTCACGTGTTGTCACTCCTCGGATGAGCCGACGCCCACGCAGTGCTCGCGTGGGCGCCCAAATAAGAAGAGCCCCGACCGTGTCTCCCGTGAAACCACTTGGGTTGGCGGTCGCGACCCTTGGTGAACGGCCATTTTAGCAAACGGGCCTGGTCATGGGTGATTCTGCCCGCGGCGCGCCGTCCTGGTGGTGGATCAGTCGCAGGTGCGGACCTCGCCCGTCACCGCGCGCGAGGTCGTGCGCACCGAGACCGTGTGACGGCTGTCGGCGGAGTCCGAGGCGGGGATCTCCACGGCGAGGCTGCCGACCGTGGAGAAGTCGCGGGCGAGCGCCTGGACGATGCAGGTGAGCGCCTTGCCGTCGGGGGAGTGGACCTCGAACGTGACGTTCACCGTCCGGTCGTCGACGACCTTGTACGACGTCGTCTGCCACGACGGGCGGCCCACGGTGGCCGCGAGGCCGAACCAGGTCGCGAGCGCGACGCCGGCCGCGACGCCGATCGTGCCGATGACCCACCACCTGAGCGTGCCGGGTGCGGGGCGGGGCAGGGGCATGACGACGTCCTGAAGGGGTGTGACCCCAGGCGAATGCGCCCGGGAGTGATGAGAGGATGACAGACGGGTCAAGTGTCCCCCATGGCGCTGCGGCCTCCCGCGGCGGGCCGTTGCCACGAGCCGGCGCCCGCCACCCCATCAGGACGAACAGGAAGCCACGTGGTCGAAGGTCTGCGGTTGATGGCGGTGCACGCGCACCCCGACGACGAGTCGAGCAAGGGCGCAGCCACGACGGCGAAGTACGTCGCGGCGGGCGCGTCCGTCATGGTCGTGTCGTGCACGGGGGGTGAGCGCGGCGACATCCTCAACGAGAAGCTCAAGAACGACCCTCACATCCTGCGCGACATCGCCCAGGTCCGCCGCGACGAGATGGAGGCCGCGCGGGCCGTGCTCGGCTGCGAGCACACCTGGCTCGGTTTCGTCGACTCCGGCCTGCCGGAGGGGGACCCGTTGCCGCCGCTGCCCGAGGGCTGCTTCGCGCTCGAGGACCTCGACGTGACGACCGAGGCCCTCGTCCGCGTCATCCGCTCCTACCGGCCGCATGTCATGACGACGTACGACGAGAAGGGCGGCTACCCGCATCCCGACCACATCATGTGCCACACGGTCGCCATGTCCGCCTTCGAGGCGGCCGGTGACCCGGAGCGCTACCCGCACGCCGGTGAGCCGTGGCAGCCGCTCAAGATCTACTACAACGGCGGCTGGTCGAAGGACCGCCTCACGGCGATCCACGACGCCATGCTCGAGGGGGGCCTCGACAGCCCGTATGCCGAGTGGCTGGCCAACTGGAGGCCGCGTCGTCACGGCAGGGTGACCACGAGGATCGCCTGCTCCGACTACTTCGAGACCCGCGACCGCGCGCTCATGGCCCACGCGACGCAGGTCGACCCGGACGGATTCTGGTTCCAGGTGCCGCTCGCGATCCAGCAGCGGGTGTGGGGCGTCGAGGAGTTCGAGGCCGCCGTCTCCTACGTGCCGATCCCCGAGGAGGAGGACGACCTCTTCGCCGGGCTCGGCACGCTCGCGGAGGCGGACGCGCTCGCGACCACGCGCGGCCTCGAGATCGCGTACGACGGCCGGATCAGCCCGGATGCCGAACCCGAGCAGGAGGAGGACGGGGGCGACTCGAGCGAGACGCACGTCGAGGCGCACACTGTCGAGGCGCACACGGTCGAGGCGCACACTGGGGAGGCGGGCGACACCGTCGTCTCAGACAGCGACGACATCACCAGCGACGACATCACCAGCGACGAGACGAACGGGGAGCACTGATGGGTGGCAGCGACAACCTGCCGATCGGGCCGGGGGTCTGGGGCTTCATCGCGGCCTTCGTGCTCGCGCTCGCGCTCTGGCTGCTCATGCGCAACATGAACAGCCGGATGCGCCGCATGGCCTACCGCGAGCGCGACCGGCTCGAGCGTGAGGAGGCCGAGTCCGCGGGCTCTTCCGCAGACTCCGCAGAGCCGTCGGAGGCGGCCGCCACGGCAGGCCTGGCCGGCTCGGGCGAGGAGGACCGCCTCGGCCGGCCGGCGACCGGCACGGCGAACGACGGCGCCGACAACAGCGACTCCACGGGGACGGCCTCGCGCTGAGACGCGAGCACGGACCGCGTCATCCGGCCGGGAGGTGACGCGGTCCGGTCAGGTCGTGGCCTGGTAGCCGGCCACGGCGAGGGCGACGGCCACGAAGTGCGTGAGGAACCCGCCCAGCGTGAAGGCGTGGAACACCTCGTGGAAGCCGAACCACCGGGGCCAGGGGTTCGGCCGCTTGGTGCCATAGACGACGCCGCCGGCCGTGTAGAGCAGGCCGCCCACGGCGATGAGCGAGCCGATCAGGGGGCCGCCGGAGCGCCAGAACGGCACGACGTAGAAGATCGCCGCCCAGCCGAGGGCGATGTAGAGCGCGGTGTAGAGCCAGCGGGGTGCCCCGACCCAGAAGATCCGGAAGAGCACGCCGGCGACGGCGCCTCCCCAGATGACGGTGAGCAGCAGGCGGGCCTGCTCCCAGGGCAGGAGCGTGACGGCGAAGGGCGTGTAGGTGCCGGCGATGATGAGGTAGATGTTCGAGTGGTCGAACCGCTTGAGCAAGGCGTTGGCCCGCGGTCCCCACGTGCCGCGATGGTAGATCGCGGAGACCCCGAAGAGCAGGGCGGCGCTGATGGTGAAGACGAGGGAGGCCGTCCGGACGGTGCCCGGGTCGGACACGAGGACGAGGACGAGCCCGCCGACGAGCGCGACGGGGAACATGACCAGATGGAGCCACCCGCGCAGGCGGGGCTTCACGACCGCGACCAGCTCGGAGGCGGCGGAGGGGCTGGCGTCGCTCTTGCTCATCCCCAGATCCTAACCTACGCAACCGTAGGTTACGGCGACGTAGGTTGTGTCCCGCCTGAGCGGTGCCGGGCCGTCGGGGGCGCACGGGGGCGGGGAGTACGGTTGGACAGCGGCCCGCCCGGGCCGGTCCGAGCCGGTTCGAGCCGATCCGAGCCGGTCCGAGGACGTCGACAAGGAGGCCCCGTGGGTTGGCGCGATGTGGTCTACGGCGCGTACGAGCGCCGGGTCCTCAAGGAGCTCCCGCGAGAGGCGTTGCCGCGCCACGTCGCGGTGATGCTCGACGGCAACCGTCGCTGGGCCAAGGCCCGTGGTGCGGGCACCGCCTCGGGCCACCAGGCCGGCGCCGACAAGATCGAGGAGCTCCTCGAGTGGTGCGAGGAGGCGGGCGTCGAGTACGTCACCCTGTGGCTCCTCTCGACCGACAACCTCGGGCGCGCCAAGGAAGAGCTCGAGCCCCTGCTGGGGATCATCGAGAACGCCGTCGCCGAGCTCGCCGAGACCAAGCGCTGGCACCTCAAGATCGTCGGCGCCCTCGAGCTGCTCCCCGAGGCGACCGCGGAGAGCCTGCGGGCCTCCGCGGAGTCGACCAAGTCCGTGACCGGCTTGATCGTCAACGTCGCCGTCGGCTACGGCGGCCGGCGCGAGATCGCCGACGCGGTCCGCGACATGCTCCTCACGCGCGCCGCTGCGGGCGAGACGATCGAGCAGATCGCCGAGGAGCTGACCGTCGAGGACATCGCCGAGCACCTCTACACCAAGGGCCAGCCCGACCCCGACCTCGTCATCCGCACGTCGGGGGAGCAGCGCCTCGGCGGCTTCCTGCTCTGGCAGAGCGCGAAGTCCGAGTTCTACTTCTGCGAGGCCTACTGGCCCGACTTCCGCCACGTCGACTTCCTGCGTGCCCTGCGGTCGTATGCCGGCCGGCACCGTCGCTTCGGCACCTGACCCGGGCTCGTGCCAGCACCGGCAGGCGATCACGCGCCACACCGGTGGTGAGCCCGGCGGCGGAGCGCCTCGGAGGGGGTGAGCGTCACCCGGCCCGACGGCATACGGCCGAGGTGTGTAAAAAGTAGGTGAACGATGCGACATGCCGACCCCGGATGCTCCACAGGGGGCCCGTCGCGTCGTAGCGTCGAGGCAGCGACAGGCACCCGCCGGCCGCTGCCAGGAGGCCCACCGATGGAGCATTCGCTCGAGACGGAGGGCCGGGACCCGGGCCACCGTCACGCGGTGGACCGGCCCCGGCACCTCAGGAGCGAGTAGGCGCGCGGCCGCGCGCGCCGCCTAGGGAGTGGGAATGGCCACCACGAGTCGTCCGGTCTCGACCGACGCCGCCACACCGTCCGACGCAGCCCCGAGCAGCGCGCCCCGCCGCACCCGCGCCACCGCGCGGACCCCGGAGCACAAGACCTACGTCCTCGACACCTCCGTGCTCCTCTCCGACCCGCGGGCGATGCTCCGCTTCAAGGAGCACGAGGTCGTCCTGCCCGTCGTCGTCGTCACCGAGCTCGAGGGCAAGCGTCACCACCCCGAGCTCGGGTACTTCGCGCGGCAGGCACTCCGGCTCCTCGACGACCTCCGGGTCAGCGAGGGCCGCCTCGACCGGCCCGTGGCGGTCGGCGACGACGGAGGCACGCTCCGGGTCGAGCTCAACCACACCGACCCGTCCTCGCTCCCTGCCGGCTTCCGCCTCGGCGACAACGACACCCGGATCCTCGCCGTCGCGAAGAACCTGGCCAACGACGGACGCTCCGTGACGATCGTGTCCAAGGACCTGCCGATGCGCGTCAAGGCGTCGGCCTGCGGCCTCGAGGCGCAGGAGTACCGCGCCGAGCTCGCGGTCGACTCGGGCTGGACCGGCCTCGCCGAGATCGACGTGACGACCGACCAGCTCGACCAGCTCTATGAGCGCGGGCGGGTCGAGCACCCCGACGCCGCCGAGCTGCCGTGCCACACGGGCCTGGTCCTCCTCTCACCGCGGGGCAGCGGGCTCGGCCGGGTCGGCGCCGACAAGCAGATCCGGCTCGTGCGCGGCGACCGCGACGCCTTCGGCCTCCACGGGCGCAGTGCCGAGCAGCGCATCGCCCTCGACCTGCTCCTCGACCCCGACGTCGGCATCGTCTCGCTCGGCGGGCGCGCGGGCACCGGCAAGTCGGCGCTCGCGCTCTGCGCCGGCCTCGAGTCGGTCATGGAGCGGCGGGTGCAGCGCAAGGTCCTCGTGTTCCGGCCCCTCTTCGCGGTCGGTGGGCAGGAGCTCGGCTACCTGCCCGGGACGGAACAGGAGAAGATGAGCCCCTGGGGGCAGGCGGTCTTCGACACGCTCGGTGCACTCGTCTCGACCGAGGTCGTCGAGGAGGTCATGGACCGCGGCCTGCTCGAGGTCCTGCCGCTCACGCACATCCGGGGCCGCTCGCTCCACGACGCCTTCGTCATCGTCGACGAGGCCCAGTCGCTCGAGCGCAACGTCCTGCTCACGGTCCTGTCGCGGGTCGGGCAGAACTCCAAGGTCGTGCTCACGCACGATGTGGCGCAGCGCGACAACCTGCGCGTGGGCCGGCACGACGGGGTCGCGGCCGTCATCGAGAAGCTGAAGGGCCACCCCCTCTTCGCCCACGTCACGCTGACCCGCAGCGAGCGCAGTCCCATCGCGGCGCTCGTGACCGACCTGCTCGAGGGCCTCGAGGCGTGATCTGAGCCACATCCGTCCGGTGCTCCCGCCCGCACGAGCGCGCGGGAGCACCGGACGAGTTGTCCATCTTTGTGCGGCCTCCGGGGGGTCTGCCGATTTGCTCGGGCTCGACGCCGCTGTCACTGTTGAAGCCATTGTCTCGGATCGATAACGAGCCGCGCGTCCAAGGATGAGCGCCAGGCAGTCCGGGAGTCCCCCAACGAGCACAGCCCCTCGGGGCGCGATAGTCTCGCGCGAGCCGAGCAGGGCGGCTGACTCGTACGTAGTCCACCAGGAAGGCGTGACTTCTCTTCATGGCCAAATATGAAGGTCGCCACCGCAACGCTCTGCCCGACGAGCCGACGTCTACCACCCCCGCCCCTCCGGCGATCCCGCCCCGCGCCGCGGGGCCGGCCACCCCGACGCCGCTGACGGCTCCGCCCACGCCCACGGCTCCGCCCTTCCGGATGGCTCCGGCCACCCGCGTGGCTCCGGGCGTGGCAGCGACACCGACGTCGCGGATGCCCGCGCCCGTCCCCGCGCGGGCGGGCGCCG
>NZ_AWSA01000063.1 GCF_000576595.1 Intrasporangium oryzae NRRL B-24470 | reverse complement strand
TATGGCCTCGTTTTCAAGCGTCGTCGACATGACCCAAGGGCCTCCACCGCGCGGGAGCCCTCGAATCAGTCCAGGCCCTTGGTGGACGACACCAGCGGTGAGCGTGTGCTGTTGATCCGAACGTGGGCGACATGGGTATCCGTATCGGCTGCGCTTAACGCCGGTGTGCGTTTGACTTGGCGCCATGGGGGAACGTCGGGTGCTATTCATCGGCTCGCAATGCGGCGGGCTGCCGAACCTGCCCTTGCCCTTTCTGCCCAGCGCGGCGAAGGATCTCTTCGACGTGCTGGTGGACCCCGACCGCGGCGGATGCCAACCGGATGCGAGTCGATTGGTGCTGGATCCCGACCTCACAACGATGGTGGCGGAGGTCAAGGCTGCGGTGTCCGCCGCGGACGAGGCGCAAGCGACGCTCCTGCTGGCGTTCGTCGGTCACGCTGAGGCCGTCGGGAATGACCTGTACCTACTTCCCATGGACGGCGAGTCGCCCCCGTCGATGGATACCGGGTTCCTTTTTGGGCAGCGGCTGGCCGAACTCGTGCGACGGCACAGCGGGCTGGATGGGTTGATCCTGCTGGTGGACGCGTGCCAGTCCGGCATCGGCGTCGCGGACATGGCGGTCCGCGCCGGCGCGGACATCGCCGAGGCGGGCATGCGGGTGCAGTTGGTAACGTCCACGTTCGATCAAGCCTCGAGGGACGGCTGCTTCACCCATACGTTGCACCGGCTGCTGCGCGATGGGATACCGGGCTTGTCCCAAGATTACCTTCTCGCGGAAAGCATTCTCGGGGTCATCGCGGGGTCGTGCACCGGCCAAGAGGAACCGCGGGCAGCGACCATTCAGGGACGCTGGAGGGTCAATGACCCCGGGTTGTTCCTAAGCCGCAATCCCGCGGCGGGCCGCACTTGGCTGCTCGCTAGCACCGCGGCGGGTGGTCAGGCAGTCGACCTGACCCGGGACTTCCAGCCCACCGCGACCATGCAATCGGTCGTGGCTGCCTGGCGGAGCCACCCAGTGGTCGCATTGTCCGGGGGACCGGGCACCGGAAAGTCGGCAATCGTGGCCGCGCTGACCCGGCCCGAGGTCGCCCCGGACACGGTGCCTCCCGGATTCATGCACGCGGTCGCGTTCGCGGCTACCAGCCCTGACGCCGTGGCTATCGCAGTGGACCTCGCGGGACAGTTGAACCGATTACCAGGGTTCTCCGCAGCAGCGCAACGGTTCGCCACCCGATTCGAGCAGAGGGACCTGGACCAGTTGGACGCGCTGACAAGACTCGTCGCGGGACCACTCTCAGAGCTCACCGTGACAGGGTCCGAACGGGAACGGATCGCGATCGACGGTCTCGACCAGCTAGACGCTGCCACCAGAACGGCTCTGACGTCCGCGGTCGATGCCCTCACCGGAGACACAAGACTGACGGGGGCGCGGGTGTTACTGACCGGTCGGCCGCAATCCTTGCCAGACTTGGGGCCGACCCAGACCACCATCCGAATGGACGAAGTCTCGGAGGAGGATACTCACGCCTACCTGCGCGCCCGCAGCCTTCCAGAGGGACTGATATCCGCTATACCGGGGCATGTGCGCACATGGCTGGATGCCCGCCTGCTCGGCGATCTCGCCCATTCCCTTGACGTCGACGACGTGGGTTGGCCGTCGACGGCACGGGTCACGGTGGATGACCTGTACGCGCGCGCGATCTCCGCGGCGCAAAGGCGGGTCGACGACCAGATGCTCGTATCAGCCGGCCTCGGTGTGCTCGCTGCGGCAGGGACCGGCCCGACTCTGCCCGTTCGCCTAATGCGTGACGCGCTCAGAGAGTTGGGCTGGCCACTACGAGAAAGTCAAACCCGTGACCTGCTGGTGCAGTTTGGGGGGCTCGCTATTCGGGCAAAGCCCGGCAGTTCCGGCGAAATGGCCGGACTCGTTCACGAGACCCTGCTTGACCACCTAGCCCGCAACAACGATTCAGAGACCAATCAGTTGAGGCGTGGACATGAGGCCATCCTTGCCGTGCTGGACCGCGACGGGGAGGTCGAAGGCAGCGGCACCTACTTGCCGTATGCTCGCACCGCTCGGGCAGAGCACCTGTGGGCCGTCGGCCGCTGGCCGGAGGCACTGACTCAGGTGACCGGGTCCCTCGGCCGTCTTCCGGCCGACAACCTCGGCATGCTGCGTCCCTGGCTGCAGAGGTGCGTGCAGCAACTTGGCCGAGACCACCCGACCACCCTGGTTGCCCGGGATTACCTGGCCTGGTGGACCGGTTCGGCGGGGGACGCGGCGGGGGCCCGGGATGCGTTCGCGGAGCTGCTGGCGGACCGAGAGCGGCTTCTGGGTCCCGAGCACCCGGACACCCTGTCCACCCGAGCCGGCCTGGCCGCATGGACCGGTTGGGCGGGCAACGCGGCGGGGGCCCGGGATGCGTTCGCGGAGCTGCTGGCCGACCGGCAGCGGGTCCTGGGTCCCGACCACGAGGACACCCTGTCCACCCGAGCCGACCTGGCCGCATGGACCGGTTGGGCGGGCAACGCGGCGGGGGCCCGGGATGCGTATGCGGAGCTGCTGGCGGACCGGACGCGGGTCCTGGGGCCGGACCACGAGGACACCCTGTCCACCCGCGACGACCTGAGTTGGTGGACCGGGCGGGCGGGAGATGAATCAAGGGCCCGGGAGGCGTACGCGGAGCTGCTGGCGGACCGGGAGCGAGTTCTGGGGCCGGAGCACGAGGATACCCTGTCCACCCGTGGCGATTTGGCCGCATGGACCGGTTCGGCGGGGGACGCGGCGGGGGCCCGGGAGGCGTACGCGGAGCTGCTGGCGGACCGGGAGCGAGTTCTGGGGCCGGAGCACGAGGACACCCTGTCCACCCGTGATCGTCTGGCCTGGTGGACCGGTTCGGCGGGGGACGCGGCGGGGGCACGGGAGGCGTACGCGGAGCTGCTGGCGGACCGGACGCGGGTCCTGGGGCCGGAGCACGAGGACACCCTGTCCACCCGTGATCGTCTGGCCTGGTGGACCGGTTCGGCGGGGGACGCGGCGGGGGCCCGGGAGGCGTACGCGGAGCTGCTGGCGGACCGGACGCGGGTCCTGGGGCCCGACCACCCGGACACCCTGTCCACCCGCGACGACCTGGGTTGGTGGAGCGGACGGGCGCGGGACAACCCATAGGTTTACCCGGCTCCGGTCATGCGCGCGAACCGCCGCGCATGACGCGTCGGCGAAGCTGATCGCGACGACGTGAGGGCGTGCCTCTGCGGCTGACGCACTCGCGAACACCGCCGCGATCCCGCAAACAGTCTGGACCGGTCGACCAAGCCCTCAGATCGGCAGGGCGAGTCGGAACCCGACCACACCCAGAACCACCTCGCCCCGGCATCGCCGGGTGGGTGCTGCGTCGCCCCGGCGGCTGAGGGTCTTTCAGTACGAGATTCCCGTAAGCAGGTTTCTCCGCACGTACCCATAGCCCTGCAGGACCGATCAGCCTGACCACTGCGTGTTGTAAGGGTGGAGTCGCGAGGGTCAACTCGTGCCGTCAGTGGCTGGGATCGTTACCGCTGGCGTCCAATCCTTCCGGGTGGCCAGGGTCCAGAAGATAACGAACATGACGATCTCGAAGTACTCCACGGAGATCACCGCGTAGTGCACGTTCAGGTAGATGCACAGGCCGCCGGCGAGCAGCCCAACCCACATGAGGGCGACGATGGCCTGGTAGGAGAGGAGTGCCCAGCGCTGGTTCTGGGTAGCGGCTCGTCGCTCGACCGCGGTGCGCAATCTGTCGGGGAAGGCGCGGCTAGCGACCGCGAATGACAGGTTCCCGATGAGCAGGCCAGCTGCCACGAAGTGGAGCATGCCGAAGATGGATAGCCCGAACAGGGTCTCACGCCCCACGAGGACGCCGCCGACGATGACGACGAGGAAGGCCACCTCGGTGACCCAGGAGATCCAGATGAGGACGACCGCCAGATGCGGCGCATCCTCGGTTTTGAACGCCCCCCACTGCATGAACCTCCAGTCGAGGAAAACGAACAGGGCTGCGGCGGCCAGCAGCGCGTAGAGGACCAGATGCAGATTGGTCAGCATCTGGGCGCGGGTGATGACCTCGTCACTGCCGAGTGACTGGGTTGTAGGCGTGTTGAGGACCTTGGTGAAGTTGTTCGGTACCAGCGCCACGAAGAACGCGTTGAACCCGGCGAAGTTCAGTGCGTAGTCCTCAAGCTTGGAGCGCCCTTTGTACGCGACCATGACGACGCCCGAGGCCATCAGCGCTCCGACGAACACGTCTCGAACGGGGCCCTGATAGTAGTCGCTGATCGACTCACGGAACCCGCCACGCGAGATCGCTTCGAGAACGGTGGCAATGAGGAGGAAGGCGGCCGGCAGGACGAGGATCATGCGCACGTAACGGTAAGTCAGCAGAGCAACGTCGGCCTGCTTCTTCTCGACCTGCGTGGTCGTGACATTCGCGTCCGCCGCCGCGGCCACATCCCTAGTCGTCATGACAAATCACGCTACTCGCCGATTGTCGCGAACGCGGCGCTTTCGGAGGGCACCGTTGGTGCTGTGGATGTCTCGCCGGTTGGTGGGAGCATCGGATCTGGCAGCGGGCCTCTCCACACCTCCCTCTACTTCCACGCTCCAGAGAGCACCCGAGGCACCATCGTGAGCAAGGCTTGATCGGGCGCGGGCTACCTCGGACTGCCCGACGTGCCGCTCTCCGGCTGCGATGCAGGACTGGTTGACCTGGCGGCCGCGTTGGTCGTCGGCTCCCCTCCTGTCCGGGTGACGTCCGGCGCGTGACCAATGGTGGCCGCGAGGCGGCCGAGCAACGTCGCGGTGAGGGTGTCGCGTGGTACCAAATTCTTGAGAACCCCTCCGCTGGTGAGAGCGAAGAAAGCGGTGGGGGTGACTCGTCAGGAACCTTATCCACTCCGCGTCGCTGGCATCGTCAGCGACAGCGTCCCTGACAAGTACCGGATCAAGAGCTCTTCGAGGCTGGCGCGGCCGACGGGTCGGCGCGGCTCAACGACGGAGACATTCATTTCGCACGCCTGCTGCAGATACAGCTCGAAAGCGAAGGTGCAGTCCGCGGGCCCGCTCGTCGGCTGGGGGAGCCTCTCTCGGGCCTTCTCCTCTCCACAGTCCACAGTCCACGGCAGTTCCACGGACTGGTCGGTGCCTGGGATAGGCATCCCCAGCTCCCACCGGGCGGTCGCGGCCTCGGCGAAACGGTGCGCGGTCAGGTAGCCGGGCTCCAGAGTTACGTGCTGCTCGAGCAGCGCCTGCGGGTCACCCCATCCGATAAACGTCCTCGGGCGTTGGTTGACGGTGGCAACGAACGCAATCGCGGAAGGACGACGTCGGCGCGCGGCGGCGGCGATGAGAATGAACAAGCGAGACTCCCACCAGGTGTTGCCCTCGCGCAGATCCACGATGGTGACGTCCGTGCGCCGGGCTTCGCGCAGCGCCGACAGAATGTTCCGTATTCCGGTGTGGTGCTGCGCCTCACCGGCGGCCATGTCGAGATTCTCTGTCAGCGTCGAGGTTGAGACGGCCTCCGCCGCACGAGTGGAAGCGGCTGCGAAGGAGAGTTTCACTCCGCCGGGCCCCTCGATCGTCCCGCCAACGGAGGCGAGGGCTTGGATGATGAGCAGAAAGAGCGGGATGGCGCTGCCTATCGCGATCGCGACCAGGATCCAACCCTGGAACTCCGCCCTGGGCCAGTCGGATGTGGCATGGAGAACTCCGTAGACGACCAGCAACACGACAAGAGTAATTGGGACGCTGAGAACTGCCGCCCTCGCCGTCCACGGCCAAAGACTCTCCGGCGATCTCACGGGCGCCTCACCCCCATGCCTACCGACGCGCTCGGACTGCAATCGTCCACGCGGGATCCGCTCACGCGCGCATTCCAGCCATCACCCCGCGGTCGTGCAACTTCGAGACCTGGAATGCACGAGGACGCCAGAGCCGTCGGCGTGTTCGGATCTCGACATTCGGCCAAAACGCCCCTATATGTCACCGGGGCGCACTAGCCTCCGCAGGTGCTTGACCTACCGAAGCGATCCTGCGAGAAGGCTGATCGATGAGCGCACCCGCTTCTCCAGCGGGGTGGTACCCCACTCCCGAGAGCAACCAGCGATACTGGGACGGAACCCAGTGGACCGAACACGTCGTGCCGGAGCCGTCTGCCATGACGAGCCCCGGCCCGGCTGGGCCGGCCAAGCAGACCGCACAGCCCACGGAGCCCGGCATCCCGCGGCTCGGTCCGGCGGGCTGGCTCGGGTGGGGCGGTCTCGTTCTCGCCGCCCTGCTCGGGGCTGCCAGCTCCAGCGTGGGCGGCTTCTTCGGCATGGCCGCCACCTACGTCCTCATCGTCGGCATCGTCGCCCTGGTCCGCGGCCACGTCGACTGGGCACGCCTTCGCGGCCGCGCCGCGGGCGGCGTCTCGCTCGGTGCCGCTTCGCGTTGTTTATGGTCGCCGGCGCGACAGCTGGACCAACGCCGCCCGCACCTGTCCCTACGGCGGACGCATCCTCGTCAGCCCGTACACCGGGACGAGGATCTCCTTCTTAAGGGGCCAGAGCACCTCGACCGCGGGGCAGATCGACCACGTGGTCGCGCTCTCCGACGCCTGGCAGAAGGGCGGCCAGCGGCTGAGCCCCGCGTCGCGGACGGCGTTCGCGAACGACCCGCTGAACCTGCTCGCCGTCGACGGCCCAACGAACGAGGCAAAGGGCGACGGGGACGCGGCCACGTGGCTGCCCCCCATGAAGAGCTACCGGTGCGCGTATGTCGCGCGGCAGGTCGCCGTCAAGGACAAGTACGGCCTGTGGGTCACGACAGCCGAGCATGACGCGATCGCGCGCATCCTCCAGTCCTGGCCTAAACAGAAGCTGCCCACCTCGAAAGCCATCTCCCTCGGCGGCGGCACGGTCAGGACCGCCCCTGCCACCCCCAAGTCCTCGAGCTCTCCCCAACTCACCAAGCCGTCGAGCGGGCTGGACCCAAGGTTCGACACCTGCAAGGCCGCCAAGGCGGCCGGATACGGGCCGTACTACGCCGGCAAGGACCCTGAGTAGGACTGGTACCGCGACGCCGACGGCGACGGCATCGTCTGTGAATGATCTCTACCCCAAGGCCTTCGTCGCCAAGGGCGTCATCTCCGAGCTGACGGCGACGATCCTCACTGCGGAGGACGTCCGCGACTCGTGGAGCGGATGCTCAAGACGTCGGAGCGCCGGGTCGACGTCGACTCGCCGTTCGGGAACGGAGGCTGTGGATCGTCCACGGTCACAGAGCCCTGACCTGGCCCTACGCCTCCGCCGGGTCCCGCTGTTCGTACAGGTGTACGAACGTGATGACGGTAATTAGAGTCGAACTACCGGGTGATCCAGCCCGAACCAAGCGGGCCCGCCGGTCGCGCCAACGACTCGACGGGCCCTCGATCCTGACTCGTGGAAGGAGTCCAGATCGTGAGCACCAACCTACCCGCACCGGCCAGCAAGATCCGCGTGGCATCCGACCTCGCGTTCCTTCGCAGCCTCGTGAACCAGCTCCGCAGGGAGATCGGACGCGACCCCGTCGTGCCCGCCGACGTCGACGAACTCTGCGACGAGATCACGGAGATGACCGCGTCGTTCCAGGCTCGATACGGCAACGCGAAGAGCCCGAAGCGATGAGCGGCCGCCGAACGCGGCTCGCGCCGCGCGTGACGCGGCCAGCCCCCCAGCCGGTGATCACGCTGCGTGAGGACGCCGAGCCCATGCGGACCGCCCTCCGGCTCGCCGGCGGGGATCGCTCGCGGGTCCGGGTCGTCTCGGAGACCGAGGTGCTCGTCGTAAACGGGGGCCGGCGATGACTCCGCGCAAACCATAGCGGAGGATCGACCGGATCATCCGCGAGGCCGTGGCGCTGACTCAGGCAGAGCCACGGCCGGCGCAGACTTCGAACTGCGCAAGCGGGTCCCTCCGATCTCGCCCGCTTCGCAACGCCGCCGGTTTGCGACGCCGCAATATGTCCTTGATTGGCTCCTCCCGACCCAGCAACCAGCCCTACGGGCAGGACGCTCCGAGTGGCAGACCCCGGCGGTCTCCCGAGTTGTGTTGCCAATTACGGTCAAGGGCGCACGCAGCACGCTCGCGCGTCTGAACACCCCATCAAGACCCAGTTCTCCCAATCCGGATCCTTCACCGGGTTGAACCACTGAATGCTACCCGCACGCTCATAATCCTCGGCCAGTTTGCGAAGGAACGTTCGCTGCTTGTCATCTTGTGAGGCAACCGGCAATCCATAAGTGACAGCCGCCTCACTAAGGTGAATATCCTTCTCGAGAGCTGCTCTGATGCCTTGGTCTGGAACGTTCGCTACGGCTCTCCGCAGGTCGCTCACCCGTTTGTCCCGTTCTCTCCTCACTCGGCGTCGCTGGACCATGAGAGCCAACCAAGAGGTCATGGTAGGCGAAGCATGCTTCTTCCATTCGGCCATGAGTGAAGGGGTGAGCGCTATTCCCGTTAGACACGAATCGGATAGCAGCATCTGAGCGAGTTGATAACAGGCGCGGCTGGTTTCATGCCGGGCCGGATTGCGGGCCGATTTCGCGATATTTGCGTCCATAAGGATGTGATTCCCAGGTCCCGACACGATCACTCCTCAGAAGCTTCAATGTATGCCCAATCTGCCTCTTGCATAACTTCGTCAAAGTCGACCGGCCACTCGCCAAACCTGCCTTCAGCATCAAGCACGGCCTTAGTCACTTGCTGCGCGCCGGTAATGGAATCTCTGTTGAACCAGTTCATCGAGACCAGGTTTGAGGAAAGCTCCTGTCGGGCTATCGCAATCTGGACACCCCTGATGACCAAGGAACTGTGCGTTTCTGCGACTACGATGACGCCCCGGCGAGCTGCGCGCACGAGGGAGTCAGCAAGCGCGAGTTGAGCACGTGGGTGTAGGTGAATCTCGGGCTGCTCGATATACACCACCTGCCCCGGGCGCGCAGCAAGGAGGGCCACTAGAACAGGCAGCGTTTGACTGACGCCAAAGCCGACGTCGGCCACGTTCACAAGGTCATGTGCTCCGCCTTGTTGGGCGTGTGGCATCCTTCCGACCATCAGCTCGATAGACGCGTCGTTGAGACGTCGAGCAACTACCTTCCATGTAAGCCCGATCTGCTCCAGGTCGGCGGCCAACCTGGCTAGTTCATGCGCCTCCTTCTCGACCCACTGAAGAATGATGCTGGCGACATAGATCTCGAACGTCCCCGGATATGTGTCGCCGGTGGCGGAGCGCTGGTATGCCCGCTCGGGATTTCCCCTAAGTCCAGGCACATGGATTATGCCTCGCAAGAAGCGCACAGCCCACGAGTTGTCCGTGTTAGGGATCACATCCCAAGACGTGATGAAGCGGTCATCATCGCTACCACTCACGACAATGCTGGGTTCCAGAAAACAACGATTCCTGACGATCCGCGGAGTCATATCAAACGAGCCGCGGCGTTCCGAAAAGATCCGTTCGAGACTCGCAGAGCGCTTCGCGCTTACACGGGTCAAGCGTTTCCGAAGGGCGGGTGTTAGGTTCTCAGTCAGGTCGACGCGCTCTTTTTCCACCCAGACGCTGTCTCGCTTGATGCGCAGGCTGCCGGTAGTGGACGACTCGAACGAGACCTCCCGCCTGTCATTACCCTGGGCCATGCCCACTTGAAACTCATTAACCACGTCATGTTTGGACTTGCCGCGACTGAAAATCTGTAGATGATCCGTCACCTTTACATTAGCCCCATAGAGCAGCATCGGCCCCGGATCGAACGCCGAGTCAAGAGTCTGTTTCATCATCAGAAATGGCTGCATGAAGCTGGACTTGCCTGAACTATTGGCACCCGCGATCAGCGTAAGAGGCGCCAGCGTTATTGATTGTCTCTCGCGCACTGCCTTGTATCCGCTTACCGAAAGTTCGATCGGCGAGCGGGTTCTCAACTGACGATTTCGCGGTGGCACCGAGGACTCCTTCTGGACGGGAGTGCCATCATGTCATCCATAGCGGCCACTTGCAGGGGTGATTGGGAGTAGCAGGTTCGCCGGCCTGAGTGCCACCCGCGAACCGCGCGGCGCGCGGGCATGCCAGATCAGGAGGTCAAGCCGTACACGGCCGAGACGACGTGTGGAGACGACGACCACCTGCCCACCACGACGATGGCGACTGTCAAAGTCGAGTAGCACACACAGTTCCAGCCTCCGCGCGCGGCGTCCCTGCAGGGGGCCGGCTTCGTCAGCAGTGCTGTGTTTACACGGCGCGCGCCTTGATGGGCACGTCACCAAGTGGGCTCTTCACTGTGTTGAGGGTCGAGAATGGCGACCGCCAACGGCTGTGCTGCTGAGAGGAACGAGACGGCAGATGAGACGCTCGGTGTCTCCACCTCACCGTGGTTCACCTGGTTGTACAGGTTCGTCAGTGAGGTAGCGACGCTCACCCAGCGCGGCGCGAGCCCGTACGGAAGTAGTCCGATCACGGTGCGGCGGAAGCCCTCCTGACTAGACAGCCCGAAGTCATCGGCGGCAATCTGTGCCGCGTTTGCCAAGGCATCGTAGCCAAGAAGGATACCGCGTCGTGGATCGTCTGCCGCTGTGGCGAACGCAGTGCTGAGCAGGGCTAGGACGGCCCTCTGCACTACCCGTTCACGGCGGATGCTTTCGCCGCGTTCGTCATGTCCCTCCGGCGGACTCGCCTGTCGCTCGTCGCTGCTCGTCGGCGCATCGTCTGAGTCGTCATCTTCTCGTGCGGCCTCTGCTGCCTCTGTTGCCGTTTCGGCGGCCGCTCGTTCGAACGCTGCCTCGGCACCGGGCACGCGAAAGGACTGAAGGCCTGCGAGTTTCTCGGAGATAGGTTTCCGGAAGTAGACGAGTGAACCAGCGACGACGATCGGCCAGGCGAGTGTTTGAAAGTACTGCAGGGCGAGTTCAGCGACGGCCATGCAGGCAGTATGCAGGTCCATCGGCGCTTGACGGGGAAGCGAGAGATGGTTGCCCCTCGGTGTTCCTGGGCGGCAGCGCACGTGACCACGTCACGCATCGCGTTCGCGGCCGACCACATTGACGTGTTGCAGGAAGGCTCAGCGGCAGAAGCAAGGGAGGGGGCCTGAATCAGAGTCCCTCAGCGGAAGTGGGCACCGCGGTAGACCTCGTCCACCTCGGCACCCGTGAGGACGCGCCGGTCGAGCAACTCCATGGCGACCGCTTTGACCTTGGCCTGAACCTCTGGCTCGCCGAGAAGCTGCGCCACGGCCTTGAACCCGGTGCTCAGGGCTAGCTTCCACTCGGCACCGGCAAGCGCCCGGGCCAGCGTGACGGCGGCGTTCCAGTCCGAGTCGCTACCCTCTGGTAGCACGCCGCCGGGCAGATGCAGGTGGCGGCCTTCGGCCCACGGTCCGGCAAGCGTGAGCAGTAAGACCGGTCGCCGTCTCGCCGCGAGATTCGACACGACAACCGAGCACAGCCCGGCGTACCCCTTTGGCGGTGTCAGGGTCACGTGGTCGACACGCAGGTGCAGGCGGCGGGCGATCACAGCGTGCGACGCCTCATGGATTGCGGTGCCGTAGGCGTCACGGACCCGCATCGGGTGCCTCGGTACGCGGCGGACGCTCGATTCCGAGCTCAGCCTCGGTGAAGCCGCCCGCGAAGAGCGCCTCGACTACCTCGGCGACGACCTCCGGCGGCGCGACCTTCATCGCGTTGCGGAACGTGAAGGGAGCGTTGCGGCTCCAGTGCGTCGCCCACCACGGCCACAGGAGATCAGTGGCGCGCTTCCAGGCCCAGGCCCTTGATACGAGACGTTCCGCGTTGGCGTAGGACATCTCGCCGATGTCGAAAGGCAGACCCGCCTGCATCAGCGCCCACCACCTCTCGTCCTCCTCGCTGGTAGACACGCCCGGGTCGGGCAGCAGCGTGGCCAGCAGGGCATCCCGAAAGGCGGCGCGGCCCGGCTCGTCACTCGCGGTCATCGCGGCCCTGCTCCCAGCGGCGCTGACGGCTGCGGAGGTGGTCCAGCTCCAACTGCCGAAGCTGCGCGATCGTCGGATCCACGGTTGGCTCGGCAGCCCCCGCCTGCGTCAGTTGGGCGAGCCTGGCCGCCTCAGACTCGTGGGTGCCGTACAGGGCGCGGGTGACCTTGGTGTGGCCGCGGGCCTTGGCGCGGCGGCTGCTCTTGCCCACGGCTCAGCCCTCCCCGCGAGGGGAACCTTGGATGCGAGGCGCGTCGAGCGGCGGACCCACGCGGGGCCGCTGCCTCCGGTGCAGCTCGGCCTCCAGCTTGCTCCAGTACTTGGCGGTGTCGTCGTGCCAGGTGCTGCTGTGCGCGTGGCGGCCGGTTGCCTGACGACGGCCGCTGCCCCGGTGCCCGCTCATCGTCAGCGCCCGGTGAAGATCATCACCGG
Organism: Intrasporangium oryzae NRRL B-24470; assembly: GCF_000576595.1. Lineage (GTDB taxonomy): Bacteria > Actinomycetota > Actinomycetes > Actinomycetales > Dermatophilaceae > Intrasporangium_C > Intrasporangium_C oryzae. The sequence continues at coordinate 8,620 of NZ_AWSA01000063.1, read as the reverse complement.
GTCGCCCCGGAACGTCGTGTACTGGCTCGTGGCATGGAGCGGGTGGCGGACCGAAGCGCGGGCCGCGGCCATCTCCGACCGGTGCGCGGACGCCGTCACGGGGTCGACGACGCGGCCCGAGTGCGGATGGGCGAACAGCCGCTCGATGACGGGAACCACGGCGGCGTACTCCTTTCGCCCCTCGACGCGGCCGGTCTCCAGGACGGCCTCCAAGGCGGCGGCGGTCTTCACCGCTCGCGCATCCTGCTCGGCCTGACGAGCGGCCTGCTTCCGCTCACGGTCGAGCGTCGCGTGCTCAAGATCGACGCCGGGTGCCAGGGTGTACCGGACCTCACGCCTTGCGGCGTCGTTCTCGACGATCGCGTCTCGGACGCGGTCGAAGCGCGTGATGAGCGACGTGGGAACAAGGTCGCGCGGGAACAACGACTGGAACTGCTGCACGAGGTCCTTTACCTCGTCCAGTTCGGCGTCGAGGTGGTTCCGTTCGGCGCGGAGTTCACGTCCGCGGATCGCGGCGGCCACGCGCTCGATCTCGTCCCGGTTCTGCGCCTGCTCGATCTGCTCGGCCAGCGCCTGGACGCAGGCATACGCCGGGGTCGGGTCGGCGGCCAGGGGAGCGCGGCGACGACGTGACGGCGTCGGCTCGTGGGGGATCGGCTGCTGCGTCTCGGCGTAGACGAGCTCGGTGCCGTCCAGGGGGGTGACGCCGCTGCCGGGGTCACGCTTGCGTCGGGTCATGTCGTGCTCCTAGGGAGATCGGGTCGTGCTGGGGGAAGGGACCGCCCCTGCCGCTGCGCTTCGCCGCGCAACTTGAAGCGCCGCAACGGCGGCGACGGTCGTTCGGTTGGGCGTGCTCACGATGAACACCGCCAGGGTGGGGCCACCCAGGGGAGTCCATCCCGCCGGGAGCCAAGGAGACCCCGGGCACGTTCGGCCCGAGCAGGGCGTGAAGGTCCTGATGCGCCTGCGCCGCGATGGTCGCGGGGATGGCCCCCTGCTCCGTGCGCGTCCACGGGCAGCCGTCGCAGCCCATCGCCAGGAGGGGGCCGAACGCCCAGTGCTCCAGTTCGAGGAGGTCGAGGTAGGTGGTCGGGTCGTCACTCATGTTGCTACCACCACCTGGGTTCGTGCTCGTGGTCGTCGTGCTCGTCGTCATCGAGGACGCGGCCGACGAGCGCGGGTTCAGGGGTGACGCGGCCCAGACCGCCAAGGTCGGGCGGCGGGAGCCAGATCGGCTGGCCGTCCCAGGGGGCGGGCTCAGCGTCGGCGTCGGCGCCGGGGAGGTCGGGTTCGGTCAGGGTGGCGGGATCACGCGGTGGCGCGAAGGTGTGGGGGTCGGCGGGCACGTGCGGGATGCCGGGCCGACCCATGACCGGGCCGGGACCGGAGGAAGCGGGCGCAACGCTCGGGTCGCCGGGCGCTGAACCGCCGGACGCGTCGAGGGAAAGGGGTCGCGCCCGCTCCCGGTCGGGGGGACTGAACGAGATGACGAGGTCGGCGAGTTCGTCGGGCCAGGGGACTGCCAGGGCGGCGTCGGTGAAGGGGGAGCGACGAGGCTGCTCACTCTCGTAGCCGAGGCCGTCCCTCCCCTGGACCATGGACTCGGCAAGCGCCGCCTGGATGATGCGGACCACCCACCAGCGGAACGCGGATGCCTGGCTTCCAAGGCCGCGGGGCGAGAGATGGTCCTCCAGCGCGTCGAGCACGGCGCTGAAGACGAGCCGGGTCACCACGACGTCGGCGTGGGCCTCATGAAGCCGGAAGGCGATCAGCTTCTGCGTGACGGCCGAGGAGGCCAGGGAGTGCGCCACCTGGGACAGGTTGACGAGCCGGCCCAGGTCCTTGACGCTGACGTCGTCCTTCTCCTCGATCTTGGCAACGTGGTCGCGCATGACGACGTCGACGTTGTGGATCGCGTCGATGACGACCTGCTCGACGGGCCGCGGGTCCTGGGCGAGCATCTGCGCGATCACGTTGGTCGTCATGGCCTTCCGGCGAACCTGGGGGGGCGCTCGCGCCGTGCATCCGGCAGACGGTCGCGCCGGGCGTTGCGTACTTACGGCAGCGCTCGCCCGTAGTCTTGACCGTGGCTCCACACCGGACAGACGAGATCACGCGCCGTACGTCGGTGGCAGCATCTGTCACCATAGTTCAGTTTACCGCCCGGCGTGACCCGAAAACTGCTGTGCCCGTGAGGAACTCACGCTAGCAGCAGGGCCAGAACTGGTCTTGCTCCACATGACGAGTGGTACGTGGACCACCGGGGCAGGAGGCCTGGTCTACGGGCTACGGTGGCACTCTCACTGGTCGTGGAGGTCGGCTCGGGTAGATACCTGCCGGGCACGCAAGAGGCCGTGGAAGGGGCCTAAAGCGGGTTCGGACGCCCACGGCCCGTCGACATCGCGGTGACTACAGTCAATGTTTGGGGCGGTACTTCCTCCAGAGCCGTCTCACAGCGCTCCGGTTGAGCGTGCACGGGCACCGCGTCTGACCATCCCGCGCGAACCCGATCCGGTGCTCGGCGGCTCCGCGGCACTGTGGCCCCTTGTGATAGGACACTGGGTGGCCGCAGTCCGGGCAGGGTCCGCCCCATCCTTCCTCAGCCGACCAGGCCCGTCGCTCGGACCGCAAATGGCCGATGGTCTCCGAGATCCACATCACGCCCATACCCAGGAGCACGAGCAGGCCGAGTCCCAAATAAAAGAGTCTCTCGCCGTACTCCCAGAACCAGCCGTCGTCCTGCGTCGGCATTGCCGCCATGATTCAGGCTAGAGCGCTTAGCGACGGCCCGAGTGGACTTGCCTGGATATCGGCCAGGGCCTGGCGGTGGAACATGAGGGCCACGCTGAGGTTCATCAAGGAAGGCCCGGTAGGTCGCCACGTCGGACCCCGAGACGGCTACTTACCTACATGTGTGAACCCTGCGTCAACGCGCGACATGAAGGATCCGGTGTTCCAGCGGTTCCGGCCCGCCGTCTCCTTGCGTGCAGGACACTCGGTCCATGGCTCGACGCAAGTGGCTCTGCATGATGGTTGGTCACCGATGGAACCGGCAGCGCATGCCGGACCGGACGGTGCTGTTGACATGTCGTCGCTGCGGAACGGTCGATGCTGTGGAGCAGGACATGGGCGGCGGTGGCATGAGCGGTGCGGGGGGTATAGGCGGCGGCATGGGGTAGGCCGGCCCGGTCGTCCCGGAGATCGACCTCAGATGGCTCAGAGGGGCTCGGTCGGTACGGGCACAACGACCTCACCGCTCGGTGAGGTGTCCGGAGACCGCACTCGGTTCACCGTTGCACCACTTTCCAGGAGTGGTCGGCCAGGGTGCAGTTCGTTCGTACGCGCGTCGCACGTGCACACACACTTCCAGCGGCAGTGAAGGGCGTAGAGAGGTCGGTACCCAGGGGGCGTGTCAGAAAAGGCTGGAGCCCGCTAACTGATGGCATAAGGCGCACACTTCGGCCGAATTGTCATCGGAGTTAGAGTCAGTTAAAGCCAAAAGGCCGCTCTACGCAAGAGAGATCAAAGATTGTGTTGCACATAGGGGTCTGCTGCACGAACGGGTGACACGTTGGGTTAGGCCGCCTGGGTGGCGGTTGTCGTCATCATCAACTCGTACTCGACCGGGGTCAACCGACCGGGGCCTGTTTGACGTCGGCGGCGGTGGTAGGTCCTTTCGATCCAGGTCACGATCGCGATCCGCAGCTCCTCACGAGTCGCCCAGCGGCGTCGGTCCAGGACGTTCTTTTGCAGCAGCGCGAAGAACGACTCCATCGCGGCGTTGTCGCCGGCCGCGCCGACGCGACCCATCGAGCCGACCATGCCGTGGCGGTGCAGCTGGTGGACCAGCTTCCTGGACCGGAACTGCGACCCGCGATCGGTGTGCAGGACGCACCAGGCCACATCGACGCCGTCAGCACGACGTCGTGCGACGGCGCTGTCCAGGGCCGCGACAGCCAGCGAGGACTTCATCCGTAGTCGATGCTGTAGCCGACGATCCGGTTGGAGTACACGTCCTTGACCGCGCACAGGTACAGCTTGCCCTCACCGGTCCAGTGCTCGGTGATGTCACTGAGCCACAACCGATTCGGGGCCTGCGCGGTGAAGTCGCGCTCGACCAGGTCGTCATGGACCGGTGGCCCGGCCTTCTTGCCGGTACGCCCGCTCTTCTTGCCGAACGCCGACCACCAGCCGCTCTGCGAGCAGATCTTCCATGCGGTCCGCTCGGCCATCACCTCACCGGCCTCGCGGGCCTCATCGACCAGGAACCGGTACCCGAACTCCGGGTCGTCACAGTGGGCGTCGAACAATGCGTTGGCCCGGTACGCGGACCTCAGCTCGGCGTCGGTGACCGGGCTGGCCAGCCACCGGTAGTAGGGCTGGCGGGCGATCTTCAGCACCCGGCACGTCACCGTGACGGGGATCCCGTCGGCGGCGAGCTCGCGGACGAGCGGGTACATCATTTTCCCGGCAGATGCGCCTGCGAGAGGTAGGCGGCCGCGCGGCGCAGGACCTCGTTCTCCTGCTCGAGCAGCTTGATCCGCTTGTTCGCCTCGCGCAGCGCCTCGGCCTCATCCCCACGCGAGGGAGCACTCGAGCCGGCGCGGGCGGCGTTGCGGTCATCGATCGTGACCCACCGCTTCAGACACGACGGCGAGATGCCGAAGTCCTTCGCGACCTGGGCCAGCGAGGCATCGGAGTCGCGGTAGACCCGGATCACGTCCTCGCGGAACTCCTTGGGAAACGCCTTCGGCATGGTGCACATCCTTCCAGTGTCGACACACATCGACGCAGATCAGATGTCACCCATCCGTGCAGCAGACCCCAGTGAGGCTGATCACGAACGCGAGGTGGCCCTAGCCCATATACCTACGCTGGCTTTAGGACTAGAACGCGCGACCGGCCCCGGGCTGTGAACGGAGTGCACCATGGCTGAGGCCCAGCAGCATGACGGTGGCGAGGTGGGTGCTGAGAGCCCTCCGGACCCCGCGGCCACCGACGAACTCCAGATTGTCGCAGGAAGCGACCTTAGGGCGATCCTGCTCAGCGGCGGTGTCTACACACACGAGATGAGGAAACATCTGCGCCCGTCGGCAACCTGGGAATCGGACGGCAATAGGTTCACTCTCACAGATGCCGTGGTCCAAGGTGTTCTGGACCTCAGGGATGCCGCTATAGCAGCAAATCTCACGTTTAAGGGGTGCCAGTTCCAGGACGAGTTACGTCTGGATGGGTTGCAGGCGCGCTCGCTGAGGTTTACCTATTGCGAGATACCGAACGGAATCTCTTTAGCAGATGGGCGCGTCAGGGAGGTCCTCTCGATTGAGGACTGCGCCTTCGGTGACGCGGCGATAGGTGCGAGCGGCCTGACCGCCCAGTACTTCAATGTCACCAATTGCCACTGTGGAAGGTTGGACGCTAGGGATGTGCAGATTTCCCGAGGACTGAGTCTTCGGAAGGTTGTCGTCGAGTCTGATGTTATGGGGACGGTCGATCTCGGGGACGCCCGGATCGGCGGTCCTATCTTCGTAGTGGGGGGATGCCTCCTGGGCGATTCCCTGCTTTTGCGCGGTATTAAGGCAGAGAGCGTCTGGATCGAGGATAGCCATGTGCAAGGCCACGTCATGCATCCTGGGGTGGACCTGGACCGCGCTGAGATCGTTGGCGAAGTTAGAGTTCGTTCCTCGTTCGTGGCGGGCGGCATCAGCCTCCAGAAGAGCAGTATCGGTGGACTTTCGCTCGAGGGGATACTGGAGGATCGGCATACTAGGTATGCGGCTGTGGACTGCAGAGGCGCCGAATTCGACGGATCGGTGGCGTTGGGATCCACTTTTGGTGCCCTCGAAGTATCAGGTTCTGTGGACTTCGCATCGGCGCGCGTCCGCGGCAACTTCATTATCGGGGCGGGTGCCGAATTCGCTCCAAGCGGCCCAGGGCACGACACGGCAGTATGCTGCGATCGAGCATTGATCGATGGGGACGTGAGGGTGGACTACGGGTGGAGTTCCGAGGGCCCGCCACCAATACCAGGGATGTCGCTATTCGGCTGCAAGACCGGCGGGGGCGTAGCGATCGGGCGCCGTATCGTCGGCGATGGGCTTTTGCTCGACGGGACCAAGGTTTCGCAATCCCTCAAGGTCGACCGCGGGGCAACCCTGCTCCGCGCAGTCGACCTAGGGGCCGAATCAGTCGACCTAGATGGCTCATTCGGGACCGACGAAGGCGGATCAGAGGTCGCCGGTGTGCTGCTCCTAGATGGGGCACAAGTCGCGAAGTCCCTCAACGTTGCCGGTAGCCTTCTGGGAAGCTTGAGAATGGTCGACGTGAGTGCGGAGACCATACGCGTGTCCACCGAGATGCGTTGTTTGGAGGCGCCGGCCAACCTAGCGGGTGCTCACGCGCAGGCACTCGACATCACGGACTTACGGGGATGCGCCGAGGCCATACTGGAGCGCATTCGGGTCGATGATCTGGACCTGATGGGCTTAGAAGAAGTCCCTATGCGGCTAGATCTGCGTGATGCGGAAGTGGGGAAGCTGAGCATTGGGTGCACGAAGGGAAAGGCATTGAGCATGGACCTTGATGGAGCGCAGATCAGGGCTATCCAACCAAGCCCAGAGGAAGTCCCCGTCATCGATCGCTACGACCTGATCGCCCGAGACGCGACGAAGCATTCACCAAGGGCCTTCATGATGCTAGCCGACGTGTACCGTCGCGGCGGTTATCCATGGGCGGCAACCGAAACGCTCATTGAGAACGAGCGTCGGCGGAGAATCGGCGGCAGCGCGCTGGCGCGCGCGTGGTCCTGGCTGCAGCTACACGTCACTGGCTACGGCTATAGGTCGGGCCGAGCCTTCCGCTGGCTATTCGCTTTCTGGATCTTGGGCTCCTTGATCCTATTTCTTATGCGGTCACAGTTCGTGGTTCCTGAGGGGTCATCCGCCGTGGTGCCTTTCCGACCAGAGCTGTACCTCCTTGATCAGCTGCTCCCTTTCCTGAGCACAGGGCAGGATGTGTACACCGCCACAGGGGCTGCGATGTGGACGGTCCCAGCGTTGGTGGTACTGGGATGGGTTCTCTTCTCAGCAGTCGCGGCGGGGCTGGCATCGGCTACTCGGCGAGGGGACTAAGGCACGGTCCAGCGTCCACCGCCGACTCGGGGAGGCGCGGTTGATACCCCAACGCATCAGGAAACGGCTCAAGGGGATGCCAGGCGTGCCGGGGGTGGCGCGACTGCGAGTCACGCCAAGGCAAGTCCTCGGTAGGGGCGTGGGAGTCCGACGAGAGTGCCCTGCGGGTCCACCTCATGCCGGCCTTCGGGAGACTGCCGATTTCGTCGATCTCCTGGTCGAGGTCGAGTGGTTCCTAGGCATCCGTGGTCAAGCCCCGTAGCCAGGCGACCGACCAGCTCAAGGCCGTCCTGGTGTCCTCGTAGCCGATCAGGATGACTTGGTCGGGGTTCTCGCGGCGCAGCGCGGGCATGAGGACCCGTGCGGCCCGTCCGGGCTCGCCCGGGTCGGGAAGGTCGATCCGGGAGGTGAGCCCGAGCCGGCCGTCCTTGAGGGCGACCGCGACCAGGGACCGGGCTGGTTCGAAGCCGAGGAGGTAGGGGATGGCGGTGATCAGCTCGCCGGGGCTGCGCAGCCGCAACGTGGTCGTGCCCATGATGGTGTCCTTCCAGGTATGGGCCCAGTTTCGGTGTCCGGGCATGAAAAAGGGCCCGCCACCGGGGGTGGCGAGCCTGTACCGCTGAGGGGGTTTCTCCAGTCCGCTGTTGGACGTGGTTATCCCGTTGCCTCGTTTACCCATTGTACCACCCAATCCCGCTGTCCCAGAATGAAATTCGATCTCAGCGCCAGGCGGCGCGGCGCCGATCGTTCGGGTGTGTGGGCCCGTACCGTTGAGGGTATGAAGGTGGTGTCCCGGCTCGTGGCGCGGTGTCGCCTGTTCATGCCCCCGATCCCGGCTGACAGCTGCGGTGGAGGTCCTTCGAGAGTCGACTGGTTCGCCGGCCTGAGACGTGCGCAGAGCTGGTTCGGCCCACCGGCGCCGCCGACAATGTCGCCGGCGACGGTCAGTGCTGCAGGACTGCTTGAGCAATGACGGGGCGGCCACTCTGGATCGATTGCTGGGCACGCTTCACCCGGCCGAGATCCGCGACGCGGGACCGGAGGCCTCGAGGGCAGCTGGCCCGGGGAAGCCTGGGCGCCACGCCGGACCCTGATGCTGACGGTGGGTCGGTGGGCGCCGACCGTTGCCTGAGTGGTCCGCTGCGAGCTTCGCCTGAACGAGACGACTCGCGGCCTCGGGGACTCGAGTCCACGGCGGGTGCGCGCCCCCCGCGAAGGGTATCTGGGTGAGGGGGTCTACCGGGCGGCACCGGAGCGGTATCAGGTGCCGACGCTCCGCCACTCCGCTGTGGCCAACGAACAGATCGACCCTGCCCCTTTGCGGGCTGCTTGGAGAACCTTGGGGAGCAGAGGTGCCGCGGCTTCCCCACCACCTGAATCGCGACCCCGATCAAGATTTGGCAACGGCATGTCCGCCTCCGGCCGCCTAGGCGGATTGGTAGAGGGAGCTTCTCCAAGCTGGTGTCGACGACGCTTGAAAACGAGGCCAT
>NZ_AWSA01000062.1 GCF_000576595.1 Intrasporangium oryzae NRRL B-24470 | reverse complement strand
GGGCGGGAGCGGGGGACGGCATACGAGAGCGCCCCGACCCACGAACGGTCGAGGCGCTCCGGCTCTGGGCCGCGCGGCGCTCAGCGCTTCCGCGTGCCGAAGATGCTCCGGGTGATCTCGCGGCCGATCACCGTGCCGGCCGATCGGAGCATCGACTTGAACGCCGAGGACTCCGCGACCTGCTCGATCAGGCTGGGCTCCTCCTTGGGGGCGGCCTGGCGCTTCGGCGCGGGCGCAGGCGCTGGCGCGGCGGCAGTCGGGGCGGGAGCGGCCGCCCCGGGCGCCGCGGCCTCGGGCGCCGCCTGGAGGCGCTTGGCGAGCATCTCGTAGGCGGACTCGCGGTCCTGGACGTCGGCGTACTTGGTCTTGAGGGCCGAGGCGTTGATGACGCCGTCGATGGTGGCCTGGGGTGAGGGGTCCATGAGGGAGTTGGGGGCCTTCATCCGCGTCCACGCGACGGGCGTCGGCACCCCCCGGTCAGACAGGACGGTCACCACGGCCTCGCCGATGCCGAGGCTCGTGAGGAGCTTCTCCATGTCGTAGGCCGTGCGCGGGTAGGTCGCGATCGCCTGCTTGAGCGCCTTGGCGTCGTCGGGGGTGAAGGCTCGCAGCGCGTGCTGGACGCGGTTGCCGAGCTGGGCGAGGACGCCGGACGGCACGTCCTTGGGCGACTGCGTCACGAAGAAGACACCGATGCCCTTGGAGCGGATGAGCCGAACGGTCTGCTCGATCGCGTCGAGGAAGGCCTTGCTCGCGTCGTTGAAGAGCAGGTGCGCCTCGTCGAAGAAGAAAACGAGCTTGGGCTTGTCGAGGTCGCCCTCCTCCGGGAGGTCGTGGAAGAGGTCGGCGAGCATCCACATGAGGAACGTCGAGAACAGCTGCGGCCGGTCCTGGACCTGTGGCAGCTCGAGGCAGGAGATGAGCCCCTTGCCGTCGGGCGCCGTCCGGAGCAGGTCGCTCGTCTCGAACTCGGGCTCGCCGAAGAAGGCACCCGCGCCCTGGTCCTCGAAGGTGATGAGCGAGCGGAGGATGACCCCGGCCGTGGCGCTCGAGAGCCCACCGAGGGCCTTGAGGTCGGCTTTGCCCTCGTCGGAGGTGAGGTGGGTGATGACGGCCCGCAGGTCCTTGAGGTCGAGCAGGGCCAGGCCGTTCTTGTCGGCGTAGTGGAAGATCAGCCCGAGGCTGCTCTCCTGCGTGTCGTTGAGTCCGAGGACCTTTGAGAGCAGGGTGGGGCCGAAGCTCGTGATCGTCGCCCGGATCGCGATGCCGCTGCCCTTGCCGCCGAGCGTGAAGAACTCGGTGGGGTATGCCGTCGCCGTCCATGCCATGCCGACGTCGGTCGCGCGCTCGGTGATCTTGTCGCCGCCCTCGCCCGGGGTCGCGAGGCCGGACAGGTCTCCCTTGAGGTCGGCGAGGAAGACGGGGACGCCCTGCTCGGACAGCTGCTCGGCCATGAGCTGGAGGGTCTTGGTCTTGCCCGTCCCGGTCGCGCCCGCCACGAGTCCGTGCCGGTTGAGCACGCTGAGCGGGATCTGGACGGGAGCGTCGGCGTGCGCCTCGCCGTCGACCACGGCGGCCCCGAGCTTGAGCACGGGGCCATCGAAGGCGTAGCCGGCCCGGATCTCGTCGATCTGCGTGCTGTTCGCTGCGGGTGCGTCGGTCACGTCTCGAACAATAGCCGTCGGCCCGGCGACTTCACGGGGTTCGGTGTCTATGCTGACCGGGTGATTTTCAAGGCCGTCGGAGACTCCCGCCCCTACCCGGACCACGGACTGGAGAGTGCGAAGGACTGGTCCAACGTGCCTCCCCGTGTGGTCCAGCTCGGTGAGCTCATCACCACGAAGAGCACGCTCGACCTGCGCGGCCTGCTCGCCGACGACTCGACGTTCTACGGCGACCTCTTCCCGCACTGCGTCGAGTGGGAGGGCGAGCTCTACCTCGAGGACGGTCTCCATCGGGCTCTTCGCGCGGCTTTGCAGCAGAGACCTGTTCTCCACGCGCGAGTCCTCGTACTCTCCTGACACAGGAGCCTCATCCGACCCGAGGCTCCCGCGTTGGCGATGACGGCAACGAGGAGCGCGATGACGGAGCTCGAGGACCCCAAGGTCCACTCCTACCGGGCGCGCCGCAGGCGGCGCTCGGCCATCACGCTCGTCGTCCTGCTGGCCGCCCTCGCCGGGGCGTTCTACTACGCCCAGAGCTACTGGAACGCCTCCGAACCCAAACCCGGCCCGTGCACGACCGAGACGCCGACGGTGGCGCTCTCGCCCGCTGACGTCTCGATCAACGTCTACAACGCGACGAGCCGCAAGGGCCTGGCGCTCGCGACGTCGAAGGTGGCCGTGCAGCGGGGTTTCAAGATCAAGGCGGTCGGCAACGACCCGAAGCAGGCGACGATCACCCAGGTCGCCCAGATCCGCTACGGCCCCCAGGGGCTCGAGGCCGCCAAGGTCCTCGCGGCCCAGGTGCCGGGCTCGGTGCTCGTCAAGGACGGGCGTGGGGACGACACGGTCGACCTCGTCGTCGGCAACAAGTGGAAGGCGTTCGGCCCCGTCCCGAAGCCGGTCGTCACCGACGCCCTGCCTCCGTGCCCGACCACACCCGTGGCGAGCTGAGCCCACGGACCGACGCCGACATCGACGCCGACGCCGACGCGGTATGCCGCCGGGCCGCGTCCGTGACCACGCCCCGGCGGTGGGGGGTGGCGTCACGAACGCGGCCCAGCGGCATACGGCACGGTGCGAGCGGTTGACGGTCAGCTGACCGGCGTCGCCGCCTGGACGAACTCGTTGGTGTACGTCCTGCTCAGGTCGATCGACTTGCCCTGGACCTTGGGGTTGAACTCGCCGAGCACGGCGAGGCAGGTCTTGGGGCCGTCTTGGGGCATGAGGCCGGTCGGGTTGAAGATCCCCTTCTCGCTCGTGAGGGCGGCGACGTAGGCGTCCTTGCCGACGCCCTTGTAGTAGTCGGCCGGCATCTTCGCGGCGATGTCGGCGGCGCTGTGGGACTGGATCCAGGCCAGGGTGGAGACGTAGGCGTTGACGAGCTTCTGGACCGTCGCCTTGTTGCTGTTGACCCAGTCGGTCTGCATGTAGAGCGACGTCGCCGGGTAGGTCCCACCGAGGGCGGCCTTGGACCCTTCGGCCGTGCGCATGTCGAGGAGGACGAACGCGGTGCCGTCCGAGAGGGCCTGCGAGACCGTCGGCTCGGTCGTCATGCCGCAGTCGATGGCCTTCTGCTTCATGGCCGCGATGAAGGTCTGGCCCGCGCCGACGCCGCGGCGGGTCTCCTGGGACGGGTCGACGCCGTTCTTCTTGCTGAGGTACTGCGTCAGGAAGTCGGTCGAGGAGCCGGTGTCGGTGATGCCGAGCGAGCGCCCCTTGAAGTCGGCCGGGCTCTTGACCGTGCCCTTGAGGTCGCTGCGGCACAGCTCGACCTCGCCGGGGATCTGGAGCATCGAGACGACCGCCTCCGACGACTTGCCCTGCGCCTGGAGGGCGATGTTGTGGTCGTAGAAGCCGCCGACCCCCTGCACCTGCCCGGCGAGCATGTTCTGCGTCGCGTCGCCGCCGGCCGGCTCGTCGACGAGGTCGACGTTGACGCCGGCCTTGTCGTAGTAGCCGAGCTGCTTGGCCAGCATGAAGGGGAGGTAGATCTGCTTGCTGAGGCCGCCGACCATGATCGTCACGGTCGGGGCGCTCGCGTCGTGCTGGGTCGCGGCGGCGGGCGAGCCGGAGGCGCTGTTGGCGCAGGCTGCCATCGTCGTGGCCGCGAGGAGCGCGGCGCCTGCGGCGCCGATGCGCTTGGTGTTCATGGAGCTCTCCTTTGAGTCTGTGGATGAGGGGTATGCCGCTGGGCGGGCTGGGTCTGGGGGGCTGGGTCCGCGGGGGCTGGGACTGCCGGAGTTGGGACAACCGAGGCTGGGTCTGCCGGCGTGGGCTCGGTGGCTACTCGATGGCGGCACCCCCGTGGGTCTGCGGGGGCCGCCAGCGCAGCAGGCGCCGCTCCAGGAGGGTGATGAGCGACTCGGCCGTCAGGGCGATCACCGCGACGAGGACCATCCCGGCGAGGACGCCGTTCATGTCGAAGTTGTTCTGCGACGACCGGATGAGCAGCCCGAGGCCCTGGTTGGCCCCGAGGATCTCGCCGACGAGGGCGCCGATCAGCGCGAACCCGAAGCTGATGTGCAGGCTCGCGAGGATCCACGTGAACGCGGAGGGGAGCACGACGTCGCGGGTGACCCGCCAGCGGGAGGCTCCGAGCAGCCTGGCGTTGGCGATGAGGTTGCGGTCGACCTCGCGGGCGCCCTGGAAGGCGTTGAAGAAGACGCCGAAGAACACGAGGACGACGGCGAGCACGACCTTCGACTGGATCCCGAAGCCGAAGGCGACGGTGAAGATCGAGCCGAGGATGATCCGGGGGATCGAGTTCGCGGCCTTGAGGAAGGGCGCGAAGATCTCGGAGAGCAGGTGGATCCGGCCGAGCGCGATGCCGAACACGATGCCGAGGATGGAGCCGATGACGAAGCCGAGGACGGCCTCCTCGAGGGTGACGAGGATCTGGTCTCCGAGCGAGCCCTGGCTCGTGCCGACGGTCACCCAGTCCTGGAGGTCGGCCCAGACGCCGCGTGGCTCTCCCCAGAAGAAGGGGTCGACGATCTTGGCGTTGACGCAGAGCTGCCAGGCTGCGAGCAGGGCGACGACGACGGCGAGGCGCACGCCCGCCAGCCCGAGCCGGCGCCGGTTGGCCCGGCGGCGGGGGGAGGCGGCCCTGGGGGTCGGCACGGCTCCGGGTGCCGAGGCGACGGCGCCGTCGGGCTGGACGCGGGTCGGGGTGTCGATCACGACGCCACCCCCGCCACCCGCGTCGTCCGCGCGTAGGCCTCGGCGACCTCGGCCCGGAGGGCCTCCCAGATCTCCCCGTAGAGCCGGGTGAAGCGGGGGTCGAGGCGGATCTCCTGCACGACGCGCGGTCGCGGCAGGTCGATCTCGAACTCCGCCTTCACCGTGCCCGGCCCGGCCGTGAGGACGACGACCTTGTCGGCGAGGGCGATGGCCTCCTCGAGGTCGTGCGTCACGAAGACGACGGCCGGCCTCGTCTGGTCCCAGAGGTGGAGCAGCTCGGTCGACATGATCGCCCGCGTCTGCACGTCGAGGGCGCTGAACGGCTCGTCCATGAGCAGGATCCGCGGCTGGTTGATGAGCGACTGTGCGAGGGCGACGCGCTTGCGCATGCCCCCGGAGAGCTGGTGGGGATAGCGGTCCTCGAAGCCGCTGAGGCCCACCCGGCGGAGCCAGTCGCGGGCGAGCGCGGCGGCCTCCGCCCGGCTCCGGCCGCGGTAGAGCGGACCGGCGGCGACGTTGTCGAGGACCGTGCGCCACGGGAACACGGCGTCCTGCTGGAAGACGAAGCCGGTCCCGGTGTCGATGCCCCGCACCGGCTCCCCGTGGACGAGCGCCTCACCTCGGGACGGGCGTTCGAGCCCCGAGACGAGGGTCAGGGTGGTGGACTTGCCGCACCCCGTCGGGCCGACGACGGCGCAGAACTGCCCGTCCTCGACCGTCAGGGACAGGTCCTCGATCGCGGTGTAGGTGCCGCCGTCCGCCGTGGCGAACTTCTTGGTGACGTTGCGTAGCTCGATGGCCGCCATGGGCGTCGCCCTTTCTCCTCGTTGAGTTGCGTCACGGTAGGAGTGGGGCCGTGGCGGCCGGAACCGTTGTGCGCGTTCGGTCCGATAGCCGCGATAGACATGGTTTTGTGCAATCTGCTCAGCCATGCTGGTGGCGACGCCAACGAGGGCGTCTCCGTGCCGTGGCTGCGAGGGTGCCCGGCTCGGTGTGAGCGGAGGAGAGGTATGCCGCGACTGGGCAGGACGTTGGCCGCGCGGATCCTGCTGGCCGTCCTCGGGATCGTCGTCGTGACGCTCGCCGTCGGTTTCGCCCTCTTCGCGAGGCTGACGAGCCAGACGGCCGACAACCGGGCCATCGAGCAGGCGACGGGAATCGCGGTCACCCTCGGGCGCGTCCCGCAGGTGGCGCAGGCGCTCGAGGGCGGTGACCCCGGACACCTGCTGCCCCGGCTCGGGGAGCAGGTGCGGGCCGACACCGGGGCCTCCTACGTCGTCATCATCGACCGCACGGGCGTGCGCTGGTCCCACCCCAACCCGGCCCTCATCGGCAGGCGCGTCGAGGAGCCGGTGATGGCCCTCGACGGGCACGTGCACACCGGCATCAACGAGGGCAGCCTCGGCCGGTCCGCCAACGCCCGTGCGCCGGTCTTCGACGCCGCGGGCAAGCCGGTCGGGGAGGTGTCGGTCGGCATCCTCGAGTCGGAGGTGGACGTCCGCCTCGACGCTGAGTTCTGGGACATCGCCTTCTACAGCGCCATCGCGCTCGTGCTCGGGATCGCCGCGTCGCTCCTGCTCGCCCGGGCGATCAAGCGCGTGACCTTCGGGGTCGAGCCCGCCGAGATCGTCGCCCTGATGCAGGAGCGGGAGGCGATGCTCCACGGGATCCGCGAGGGCGTCCTCGCCGTCGACGCGAAGGGGGCGATCAACGTGCTCAACGACGAGGCGCGCCGCCTGCTCGGCATCGAGACGGCCCACCTCGGCCAGCGCGTCGAGGACGTCGTGCCGGAGGGCCGCCTGCGCCGGATCATCACCGGCGAGACCGAGGGCGCAGACCTCGTCGCGGTCACCGACGAGCACCTCCTCGTGCTCAACCGGATGCCCGTGACCGTGGCCGGGCGACACGCCGGCTGGGTCGTCACGATCCGCGACCGCACCGAGCTCGAGGCGCTCCTGCGCCAGCTCGACTCGGTGGAGGGCCTGTCGACGGCCCTGCGCGCCCAGGAGCACGAGTTCTCCAACCGGCTCCACGTGCTCTCGGTGCTCCTCGAGCTCGGTGAGGTCGGCGAGGCGACGCGCTACAGCCGTGAGCTCCAGGCTGAGACGGCGCTCGCCAGCGAGGAGATCCGGGCCCGGATCGGGTCCCCCGTCGTGGCTGCGCTGCTCCTCGCCAAGATGACGGTCGCGGCCGAGCGCGACGTCGTCGTCCGCCTCGACCCGGCCAGTCGCCTCGAGGCCGGCCAGGACGAGGACCTGCCCGTCGTGACCGTGCTCGGCAACCTCGTCGACAACGCCGTCGATGCCGTCGCGGACGACCCGCGCACGGTAGGCACCCAACCGCGGGGCGAGGTCGTCGTCGCCCTGACGTGCACCGGGGGCGCGCTGCACGTGTCCGTGACCGACACCGGACCCGGCATTCCCTCCGACCGCCTCGCGGAGGTCTTCGTCGACGGGTACTCGACGAAGCAGCCCCGAGGGTCGATGCGTCGGGGCGTCGGCCTCGCCCTCGTCCACCGCCTCGTCACCCGGGCCGGGGGCACGATCGAGGCGAGCTCGCCGGGCGGCGCGCGGTTCGACGTCGCCCTTCCCCTCCGGGTCCGCGAAGGAGTGGCATGATCCGCGTCCTCGTCGTCGACGACGACTACCACGTCGCCCACGCGCACGCCCTGAGCGTGGCGCGGGTGCCCGGCTTCACCGTGGTGGGGGAGGCCCACACGGGCGCCGAGGCGCGCGACCTCGTCGCCTCGGAGGCGCCGGACCTGCTCCTGCTCGACATGTACCTGCCCGACTTCAGCGGCCTCGACCTCGTGCGGCAGGTGGCGGCTTCGGGTGAGCGGGTTCCCGACTTCCTCCTCGTCACCGCCGCGCGCGACATCGAGTCGGTGCGCACGGCGATGCAGCTCGGCGCGTTCTACTACCTCGTCAAGCCCTTCAGCTTCGCCGCCCTCCGCGAGCAGCTCGAGTCCTACCGTGCCTGGGTCGAGCGGCTCGACCGAGCTCCGGAGGCCGACCAGCACGTCGTCGACGCCCTCTACAGCCTCCGCGGCACACCCTCGCGGCGCGCCTCCGCCACCGCGACCCTCCAGCCGACGATGGCCCGGGTCCTCGAGATCGTGTCAGCGGCTCCGGCGCCGATCGGCGCCGCCGAGGTCGCGGAGATCCTCGGCGCGAGCCGCCCGACCGCCCAGCGCTATCTCGCGGGGCTCGTCAAGAAGCAGCTGCTCGACCTCGACCTCAGCTACGGCACCACGGGGCGGCCGGAGCACCGCTACCTCCCGCGCCGCCGCTGACCGCCCACCGTGCCGACCCGGCCCACGAGCCCGTATGCCGCCGGGCTCGGTTCGCGTCGGCACCCCAGCGGGTGGGGGCGGGGATGCGAGCCGGGCCCAGCGGCATACGTCTCGGACCGAGCGGTCAGGAGGCGTAGGGCACGCGCTCCCAGGAGAGGACGTGGTCGGCCCCGGGGCGGTTGACCGTCACCTTGAGGAAGTCGACGTTGTTGCTCGAGCCGTCGACCGTCACGCGGGTGAGGTTCGCGGCCGAGCCCTCGACGCCGTAGAACCCGAGCCACTTCGAGCCCGCGGCGAGCGGGTGGTCGGCGTTGAAGACGTGGCTGTCGCCGTCGAAGAGGTACACCTCGCCGTCGAAGCGGCCCGACTCCTCGACGAGCGCCCGCACGAGCGGCTGGAACGCCGAGTCGTCGGCCCAGGTGACGGCGTAGGTCGGGTCGAACATGTCGGCCTGCTGGAAGAGGACGACCGCGCGGTCGTGCCGCTGGCGGGCGTCGGCGAAGGCCGCTCGGACCTGGTCGATCGCCGCGTCCATCCGGGCGCTCTCCTCCGCGACCTGCTCGGGCGTCGGGGTCAGGTGGCCGAGCTCGGGCCAGGGGAGCAGGCCGTTGTTGCTGCCGACGACGTGGATCGTGGCCATGGTGAGGCCCTGCCGCCGGAGCGACACGTTCTCGGGGAAGCCTCGACCGGCCTGCGAGTCGACCGTCACGGGGTCGGTGCCGAGCGTCGTGCCGGGGTGGTCGAAGAAGGTCGAGCGGATCGTGGCGAGTCGCTCGAGCGGGTCGTAGGTGCCGTTGTTGGTCCGGTGGCAGTCGGTCCACTCGTTGTCGCCCGGCGTGTAGACGAGGGGCATCGTGAAGCGGTCGAACTGGGCGCGGATGAAGGAGAAGTAGGCGTTCGTGCAGGCCGTGGAGCCGTTCTTGATGTCGCCGACGTGGAAGGTCAGGGACAGGTCCGGCTCGGCGTTGATCCGGTCGACCATCCCCGGGAACGCCGCGACCTGGGCCGAGCCATAGGGAACGTCGCCGATGACGCCGAACGAGTAGTGGCCGTCCTTCTGCTGTCCCGGCGCGTCGGAGGCGACGGCCGCGGCCGGGACGGCGAGGAGAACGGCGGCGACGGCGACGGCGGCGAGCGGGGTGCGGGCTGGGAGTCTCGGAGTGCGCATGGACCATGTCTCCCGTACCCGGGTGAACGCGACATCCCGGTCGTCGTGAACACGGCGTGACGGCTGGGCTGCGGGTTCAGTGCCGCCGCCCGATGCGCGCTCCCAGAGCTCGGTCAGAGCTCGGTCAGAGCTCGGTCAGCGTCGCCACCATGAGGGCCTTGATCGTGTGCATCCGGTTCTCGGCCTGGTCGAAGACGATCGAGGCGGCCGACTCGAACACGTCGTCGGTCACCTCGAGCTCCTTGACACCGAACTGCGCGTGGACGTCCTGGCCGACCTTCGTCTCGAGGTCGTGGAAGGCCGGCAGGCAGTGCATGAACCTCACCTGCGGGTTCCCCGTGAGCGCCAGGAGCTCGGCGTTGACCTGGTACGGCGTGAGCAGCTCGATGCGCTCGGCCCAGACCTCCTTCGGCTCGCCCATCGACACCCAGACGTCGGTGTGGACGAAGTCGACGCCCCTGACCCCCTCGGCCACGTCGTCGGTGAGCGTCACCCGCGCACCCGACTCGGCGGCATACCGCTGGGCGATCGCCACGATGGCGGCGGAGGGCCAGAGCGATCTCGGCGCGACGATCCGCACGTCCATCCCGAGCATCGCGCCCGTGACGAGGAGCGAGTTGCCCATGTTGAAGCGCGCATCGCCGACGTACGCGTAGGCGATCTCGGAGTCCGGCTTGCCCGCGTGCTCGCGCATCGTCAGCGCGTCGCAGAGGGACTGCGTCGGGTGCCAGTCGTCGGTGAGGCCGTTCCAGACCGGGACCCCAGCCCACGCCCCGAGCGTCTCGACGATGTCGTGCGCGCCGCCCCGGTACTCGATGCCGTCGTAGAACCGGCCAAGGACCCGGGCGGTGTCCTTCGCCGACTCCTTGTGGCCGATCTGGGAGCCGCTCGGGTCGAGGTAGGTCGTGCTCGCGCCCTGGTCGGCGGCCGCGACCTCGAAGGCGCACCGCGTGCGGGTCGAGGTCTTCTCGAAGACGAGCGCGATGTTGCGGCCCGCGAGACGGCGCTCCTCGCGTCCCTCGCGCTTGGCGGCCTTGAGGTCGGCGGCGAGGTCGAGCAGGGCACGGAACTCGTCGGGGGAGAGGTCGGTCTCCTTGAGGACGTTGCGACGGTGGAGGGCGGCGAGCGTCATGGACCGATGCTGTCAGGGCGCTCGCAGGCACGGCAACGCGGTCTCGTTCGCGGGTCGAGCGGGCCGGTCCGTGCCGATTTCATCCCAGGGGCCCTGCTCCGGTAACCTCCCCCACGGAGGATTCGCATAGTGGCCTAGTGCGCACGATTGGAAATCGTGTTGGGATAAAACCCTCGGGGGTTCAAATCCCCCATCCTCCGCCAGATGACTGTGGCCCCCTTCGCGTGCGACGGGGGCCACAGTCATATCGCGCTTCGGGGCACTGGCTGCGCTTCGGGGCACGGACCGCCGTGCGAACCGCGGTTCCCGGCACGAAGCGCAGCCCGTGTCGACCGAGGCCGGGGCGGGCGCCGCACGCTCCCCGGCCATCGCGGGGGCCCGCATTTCCGGCTGACGCGGCTCACGGCATACACTGACCGACGGCACCCCGCGTGGTGGTACCTCTCCGAACTCCCCCAGGGCAGGAATGCAGCAAGGGTAGGAGAGCTCTTCCAGGTACGCGGGGTGTCCTCGTTCCCCGGCAGGGCGCGTATGCCGCTCAGCGGGCCCGGGCGGTCGTCGTGCCGACGCGCAGGGCGACCGGCTGCGTCACCGGCCCGGGCTGCTCGCCGTCGAGGGTGCGCCGGACGAGCTCACCGAGGAGGCGGCCCTTCTCGTGACCCTGCTGGTCCATCGTCGTCAGCCGGTGCGCGAGCCAGGGAAGGTCCACGCCGTCGAAGCCGGTCACGCTGAGGTCGTCGGGTACGCGCAGGCCGAGGTCCTCCGCCGCGCGGATGACGCCGGCGGCGATGACGTCGGACTGGGCGACGATCGCCGTGGGGCGGTCGAGCGGGTCGACGTCGAGGAGGATGCGGCCGGCGACGAGGCCGCCCTCGACGGAGGACCCGTCACCGGTCTGGAGCGCGGGTGCCTCGTCCCCGAAGACCTCGCGGAAGCCCTCGAGCCGGCCCTTCGAGGCGACGTAGCAGGCGTCGCGCAGCTCGGCGGCGCTCACGGGACCGGCGACGCTCGTCGGCGACATCGGCATCGTGACGGTCGCGACCCGGCGGTGGCCGAGGTCGTGGACGTAGCGCGAGATGGCGGCACCGGCGGCCCGCTCGTCGATGCGGACGTGGGTGACGCGCGGGTCGTCGGGGACGCTGGTGCCGAACATCGGGATGCCGCGGGCGGCGAGGTGGTCGACGGCCGGGTTGCCCTCCGGCCCGCACAGCGAGAAGACGACGGCGTCGAGGGCCAGGCCGGCGAGCTGCGGGACGATCGCGTCGGGGTGGCCGGTCTGCTGCCCGATGAGGAGCATGCCCGAGGGGATCGTGTCGAGGACCTCGGCGATGCCGTCGAGGACGCTGATGGCGAAGGGATCGCGGAAGGCGACACGGAGCCGGCCCTCGACGAGGACGCCGACGGCACCGGCCCGACCCTGGCGGAGCGAGGAGGCGAGCGGGTTCGGCCCGGTGAAGCCGACGGCGCGCGCGGCCTCACGGACGCGCTCGGCCGTCGTGTCGGCCACCGGGCCCTTGCCGCTGAAGACGAGCGATGCCGTCGAGACGGAGACGCCGGCGCGTTCGGCGACATCGCGCAGCGTGGCTCGGGCTTGACCGGTGGGGGACATGGGAGGCATGCTATCGAATCGATTCGAGTCGAAACGATTCGACCATGCTGAGCCTCGACCGGAGGCGCCCGACACGAGAGGCTGGTCCCATGTCCGCCGCCGCCCAGGCCGCACCTCCCGCGCCGCCGACCCCCATGGTGCGCACGGCGCGCACGGCCGTCTTCACGGCCTTCGCGCTCAACGGCGCGGCCTTCGCGGCGTTCGCCTCGCGCGTCCCCGACATCAAGCACCAGCTCGACCTCACCGCTGGTGAGCTCGGCCTCACGCTCCTCGCGGCCTCGCTCGGCTCCGTCATCGGTCTGCCGATCTCGGGGTGGCTCGTCCACCGCTTCGGCGCCGCGCGGTCCCTCATCGGCGCGGCCGTGGTCCAGGCCGCCGGAATCCTCCTCGTCGGCGCCGGCATCGACGTCTGGCAGAACCGGGTCCTCGTGTCCGCGGGACTCTTCCTCGTGGGCATCGGCACCGGCATCTTCGACGTGTCGATGAACCTCGAGGGAGCCTCGGTCGAGCGCCTCCTCGGCCGGTCGATCATGCCCCGCTTCCACGCGGCCTTCAGCGGCGGCACGGTCGTCAGCGCCCTCATCGGCGCGGGCCTGTCCTACCTCCACGTCCCCGTCGCGGCCCACCTCGCCGGAGTCGTCGTGCTCATGGCGATCATCTGTCCCTGGTTCCTGCGCGCCTTCCTCCCGCGCTCGGTCGAGGTCGACGAGCACGAGGGCGACGCCGAGGCGGGGACGGGCAAGGCCGGCATCGGGGCGGCCTGGCGTGAGCCGCGGACCCTGCTCATCGGCGTCGTCGTCCTCGCGGCGGCCTTCACCGAGGGCACGGCCAACGACTGGGTCGGTGTCGCCCTCTCCGACGGCTACGCCCTGCCGCGGTGGGCCGGAGTCCTCGGCTTCGCCGTCTTCCTCACGGCGATGACCGCGGGTCGGCTCTTCGGCACCAAGGTCCTCGACCGGCACGGTCGCCTGCCTGTTCTCCGGGTCCTCTTCGTGTCGGCCGTCGTCGGCTGCGCCCTCGTCGTGTTCGGCGGGCCGGTCCTCGCCTTCGTCGGCGCTGCGGTCTGGGGCGTCGGGGCGAGCCTCGGCTTCCCCGTCGGCATGAGCGCCGCCGCCGACGACCCGCGCCGCGCCGCCGCCCGGATGAGTGTCGTCTCGACGATCGGCTACACGGCGTTCCTCGCCGGGCCCCCGCTCCTCGGCTTTCTCGGCGACCACGTCGGGGTCCTGCACTCGCTCCTCGTCGTGGGAGCGATGGCTGTCGTCGCCCTCGCCGCGCTGCCCGCCGTGCGCGAGCGGCCCTCCTCCGACACCGAGGCCCCGAGCGTCTCCGCCGCCGTCCGGCAGTGACCCCCGCCGCATCTGCGGGCGCCTGCGCCCACGGCGGCAAGCCGGAGCCCCGGCGGTGAGGCCTCACCGCCGGGGCTCCGAAACGTCACGGTCACCGGACCGTCACAGGCCTCCGCGGTCGTACGTCTCGCCGTAGTACGCGCCCAGGCGGTCCCGGTAGGCCGGGTCCTCCATCGACGCGTTGGCGAGCTCCGGGGAGTCCTTGATCTGGTCCTTCGTCCGGTCGACGAAGACCTTCTCGTCGTCCCAGTCGATCCGCTCGATCGTCCCTGCCGGAAGCATGACCTTCCGACCGAAGATCCACGGACCGGTGTCGACAACGAGGTGGCTCGCTCCGACGTCGGCCGTCGCCTCATCGATCTTGCCGATGTGGCCGTCCGTGGCGTGCACGGAGAATCCGACGAGGCTGGTGCTCGGGTCGGACATCTCGGCGCTCTCCCGATAGTTCCATGCGTCCCAGGTGTGGGTGCTCATGGCTTTCTCCTCTCGTTCGAGTGTGTCGTGCCCCCCTGTCGTACCCACCCGGGCGGACCGCTAACGGTGGATTCGCCCCGATGTCGACAGACGTCTCGCTGTCCGTTCCCGCCTGGACACCATGACCAGCCCGCGACGAGGTCGCTGGACAGACTGCTCAGAAGTACTCGCTCAATGAGGGCGTCCCGGCGAAGATCGCGTCGAGCGCCCGGTCTCCCTCCGCTGATCCCCCGGTGACGAGGCCCGCCTGGCGCAGCCGCGACATCGTCCACCCGCACCACAGGCCGGCGAGCCCGCGCGGTCCCACGTGGGCCGGCTCCCCGTCCCGTCCGTATGCCGCTGGGCTCGCTCCCGTGGACCGGTCCTCCGCCGCGCGTGACCAGGAGGATCCCTCGGTGGCGAGCGCGTCGGTGGTCTGTGCGTCGTAGCCCTGCACCCGCGTCGCGGTCCCTCGGCCGCCGGTCACGGCGATCTCCCAGGTCCCGTCGCAGGCCGGGCTGTCGGGATCGGTGACCGCGAGTCGGGCCGTCGCCGTGACGTGCGGTGTGAAGCCCCGCGCGGCCATGGCCGGAGCGAGGTCGACGAGGCGGAGCATCCACGGCTGCTCGGTCACGGCCTCCTCGGGGAGCGCCCCGAGGGTGAGCCCGACGGGGTCGCGCGGCTCGACCTCGACCCGGACGACGGGCGCCGCGGACGAGCCCGACCCGACGACGGACCAGAGCGCCGCCGCGGTGGCCCGGGAGCCGGCGACGAGGTCGTGGACCGTCAGGGAGCCCTCGACGAGCGAGTAGGCGACGAAGCCGTCGTCGGCCACGTAGTAGAGGTAGCCCTCGTCGGCGACCTGGCGGCGCCACCACTCGACGTCGTGCAGCGTCGAGCCGCTCAGCGCGTGCCGCTCGTGGTGGGCGCGCAGCAGGGAGTGGACGTGCTCGGCGTCTGCCGGCCGCGCGGGCCGTGGACGGACCCCGTCGGCCGCCGGCCGCAGGTCGCGAAGGGCGTGAGCGGCATACGTGCGGCGGGACAGGACCCCGCCCACCTCGTAGCCCACCCCGCGGTAGAGCGTCGCCGTCGTCGGGAAGAGGCACGACACGACATCGCCGAGCTCGGCCATCCGGGCGACGGCGGCGCGCATGAGCAGGGACGCGACGCCCCGGCCGCGGGCGCTCGGCTCGACGTAGACACCGGCGATGCCGCCCATCCGCAGGTGGCGACCACCCCACGCCTGTTCGTAGGGCCGGATGCGGGCCGCCCCGAGGATCGTGTCGTCCGCGTCGACGACGGCGAGCATCCGACCGCCGAGGGTCTCGTCGGCGACCCGCCGCCACCAGGCGTGTCCGCCGATGCCGAGCGGGCCGAAGGACCGGTTGCGGATCGACAGGACGGCGGGCAGGTCGGTCTCGACGACGTCACGGGTGCGCAGCTCGTTCATGGCGCCAACGTAGCGGCGGCCCGGGGCGGAGCCCGGCTCGACGGGCGACGGGGCGCCAGGGCCGCAGTGCGGCGGGGGCGCCCTCAGACCCGGTGCTCGATGGAGAGCCGCTCCATCCGCGAGAGCCCGAAGGCGACGACGGCGGCGACGAGGGCCGCCACCCAGAGGATCCCCTCGGGGGACCGGCGCAGGCCCCACGTCGCCAGGGTTCCCACGACGAGCACGAGCAGGCTCGGCATGAGGTACCAGAGCACGAGCATCATCGGACCGGAGTCGGGGCGGAGCGACATCGAGGGCGGCGTGCCGCGGAAGGCCGCGACGAGATGGGCGCCCGCCAGCAGCGCCACGAGGGCGAGGACGGTGAGGCCGGCCGAGACCGGCACAGAGCCGGTGGTCGCGGCGACGACCAGGCCGACCCCGAACGCCCCGAGCGTGAGGCCCGTCGGCACGACGAGGTGCGCCAGCCCCTCGGACCTCACCGTCGTGCCGAGGAGGGAGGGTGTCCCGACGTTGTCGGCCTGGAGGCGCAGGCCCTCGGCCCACGCGCCGAAACCGAGGTAGGCGGGCACCAGGCCGAGCGAGGCGGCGAGGACCGGGGCCGCCGAGTGCGTGATAGCCCACACGATCACCGCCGTGCCGATGACGGTGAAGACGACGCCGGTCCACAGGTTTCCCGGGACCCGGCGCAGGCCGAGCAGGTCGCGACGGATGACGACCGCGACCGGGCCCCCGGCACGCAGGCGCGCGTGGCGGGCGTGCCGGACCGGCCTCGCCAGCTGGAGCCGCGCGGTGCGCAGGTTGCCGGCGAGGACCGATCCGCCGATGGTCGAGGTGTTGGCCGAGTGGGTGCGCAACGAGTCGGCGTGCAGGGCCCGGAGCGCCCGGCGCGGACGCACGAGGAGCCGTGGCCCCCGGTCGCGACCGGGCCACGAGCGGACCTGTCCCCACAGCCAGAGGGCGGCGGCCAGCCGGCCGAGGACGGCGCCCGCGAGGACGGCCAGCCCCGCGGCATACCACGGGGCCACCCCGGCGAAGGCGAAGCCAGCCCCGAGGGTCGCCCCGAGGAGCGCGCCGCCGAAGATCGAGCCGCCGAGCGAGAGGCGCCACCAGCGCCGCACCGACAGGGCCCGGTCGACCGGGGTGGTGACGACGTGGTCGATCCACGGAAGGGGCGGCACGACCGGGCCGCGGAAGCCGCCCGCGGAGTAGACGCCCCAGAGGGCGGCGCCGACCGCGAGGACGAGGGCGCCAAGAGCGACGGGTGAGGAGAGCTGGGCCCGCAGCCACGCCGGGTCGCTCGTCCGGAACGCCGCCTGGACGATGGGGAACCCGTAGGCGATGGCGGCAAGGACGGCGACGTAGCCGGCGTACCACGCCTGCCGCCGGCCCTTGCGCGCCGCGTCCCCGCCGATGACCCAGTCGGCCTGACCGATGAGCTCCTCGTCGTCGACCTCCGTCGTGGCGGTCGAGGGCGGGGTGGCCTCGGCCCTCATCGAGCCGGGACGACGTCGACGACCCGGCCGGCGAGCGACTCGGTCAGGACGGGGTCGTGGGAGGCCATGACCACCGTCGCCCCGGCCGCCGTCCGCTCGCGGATCAGCTCGGCGACGGTGCCCCGCTTGGCGGTGTCGAGGCGCTGCTCGGGCTCGTCGAGGAGCAGGACGGACGCCGGCCGCGCGAAGGTCAGGGCGAGGCGGAAGAGCTGCTGCTGGCCCGAGCTCAGCTCGTGGGGGAACCGGTCATCGAGGTGCTCGATGCCGAAGCGGCCCATCAGCTCGAGACCGCGATCGTCGGACGTGCTCGGGTCACCGCCCCACGTCGAGTCGACGAGGACGAGGTGGTCGATGAGGGTGAGGTCGCGGTAGGTCGTCGGCGCGCCGAGCAGCGCCCCCACCGCCGCCCGGATGCTCGGGTCGCGCTCGTCGGCCGTGGCCCCGCCGATCGTCGCCGTGCCGACGGTCGGCTCGAGGAGACCGCCGATGATGCGGAGCAGCGTCGTCTTGCCGGCGCCGTTGGGTCCGCGGAGGACCACGCACTCGCCCGGGTCGGCGCGGACGTCGGTCGGCGCCAGCAGCGTCGTCGTGTCGATCGTCTTGCCGACGCCGCTCGCGCGGACCTCGCCGGCCAGCACGGTGATCGTCCCCATGGCGGCTCCCTCACTTGGTCGAGAGGGCCACCGTATGCCGCCGGGCTCGGTGTGGCCTGAAAAGCGCGCTTGTCGGTCTCACCCCTCCCGTCGGGCGAGGGTCAGCGCGAAGTCGCCGTCGCGGTCGGTCCAGACCCGCGTGACGCCGAAGCCGACGGCCGCCAGCTCGTCGCGGAGACGGTCGGGGCGGAACTTCGTCGAGATCTCGACCCGGATCTCCTCGCCCTGGAACAGGTCGAACGTGATGCCGGCACCGGGGATGGCCACGCGCTGCGGCATCTCGGCCCGCAGCCGGAGGTCCATCCGTTCCATCCGTGGGTCCCAGAAGGGCACGTAGGTGAACGCGTCGAGGTCGAAGTCGGCCCCGAGTTCGCGGTTGAGCACACGGAGGCAGTTGGACACGAACGCGGCCGTGACCCCACGGCTGTCGTCGTAGGCGGCGATGATCCGCTCGGGGCTCTTGACGAGGTCGGTGCCGAGCAGCAGCCAGTCGCCCGGGTCGAGGCTGTCGGCGAGCGCCCCGAGGAAGGCCGCACGCTCCTCGACGTAGAGGTTGCCGATCGTCCCGCCGAGGAAGGCGACGAGCCGCCGGTCGCCGCGGGGCAGGTGCCCGAGGTGGAGGGTGAAGTCGCCGACGACGGCCTCGACGCGGATGGACGGGTAGCGCTCCGACAGCTCCTTCGCGGCCTGACGCAGCGTCGCGTCGGAGACGTCGACCGGGACGAAGCGGGCGAGCCGGCCGCGCGAGGTGAACGCGTCGAGGAGCAGGCGCGTCTTGTCGCTCGTGCCGCTGCCGAGCTCGACGAAGGTCGTCGCGTCGCAGGCCGCGACGATGTCGTCGGCGTGCTCGCGCAGGATGGACCGCTCGCGCTCGGTGGGGTAGTACTCGGGCAGGCGCGTGATCTCGTCGAAGAGCTCGGAGCCGACGTCGTCGTAGAGCCACTTCGGCGGCAGGGTGCGTGGCTGCGACCCCAGCCCGCGGCGCACGTCGTCGACGAGCGCGCCGGAGGCCCAGTTCGGGTCGAGCACGACGGTGACGACCGGCTCCCGGCCCCGCATCAGCGGACCCCGCCGTCGGCGAGCCGGACTCCGGACAGCGCCCACCTCGAGCCGGGTGGGAAGAAGTTGCGGTACGTCGCGCGCGCGTGACCGGGCGGTGTGAGGGCGCACCCGCCGCGCAGCACCATCTGGCCGGACATGAACTTGCCGTTGTACTCGCCGATCGCGCCCGACGACGGCCGGTATCCGGGGTAGGCAAGATAGGCGGACGAGGTCCACTCCCAGCAATCGCCGTAGACCTGGCGGAGGTGCCCGGTGCTCGGGCCTGCGGCACGCGGGTGGTAGGTCTCGGTGTCGGCGAGGTTGCCGCCCGCCTCGGCGGCCTCGGCCTGGCCGTCGGCGACGACGGCGTGCTCCCACTCGCCCTCGGTCGGTAGGCGCTTCCCCGCCCACGCGGCATACGCGTCCGCCTCGTAGTGGCTGACGTGGCTCACGGGGAGGCCCGGGTCGACCGGCCACGTCCCGTTGAGGGTGTGCTCGAGCCAGACGCCGTCGACCTCGGTCCAGTAGAACGGGGCCCGCCAGCCCTCGGCCTGCACCCGCGCCCAGCCGTCGGAGAGCCACAGCTCGTGACGGGCGTAGCCCCCGTCGGCCATGAACTGGAGCCACTCGCCGTTGGTGACGAGGCGGTCGGCCAGGCGGTACGGCTCGAGCCACTGCTGGTGGAGCGGCAGCTCGTTGTCGAAGCCGAAGCCGCCGCCCCGGTGCCCGACCTCGACGAGGCCCCCCTCGACCTCGACCCAGCCGAGCGGGTCGGGCTCCGACGGCGCGCCGGGCGTCCCGGCGTATACCGGGCGGAGCGGGTTGACGGACAGGACGTGCTTGATGTCCATGAGGAGCAGCTCCTGGTGCTGCTGCTCGTGGTGGAAACCGAGCTCGATTGTCGAGGCGAGCTTGTCGAGCGTGCCGCCGTCGAGCGTCGTGACGAGGTCGCGCATACGGGCGTCGACATCGGCGCGGTAGAGCCCGACGTCGTGCACGCCCGGGCGACTGATGAGCCCGCGGTTGGGCCGGGCGTAGCGGGGGCCGACGCCCTCGTAGTAGCTGTTGAAGAGGAACCAGTACTGGTCCTGGTAGGGCGTGAAGGACGGCTCGTGGCCGGCGAGGACGAAGGTCTCGAAGAACCACGTCACGTGGGCTCGGTGCCACTTCGTCGGGGACACGTCCGGCATCGACTGGACGGTCTGGTCCTCGGGCGAGAGCGGGGCGGCGAGCGTCTCGGTGTGCGCTCGGACCTCGTCGTAGCGCGCGACGAGGGCGGCGGCGTCCCAGGTCGGGTCTGGCATGAGGTGACCTCCTCCGTCCGGTCGCTCAGGGCGCACGGTGCACCACGAGTCGGGGCGGACCGGGCTTCCTCGACTCTAGGCAGGCCCGCCGACACCCGCTCGCCGAGCGCGGAGACGTAAGCACCTGTTCACCTCTCGGCAGCCCGGTCCGCGGTCACGTCCGCACCGCCGGAACACCACGCGCACCGCGCGTCACACGGGCCGTGCGGCTCCCTCGACGGCCGGCCGAGCGGCATACCCCGGCGTCACCCCGGGCGGTTAGGGTTCGGTGCATGGCCACCGCCCTGTACCGCCGCTACCGGCCCGAGAGCTTCGCCGACGTCATCGGCCAGGAGCACGTGACGGAGCCGCTCATGCAGGCGCTGCGCACGGGGCGGGTCAACCACGCCTACCTCTTCAGCGGTCCACGCGGGTGCGGCAAGACCACGAGCGCGCGCATCCTCGCGCGGTGCCTCAACTGCGAGCAGGGGCCGACTCCGGTCCCGTGCGGGGTGTGCGACTCGTGCGTCGCGCTCGCCCGCGGCGGGTCGGGCAGCGTCGACGTCATCGAGATCGACGCGGCGAGCCATGGTGGCGTCGACGACGCCCGTGACCTGCGCGAGCGGGCGAGCTACGGCCCGGCGCAGAGCCGCTACAAGATCTACATCATCGACGAGGCGCACATGGTGACGCCGCAGGGCTTCAACGCCCTGCTCAAGATCGTCGAGGAGCCGCCCGAGCACGTGAAGTTCGTCTTCGCGACGACCGAGCCCGAGAAGGTCATCGGCACGATCCGCTCGCGGACCCACCACTACCCGTTCCGGCTCGTGCCCCCGGCCAAGCTCGCCGACTACATGCAGCGGCTCTGCGACCAGGAGGGCGTGAAGGTCGCGCCGGGCGTCCTGTCCTTCGTGACCCGCGCTGGAGGCGGCTCGGTCCGCGACTCGCTCTCCGTCCTCGACCAGCTCATCGCCGGGTCCGGCGATGAGGGCCTGACCTATGACGGCGCGGTCTCCCTCCTCGGCTTCACCGACGGCGAGCTGCTCGACGCGACGATCGACGCGCTCGCTGCCGGCGACGGCGCGGCGACCTTCCGGCAGGTCGACAAGGTCATCGAGTCCGGCCACGACCCGCGGCGGTTCGTCGAGGACCTCCTCGAGCGGCTGCGTGACCTCATCATCGTCGCGGCCGTCAACGAGGGCGCCGGCCAGGTCCTCCGCGGCGTGCCCGAGGACCAGCTCGAGCGGATGCGCGTCCAGCAGGCCGCGTTCGGCCCGGGTGCGCTCTCCCGCGCGGCCGACATCGTCAACGCGGGCCTGACCGAGATGACGGGCGCCAACTCGCCGCGACTGCAGCTCGAGCTGATCTGCGCTCGCATCCTCCTTCCCGCGGCCTCCGGCGAGCAGGGGTATGCCGCTCGCCTCGACCGCCTCGAGCGCCGCCTCGACGTCGGCGGCGTCCCGAGCGCCGCGCACGGTTCGGGGTCGGCGCCGAGCGCGCCACCGACTCCACCCGCCCCGGCGCGGGAGGCGGCCTCCGCTCCGG
>NZ_AWSA01000061.1 GCF_000576595.1 Intrasporangium oryzae NRRL B-24470 | reverse complement strand
CGGGCGGGGGCGCTCGCACCGCGACCACCTCGGGCTCGAGCACCTCGCCCACGGGTCGGTCCGCCGCCACCGCCGTGCCCGGCAGTCCCGACGCAGGCACGCAGCGGCGCGAGCAGGCTCTTATCGCCGTCCTGGCCGAACGCTCCCGCGCCGCCGAGCGCGGCGACCGAGCCGGCTGGCTCGGACCTCTCGCGGCCGGGCTGCGTCCCGCCCAGGCCGACGTGCTCACCCGGATGCGGGCCATGGGCGTCACCGGGCTCAGCGTCACCGGCGTCACCGAGACGCGAGCACCCGAACCCACCGCCGGAGGGGGGAGCAGCTGGCGTGCCATCGCCTCGTTCAGCTACCGCCTGGCGGGGTTCGACACGACACCTCGCACGTTCGCCGTCGACCTCACCGTCTCGGAGAGCCCCTCGCGCCCTGGCATGCCGACCATCACGCAGTGGGTGCCGAGCGAGCGCCCAGAGCCGTGGGACCTCGCTGGTCTTCGTGTCCGGCGAACCGACACCGCTCTCGTCCTCGTCGTCGGCACCGCGGCGCGCGTCGACGAGATCGTGGCCCGGGCTCGCTCAGCGGCCCGCCGTGTCGCGGCGGTCTGGGGCACATCCCGACCCTCCGTCTGGGTAGCTCCGGCCAGAGACAGCGACGCCGCGCACTTGCTGGGACGGGACCCTTCGGGGATCTCGGGCGTGGCTGCCGCCGTCGACGGTCCCCTCGTCCCGGGCAGTCCGGCCGGGGCCGACCGGATCGTCATCATCCCCGGCCCGTGGGAGTCGCTGTCCGCGCCGGGGCGAGACGTCGTGCTCACCCACGAGCTGACACATGCAACCGTCCGCGCCTCGACGACGCACAGCGTCCCCGTGTGGCTCTCGGAGGGCTTCGCCGAGTACGTCGCCTACCGGGACGTCACGCTGCCCGAACGCGCGGTCGTCCGTCCCGCGCTCGACGCCTTCCGCCGCGACGGTCTGCCCCCCGCCCTGCCGACCGACGCGGACTTCGACCCGG
Source organism: Intrasporangium oryzae NRRL B-24470 (assembly GCF_000576595.1). Taxonomy (GTDB): domain Bacteria; phylum Actinomycetota; class Actinomycetes; order Actinomycetales; family Dermatophilaceae; genus Intrasporangium_C; species Intrasporangium_C oryzae. The sequence continues at coordinate 20,377 of NZ_AWSA01000061.1, read as the reverse complement.
CGCACGGGCGGCTCCAGGCGGCATACGGCTCGGCGCTGCTCCTCGCCCGGACGATCGCGCGAGACGGCGGGACCGCCGGGCTCGTCCGCGTCTACCGCGACGTGGCCGACCCGCCGCCCGTGTGGAACGTGCCGCCCGACGACGCGGAGGCGCGGTTCGATGCGGCACTCGTCCACGACCTGGGCACCGACCGGGCAGGACTCCTGGCGGGCTGGCGCGCACGGATCCGCTCCCTGCTCGCGCAGTGAGCGCTGTGCGACGACCACGGACGACGAGGGAGCGTCGGCGCCCCGGTGGGCACGGCCCCTCCCTGCTGCGCCTGAGGCGGTCAGGGGGTCACGCGTAGAGGCTCTCCACGTCCTCGGCGAAGTCCTTCATGACGAGGGCGCGCTTCAGCTTGAGCGACGGCGTGAGGTAGCCGTTGGCCTCGGTGAAGTCGCCGCCGAGCACGGCGAACTTACGGATCGACTCGGCCTTGGAGACGGCCTCGTTGGCCCGGTCGACGGCCGCCTGCAGGGCCTCGAGCACCTTGGGGTGGGTCCGGGCCTCCTCGATCGAGACGCCGTCGAGCCCGTGGTTGCCGGCCCAGAGCGGCCACATCTCCTCGTCGAGCGTGACGAGGGCCCCGATGAACGGCTTCTGGTCGCCGACGACGATGCACTGCGAGACGAGCGGGTGGGCGCGGAGCCGGTCCTCGAGCACCGCGGGCGCGACGTTCTTGCCCCCCGCCGTCACGAGGATCTCCTTCTTGCGACCCGTGATCCGGAGGTAGCCGTCCTCGTCGAGGTCGCCGATGTCACCGGTGTGGAACCAGCCGTCCACGATCGCCTCGGCTGTCGCCTCGGGGTTGCCGAAGTACCCGGTGAAGATCCCGACGCCCTTGAGGAGGATCTCGCCGTCGTCGGCGATGCGCACGCCGGTACCGGGCAGCGGGTAGCCGACCGTGCCGATCTTGACCTTGTCGGGGGTGTTGACCGCGACCGGGGCGGTCGTCTCGGTCAGGCCGTAGCCCTCGAGGATGAGGACGCCGATGCCCCGGTAGAAGTGACCGAGTCGCGTCCCGAGTGGAGCGCCGCCGGAGACGGCGTAGCGGACCCGGCCTCCCATCGCGGCGCGCAGCTTGCTGTAGACGAGGCGGTCGAAGACGGCGTGCTGAAGGCGGAGCAGCAGACCGGGACCGCCGGTGTCGAGTGCCTCGCTGTAGGCGATCGCGACCGTCGCGGCACGCAGGAAGATCTTGCCCTTGCCCTCCGAGGACGCCTTGGCCTCGGAGGAGTTGAAGATCTTCTCGAAGACGCGCGGCACCGCCAGGATGAACGTCGGCTTGAACGTCGCGAAGTCGTCGAGGAGCGTCTTGATGTCGGACGAGTGGCCCATCCGCGCGCGGCCGGCCACGCACAAGACTTCGATGAACCGTGCGAAGACATGGGCGAGCGGCAGGAAGAGGAGGGTGGCTGCGTTGTCGGAGAGGATGACGGGCCCGAGCTTCTGGATGGCGTTCTCGGCCAGGTCGAGGAAGTTGCCATGGGTCAGCTGGCAGCCCTTGGGGCGCCCGGTCGTGCCAGAGGTGTAGATGATCGTCGCGACCGACGTGCGGTCGAGCCCGTCGCGCCGGGCCTCGACCTCGGCGTCGGCGACGGAGGCCCCTTGCTCGCGCAGGGTGTCGAGCACGCCCGCCTCGATCTCGAACACGTGCGTCAGGTCGGAGAGGTCCGCCCTGGCCTCGTCGACCGTCGCGCGGTGCTGGTCGTTCTCGACGAACACGGCTCTCGCGCCGGAGTTGGACAGGATCCACTCGACCTGCTCGGCCGAGGACGTCTCGTAGATCGGCACGACGATGGCCCCCGCGCTCCACGTCGCGAAGTCGACGAGGGTCCACTCGTAGCGCGTCCGGGACATGAGGCCGATCCGGTCCCCGGGCCGGATGCCGGCCGCGATGAGGCCCTTGGCCACCGCGGCGACGTCGGTCGCGAACTCGGCCCAGGAGACGTGGTTCCACGAACCGGAGGCCGTCTTGCGGGAGAAGGCGGTCTCACCGGACGCCTCGGCGGCGTTGCGCACCGGGAGGTCGGCGAGGCTCCCCTCGGTCGTGACCGGGGCGATCGGGGGAACGACGTTGTCCTTCACTGTCACTCCTGTGGCGGGACGGGTTGGAGGCTGCACCATACCGATCGGCGGGGATTCGCATGGCGGCACCCACGGACGGCTGGCCCGAGCGAGGCAAGCTGTGGGCCCTTGCGGAGACGCCCGTTCATCCTCCCACCTGGCGCGGGCGCGAAGGCAACCGCCGCGGCGGTGACGGGCCTCCGGCGTGTGTGACGTGTGCCATCCCGGCCCGTCGCCCGACCATCCGTGGGCCGATCCGCGCCGCCTCGCCGCGCGTCCGGAGGTCGTGAAGCCGCTGGTCGGAAGCGATAGCCTTCGGCGCATGGCCGATCGCACCGAGTCCTCCATCGTCATCGACGCTGCCCCGGGAGTCGTCCTCGACGTCATCGCCGACTTCGAGGCGTATCCCGAGTGGGCTGCCGAGGTGAAGGACGTGACGGTGCTCGCCGAGGACGGAGACGGCTGGGCCGACCAGGTGCAGTTCACGCTCGACGCCGGCGCGATCAAGGACACCTACGTCCTCGACTACGACTGGGACGTCGTCGAGGACGGCACGGGTGTCGTGTCGTGGTCGCTCGTATCCGCCACCGTGCTCAAGGCCATGACCGGCTCCTACACGCTCGCCGCCGAGGGCGGCGGCACGAGGGTGACCTACCGCCTGGCGGTCGACGTCAAGATCCCGATGATCGGCCTGCTGAAGCGCAAGGCCGAGAAGGTCATCGTCGACACGGCTCTCAAGGAGCTCAAGAAGCGTGTCGAGGCCTGAGCCGACACGTGGAACCCACTGAAGGGCAGAGCGATCCGAGGCATGACCGGATGACCGACGACACGACCACGGCTGACCACGACCCGGCCCCACCGCGGACCGTCGCCGAGGAGGCGGCGCTCCTCGTCGACCTCCTCGCCGCGCGCGGCCCGTGGGCTACCAGCGGCGAGGGGGACACCGGGCGCGGGAGGACGTCGTCGGGCGGCGCCCGGTCCGGGAGTCACGAGGACGGGGTCGGCCACGAGGCCGGCGGCACGCACGAGTGCACGTGCGGCGGCCAGGCCCCGCAGGCCTGCCGCATCTGTCCGGTGTGCCAGCTGATCTCGTTCGTCCAGAAGGTCAGCCCCGAGACCATCGAACGGGTCGCCGACGTCGCACTCTTCGCGGCGAGCGCCCTGCGCGACCTGGCCGCGGCCCAGCGCGAGCGCGCCGAGGCGGGACCCCCATCGTCGCCACCGGGCGGAGACTCCCATGCCGCCCCGTCGGCCGGAGCCCCGACCCGCCCGCCGACCGGTGAGGGAGGGACGTCGTGACCCGGAGGCTCGCGATCGGCATCGACATCGGCGGAACGAAGGTCGCCGGGGGCGTCGTGGACGAGGCGGGTGTCGTCATCCACCGCACTCGCCGCGACACCCCGCACCGTTCGACCTCCCCGTCGGTCGTCGAGGACACGATCGTCGAGTCGGTGGAGAAGCTGCTCGGGCTCGTCGACCCTGCCGACATCGTCGCGGTCGGGATCGGCGCCGCGGGTTTCGTCGCCGAGGACCGGGCGACGGTCGTCTTCGCCCCCCACTTGTCGTGGCGCAACGAACCGCTCCGCGAGGCCCTCTCCCAGCGCATCGACCTGCCGATCACGGTCGACAACGACGCCAACGCCGCGGCCTGGGCGGAGGCCACCTTCGGGGCAGCCCGGGGGGAGTCTCACGTCGTCGTCATCACCCTCGGGACGGGGATCGGCGGGGCCCTCATCATCGACGGTGCGGTGCAGCGTGGCCGGCACGGCATCGCCGGCGAGTTCGGTCACATGCAGATGGTGCCCGGCGGGATCCGCTGCGAGTGCGGCAACCGGGGCTGCTGGGAGCAGTACGCCAGCGGAAACGCCCTCGTGCGGGAGGCGCGCGCCCTCATCGAGGCCGGGTCGCCCGTCGTCGCAGACCTGCTCACGAGGCTGGGCGGCGACCCCAACGCGTTGACCGGTCCCATCATCACCGAGGCGGCCCGCGACGGTGACGCGATGGCCCGTGAGCTGCTCGCGGACATCGGCACGTGGCTCGGTGTCGGCATGGCCAACCTCGCGGCCGCGTTCGACCCGGGGCTCTTCGTCGTCGGCGGAGGAGTGAGTGCCGCCGACGAGATGCTCATCGGGCCGGCTCGCGAGGCGTTCAAGCGCCAGCTCGCCGGCCGCGGCTACCGCCCGGAGGCAGCCATCGTCCGGGCCGTGCTCGGTGCCGACGCGGGCCTCATCGGGGCCGCCGAGCTGGCACGCACGGGGCGATGACACCCGACCCGCGCCGGACCGGTCCGGCCATGCGGGTCATGAGCTACAACGTCCGCGACTTCCTCGATGACGTGGCGGCCGCCGCGCGGGTCGTCCGGGCCGTCGATCCCGACGTCCTCTGCCTCCAGGAGGTCCCGCGTCGGCTGACGACGGAGCTGCGGCTGCCCGCCTTCGCCCGGGCGTGCCGGCTGTGGTGGTCCGGTGGCAGGCGCGGCACCGGAGGCACGGCGATCCTCACGTCGCCCCGGGTCACCGTGCACTCGGCGTCCCGCCATCGGCTCGGGGTGCGCTTCCCCGACCGGACCAGGGGGTATGCCGCAGCCGACGTCTCGCTCCCCGGCTCGGTGCCGGTCTCCGTCGCGAGCATCCACCTCAGTCTCCGGGCGGACGAGCGGGAGCGTCACGCGCGCGATATCGTGGCGGCGCTGGGTGACCGGTCGGTCGTGGCCGGCGACCTCAACGAAGGCAGCGACGGCCGCGGACACCGCCTCATCGCGGAGCGCTGCCGTGTCGTCTCGGAGGCCGTCCCGACCTTCCCGGCGTCGTCCCCCGACCAGGTCCTCGACGTCATCTTCGCCGGCCCGGGGCTCGAGGTCCGGCCGGCAACGGCGGTGGCCCTCGCGGAGGAGGACCTCGTCGCAGCCTCGGACCATCGACCGGTCTGGGTCGACCTCGTCACGGCGCCTCAGGAGGGCGGCAGGGCGGCATACGGCCGCTCGTGACGCGTCTCCGGATCAGACGCGCGTCCCGTCGTCGGAGGGGTCGCGCTCGGTGCCCCCGCGCAGGACGAGCAGGACGAACCCGACGACGATCATCGCCAGGCCGGTGACGACCCACCACGGGCTGCCGTCGCGGTCGAAGAAGAGGAGGTAGAGCAGCAGGAGCGGCCCGCCGGCGAGGCCGACGACGATCGCCCAGAACATCGGGTCGTCCTCGGCGCTCGGCAGGTCAGGGTCGCTCGGGGGGACGAAGTGCTCCTCGTCGGGGTCGACCGCGTCGAGCAGGTCGTCGACGTCGTCGCGAGCCGGCTCGGAGCCGCGCCACACGTGTCCGGCGGAGGGCGCGATGGGCAGTCCGAGCGTGTCGGGGGTGCCTGCCTCGGCGGCCGGGTTGCCACCGGTCCGGTGCGAGCCGGCGTCGTGCGGCTCGCCGGCCGCAGGGGGCGACGGCTGCGCGGGAGCTCCCGGCTCGGAGTGCCGCTCGGCCTGCGCCCCGTCCGCCGCCTCAGGGCCTCCCGCGGCCCCCACAGCGGGACCCTCGCCAGCGCCCTCGCCGGCACTCCCGCCTGCACCCTCGTCTTCGCCCTTCGGGCGCGCGGCAGGGGTGGGATCGGGCGCCTCGTTGTCCCAGCCCGCGATGATCCGTGCGAACTCGGCGTCGAGGTCGGGGTCGTTCACTCGGACTCCTTGGTGATGCGCCGGAGGAAGTCGGCGGTCTCGGCGAAGATCGCCGGGGCGTCGTTGTCGAGGGTGGCCACGTGGAAGCTGTCCTCGAGGACGACCTCGGTGGTGTCGGCGCTCGACACGCGCTCGAGCACGCGCGCGGAGCTGCTGGCGGGAACGACGTGGTCGACGCGGGAGCGGAAGAGGAGCAGCGGCTGGTGGACGCGGCCGAGGTCGGCGACGACCTCGGCCCAGCCGCCCACCTGGCTGTGCAGGGCCTTGAGCGGCACCCGGTCGTAGGCGCACTCGTCCTGGCCGGGCTTCTTGATGTCGTTGGAGATCCCGGGGAACCCGGCGACGACGTGCTTGAGGACGGGCAGCGCGCGCAGCCGCACGTCGTCGATCCCGACCACCGGGTTGACGAGGACGATCCCGTCGACGAGGTCGCCACGCAGCTCGGCCAGACGCAGGGCGATCGCACCGCCCATCGACAGGCCTCCGACGACGACGTGGTCGGACCGGTCGCGCAGGCGCTCGAGCTCGCGCTCGGCCTCGGCGTACCACTCGGCCCAGGTCGTCCGGTTCATCTCCCGCCAGTGCGTGCCGTGACCGGGAAGGCGCGGGACCGAGACGGTGTGGCCGCGGGCGTGAAGGTCCTCGGCCCACGGGCGCAGCGACTTGGGCGAGCCGGTGAACCCGTGGACGAGGAGCACGGCGGTCCGATCACCCTCGTGGAAGATGGGCACGGCCTCCGGGTGGACGGGCACGATGGGGACTCCTGGCAACGACGCGAGACGACCTGCTGATCCTCGCATGCGGCGCTCCACCAGCGCGAGTGTCGTAGAGTGCTCGCGTCAGAGTTGGAGGTGGACGCGGTTGTTCTACTGGGTTCTCAAGACGATCGTGCTCGGCCCGATCCTCAAGCTGCTCTTCCGGCCGTGGGTCGAGGGCGAGGAGAACATCCCCGAAGAGGGAGGCGCGATCTTCGCCTCCAACCACCTGTCGTTCTCCGACTCGATCTTCCTGCCGCTCCTCGTGCCCCGGCGGGTCACCTTCCTCGCCAAGAGCGACTACTTCACTGGTCGCGGGATCAAGGGCCGCCTCACGGCGGCCTTCTTCAAAGGGGTCGGGCAGCTGCCCGTCGACCGCTCGGGCGGCAAGGCGAGCAACGCCGCGCTCAACTCCGGCCTGAAGGTCCTGCGCCGCGGCGAGCTGCTCGGGATCTACCCCGAGGGCACCCGCTCGCCGGACGGTCGCCTCTACCGCGGGCGGACCGGTGTCGCCCGGATGGCCCTCGAGGCCCGGGTCCCGGTCATCCCCGTCGCGATGATCGGCACCGACAAGGCCCAGCCGACGGGGAAGGTCATCCCGCGGATCATGCGCATCGGTGTGCGCGTCGGCAAGCCGCTCGACTTCTCGCGCTACGAGGGGATGGAGGACGACCGGTTCGTCCTGCGCTCGATCACCGACGAGGTCATGTACGAGCTGATGCTCCTGTCGGGGCAGGAGTACGTCGACATGTACGCGTCCTCGATGAAGGACCGGCTCGTGGCGGCGGCCCGCGCCAAGCGCCGTGAGCTCCAGGAGGCCGCCAGGCCGGGTGCCGCCGACGCCGAGCTCGAGGCCGCTCTCGATGCGGCCGAGGGCAAGGTTCCCGGCGAGGGCCCCACGGTGGCTGAGCCGCCCGCGTCGGAGGCGAAGTCGGCGACGGCCGCGGACCCCGCCGTACTCGAGATACCGGCCGAGGCGGACCAGCCGGCCGGGGCCGACGAGCCGGCCGGGGCCGACGAGCCGCCCGCGACCGGGGAGCCGGCCGCGGCCGAGAAGAAGGGTCGGGTCCGGCGGGCGGCGCGAGCCCGTCGCGACGACCCGTCGGGCGACGTCGGGGCCGCGTCCTGACCCATGCGCTCCACGAGTGATCTGCTCGTGGGCGACGAGCACGTCGTCGTCCGCGGGCTGTGGCGGGCCGTCGACGTCTTCCGGTGCCTCGCACTCTGCTACGCGGCCTGGTCGGTGTGGTTGCGCAACGCCGAGGTGGCACACCTGCCCGGCGCGATCCTCGTCCTCGCCGTCGTGGCCGCGTGGACGGTCGCCCAGACGGTGCGTCCCCTGCGCACGGTGCGCGCGTATGCCGCCGAGCTGGCCATCGGCTGCGGCGCGGTCCTCGCCACGCGCCTTGTCGACCACGACTGGGTCATCACCGCCGGGGCCAAGACGATCCCGTCGATCTGGCCGACGGCCGCCATCGTCGGGTTCGCGATCCTGCGCGGATGGCGCGGCGGCCTCGCGGCTGCGGCCGTCGTCGCCGCGAGCTCCTTCGTCGAGGTCGTCCATCCGACGGCCAACACCGTGAGCAACTCGATCTTCGGGCTGCTCCTCGGCGGCTGCATCGGCTACTGCGTCGACCTCGCCCGATCGAGCCACGCGGCACACGCCGAGGCGATGCGCCTTGCCGCCGCCCGGGCCGAGCGGGACCGGCTGGCCCGGACTGTCCACGACGGCGTCCTCCAGACGCTCGCCTTCATCCACCGCCGGGGGACCGACCTCGGGGGAGAGGCCGCCACGCTCGGGGCGATGGCGGGGGAGCAGGAGCGCATCCTGCGGGCCCTCGTCAGCGAGCCCGACCTCGCCGAGGTCGAGCGGGCCATCGGCGGCGAGACCGACTTGCGGTCGTCCTTGCGCCACGTCGCGAGCGAGTCGGTGCAGCTCGTGACCCCCGCCGACCCGATCCGGCTCACGCACCGGGTCGCCGACGAGCTCGTCAGCGCCGTAGAGGCGGCCCTGGACAACGTCCATCGGCACGCAGGCGACGGTGCGCGCGCCTGGGTCCTGCTCGACGACGACGGCGCCGCGGTGACCGTCACGGTCCGCGACAGCGGCAGGGGCGTTCCCACCGGGCGTCTCGAGGAGGCCGCCGCCGAGGGACGGCTCGGTGTCGCGTCCAGCATCCGGGGCCGTCTCGCCGACCTCGGCGGGACCGCGCAGGTCACCGCCGGCCCGGGCGGGGGCACGACCGTCGAGCTGCGCCTCCCCGCCAAGCGGCGCTCATGACCAGCGCCGACGCACGTGACGGCCGTCCCGGCTCGGGCGCCCAGGCTGTTCGGGTCGTTCGCGTCGCCGTGGCCGACGACCACCCGATGTGGCGCGATGCCGTGGCACGCGACCTCGACGAGGCAGGATTCGAGGTCGTCGCGACGGCGGCTGACGGCCCGTCCGCCGTCGCGCGGACCATCGCCACGCGGCCCGACGTCCTCGTCCTCGACCTCCACCTTCCCGGTCTGACCGGCCCCGACGTGTGCGCCGCCCTCACCGCGGCCGCCGTCCCGACCCGGGTCCTCATCCTCTCGGCCAGTGGCCATGACGCGGACGTGCTCGCGGCCGTCAAGGCGGGCGCGCTCGGATACCTCGTCAAGTCGGCTGGGCGCGGGGAGTTCCTCGACGCGGTGCGGGACACCGCCGCCGGCCGCCCCGTCTTCACCGCCGGGCTGGCCGGTCTTGTCCTCGGCGAGTTCCGGCGGGTCCGCGCGCGCGACGCCGGCCCCGAGGTCCCGGAACTCACCCAGCGGGAGACCGAGATCCTCAGATACGTCGCGACGGGCATGGGCTACAAGGAGATCGCAGCCGCGCTCTTCATCTCGCACCGCACGGTCCAGAACCACGTGCAGAACGTCCTCGGCAAGCTCCACCTGCACAACCGCGCCGAGCTCGTGCGTTACGCCCTCGAGCGCGGCATCGACCCGGTGGCGACACCCAGCCCGTATGCCGCCGGGCGCCCCGACGCGAACGGGCCGGGCGGCATACGACCTCGTCGGTCGCGGTGAGCCGACGGCTGTTCGGGATGCGGACCCGGGACGGTGGCCCGACCCCCGGCGTCTACTCTTGGGTGGTGAACACGAGCACCGCCACCTCCGATGTCGGTCTCGACCCGGTCGACGGGTCCGAGGCCCTCGCCGCCCTCACGGCGGCCGCCACCGAGCTCGAAGCCGCCCAGCAACCGAGCTGGCCGGACACCGCAGCCCTGGCCGAGGCGATCGAGACGCTCGCGTCGTATCCTCCGCTCGTCTTCGCCGGCGAGTGCGACCTCCTGACCGAACGGATGGCGGCGGCCGCCGTCGGAGAGGCGTTCGTCCTCCAGGGTGGCGACTGCGCCGAGACCTTCGCGTCCGCGACGGCCGACAACATCCGCGATCGCATCAAGACCATCCTGCAGATGGCTGCCGTCCTGACCTACGGCGCGTCCAAGCCGGTCATCAAGGTGGGTCGGATGGCTGGGCAGTACGCCAAGCCCCGCTCGTCGAGCGTCGAGACACGGGAGGGTGTCACCCTTCCGGCCTTCCGCGGCGACATGGTCAACGACTTCGCCTTCCACGAGACGGCCCGGACCCCCGACCCGCACCGCCTCGTCCGCGCCTACCACGCGAGCTCGGCCACCCTCAACCTCGTGCGCGCCTTCACGACGGGTGGCTTCGCCGACCTGCGGCACGTCCACGACTGGAACCGCGGGTTCGTCGCCAACGCGGCCAACCAGCGCTACGAGAAGATCGCCAAGGACATCGACAAGGCCATGCGCTTCATGGCCGCCTGTGGTGCCGACTTCGACGCGATGCGCACCGTCGAGTTCTACGCCGCCCACGAGGCGCTCCTGCTCGACTACGAGCGCCCGCTGACGCGCATCGACTCCCGCTCCGGCCGGCTCTACGACACGTCCAGCCACTTCGTCTGGGTGGGCGAGCGCACGCGCCAGCTCGACGGTGCCCACGTCGACTTCGTCTCCCGGATCAGCAACCCGATCGGCGTCAAGCTCGGGCCCAAGGCCGACATCGACGAGGTCCTGCGCCTCATCGACAAGGTCGACCCCGACCGCACGCCCGGTCGTCTGACCTTCATCACGCGGATGGGTGCGGGCACGATCCGCGAGGCCCTGCCACCCATCGTCGACAAGGTGACGGCGTCCGGAGCGACGGTCACGTGGATCTGCGACCCGATGCACGGCAACACGTTCGAGTCCTCGACCGGCTACAAGACGCGAGACTTCGACGACATCGTCGACGAGGTCCGCGGCTTCTTCGAGGTGCACCGCTCGCTCGGGACCGTCCCCGGCGGCATCCACGTCGAGCTGACGGGCAACGACGTCACCGAGTGCCTCGGCGGTGCCGAGCGGATCAACGACGCCGACCTCGAGAAGCGCTACGAGTCGGTGTGCGACCCGCGCCTCAACCACCAGCAGTCGCTCGAGCTCGCCTTCCTCGTCGCCGAGATGCTCGGCCAGGCCTGAGGTGGGCTCGCCCGCGCTGCGTGCCGACCTGCTCAGCGACACGCTGACCCGTCCCACCGATGGCATGCGCGCCGCGATGGCGAGCGCCGAGGTCGGCGACGACGTCTTCGGCGAGGACCCCACCCTGCGGGCCCTCGAGGAGCGCGTCGCCGACCTGCTCGGGCACGAGGCCGCCCTCTTCACGCCGTCGGGCTCGATGGCCAACCAGCTCGGCGTGCGCCTGCACGTCCGGCCGGGGGAGGAGCTCGTGGGCGACTCGCTCGCCCACGTCGTGCGCGCCGAGCTCGGGGCGGCGGCCGTCCTGTCCGGCATCTCGTCGCGCACGTGGGTGTCGGAGCGCGGTCGCTTCCGCGCCGACGACGCGGCCTCGCTCATGATCACCGGCGTCGGCCCGTACCAGGTCTGCACGGCCCTCGTCGTCGTCGAGAACACCCACAACTTCGGCGGCGGCACGGTCCAGTCGCTCGAGGAGATCCGTCGCGCCCGAGCCATCACTCGTGAGCGCGGCGTCGCCATGCACCTCGACGGTGCGCGCCTCGTCAACGCGCATGTCGCGACCGGGGTGCCGCTCGCCGACTACGGGCACGAGTTCGACACCGTGTCGCTGTGCCTCAGCAAGGGCCTCGGTGCCCCGGTCGGCAGCGTCCTCGTCGGGTCGAGCGACCAGATGGCCGAGTCGCGGATCTGGCGCAAGCGCTTCGGCGGCGGGATGCGCCAGGCCGGGATCCTCGCGGCCGCGGGCCTCTGGGCCCTCGACCACCACGTCGAGCGGCTCGCCGACGACCACGCGCGGGCGCGCAGGGCGGCCGAGGCGCTCGCCGAAGCGAGGCCGGGAGCCGTCGAGCTCGCGACCGTCGAGACCAACATCGTGATCGTCGACGTGGCCGCCGCCGGCTGGGCGGCACCCGCCTTCGTCGAGGCGGCTCTCGCTCGCGGGGTGCGGACGTATGCCGTCGGGCCGGGTTCCGTGCGCCTCGTCTGGCACCTCGACGTCGACGATGCGGCCACAGGTGTGGCCATCGACGTCCTGACCGAACTGCTCCGTTCCGGGCCGCCGACTCCCGCCTGACCGGTCGGTCGTCCCACCGACCCCCGCCGAGCCCGGCCCAGGTCAACTGAACGAGTCGTTCGCTCGCGATCACCGTGCCGGTGCCTGAACGCGGTGCTCGTTGCCGAACGCTCCGGTGCACCCACGTGTTCGGCAACCGAACGCGGCGTTCGGTGCTGAACACCGTGTTGTGCCACCGCTTTCGAGAACGAACGCGGCGTTCACATCGCTGGGGACGGGGAAGTGGGGAGCGGGGGCGCGGGAGTGGGAGTGGGTCGGAGGGTCAGAGCTCGTGGTGGAGGACCTCGGCCGGCAGCTCGTCCGGGCGTCGGCGCGCGAGGAGCTCGACGGCATACATCGCGGTGAGCACGAGGGCGCCGCCGACGACCATGCGCCAGGTCAGCGTCTCGTCACCCAGCGATACGGCGAAGAAGGCCGCGAAGACCGGCTCGACGGTCATGACGATCGCAGCCCGGGTCGCCGAGAGGTGGGCCTGGGCCCATGTCTGGACGAGGAGGGCGAGGACGCTCGCGAAGACGACCATGTAGAGGACCGAGGCCCACTGCCCCGGCGTGCTCGGCAGGACGACCCCACCCGGCAGTGCGCCCACCCCGGTGATCGCGGCGATGACGAGCATCTGCACGACGGACAGGCCGGTGGCGATCTCGGTCGCGCTGTAGCGCCCCAGCCCGACGATGTGCAGGGCGTAGAAGACGGCCGACAGGAGGGTGATCGCCTCCCCGGCACCGACGGAGAACCCGTTGAGGGAGAGCAGCGCGAGGCCTCCGGTGGCGAGGCCGACCGCTGCCCACGTCGAGGCGGCGACCTTCTCGCGCAGCAGGACCGCGGTGAAGACCGGGGTGAGCACGACGTAGGTCCCGGTGATGAAGCCGGAGACCGAGGCGGGCGTGGTGGACAGGCCCACCGTCTGGAAGATCTGCGCGAGGCCGTAGAGGGCGCCGAGTCCGATCCCGAGGCTGACCTGCCGGCGGCTCAGGGCACGCAGGGGCCGCCAGAAGAGCGCGACCATGATGACGCTCGCTATCGCGAAACGAACCGCCAGGAAGTCAACGGGCGGGACGTGCTCGACGAGGTCATGGATGAGGAAGAACGTGGAGCCCCACACCGCCGTGAGCGCGACGAGGGCAAGCGTCGCCAGGCGCGACTGCGCCGCGGTGTCCATCGCGGGGGTCAGACGATCGTGAGGACGATGGTGGTGCCGCGGGGCGCGGGCTGCCCGGCGGGGATGCTCTGGACCCGCACGATGTCGAGGAGCTTGCCGAACGGGTAGTCCTTCTGGACGACGAAGCCGAGGTCGGTGAGGGCCTTCTCCGCCTGGGAGACCGGGCTGCCGACGACGTTGGGGACCTGCACCACGGGCGGTCCCTTGGACACGACGATCGTGACCGTGCCGCCGCGGAAGAGGGTGCCCTGGTCCGGCGTCTGGGAGATGACCTGCCCGGCGGGCACCGTGTCGCTGTCGACGTCTGCGGCGCGCGCGACGGTGAGGCCGGCCCCCTTGATCGCGGCCGTGGCCGCGTCGACGGTGGCGCCCTTGACGTTGGGGACGGGGATCGGCTCGCGCCCCTTGGAGACGACGAGGGCGACCTGTGTGCCGCGCTTGACGGAGGTCTGCGGAGCGGGCTTCTGGCTGATGACGGTTCCGGCGGGGACGGTCTCGCTCCACGCCTGCTTGACGTCGCCGAGGCTGAGCGTCAGGGACGACAGGGTGGCCGAGGCGGCGTCGGCGTTGGTGCCGACCAGCTTGGGGACGACGTAGCGCTCGGGGCCCTTGGAGACGACGAGCTCGACGGTCGAGTCCTTCGTCACCTCGGTCCCGGCCGCGGGCTGGGCCGACATGACCTTGCCCTTGGGAACCTGCTCCGAGAACGCCTCTCTCGAGTCGGCGCGCAGCGAGGCCTGCTCGACGGCCTTGGACGCCACGGCGAGCGTCTGGTTGACGACACCGGGAACCACGGTGGTGCCACCGGGGCCCGCCGTGAACCACCACGTCGCGCCCGCGACGAGCAGGGTCGCGACCGCCGCGACCAGCCACCACGGCCGGGGACGGCGGCCGGGCTGGGGCTGTCGCCGCAGTGGGAGGGCCGTGGTCCGTTGGTACTCCGGGGGGTCGTCGTGGACCGGTCGGCCGGAGAGGACCGGCCGGACGCCCGCGGCGCGAGCCGGCTCGTTAAGCTCCGTCGCATCGGTCGGGTCCATCGCGTCGAACGACTCGAACAGGTCGAACGAGCCGTCGGGCCCGTCGGCAGCGTCCGAGGTCACCCGTTGGAAGGCCTGGGTCTCGCTGCCCCCCGACGGGGCGTGCTCGGCGAAGGGTGGGGTGACGACGGTGACGGGCACGCCGCGCCGGTCGAGCTCGTCCGGGGTGAGAGCGCGCCGCACGGCCCGCAACCCGACGACGAAGGCCGCGGCAGAGCCGTACCGTTCGGCCGGCTCGACGGCCGTGGCCGTGGCCGTGAGGGCATCGAGCGCGGGGGGCACACCGGGGACCACGGACGAGGGGGCGGGGATGGACCCGTGCACGTGCTTGTAGGCAATCTGGATCGGCGTGTCGCCGGTGACGGCCTTGTGCCCCGTCAGCATCTCGAAGAGAAGGAGCCCAGCGGCATACACGTCGCTGCGCGGGTCGGCGGTGCCGCGCTCGACCTGCTCGGGGGAGAGGTAGGACACCGTGCCGAGCAGGACCCCCGTCTGGCTCGTCGCGGCCTGGTTGGTGATGGCCCGGGCCAGCCCGAAGTCGGCGACCTTCACCTCGCCGTCGCGTCGGACGATGACGTTCTCCGGCTTGACGTCCCGATGGATGATGCCGGACATGTGTGCCGCCTCGAGCGCCTCGAGGATCGGCTCGAGGATGGCGAGCGACTCGCGTGCCGTCAGCGGCGCCTCCTCGTGGATGACGTCGCGCAGGGTCTTGCCCTCGACGAGCTCCATCGCGAGGAAGACGTCGCCGGAGTCCTCGCCCTGGTCGTAGACGGCGACGACGTTGGGGTGACTGAGCCGGGCCGCGGATCGCGCCTCGCTGCGGAAGCGCTCGACGAAGACGTCGTCTGCGGCCAGCCCCGGCCGCATGATCTTGAGGGCGACCTCACGCTGGAGCCGTGCGTCCATCGCCACATAGACCGAGGCCATGCCTCCGTCGGCGAGGTGGGAGATGATGCGGTACCTGCCGTCGATCACCCGACCGACGAGAGAGTCCGCCACGCTGGACGTCACGAGGGAAGTTTACGGAACAATTCGGCCGGGACCCGCCACCTGTCCGTGGCGGGGCGTCCCTCACATCCGCTCGGAGAAGGCGAGGACCGTCGCGACGTAGCGCTTCGTGTCCTCGAACATCCCCCGGGTCCGCACCGAGTGCAGGCCCTGGTAGTAGCCGGCGACGGCCTGCTCGCGGGAGTCTGCGGCGGACTGCAGGGCTCGCAGGAGGACGACGCCGGCGGTGATGTTGTCCTGGGCGTCATAGAGGTCGAGCGTGCGTCCGGCGAGCTGGGAGGCCCACGTGCCCGAGACCGGCATGACCTGCATCGTGCCGATGGCGTTGGCGACGGAGACGGCACGCTGGTTCCAGCCCGACTCCTGCCACCCGAGGGCGAGGGCGAGGTGCGGGTCGACCCCATGGCGGGTCGCCGTGGCGCGGATCATCGCAGCGATCTGGGTGCGGCTCGGGACATCGGCGCGGGCGAGCCGGGCGCGTGACGCCCTGGCCGCGGCGACCGTCGCGTCGGAGTACGTGTAGCCGGCGAAGCTGTTCTCGCTCGTCGGCTGCGGCCTCGTCGACGGCGTGGGCTTGGGCGTCGCGGCGACGGCCACCGGGATGACGATGCGCGCTCCGACGTCGATGCGCGCGGGGTTCGGCAGGCGGTTGGCGGCGAGGAGCTTCGTCAGGCTGACGTGGTAGCGGGCGGCGATCCCGAACATCGTGTCGCCCTCGACGACGACGTGGATGCGTCCGCCTCCCGCGCGGGGTCGGGGCGTCGAGGTGCGGCCCGGCGCGGGCTTCTTCATCGGCTTCGCGGTCGCCGCGGTGGCCTTCGTGGGCCTCGGCGCGGTGCTGGCGGCCGGCCCCGGGACCGGGACGAGGAGCGTCTGGCCGGGGCGGACGAGGCTTCCGCCCAGGGGGAGGCGGTTGCGCGCCACCAGCGCCTCCGGCGTCGTGTGGTGGGCGATGGCGAGGTCCCAGACCGTGTCGCCGGGCCTCACGGTGACCGAACGCCACGTCACGGCTTTCGGGGCGAAGAGCACGTGCGCGGGCGGGGTGACTGCGGTTGAGTCGGCGAACGGCATGTGCGTCCTTTCCTCAGGCCCGGTGCCCGGTCGGTCCGGGCGAGGGCGTCGGAAGGGGTCGACTGGTGCTGACGTGACCACTGTGAAGCATGTGGCCGCTGTGACCCTGGTTCATAGTTAACCGCCAAAACGAAATGACAGTGGTGTAGTTCGCCCGGACCGGCCCCGGGCCGAGCCTGCGCGTCACCCGTAGGCCCGGCTGGGCGGCATACGGGCGACGTATGCCGCCCAGCGGGGTCTCCGTGCCGGGTGGCGCTCGTCGGGGTGGCAGACTTTCTCGCGTGACCGACAACGACGCAGCCCCCGCCGACCTCGCCGGCGCCGATCTCGAGACCCTGGTCGGGGAGTGGCTGACCGTGCCCGACATCGCCGAGCGACTCGCCGTTCCGCTCTCCCAGGTGCGCCGGCTCATCGCCGACCGCGAGGTCCTCAGCGCCCGGATCGGCGAGCGCAGGGTCGTGGCCGTCCCCGCCAAGTTCTTCGAGGAGGACGGCCCCCGCCCCGAGCTCAAGGGGACCTTCACCGTCCTGGCCGACGGGGGGATGGACGACCGCGCCATCCTCGAGTGGCTCTTCACCCCGGATGCGACCCTACCGGTCGAGGGCGCGCCGATCGACGCGATCCGCGCCGGTCACAAGACCGAGGTCCGGCGCCGAGCCCAGGAGCTCGCCTTCTGAGCCTCACCCTCGAACCCGGGAGGTGAGAGGGGGCGTCAGGCGTGGCGAGCCGTCGAGACCGCGATGAGCCCGTCGAGGACGCCGAGCGCGTCGGCATCGAGGCGCCCCGTCCCGGCAGCGAGGGCCAGCGCCTCGTGGGCCTCTTCGGCGAGGTCTGCGATGAGCGACTCCACCCGGTCGACCGCGCCGGTCCGGGTGAGGACCTCGCGTATCGCGACGACGCCCGACTCGTCGAGGTCGTCGCGCCCGAGGAGCGACTCGACGGTGGTTCGGTCCTCGGGTGAGGCCGCGTCGAGCGCGTGCGCGAGCAGGACGGTGCGCTTGCCCTCACGCAGGTCGTCGCCGGCCGGCTTGCCCGTGGCCTCGGGGTCGCCGAAGACGCCGAGCAGGTCGTCGCGGAGCTGGAACGCCTCGCCGAGCGCGAGGCCGTAGTCGGACAGCGGCGCGAGGTCATCCGGCGCCACCCCGCCGACGAGGGCGCCGATGAGCAGCGGGTGCTCGATCGTGTACTTCGCGCTCTTGTAGCGGATGACGGTCCGGGCCGAGGCGACGCGCTCGTCGAGGCTCATGCCGTCCCAGCCGCGGACCGACTCGAGCAGGTCGAGGAACTGGCCGCCCATCAGCTGCGTGCGCATCCGGTCGAAGAGCACCCGGCCGCGGGCGAGCTCGTCGGCGGGGAGGCCGCACGACGCGTAGAGCTCGTCGCACCACGTCAGGCACAGGTCTCCGGCGAGGATCGCCGCGCCCTCGCCGAAGCGGTCGCCGTCACCGGCCCAGCCACGCTCCCGGTGGAGCGAGGCCACGGCGCGGTGGGCGGACGGCATACCGCGGCGGGTGTCGCTGCGGTCCATGACGTCGTCGTGGAGCAGGGCGGCCGCCTGGAAGAACTCCATGCTCGCCGCGAGGCGCACGAGCGCGTCCGAGTCGGGGCGTCCGGCCGCGCGGTAGCCCCAGTAGAGGAAGCCGGCACGCAGGCCCTTGCCCCCGGTGAGCAGGCCGGACACCGCACCGACGAGCGGCTCGGTCTCCGGGCCGATCTCGGCCAGGGCCTCTCGCGCTCCGGCGATCTGCCCCTCGATCGCCCGCTGGACCCGCCGACGCAGGGCGTCGAGGTCGGTCGGCCTGTGCACGAGGTCTCCTCCAAGGGTCGGGTTCGGTGGTCAGCCTACGCGGAGCGTGACCGCTCCTCGGATGAGGGCGGCGTCGGTGGACACCCGCGCCTTAGGGTGGTGCCCATGGCACACGGCACGGCGTCCTCGATGGTTCGGGCAGAGCGGTTCACCCGCTCCATCCCGGCGATGGTCGAGGCCGACGCCCCGAGCTTCAGCTTCGAGTTCTTCCCGCCGCGCGACGATGCCGCCGAGGCGCAGCTCTGGGAGGCGATCAGGCGGCTCGAGAAGCTCTCGCCGAGCTTCGTGTCGATCACGTACGGCGCCGGCGGCGGCACGCGCGACCGCACGGTCCGGGTCACCGAGCGGATCCTCGAGGCGACCTCGCTGACCCCGATGGCCCACCTGACGTGCGTCGGGCACTCCGTGGCCGAGCTGCGCCATGTCGTCGGGCACTACGCCTCCGTCGGGGTGCGCAACATCCTCGCCCTGCGTGGTGACCCCCAGGGCGGCCTCGGGCAGCCGTGGACACGGCACCCGGAGGGGCTCGACCACGCCGACGAGCTCGTCGCGCTCATCCGCACGCTCGGCGACTTCACCGTCGGCGTCGCAGCCTTTCCCGACGGTCACCCCGAGTCGCACGGCTTCGCCGAGGACGCCGAGACCCTCGTGCGCAAGGAGGCGGCCGGGGCCGAGTTCGCGATCACCCAGATGGTCTTCGACGTCGACCACTACCTGCGCCTGCGCGACGAGGTCGCCCGGCGCGGCTCGAGCCTCCCGATCGTCCCGGCGATCATGCCGATCACCAACGCCCGCCAGGTCGTGCGCATGGCCGAGCTCGCGGGCCAGCCGATGCCGACGGCGGTGACCGACCGGCTTGCACGGCACGGAGACGACCCGGCGGGGGTGCGCGAGGAAGGCCTCGCCATCGCGACCGAGGCGTCGAGGCGGCTCCTCGAGGAGGGGGCACCGGGCATCCACTTCATCACGATGAACCGCTCGTCGGCGACCCTCGAGGTCTTCGGCAACCTCTGATGCCGCCACCACCGCGAGCGGTGCGGGCTCCGGCCGTATGCCGCCGGGCTTGCTCTGCGGGCGTGTGACCTCGCCGGGACCGCCGGGGACGCTCCCGCCGTCCCGGGTCAGCGGCATACGGTCGCGGCGCGGTCAGGGGCCGGGTGCCCCGGGGTCGACGATCCGGTCGGGTGGCTGGGGGGCCGGTGGTGGGTCGGCGTCCGGCTGGTGGCGCCTCGAGGGGGTGGCGATGCCGATTCGCTCGCCCCAGGCGTCGTAGCGGCGCTTGACGCGGCGGATCCGGCCCGCGAGCTTGTAGACGAGGAAGATGCCGGCCGCGAGGAGCACGAACGCGATCGTCGCGGCCCACCACGGGTGGGCGACGGCGAGCACCATGACGCCGGTGACGGTGACGTCCTCGCTCGTGCTGACGACGATGTTGCTCGCCGGCTCGGGCGAGGTGTTGACCGCCGCCCGCAGCCCGGCCTTGACCAGGTGCGAGATGAAGGCGACGACGCCGCCGGTGCCGACCGCGATCGCGGTCTCGAGGCTCGAGCCGTCGTGGGCGAAGAGGTAGCCGATCGTCGCGCCCACCGCGGGTCGCACGACGGTGTGGACGGAGTCCCAGACGGAGTCGACGTAGGGGATCTTGTCGGCGACGAGCTCGATGACGAAGAGCACGCTCGCACCGATGAGCACGTCGGTCCGGGCGAGCGCGTCGGGGATCTCGGCGAGGTGGTAGAACCGGTCGGCGAGACCGAGAACCAGGATCGCGATGTAGGCGTTGATGCCGCTGGCCCACCCGGAGGTGAAGACCATGGGGATGAGCTCGGCTCCCATGACACTCCTCGCGCTCGTCCAGGCACGGGACCGCGTGGGCCCCGAGCACAGGTTCAACACGCAGAACGCTTCCGCATTCCCGGGGGTGGCGCAACAGACGCGAACGGGCCCGGCGGGTGTGCGCCGGGGGGCGCCGGGTGGGGTGAGAGCGCGGCAGGGGTCCGATCCGTGAGCGGACGGAACCCCTGAGCCCCTCCGTTCGCGGACCGAACCCCGCGCGCCCAGTGTGCCCGCGACGGTGGCCGCCGGCCTGAGTACGCGTACTCAGTCTGACCCGATCGATCCTCGTCCGGGGCTTTGGGAGGGGTCGGATGTTCGGTTCGTGGCGGTGGGGTGTCGGTGGGTGACGCTGGGGTGTCG
>NZ_AWSA01000060.1 GCF_000576595.1 Intrasporangium oryzae NRRL B-24470 | reverse complement strand
GCCGACGCCGGTCGTGGTCCCGACAACGGTCGTGGTCCCGGCGACGGTGGCCGCGGACGGGGTCGGGGTCGTTCCGGCTCCGGCGGTGACGGCCAGGCTGCCGGCACGCGCGGCGCAGGCCAGGGCCGTGGCGGTTCGGGTCGTGGCGGTTCTGGTCGCGCCGGTTCCGGTCGGGGTGCCTCGGGCGGGTCCGCGACCGTCTACTCGACCAGCACGGGCGGTGCGGCCGCCTTCTCGGCCGGCACCCGAGCCGGCACCCGTCGCCCCGGCCGCTGACCGACCCACAGCTCCGCCCCCGCCCGGGTCCCACCCCAGCCGGGTGAACGCAGCGTTCGTTCTCGCACTCAGTGCTCTAGCAGCGCGTTCGAGAACGAACGCTGCGTTCGGTTCACGGGGTGGAGGGGGAGGGGTGCTTGAGGGACCTCGACCGGCCGCGGAACTCGGCGATGATCTGGCCGTCCGACTCCCGCCGGACCGTCACGTCGGTGATGCCACTGCGGCCGTATGCCGCCCGCACCCTCGCGTCGGCGACGAGCACGTCCCCGAGCCGGCCGGGTGCGGTGAACGCGATGTCCGCCCCCGCTGCGACCGTCGTCCTGCCTCGCGAGTTGCAGGCCAGGGCGAAGCACGAGTCGGCGAGCGTGAAGATGAAGCCGCCGTGACAGATGTCGTGCCCGTTGACCATGTCGGGCCGGACCGGCATCCGCACGACCGCGTGGTCCTGCTCGAGGACGACGGCCTCCATGCCGAGGCCCCGGGAGGCCACGTCGTCGTCCCACATCCTGCGCGCGAACGCGACCCCCGACGCGGGGTCCGCCCACAGGTCGACGCGCGCCTCCGCGGCCATGTCGGCCATGTCAGCCATGCTCTCCCTGCCCGCCATGCTCGTCATGCCGGCCGTGGGGTCATCGTCGAGGTTCTGGTCGCTCATGCGATGCTCCCGTCGGTCAGGGCCGGGCTCGGCCGGTAGCGGCCGCCCGGGAACGCCGCGTCGAGCTCGGCGAGCTGCGCGGCGACGACGTCGAACCCGATCTCGCGCCCCCACGCGATCGGACCCTTCGGGTAGCGCGTGCCGAGGACCATCGCCGTGTCGACGTCCTCGGCGCTCGCCTCGCCACGTCGCACGAGGTCGACGGCCTCGTTGACGAGCATGGCGAGGGTCCGCGCGAGGGGATCCGTCGCGACCGGCCCGCCGACGAGCCGCTCGGCCAGCCCGAGATCAGGCGGCGTCTCCACGAGAGTGCCGTCAGCGGCATACGGGTAGATGCCCGAGCCCGACTTGCGACCGAGCCGGCCGCGGGCCACGAGGCTGCGCTGGAGCTCCGTCGGGGCGTAGCGGGGGTCGCGGCCGGTCTGCTCCCACACCGACGTGCCGACGGCGAGGTTGACGTCCTGGCCGATGAAGTCGGTCAGCTCGAGCGGGCCCATGGGGAAGCCGCCCTTCTCGCGGAGGATCCAGTCGACCGTCGCGGCGTCGGCGACCCCGGCCTCGACGATCCGCTGCGCCTCCCCGTAGAACGGCCGGGCGACCCGGTTGACGATGAACCCCGGCGTCGACGCGCACACCACGGGGGTCTTGCCCCACGTCCGCATGAGGCCCGTCGCGAACTCGACGTAGGCGCGCGCCGTCAGCTCGCCGTGGACGACCTCGACGAGGCGCATGCGCGTCGGCGGGTTGAAGAAGTGCAGGCCGAGGACCCGCTCGGGGTCGGTCACCTCGTCGGCGATGGCCGAGATGTCGAGGCTCGACGTGTTCGTTGCGAGGACCGTCGTCGACGGCTGCCCGAGCGCGAGCTCCGCGAACAGCCGGCGCTTGAGCTCGAGGTCCTCGGGGACGGCCTCGATGACGAGGTCGCAATCGGGGAGCGCGTCGATGGAGGCGACGGGGGTGATCCGACCCTCGATCGCGGTCGCCTCCTCCTGCGTCAGCCGGCCCCTGGCGACGAGGCGGCTCAGGCCCTCGCTCAGGCGTGCGAGCGATGCGGCGGCCGCACCCGGTGCGGCGTCGACGAGGCTGACGTCGTGGCCGGCAGCCGCCGCGACCTGGGCGATGCCGGCCCCCATGGCGCCGGCGCCGATGACGGCGACGGGGGCGACGGGCGGCGCCTCCTCCGCCGGGGCGGCCTCGCCCAGCTCGTCCGGCGTCGACGCGGTGAGCGTGGACGGCCGGCTGGTCGGGTCCGTGCGGGTCGGGTCCGTGCGGGTCGGGTCGGTGTCCATGGCGCCCATCCTGCCCCGACGACGTCGCCCTGCGGCCGCTGGGAGGGGCGTCGGAGGTCGGTCGGGAGCCCGGTCGGGCGAGGGGGCCGTCAGGCGCCGGGACTAGCATCGAGCCGTGACTGCACCGGCAACGACGCCCGCCCACCCGCTCCTCGCCGCCCACGCCGGCGTCCTCGACGAGATCCGTCAGGCCCTGGCCGAGCGCTCCTACTACTCGCGCTACCCCGAGTCGCCGAGCCCCCGCGTCTACGGCGAGTCGGCCGCCGCCGACGGGCTCGCCGCCCACGAGGCGCACCTCGGCCGGCCGTATGCCGCCCTCTCGGGTCAGCCGACCGACGGCACCTTCGTCGGGAGCGAGGTCTCCCCCTACGGTCCGGCCCTCGGCGTCACCTACCCGGCCTTCGCGGTGGAGGCGGGGCTGGCCGCGGCGAGGGCCGCGATGCCGGCGTGGCGCGACGCCGGGCCACAGGTCCGGGCCGCGGTGTGCATCGAGATCGTCGACCGGATCAACCAGCGCAGCTTCGAGATCGCCAACGCCGTCATGCACACCTCCGGGCAGCCGTTCGTCATGTCGTTTCAGGCCGGCGGCCCGCACGCGCAGGACCGGGCCATCGAGGCGGTGGCCGCCGGTCTCGTCGAGCAGGAGCGGGTCCCCGGGACCGTCGTCTGGGAGAAGCCGGGCCGCGACCGCGAGGGCAACCCCGCGCCGACCCGCATGCAGAAGGACTACCGGATCGTGCCGCGCGGAGTGGCGCTCGTCATCGGGTGCAACACGTTCCCGACGTGGAACGCCTACCCGGGCATCTTCGCCTCCCTCGTGACGGGCAACGCCGTCGTCGTCAAGCCGCACCCGCGAGCCGTCCTGCCGCTCGCCATCTCGGTCGAGGTCGCCCGGACCGTCCTCGAGGAGGCCGGCTTCGACCCCGCTCTGGTCCAGCTCGCCGCGGAGGCCGACGGCCAGGGCCTGGCCAAGACACTCGCCGAGCGCGACGAGGTCGCGATCATCGACTACACCGGTGGCCCGGGCTTCGGCGCCTGGCTCGAGCAGTCGGCTGCGGCCAACGGCAAGCTCGTCTACACCGAGAAGGCCGGCATCAACACGATCGTCGTCGACTCGACCGACGACCTGCGCGGCGTGCTCGGCAACCTCGCCTTCTCGCTCACGCTCTACTCCGGCCAGATGTGCACCGCCCCGCAGAACCTCTACGTCCCCGCCGACGGGGTCGCGACCGACGAGGGTCACCTGTCCTTCGACGAGTTCGGCGACCGGCTCGCAGCAGCCATCTCACGCCTCACGGGCGACGACGCGAAGGCCGTCGAGCTGCTCGGCGCCACCGTCAACGACCAGGTCCGCGCCAACGCCGACTCCCTCGCGGCGCTCGCCGCCGACGCCGAGGGTCGCGTCGTCCTCGACTCGCGCCGGATCGCGCACCCGGGCTGGGCCGACGCGGTCGTGCGTGCACCCGGTCTCGTGGCCGTCGACGTCGCCCGCGAGGACATCTACACGCAGGAGTGCTTCGGGCCGGTCGGGTTCCTCATCCGGACCTCGTCCACCGAGCAGTCCCTGGCCCAGCTCGCCGACACCGTTCGTGAGCACGGCGCGATGACGGCGGCGGTCTACTCGACCGACGAGAAGGTCCTCGACGCGGCCCGCGAGGCAGCGGCCGAGGCCGGGGTGGCGCTGTCCGAGAACCTGACCGGCCAGATCTTCGTCAACCAGACGGCGGCCTTCTCCGACTTCCACGGCACGGGCGCCAACCCGGCCGCCAACGCCGCCTACACCGACGCGGCCTTCGTGGCGAACCGCTTCCGCGTGATCACCTCACGTCGACACGTCGCGTGAGCCTGGGCGTGGACGTGGGCGTGGGCGGGGGAGGAGCGGCCATGGGGCCCATCGCCGAACGCAAACCGTTGCAGCGCAAGGTCATCCGCACGCTCGTCATGTCGCAGGTCCTCGCCGGACTCGGCATGGCGAGCGGCCTGTCGGTTGGGGTGCTGCTCGCCGAGAACCTCTCGGGCGCAGCGTCGCTCGCGGGGCTCGGGTCGACCGCTCAGGTGCTCGGCGGCGCGCTCATCACCATCCCCGTCGCGCGGATCATGGCCGCCCGCGGCCGTCGCGTCGGACTGCAGCTCGGCTACGTCCTCGCCCTCGCCGGGGCCGGGCTGGTCGTCACCGCCGCGGTCGTGGGGTCGTTCGCGCTCTTCATCGTGGGCATGCTCCTCCTCGGCGGCGGGACGACGAGCAACGGCCAGGCACGGTATGCCGCCGCCGACCTCGCGGCCCCCGAGCACCGTGGGCGCGACCTGTCGATCGTCGTCTGGGCGACGACGATCGGGTCGGTCCTCGGCCCCAACCTCGTCGGCCCGGGCAAGGCGTTCGCGCAGGCCATTGGCGTCCCCGAGCTCGCCGGGTCGTTCGTCTTCTCGATGGTCGGGTTCGTCCTCGCCTTCCTCGTCATCAACCGGCTGCTCCGGCCCGACCCGCTGCTGACCTCGCGGGCGCTCGACCTCGCGGAGGCGCGGGCGGCGGGTGGACGGCATACGGACGAGGTCGACGTCGTGCCGGAGACGGTGACGACACCGGCCCACGGAGCGGGGAAGCGCGCGGTCGCCGTCGAGCCCGTCGACGGGCTCGGCGGGGACGTCGACCATGGTGGGGTCCGTGAGCGCCCGGACGACGCGGTCCGTGCGGACCCGCCGGTCGACCACGACGGGTCGGTGAGTCGCGGACTGCGCGTCGTGCGCAGCAACCTCGGGGCCTTCGTCGGAATGCTGACGACGGCCCTCGGCCACGTCGTCATGGTCAGCGTCATGGTGATGACGCCGGTGCACATGGAAGACGGGCACGCTGAGCTCGAGGTCATCGGGTTCGTCATCTCGATGCACATCCTGGGGATGTTCGCGCTCTCACCCGTCATCGGCTGGGCGGTGGACCGGTGGGGCGCCAGACCGATCGCAGCCCTCGGTGGCGGCATCCTCACGGTGGCCGCGCTGCTCGCCTCCCGCTCGCAGGACGGCTGGTCGGGGCTGCTCCTGCTGGCGCTCTTCCTGCTCGGCCTCGGCTGGTCGTGCACCCTCGTGTCCGGCTCGACGATGCTCACGGCCTCCATCACCGTCGCCGAACGGCCGGCCACGCAAGGCCTGTCGGACGTGGTCATGGGCCTCATGGGCGCGCTCGGCGGTGCCTGTGCCGGCTTCGTCGTCGGCGCGTTCGGTTACTCGACCCTCGCCTCGGGCGCCGCCGTCGTCGGCGGCCTCATCATCGCCCTGGTCGTTCTGTCGCGCATCCCCGGCGGCCAGTCCGTCCCCGACCCCGCCTGACCGCGGGGCAGGACCCGCCTTCTCCGATCCCCTGGCCGGCCCGCGTGCCCCCACACCAACTCCGCCGGGGCGGAGTTGTTGGGGTGTTTCCGGCCCGGATCGCTTCGGTTTCTTCGCCCGGGTGGAGTTGCTGTGGGCGTGGGCCTGTCAGGTCCGGATCTTCTCCGCCGGGGCGGAGTTGTTGGGGTGTTTCCGGCCCGGATCGCTTCGGTTTCTTCGCCCGGGTGGAGTTGTTGTGGCGGGAGAGTCCGGGGGGTCGAGGTCAGGCCGCGAGGAAGGTGAGGAGGCCGAGGAGGGGCAGCGTGCCCTGGGTCAGCGCGGCGCGCAGGTAGCGCCGCCCTGACGTGACCAGCACGGTCGCGGCGGCGAGCATCGACCCGGTGGCGAAAAGGACCAGCGTCTTGCCGGCGGTCTCGTGCCCGGTCCACCACAGCACGAGGCCGAGGCCGGCGCCGAGGGCGAGGAAGAGGTTGTAGAAGCCCTGGTTGTAGGCCATCGGGCGGGTCACGTCCGCCGACTGCTGGTCTGCGACGCTGAAGCGCCGCCAGACCTCTGGCCGCGTCCAGGCGATGCTCTCCATCCAGAAGATGGAGACGTGGAGCAGGGCGGCCAGGCCGACGAACACGCTCGCGACGACGCTCATGTTCGCAGCCTAGAGCCGCCCGCCGCCCCCGCAAGGGCGCAGCGGCCCGTATGCCGCTCGCCCGCTGGGCCGCGAGCGGGACCTCCGCAGGCCGCCCGGGCCGTATGCCGTTGGGCGCGCCGCCGTCGTCAGGCCGTGACCCGCAGCCGGGAGGTCCGGTCGGGCTGGACGACGACCTCGATCCGGTCGGCGATGCGGGACTTGAGCTCGGACACGTGGCTGACGATGCCGACGGTACGGCCGCCCTCGCGCAGGCCCTCGAGGGTCTGCATGACGTCGTCGAGCACCTCGGGGTCGAGGGTGCCGAAACCTTCGTCGACGAACAACGTGCCGAGGTCGACCCCGCCCGACTCGGCCCGCACGACCTCCGCGAGGGCGAGCGCGAGCGACAGCGAGACGTAGAAGGTCTCGCCACCGGAGAGCGTCCCGACGTCGCGCACCTGGTTGGTGTGCAGGTCGTGGACTCGCACCCCGAGGCCGGACTTGGCGTTGCCCTTCTTGGCATCGGTGTGCTCGAGCGTGTAGCGGCCCCCGGAGAAGCGGGCCAGCTCGGTGTTGGCGGCCGCGAGCACCTCGGCGAAGCGCCGGATGAGGACGTACTTGGCGAGGTCGAGGTTGAGCTGGTTGTCGCCGTTGCCCGCGACGAGCTGGCCGACGCGCACGGCGTCGGCGGTCTCGGCGATGACGGCGGCGTTGCGCCCGAGCGCCTCGGTGACCTCGGCGGCGCGCTGGCGGGCGCGGACGACCTGGTCGTGGAGGCTGCCGAGCTCGGCCGTCGCCGACTCCATCTCGGACTTGGCCTTGCGCTCGAGGACGACCATCTGGTCGATGTCGTCGAAGAGCGCGTCGAGCTGGACGTCGGCGAGCTCGGGCCCGGACAGCCCGGCTCGGACCTCGGTCATCGCCTTCTCGAACTGCTGGATCCGGTCGGTCTGCTCGGCGATCCACTCGGGGGACCGCTCCGCCTCGGACCACTCGTCCACGCTGGCGAAGCCGAACCTGGCGAGGTCTGCATCGCGCGCGGTCTCGTCCTCGGCCACGGCAGCACTCGCGGCGGCCCGCGTGAGCAGGGCGTCGATGAGGGTGTCGATCCGGGCCGCGCCTGCGGCGAGCGCGTCGCGGCGGGCGGCGACACTCGGCTGACCGTCGCGGGCCCTCTCGACCTCGGCGGTCTCGCGGTCGATGCGGTCTGCGAGGTCGCTCGAGGTCTGCTCGAGCCGAGCGAGCTCGGCGCCGAGCGCACCCGACCGGGCACCGAGCGACTCCTCGCGCCGGCGCAGCTCCGCCAAGCGGGTCGTCCCGTGCTCGACGTCGGTGCGCGCACGGAGCGACTCGTCGAGGGCGGCGGCCGTGGCCTGCGCGACGGCGCGCGCCTCGTCGACTCCGAGCCCGTCGGCCCGGGCCGCGAGCTCGCGCACCTCTGCACGGAGCGAGGCGAGGGCGTCCGTATGCCGCTCGGCCTGCTCGCGCAGGCCTGCGACGCGCCGCTCCTCCGCCGTCACCTGCTCGGGGGTGACGGCGTCGTCGGTGGGCCGGGCCGGGGCCGGATGGTCGACGGAGCCGCACACGGGGCACGGGTCGCCCTCGCGCAGGGCGAGGCCGAGCTCGCCGGCGATGTCGTCGATGCGGGCCTGACGGAGCTGGGCCAGGCGGGCCTCTCCTGCCCGCACGGCCTGGAGCGCGGCCGTCGTCGTCTGCTCCTGGGCCTTGACGCGTTCGGACGCAGCCGCGTGCGCCGAGGCGGCCTCGAGCCGTTCGCTCGCCCGCTGCCCATCGGCGATCCGACTGTCGAGCAGGGCAGCCAGGCGCCGCGCCTCGGTGAGCGCAGCCTCGTGGGCGGCGATGGCCGAGGGCAGGGCAGCCAGCTCACTCGTCACGCTCTCGAGGGCGGTGCGGCACCGCCCGGCCTCCTCGCGACGGCGTCGCAGCTCGGCCGTGCGCGCACCGAGGTCGGCCTCGAGGGCGATGGCGCCGGTCAGCGAGCCGATCACCTCGCGTGTCGACGTCGCCGCCTCGCGCAGCAAGGCCACATCACGGTCGCGCAGGTGGGGCTCGACCCGCTCTCGCGCCGCGGCGAGCGCCGTCTCGGCCTTGCGCAGCGCGGCCTGCGACTGCGCCAGGGTCCGCATCGCGCCGGCGACGGGCCGGGCCTGCACCGCCCGCGTGACGGCCTCGCGCAGCTCGCTCATCTCGACGGCCCGCGCACCCAGGGTCTCGTCGAGCCGCTGCAGCTCCTGCAGACGCTCCCGGCGCTGCTGGCGCAGCCGGGCGTCGCCGACCATCTCGGACATCTGGCGATACTGGTCGCTTGCCTCGCGGCTGCGCTTGCGGGCATGCCGCTCTCGGGTCGTCAGCTCGTCGACGACCTGGGCCAGCTCGGCCCCGAGGGACTCGGGCGCCGTACGGCTCACCGCAACGAGGGCTTCGCGTCGCTCGACGTCGAGCCCGGCGGACACCGCGAAGGCGTGCACGGCGAGCCGGATCTCGTCGACGGCCGACTGCCGGCGGGCCTGGGCTGCGCGGCCGGCCTCGACGACCTGTTCCTGGACCTGACGGAAGAAGGCCGTGCCGAACACCTTCTCGAGCAGCTTGCCCTTGTCCTCGGACCTTGCCCGCAGGAACGTCGCGAACTCGCCCTGCGGGAGGATCACCGTCTGGACGAACTGGTCGCGGGTCAGTCCGACGGCCCGAGCGATCTCGTCGTCGCAGTCACCGATGTTGGTCGAGAGCAGGTCGCCGCCGTCGAGGTCGTCGGGGGTCGCGATCCGCCAGAGCTTGACGCTCGGCTGCTGGGTCGTCGTCCCCTCGCCGCGGGACTTGGGTCGCTCGAACCGAGGCGTCCGCTGGACGCGGTAGATCCCCGACTGCGTCTCGAAGACGAGCGTCACGACCGGGACCGTGCGGGGGTCTGCGTGGTGGGAGTGGATGCGCTCGACGTCGGCCGAGGCCTGCGCGACCTTGCCGTAGAGCGCGAAGGTGATCGCGTCGATGATGGTCGACTTGCCCGAGCCGGTCGGCCCCTCGAGCAGGAAGAGGCCGGCGCGCCCGACGGTGGAGAAGTCGATGACTTCGGTGCCGGCATACGGCCCGATCGCCGTCATGGTCAGGTGGTGGAGCTGCACGTCAGGCCACCTCTCCCGCCTCGGCGCGCCGCTCGGCCGCGAGAGCGGCCTCGTAGCCGGCGGTGAAGACGTCGATCTCGCCGGGGCTCGGCTCGGTCTTGGTGACGTAGGCGATGAAGTCGGTGCCGAGCTCGCGCGGGTCGCGCTCGCTCACCACGGTCGTCCCGCCGCGCCCGCGGTCGATGGCACCCTCCGGCTCGTGGAAGACCTGCAGTGCATGGGGGAAGCGGGAGGTGATGCGGTCCATGAGTGAGTCGGGCCGGACACGGTCGGTCACCGTCACCCGCACCCAGCTGTCCTCGTGGACCGTGTGCTCGGGATGCTCGAGCAGGTCGTCGAGACGCCCGCGCAGGCTCGCCATCGGCCGCGGCTGGGGGATCTCGACCGGCGTGACGGCGACGTCACCCTCGGCCCGGACGTCGACGAGGAGGACGACCTTGGACTGGTCCTGCTCGGAGAAGGAGTAGCGCAGGGGCGAGCCGGAGTAGCGCACGACGGAACCGTCGGCCGACTCGGGCGCCTGTGGACCGTGCAGGTGACCGAGTGCGGCGTAGTCGAGCCCGGCGAAGGCGGTCCCGGCGACCCGGTCGACGCCGCCGACCATGATCGAGCGCTCTGAGTCGCTCGGCTCCGCACCGGCGACGAACGCGTGCGCGACCACGACGCTGCGCACGCCCGACCGCCCCGCGAGGTCCTCCCGGATCCGGTCGCAGGCGGCGCTCACGACGGCCTGGTGCGAGCGCGGCAGCGGCTCCCCGCCCCGGGCCAGCGCAACTCGCGCATGGTCGGGGTCGAGGTAGGGGATGCCGTAGACGGCCGCCCGCACCCCGTCGCTGCCGTCGACGAGGACGGGCAGGTCGATGAGCGACAGGTCGGTGATCATCCGGATGCGGTCGCGGAAGAGCCCGGCGCCGTAGCCGAGCCGGATCGCCGAGTCGTGGTTGCCCGACGTCACGACGACGGTCGTCACCTCGGCGAGCCGGCTGAGGGTCCACTCGAACAGGCGGACCGACTCGACCGGCGGCACCCCCCGGTCGTAGACGTCGCCGGCGACGAGCACCGCGTCGATCGGCACCCCGTCGGGCGGGCTCTCGACGAGCTCGCAGATGCGGTCGAGGACGGCCGCCTGCGCCTCGTGGAGGTTGACCCCGTGGAGGGTCCGCCCGAGGTGCCAGTCGGAGGTGTGGAGCAACCGCATGGGACGACCGTAGGCCGCGCCGCCGACACCCCTCCAGCCGACACCCCGGGACACCGAAACCCCGGAGGAGCGCTGTCGCCGGGCGGGGGGTGCGCGACGGGACCGGGAGGGGACCGGTGTCGGTGCCCGCGCCTACCGTGGCCGCATGGCCCGACCACACGTCGTCGTCTACAACGAGATCAGCATCGACGGTCGGATCGTGGGGTTCGACCTCGATCCCGGCCGCTACTACCGGCGCGGCTTCCGGTGGCACAGCGACGCGATCCTCATGGGCAGCGTCACCGCGCAGGCCTTCGGGCCACCCGAGCCGGTCGAGGACCAGGCGCTCGTCCTGCCGAGCCCGCCCCGGGTGCCGGTGTACCCGGGCTTCGAGGACCTCGTGTACGAGCCCCGTCCGCTCCTCGTCGTCCCCGACAGCAAGGGCGCGGTCCGCAACTGGATCCACGCGCTCGCCGAGCCGTGGTACCGCTCGATCGTCGTGCTCGTGTCCAGGTCCACCCCGGGCGACTACATCGACTACCTCGACCGGAGGGGCATCGAGCACGTGGTCTCGGGCGACGAGCGGGTCGACCTCGCCTCCGCGCTCGCGACGCTCGCCGAACGGCACGGGGTCGCGTCCGTGCGGACCGACTCCGGCGGGGCGCTCAACGGGGCCCTGATCGCAGCGGGCCTCGTCGACGAGGTCGCGCTCATCCTCAACCCGCACGTGTCGGGACGGCCCGAAGGCCAGTCCGTCGTGAGGTTGCCGCGCCCGATGGGTGACGGCGGCATCCCGCTCGCGCTCGTCGAGCTCGAGCGACTCGACGACGACAGCCTGTGGCTGCGCTACGCCGTCCAGCCGTGAGGCGACCGGGCCACGGGGGGCGGCCGTCCATGGCCCGTATGCCGCCCGCACCGTCCCGGCGCGGGCGCGGCTCCCGGGTCGCCCGAGAAGGCACCGAGCCCGCCTCCACGGGGAAGCGGGCTCAGCGGCATACGGACGGGTCGGGTCAGTCCCGGGGGTTGAAGAAGCCGAGGATCATCGAGACGAACGTGATGATGAGCGAGCCGAGGATCGCGTCCCAGAAGAACTCGTTGACGTGGAAGGCGAGGTTGAACTGGCCGGCCACCCACGAGGTCAACTGGAGCATCAGGGCGTTGAGGATGAAGAAGAAGAGCCCGAGCGTGATGATGATGAACGGCACGGAGAAGAACGTGGCGATCGGCTTCACGAAGGCATTGATGATGCCGAAGATCAGCGCGACGAGGAAGACCGTCCAGACGGTGTCCCAGGTGCTGTGACCCGTTGTGCCGAAAGTGATTCCGGGGACCGCCCACGCGGCGATCCACAACGCGATGCCGTTGATGACGGTCTTGATTGCGAAGTTCGCGAGCATGCGCGTCAGTCTTCCACGCGCGCCCCGGGATGCACGTCACCCGGAAGGCGTGGCTGGAACATCGTGTTGAGCCGCAGCAGGTCGGGGTCGACCATCTTGAGCCCGCCGATCGCGTCGGCGATCGGGACGCGCTCGATCCGGCCCTGCTGCAGGGCGACCATCTGGCCCCACGCGCCGTCGAGCGCCGCCTCGACGGCGGCCACGCCGAAGCGGGTGCCGAGCATCCGGTCGAAGGCGACGGGCGACCCGCCGCGCTGGACGTGACCGAGCGCGGTGGTGCGGCTCTCGATCCCGGTGCGCCCGAAGATCTCGCGGGCGAGGATCTGGCCGATGCCGCCGAGGATCTGGTGGCCGTAGACGTCGACCTCGGGCGCCGGGATCTCGAACGTGCCTGGCTTGGGCAGGGCACCCTCGGCGACGACGACGATCGTCGCGTAGCGGCCCTTGCGGTGGCGCCCGACGATGCGCTCGCACACCTCGTCGATGTCGAAGGGCTCCTCGGGGGTCAGCGTGATCGCGGCGCCGCCGGCGAGGCCGGACCAGATCGCGATGTGGCCGACGTGACGGCCCATGACCTCGACGACGAGGACGCGGTGGTGGGACTCGGCCGTCGTGTGCAGGCGGTCGATGGCGTCGGTGCAGATCTGGACGGCCGTCTGGAACCCGAACGTCATCTCGGTCAGCCGGATGTCGTTGTCGATCGTCTTGGGCACGCCGATGACGGGGAAGCCGTTCTCGTGGAGGCGGTTGACGACGCCCATCGAGCCCTCGCCGCCGATGCCGATGATCGCGTCGAGGCCGTGCCGGTCGTAGGCCTTGCGCACGAGCTTGAGGCCGTCCTCGCGCGAGAAGGGCTGGTCACGGGACGTGCCGAGGATCGTGCCGCCCTTGGGGAGGATGCCGCGGCAGATCTCGACGTCGAGCGGCTCGTAGTCGTCTTCCATGACACCGCGCCAGGCATTGCGGAAGCCGATGACGGTGCTGTCGTAGGTGACCTCGGAGGCGCGGACCGCGCCGCGGATGACGGCGTTGAGGCCGGGGCAGTCCCCGCCTCCCGTGAGGATGCCGATGCGCATGAAGAACGTCTTTCAGTGAGATGACACGGAAAAAGTCGGGACGACACTGGCGCGACGGTGTGAGCCTAGCCACAGGTGCCGTATGCCGTCAGGCCATCGTCCACTGCGCGGGCAGCCCCGGGGGCCGGGGCGTCCTGACGACTTCGGAATAGAGTGCGGACATGAGCGACGACGCGGCGGCGAGGACAGGGACGAGCGAGGCGAGCCGAGTGCGACTGCGGTCGGTGCTCGCGCAGATGCCCGACTACAAGCCGGGCAAACCGGCGTCGGCACCTGCGGGCGTCACGGCATACAAGCTGTCGTCCAACGAGAACCCCTTCGGCCCGCTCCCGTCGGTCGTCGCCGCGATCACCGACGCCGCGTCGACGGTCAACCGCTACCCCGACATGGCGGTCACGGCGTTGACGCAGCGGCTCGCCCGCGCCCTCGACGTCCCGGCCGAGTGCCTCGCGCTCGGCACCGGCTCGGTCGCCGTCCTCTCGCAGATCGTCAGCGCCGCCTGCGACGCCGGGGACGAGGTCGTCTTCGCGTGGCGCTCCTTCGAGGCCTACCCGATCGTCGCCCAGCTGGCCGGCGCCAAGCCCGTCATGGTCGGGCTCGACGCCGACCAGCGGCACCGGCTCGACGCGATGTTCGCCGCGGTCACCGACCGGACGCGGGTCATCCTCATCTGCACGCCCAACAACCCGACCGGCCCGTGCGTCCACGCCGCCGAGCTCGACGCCTTCCTCGACAGGGTGCCGAGCGACGTCCTCGTCGTCGTCGACGAGGCCTACGTCGAGTTCGTCCGCGATCCCGAGGCCGTCCGCGGGCTCGAGGTCTGGCGCGAGCGCCCCAACGTCGTCGTCCTGCGGACCTTCTCGAAGGCCTACGGCCTCGCCGGACTGCGGGTCGGGTATGCCGTCGCCCACCCTCCCGTGGCCGCCGCCCTCCGCAAGACGGCCACCCCGTTCGGGGTCAACTCGCTCGCCCAGGTCGCCGCGATCGCCTCGCTCGACGCCTTCGACGAGCTGAACGAGCGCGTCGAGTCCCTCGTCGCCGAGCGCGACCGGGTGTCGCTGGCGCTCGCCGACCAGGGCTGGAAGCTCCCGCAGTCCGACGCGAACTTCGTCTACTTCCCGCTCGGCGCCGAGTCCGGTGACTTCGCGCGCGCGTGCGAGGAGGCCGGCCTCATGGTCAGGCAGTACGGCGACGACGGGGTCCGCGTCACGATCGGCGAGACCGAGGCCAACACCCGCCTCATCGCGGTGGCAGAGGAGTTCGGCGCCCGCTGACAGGGCGGTCGACCCGGGCCGTCGTCCGGGCGAGGTCCGACGTGAGGGGCCGAGATGAAGGTGCCGTGGGAACGGCTCGGCGTGGCGGTTGCGGGGCTCGGTGGTCTGGCCCTGGCCGTGCCGACGATCGGGTCGCCGACCTGGCGGATGGCCGTGTCCGACCCCGGTCGCGGTGCGGTGCTCGCGACGCAGACCACGTGGAGCTGGGGCAAGGTCGTCGTCACGGGTCGGGTGACCGGCGAGGTGGTGAGCGAGACCGTGGTGACGAACGTCCCGGGGCTCGTGGGTCTCGTAGGCATGCTCGTCGTCGGGTTCGTCGGGCTCGTGCTGTGGGTGGTGCTGCCGGGTGTGCGGGGTGCCGTCGCCGGTCTGGTCGGGGGCGCGGTCGCGGCGAGCGCCCTCGTGACGGCGACCCTGCAGCGGCTCGGGCAGGCGGCCCGGGTGGACGCCTACCGGACGACCGGGCTCGACGTGCGGTCCTATCCCCAGTCAGCGGCCGTCTACGAGACGCTGTCAGCGCTTGTGCTCGTCGCGACCCTTGCCGCGGTGGCCTGGATGACGCTGCATTCCGGGAGCGGCCCTAGCGCCCCGGCGCCGGTCCTCGGGTCGCGCGCGACGGCAACTGCTGATTCCGAGATGGCCGGCTCCGAGATGGCCGGCTCCGAGGTGGCCGGCTCCGAGGGGGCCGGTTCGGTGGGGGCGGCCGGTTCGGAGGGGGCTGATTCCGGGGCCGGCGGGGCGGAGCGATCCGTCGTCGACGGGCCGGCCGGTGCCGCGCGCCTCGAACCGCGTGACCGAACGCGACACCTGAGCGGTGAGGCCGTCTCCTTCTCCGAAGCTCCGCGACCGGACCCCTCCGAGCCCCCGCACCCCGATCCCGACCGCTGACCAGGCCTGGAGCACGCACCCAGACCTCGGACGCCGAGACCCGCGAGCTGATCCGCAGGTTGATCGGCGCCGTGATCACGGCTGCCCATCAACCTGCGGATCAGTTGGCGTCTCGTGCTTCTGGGGCAACAACGAATGCGAGTTGATGTGCAGGGAGATTCGCGGGCGGGCACGCTGCGGATCACGTTGCTGATCACCTTGCGGATCATCGTGCATGCGATGCGGTGTGGACCGACCCGGAGCGGGACCAGACCGCCGCGCGGTGTCAGCCCGGCGGCATACGGTCGGGTCATGCTCACGTGTGTCGCCGTCTCGGGGTACCGGTCGCTGCGTGACGTCGTCGTGCCGCTCCACGGCCTCGACGTCGTCGTCGGGGCCAACGGCAGCGGCAAGTCGAGCCTCTACCGCGCGCTGCGCCTCCTCGCCGGCTGCGGCCGCGGCGACGTCATCGGCACGCTCGCCCGCGAGGGCGGGCTCCAGTCGGCTCTCTGGGCGGGGCCGGCGACCCTCGGCGGCGCACGCAAGGAGGGGTATGCCGTCCAGGGCACGACGCGCAAGGGCCCGGTCAGCCTCCTGCTGGGGTTCGCGTCCGACGAGCTCGGCTATCTCGTCGACCTGGGCCTCCCGCAGCAGGCGAGCGGCGTCGACGCCGCGCCGTCGGCCTTCCTCCGCGACCCGGAGATCAAGCGCGAGATCGTCTGGGCGGGGCCGGTCATGCGGCCGTCCACCGTCCTCGTCCGGCGGCGCTGGTCCGTCGTCGAGACCCGTTCGACCGGGTCCGAGGCGGGCTGGGACGACGCTTGGGACGCCTCGGACGACGCCTGGGAGTCCGACCCCGAGCCGGCTCGCCGTGGCGGCGGCCGGAGCGGCTGGACGGAGCTGAGCCGGTCGCTCCGCCCGTGGGAGAGCATGCTGACCGAGCTCGCCGACCCCGAGCGGGCGCCAGAGCTCATCGCGGTGCGGAGGCTGATCCGCGGCTGGCGCTTCTACGACGGGTTCCGGGCCGACGCGGACGCCCCGGCCCGGCGCTCGCAGGTCGGCACCCGCACCCCGGTCCTCGCCGACGACGGTGCCGACCTTGCCGCCGCCCTCCAGACGATCCGCGAGAACGGCCGCAGCCAGCTCGACGCCGCGGTCGCCGACGCGTTCGACGGGGCGCGGCTCGACATCGCCGTCACCGACGGGCGGTTCGACGTCCAGCTCCACCAGCCGGGGATGCTCCGCCCGCTCTCGGGGGCTGAGCTGTCCGACGGGACGCTGCGCTACCTGCTCTGGGTCGCGGCCCTCCTCACGGCCGACCCGCCGCCCTTCATGGTCCTCAACGAGCCCGAGACGTCCCTGCACCCCGACCTGCTCGGCCCGCTCGCGCGTCTCATCCGGGCGGCCGCCGAGCGCAGCCAGGTCATGGTCGTCTCCCACTCCGAGGCGCTCATCCGTGAGCTGGACGTGACCGACGACGACGGTGCGCCCGTCGGCCTCGGCTCGCCCGCCCGTTCCCTCACGCTCGCCAAAGACCTCGGCGAGACCGTCATCGAGGGCCAGGGCCTGCTGACGACGCCGCCCTGGAGCTGGGGTTCGCGGCGCTGAGGACCCGTCGCACCTTGGCCGTGAGGACGTTCAGGTAGGCCGAGGACGCGAGGGCGGTGACGGCAAGGACGATGATGAACCAGTCGAACCCACCCCAGATCTCGGGGAAGCCGATGGCCAGGATGAGCAGGGCGAGCGACAGCAAGGTGCCGGGGACCGACCGGGACGGGTAGAGATGCGCCCAGGCGCGTGCCGTTCCGAGGGTCTCCGCATCCGCATGCGGCCGCTCGCCCCTCAGCGCCGCCCTGAGCACGACGTCGCGGGTCGCGAGCGGCAGGCGCTTCCACGCCTTGCGCACCGCGCGGCTGTCGACCGTCCCTGCTGCTGACACGTTCGTCCCCTGTCGTGAGCTCGGACGCATGGTGCCACACACGAGCGATCGACGCCGGGTGAGCGGCATCCGTCGGCCTACGTATGCCGCTGGAGGGTGACCGTGCCCACGTCGAGAGGTCGTCCGTCCCGCATTGTGAGATTCTCGGGATGCTCCGGTACGTTGCTGCCGAGGACCCGTATGTGTTCGTCGTCACCCCGGCGTGCACTGCCCCCACCCAACAGCCGACGAGCGGGAGACCCCCGGTCGCGGGCCGAACGAGTAGGCCGGTCTCCATGGCTGGCGAAGGAGCCCCAGTGAGCGACAAGGTTGTCGCCGAGCTGCACCAGCCGACCCCCGAGGTCGGCGACGGTGGCCCGGACATGATCCAGCTGCTGACCCCGGAGGGTCAGCGCGTGTCCCATCCCGACTACGACCAGTACGTCGCGGACCTGACCGCTGAGGACCTGCGGAGCTTCTACCGCGACCTCGTCCTCATCCGCCGGCTCGACGCGGAGGGCTACGCGCTCCAGCGTCAGGGCGAGCTCGGCCTGTGGCCGAGCCTCCTCGGCCAGGAGGCCGCGCAGGTCGGCAGCGGTCGCGCGCTCAAGCCGCACGACTTCGTCTTCCCGACCTACCGCGAGCACGGCGTCGGCTTCGTCCGTGGCATGGACCCGCAGAGCTCGCTCCAGCTCTTCCGCGGTGTCAGCCAGGGCGGCTGGGACCCGACCGAGCACAACTTCCACCTCTACACGATCGTCATCGGCGCCCAGACCCTCCACGCGACGGGCTATGCCATGGGCGTGAAGATGGACGGCAACGTCGGCACCGGAGACCCCGACCGCGACACGGCCGTCATCTGCTACTTCGGCGACGGCGCCTCCTCGCAGGGTGACGTCAACGA
This sequence comes from Intrasporangium oryzae NRRL B-24470, assembly GCF_000576595.1. Classification (GTDB taxonomy): domain Bacteria; phylum Actinomycetota; class Actinomycetes; order Actinomycetales; family Dermatophilaceae; genus Intrasporangium_C; species Intrasporangium_C oryzae. The sequence continues at coordinate 5,536 of NZ_AWSA01000060.1, read as the reverse complement.
GGCGTTCGTCTACGCGGCGTCCTTCGATGCCCCGGTCGTCTTCTTCTGCCAGAACAACCAGTGGGCCATCTCCGAGCCGGTCACCAAGCAGACCCGCATCCCGCTCTTCCAGCGCGCGCGGGGCTTCGGGTTCCCCGGCGTCCGCGTCGACGGCAACGACGTCCTCGCGACGTATGCCGTGACGAAGCACTGCCTCGACGAGGCCCGCAACGGCAACGGCCCGCTCCTCATCGAGGCCTACACCTACCGCATGGGTGCGCACACGACCGCCGACGACCCGACGAAGTACCGCGTCTCGGCCGAGGTCGAGCAGTGGAAGTTCCGCGACCCGATCCTGCGCCTCAAGACCTACCTCGCCCATGAGGGCATGGCCGACGACGCGTTCTTCACGCAGGTCGACGAGGAGGCCGACGGCTTCGCGGCCGAGCTCCGCGAGGGCTGCATCACGATGGAGACGATGGCCGGCGAGACGATGTGGGACCACGTCTACGCCGAGGACCACCCCGTCATGGAGGCGGAGCGTGCCGCCTTCCTCGCCTACAAGGCGAGCTTCGAGGAGGCGAACTGATGGCACTCGAGAAGGTCACCCTCGGCAAGAGCCTGACCAACGGCATGCGCAAGGCGATGGACCGCGACCCCAAGGTCGTGCTCATCGGTGAGGACATCGGCAAGCTCGGCGGCGTCTTCCGCATCACCGAGGGCCTGCAGAAGGACTTCGGCGAGGAGCGCGTCATCGACAGCCCGCTCGCCGAGTCGGGCATCGTCGGCACGGCGGTCGGCATGGCGCTGCGCGGCTACCGCCCCGTCTGCGAGATCCAGTTCGACGGCTTCGTCTACCCGGCGTTCGACCAGATCGTCTGCCAGGTCGCCAAGCTCCACGCCCGGGCCCTCGGCGCGGTCAAGATCCCGATGGTCATCCGCATCCCCTTCGGCGGCGGCATCGGCAGTCCCGAGCACCACTCGGAGAGCCCCGAGGCCTACTTCGCCCACACGGCGGGCCTGCGCGTCGTCGCGTGCTCCAACCCCGAGGACGCCCACTGGATGATCCAGCAGGCGATCGAGTGCGACGACCCGGTCATCTTCTTCGAGCCGAAGCGCCGCTACCACGACCGCGCTGAGTACGACACCGACGCGACCTCTGCCCCGCGCGGCCTCTTCGAGGCCAACATCGTGCGCCCCGGCACCGACGTGACGCTGCTCGGCTACGGGCCCGTCGTCAAGACGATGGTCGAGGCCGCCGCGGCGGCCGAGGCGGAGGGGACCTCGATCGAGGTCATCGACCTGCGCTCGCTCTCCCCGCTGCCGATCGACACGATCGTCGAGTCCGTCCGCAGGACCGGTCGGCTCGTCGTCGTCCATGAGGCGAGCAGCTTCCTCGGCATGGCCTCCGAGATCTCGGCCCAGGTCACCGAGCGCTGCTTCTACGAGCTCGAGGCCCCGGTCATCCGGGTCGCCGGCGCCAACATCCCGTATCCGCCGAGCCGGATGGAGGAGGACTTCCTCCCCGACCTCGACCGGATCCTCGACGGCGTCGACCGCGCGCTCGCCTACTGATCGGAGCCTGAGACACATGGCAATCAAGACGTTCAACCTGCCCGACCCGGGCGAGGGTCTCGTCGAGGCCGAGATCGTCGAGTGGAAGGTCGCCGTCGGCGACACCGTCAAGGTCAACGACATCGTCCTCGAGATCGAGACGGCGAAGTCGCTCGTCGAGCTGCCCATCCCGTGGTCCGGGACCGTCGAGCAGATCCTCGTCGAGGTCGGCCAGACGGTCGATGTCGGCACCCCGATCATCGCGATCAACGACGGGCTTCCCGGCGGCGAGGCCCCCGCGGCTCCGGCGGCCACAGCGCCGTCGATCCCCGGCGAGCGGGCCGAGCCCACCGCCGGACAGGAGGCCATCCTCGTCGGCTACGGCGCGAAGGCGGGCGCCACGGCCCGCCGCCCTCGTAAGGCCGTGAGCGGTATGCCGTCGGGCTCGGCCCCGTCCTCGACGCCCGCTCCCGCTCCGGCGCCGTCCACCCCGGCCCCCGCCCCCGCCCCGGTGGCTCCGGCTCCGGTGGCCGCAGCATCGGCCCCGGCTCCGGCCGTGAACGGCCACACCGGCGTGACGTCCTCCCGGCCCAAGGCCAAGCCCCCGGTCCGCAAGCTCGCCAAGGACCTCGGCGTCGACCTCTCGACGGTCGCCCCGACCGGTCCGGACGGCATCATCACGCGCGACGACGTCACGGCGCACGCGGCGGGTTCGACTGCGCCGCAGGCTGACTGGGCTGTCTCCGCCGAGGCCGGCTCAGCGGCATACGCGCCGGTGGCTCCAGCCGCGGCGTTCGGCACGGGGGAGCGCGAGGTCCGCACCCCGATCAAGGGTGTCCGCAAGATGACGGCGCAGGCCATGGTCGGTTCGGCGTTCACCGCCCCGCACGTCACCGAGTGGATCACCCTCGACGTGACGAAGACGATGGAGCTCGTCGAGCGGCTCAAGGCCGACCGCGAGTTCCGTGACGTCAAGGTGACCCCGCTCCTCGTCCTCGCCCGCGCGCTCGTCATCGCGATCAAGCGCAACCCGGGCATGAACGCGACGTGGGACGAGGCCAACCAGGAGATCGTCCAGAAGAACTACGTCAACCTCGGCATCGCCGCGGCGACCCCGCGTGGCCTGATCGTCCCCAACATCAAGGACGCCCACGCCATGACGATGCTCGAGCTGGCGCAGGCCATCGGCTCGCTGACGGCGACGGCCCGTGAGGGTCGCACCCAGCCGGCCGAGATGGCCGGCGGCACGATGACGATCACCAACGTCGGCGTCTTCGGCGTCGACAGCGGCACGCCGATCATCAACCCGGGCGAGAGCGCGATCGTCTGCTTCGGCGCGATCCGCAAGCAGCCGTGGGTCGTCACCGACGCGGACGGCAACGACGAGATCGCGATCCGCCACGTGACGCAGCTCGCGGTGAGCTTCGACCACCGGCTCATCGACGGCGAGCTCGGCAGCCGGTTCCTCGCCGACCTCGCAGCGATCCTCGAGGACCCGAGCCGGGGACTCGTCTGGGGCTGACCAGGAGACGACAGAGTCGAGGCGTTCCGGGACCTGGCCAGGTCCAGGAACGCCTCGACTCTTCTCAGGCGGCGACGGGTCAGGGGCGCCCGGCCGGGACCCGCCGGTCCCGCTCGTCGCCGGGCGAGGACTGGGCCATCGTGTCGAGCAGCTCGTGTCCCGCCTCCTCGGCCGCGGCCTCGACCGGGTGGTCGACGGGGTGCTCCGCCTTGTCGGCGGCGTGGACCGTATCGCGCAGCGGCACCTCGGGGATGAAGAGGGTCGCGAGCAGCGCGAGCGCGAAGGGCACGAGGCCCCAGACGAAGACCGAGTGGAGCGAGTCGGCCAGCCCCTGCTGGACGGCGTGCGCGACCGCCGGCGGCAGCTTCGCGAGCGCGGCGGGGTCGAGGACCGAGCCGGCGCTGAGGTGTGCGCCGGAGCCGGCCATCTGCTCCCGGGCCGCGGCAGGCAGGTGCGAGGCGATGTTGGTGGCCAGGCCGCTCGTCATGATCGTGCCGAACACCGCGATGCCGACGGTCGACCCGACGTTGCGGAAGAACTGCGTCGACGCGGTCGCGACCCCGAGGTCGGCTCGGGCCGAGGCGTTCTGGACGACGAGCGTGTAGACCTGCAGGGCCATGCCGAGGCCGATGCCGAACACGATCATCGCGAGGGTGAGCTCGCCCTGGCTGGCGCCGTAGTCGAGACGGATGAGCAGCCAGAAGCCGACGCCCATGATGAGCACCCCGAGGATGGTCTGGAGCTTGTAGCGCCCGGTCCGCGTGATGACGAGGCCGCTGAGGATCGACAGGCCGATCATCGCGACCGACATCGGCATGAGGATGAGGCCGGAGTTCGTGGCCGAGACGCCGAGCACGCCCTGGGCGTAGACCGGCATGTAGATCATCGCGCCGAACATCATGACCGAGACCATGAAGCTCGCGATGTTGGAGGCCGTGAAGATCCGGTTGCGGAAGAGCCGCAGCGGGATGACCGGCTCGACGGCACGGCGCTCGACGAGGACGAAGAGGACGAGCGCGACGAGGCCGACGGCGTACATCGTCAGGATCTCGGGCGAGCTCCACGCCCACGTCGTGCCCCCGAGCGAGGTCGCCGTGAGCAGGAGGATGAGGCTCACCGACAGCAGGGCGATGCCGGCCTTGTCGATGATGACCTCGCGGTCGACGTGCTCGAGGTGGAGGAACCGCTGGATGCCCGCGAACGCCGCGGCGCCGACGGGCAGGGTGATGAAGAAGAGCCAGCGCCAGCCGAAGTGGTCGGTGACGAAGCCGCCGACGAGCGGGCCGGCGATGGAGGACAGGCCGAAGATGCCGCCCATGAGCCCCTGGTACTTCCCGCGCTGACGCGGCGGGATGATGTCGCCGATGATCGTCTGCGAGAGCGGCATGAGCGTGCCCATGCCGAGGCCCTGGACGGCCCGGGCGACGACGAGGACCCAGAAGTTGGGGGCGAGGCCGGCGATGATGCTGCCGGCCATGAAGACGAGGATGCCGCCGAGGTAGAAGCCGCGCCGGCCGTAGATGTCGGAGAGCTTTCCGACGATCGGGACGCTGATCGCGCTGACGAGCATCGCGGCGGTGGCGAGCCAGGAGTAGTGCTCCATGCCGCCGAGCTCGGCGACGATGCGCGGCATGGCCGGGCTGACGATGGTCTGGCTGATCGAGGCGACGAGCATGCCGAGCATGAGGGCGCCGAAGATGCGTCTGGCCTGTGGGTCGAGCCCGGTCTCCGCACTCGGTGCCTCGAGGTCGGTCGTGGCAGGTGAGGTGGTTGGCATTCCTCCACGGTACGCCGAACTTGCAGTCTCTGCAACTTTGCAGTCACTGCATGCCGGAGTAGGATGAACCCATGAGCACCGTCACCGAGGACTGCGGCCTGCGCGAGCGCAAGAAGCGCGAGACGCGGTCCGCGATCCACCGCGCGGCCCTCGACCTCGTCGAGGAGAAGGGGTATGCCGCCGTCACGACCGACGCCATCGCCGCTCGCGCGGGCGTCAGCGCGCGGACCTTCTTCAACTACTACCCCTCCAAGGACGCGGCCGTGCTCGGCACCCGGCCCGAGGACCTCGACCAGGTGGCCGCCCGGATCGAGACGCAGCCCGCCGACGAGACGCCGCTCGACTGCCTCAGGGTCGCGATCCTCGACCTCCTCGCTCCCTCGACCCTCGACCGCGCCCTGCGTGCCCAGCGCCGGCGGGTCCTCCTCGGCGAGCCGGCCCTCGCTCCGGCCATGATCGGCAACAACATTCGGGTCGAGAACGCCCTCACCGCGGCGCTGGAGCGCCGCCTGGGCGTCGCTCCCGGCGCCGCCCTCGAGCCGCGCCTCACCGTGGCGGCCTCCCTGGCCGCCGTCCGCGCCTGCATCGAGCACCACCACGGCAGCTCCGGCGGACGCGACGGGCGCGACCTCAACGCCTCGATCGAGCGTGCCTTCGACCTGCTGGCCGCCGGTCTGCGCTGACGTGGCCGCCGCGGGCCGCCG
>NZ_AWSA01000059.1 GCF_000576595.1 Intrasporangium oryzae NRRL B-24470 | reverse complement strand
CTCGAGGCCGGTGCGCTCGGTTCGCTCCTTCCCGGTGGCCGTCCGGTCAGCGACGCCGCCGCCCGCGGTGAGGTCGCCGCGGTCTGGGAGACGTCGGCGCTGCCCGACGCCCCGGCTCGCGACACGGCCGGCATCATCGCGGCGGCCGCCGCGGGCGAGATCGACGCCCTCGTCGTCGGCGGTGTCGATCCCGCCGACCTCGGCCTGGCCGGCGCGTCCGACGCGCTCGCCAAGGCGTTCGTCGTCTCGCTCGAGCTGCGCGAGTCGGCCGTCACCGCAGTCGCCGACGTCGTGCTCCCCGTCGCGGCACAGGCGGAGAAGACCGGCTCCTACGTCAACTGGGAGGGCCGGATCCGGCCCTTCGAGGAGGCGCTGCCCTCGAACGCCGTCAGCGACCACCGTGCGCTCGACATGCTCGCGAGCGAGCTCGGCTTCTTCCTCGAGACCCGGACGCAGCAGGAGATCCACGCCCAGTTCGAGGCCCTCGGGCCGTGGGGCGGCCCGCGCGCCGGTACGTCGGCCGGCGGCGCGCCGTCGGTGGCGGTGGGCGGCGGCCAGGGCGACTTCATCCTCTCGACGTGGGCCACCCTCCTCGACGCCGGCCGGATGCAGGACGGCGAGCCGTTCCTCGCCGGCACGGCACCCAAGGCGGTCGCCCGCCTCTCGGCCGCCTCGGCCACGGGCCTCGGCGTCCTCGACGGCGACGCGGTCACCGTGACCGGCCCGCGGGGCAGCATCACGCTCCCGGCCGCGGTCACCGACGCCATGGTCGACGGGGTCGTCTGGCTGCCGACCAACTCCAAGGACTGTTCCGTTCGCGCGGCGCTCGGCGCTCTCGCCGGTGACCGCGTCGCCGTCACGAAGGGTGGTGCCGCATGAGCCTCAGCACCGCGGCATACGACATCGCGCTCTCGCTGCCGGCCGGCGTGACGGGCCTCGCGCCCGCCAACGACAACCCGGTCGCCGACTTCAGCGACACCCCGTGGTGGGTCGCGCTGATCAAGGCCGTCGGCGTCTTCGTCTACCTGCTGCTCTCGACGCTCCTCGTCATCTGGTTCGAGCGACGCGTCATCGGCCGCATGCAGCAGCGTCCCGGCCCCAACCGCAACGGCCCGTTCGGTCTGCTCCAGACCCTCGCCGACGGCATGAAGTCCATGCTCAAGGAAGACATCACGCCGGCCAACGCCGACCGGATCGTCTACACGACGGCGCCGCTCATCGCCGCGACGATGGCCTTCGTGTCGTTCGCGATCATCCCGCTCGGCGGCACGGTGTCGATCTTCGGCCACGAGACGCCGCTCCAGATCACCGACGTGCCCGTCGCGGTGCTCCTCGTCCTCGCGGTGGCCTCGGTCGGCGTCTACGGCATCGTCCTCGCCGGCTGGAGCTCGGGCTCGACCTACCCGCTCCTCGGTGGCCTGCGCTCGACCGCCCAGGTCATCAGCTACGAGATCGCCATGGGGCTGTCGCTCGTCGCGATCTTCCTCTACAGCGGCTCGATGTCGACCTCGCAGATCGTCGCCGCGCAGAGCTCGCTCTGGTACATCCTCCCCGCGTTCTTCTCCTTCGCCGTCTACGTCATCACGATGGTCGGCGAGACCAACCGTCTGCCGTTCGACCTCGCCGAGGGTGAGGGCGAGCTGACCGGTGGCTTCCACACCGAGTACTCCGCGATGCGCTTCGCCATGTTCTACCTCGGCGAGTACGTCAACATGTTCACCGTCTCGGCCCTCGCCACGACGATGTTCCTCGGTGGCTGGCAGGCGCCGCCCTTCATCGCCGCGATCGGCGACGGCGCCCTCAACGGCGGCTGGTGGGGCCTGCTCTGGTTCACCATCAAGCTCTGGATGTTCATGTTCTTCTTCGTGTGGCTGCGCGGCTCGCTGCCCCGCGTCCGCTACGACCAGTTCATGCGCTTCGGCTGGCGCTTCCTCATCCCGATCACCCTCGCGTGGGTGGTGGCCGTCGCCTTCATCCGCGGAGCGCAGCTCGGCTTCCTCGGCCAGGGCACGTTCACGATCGGGGGGCGCGAGCTGTCGGTCGCGACGGTCGTCATCGTCAGCATCGTCGCCGTCATCGCCCTCGCCGCCGCGTGGATCTGGGACGACAAGCGTGCCGAGCGCGAGGCCGCGGCGGAGTTCAACCCGCCGGAGGAGATCGACCCCTTCGAGGGCGGCTTCCCCGTTCCTCCGCTGCCCGGCCAGCGACTTCGTGAGCCGAGCGGCCTCGCGGTAGGCTCCGGGGCCGCGTCCCGAGAGCCCGTGACCTCGAGCGTCACCTCGACCCTGACCTCGAGCCCCGTCAAGGAGGAGACCCATGGCTGACGACTCCGTCAGCAAGGACGTCCGCAAGGCCTCGGCCTCGGGCGCCCCCAAGAAGAAGAGCGCGCTGTCCGAGCTCTTCGCCCCGGTCGCCGGCTTCGGCGTCTCGTTCTCGACGATGTTCCGCAAGGTCGCGACCGAGGAGTACCCCGAGAAGCCGCGCCCGACGGCGCCGCGCTTCCACGGGCGCCACCAGCTCAACCGGCACCCCGACGGGCTCGAGAAGTGCGTCGGCTGCGAGCTCTGTGCCTGGGCCTGTCCGGCCGACGCGATCCTCGTCGAGGGCGCCGACAACGACGACACGCCAGGCGGCGCCGGCCGTTTCAGCCCCGGTGAGCGCTACGGCCGCGTCTACCAGATCAACTACCTGCGCTGCATCTTCTGCGGCCTGTGCATCGAGGCCTGCCCGACGCGCGCCCTGACGATGACCAACTTCTACGAGCTGGCCGACAACGACCGGGGCAAGCTGATCTTCACCAAGGACCAGCTCCTCGCCCCGCTCCAGGAGGGCATGCTCCCGCCGCCGTTCCCGATGGCCGACGGCATGGAGGAGCGCGACTACTACCAGGGCAAGGTCACCGCGGCGACCGACTCCCAGCGCACCTACGTCGACGCGCGGGACGCGAGCGAGGACGCGGAGGCCCACGCGGCCGCACACGACTCCGACGCGTCCGGCAACGTCGGCGCTGCGCTGCCGGGTGAGCACGATGTCGTCCACGCGACCCACCCCACCGCCGCCGCCACCCGCGAAGGAGCGAACCCGTGACCTCCACCGCCGAAGCCGTCGGCTTCTGGTTGCTCGCACCGATCGCCGTGATCGCCTCGCTCGGGCTGCTCTTCGCCCGCAAGGCGGTCCACGCGGCCATCGGGATGGCCGTCGTCATGATCATCCTCGGCGTCTTCTACATCATGCAGAAGGCCGACTTCCTCGGCGTCGTCCAGGTGTTCGTCTACACCGGCGCGGTCATGATGCTCTTCCTCTTCGTCCTGATGCTTGTCGGCGTCGACTCGTCCGACTCGATCGTCGAGACGATCAAGGGCCAGCGCTGGGCCTCGTTCCTGCTCGTCATCGGCCTCGCCGGCGTCCTCTTCTTCACGCTCGGCACGGTCATCCTCGACGAGTCGACGGTCCAGTCCGGCCTCGACAAGGTGGTCGAGACCAACAAGACCACCGGCAACGTGACCGGCATCGCCGAGCTCATCTTCGGCCAGTACGTCTGGATCTTCGAGATCACGTCCGCGCTGCTCATCACGGCCGCCCTCGGCGCGATGGTCCTCGCCCACCGCGAGCGCCTCACCCCGCGGGTGACGCAGGCGCAGTGGGCGGCGCGCCGCGTCCACCAGAACAAGAACGTCGCCGGCCTCCCTGTGCCCGGTGTCTACGCCCGCCACAACGCGGTGGACACGCCGGCCCTGCTGCCCGACGGGACTCCGAGCGACCTGTCGGTCTCGCGCGTCCTCGTCTCACGCGACCAGGTCGCTACGACCACGGCGTTGCAGGACGTCGAGCGCCACATGGAGAACGAGATCGAGGAGGGGCGCGCCAAGTGAGCCCGATGCACTACGTCTACCTGGCGGTGATCCTCTTCTCCATCGGGGCCGCCACCGTCCTCGTCCGACGCAACGCGATCATCGTCTTCATGGGTGTCGAGCTCATGCTCAACGCGACCAACCTCGCCCTCGTGACCTTCTCGCGCATGCACGGCGCCCTCGACGGGCAGGTCATGGCCCTGTTCGTCATGGTCGTCGCGGCGGCCGAGGTCGTCGTCGGCCTCGCCATCATCATGGCGATCTTCCGTGCCCGCCGGTCGGCCTCGGTCGACGACGCCAACCTGCTGAAGCTGTAAGGAGCGCCAGGCACATGCACACTGGCATGGGATCACTCGCCCACACCGTCGGCACGTATGCCGCTGGCCTCGCCGCGCACGAAGGCGAGGCTCACGCGGCGACGGGCTTCACGGCATACGCGTGGCTGCTCGTCGCGCTCCCGCTCGCGGGCGCCACGATGCTGCTGCTCGGCGGGCGCCGCACCGACAAGTTCGGTCCCGTCGTGGCGACGGCCCTCTCGTGGGCCGCGTTCGTCGTCGGGGCGATCATCTTCGTCGAGATGCTCGGCCGCGGGGCGGACAGCCGCGCCCAGAACGTCACGCTCTACGAGTGGGTCACCGCGGGCACCTTCAAGCTGAGCGCGGGGATGCTCGTCGACCAGCTGTCGATGGTCTTCGTCCTGCTCGTCACGTTCGTCGGGTCGCTCATCCACGTCTACTCGCTCGGCTACATGGAGCACGACCCCGACAAGCGGCGGTTCTTCGCCTACCTCAACCTCTTCGTCGGGGCGATGCTCCTGCTCGTCCTCGCCAACAGCTACCTGCTCCTCTACGTCGGCTGGGAGGGCGTCGGACTCGCGTCCTACCTGCTCATCGGCTTCTGGAACTGGAACCCGGCCTACGCGACCGCGGCCAACAAGGCCTTCGTCGTCAACCGGGTCGGTGACTTCGGGCTGACCGTCGCGCTCATGCTGATGTTCTTCCACTTCGGCGCGGTCGACTTCCAGACGGTGCTCGGCAAGTCCGCGGCGCTGACCGGCGCCAACCAGGGCTTCATGACCGCGATGGGGCTCATGCTCCTGCTCGGAGCCTGCGGCAAGTCCGCCCAGTTCCCGCTGCAGAGCTGGCTCGGTGACGCCATGGCCGGCCCGACGCCCGTCTCGGCGCTCATCCACGCGGCAACGATGGTCACCGCCGGTGTCTACCTCATCGTGCGCTCGGCGCCGATCTTCGAGGCGGCCCCGACCGCCCAGCTCGTCGTCGTCATCGTCGGCGCGATCACCCTGCTCTTCGGGGCGATCGTCGGCTGCGCGAAGGACGACATCAAGAAGGCCCTCGCGGCCTCGACGATGAGCCAGATCGGCTACATGATGCTTGCGGCCGGTCTCGGCCCCGTCGGCTACGCGTTCGCGATCTTCCACCTGCTCACGCACGGCTTCTTCAAGGCCGGGATGTTCCTCGGTGCCGGGTCGGTCATGCACGGGATGAACGACAAGGTCGACATGCGCCGCTTCGGCGGCCTCTCGGGCGCCATGAAGATCACGTGGGCGACGTTCGGTCTCGGCTGGCTCGCGATCCTCGGCGTCCCGCCGTTCTCCGGCTACTGGTCGAAGGACAAGATCATCGAGGCGGCCTTCATCGGTGAGGGCTGGCGGCCCTGGGTCTTCGGTGGCGCCGCCCTGATCGGCGCCGGGATCACCGCCTTCTACATGTCGCGCCTGTTCTTCATGACCTTCCACGGCAAGAAGCGCTGGGACGCCGACGACCACCCGCACGAGTCGCCGCGGATCATGACGGTCCCGATGATCGTCCTCGCGGTCGGTTCGGCCTTCCTCGGCCTCATCCTCAGCTGGAACGACATGTTCGTCTCCTGGCTCGAGCCGGTCACCGGCGCCGAGCCCGAGGGCGCCCACCCGGTGGTCCCGGTCCCGCTCCTGCTGACGTTGACGCTCCTCCTCGTCGCCGGCGGTGTCTTCCTCGCCTGGATGCGCTACTGGCGTGACGACGTCCCGGTCACGGCCCCCGCCGGCAGCCTGGTCACCCAGGCGGCCCGCAAGGACCTCTACCAGGACCAGGTCAACGAGGCCCTCCTCATGCGGCCCGGCATCCACCTGACCCGATCGCTCGTCTTCGCGGACAGCAAGGGTGTCGACGGTGCCGTCGGCGGCCTCGCAGCCCTCGTCGGCGGGACCTCGTCCCGCCTGCGCAAGCTCCAGAACGGCTTCGCGCGTTCCTATGCCCTGACGATGCTTGCCGGTGTCGTCGCCATCCTCGGTGCACTGTGGGTGATTTCCTGATGACCGAAATGTCCACCGTCCCCTGGCTGACGATCACCGGCCTGATCCCGCTCGTCGGTGCGCTCGTCGTCGCCTTCGTCCCGGGCACAGTCGAGAACGCCAAGCGACTCGCGCTCGGCTTCTCGGTCCTGGCGCTCGTCGTCGGGATCGTCGCCGCCACCCAGTACGACCCGAGCTCGACCAAGCAGTTCCAGCTCGGTGAGCAGGTGTCGTGGATCCCGCAGTTCGGGGTCTCCTACTCCCTCGGCGTCGACGGCCTCGCGCTCGTGCTCATCCTCATGTCGCTCGTGCTCACTCCCGTCTGCCTGCTGGCGGCGTGGCACGACGTCCCCGAGGAGGCCGGACCCCAGGGCGGCCGCCGCACCAAGGCGTACTTCGCCCTGCTGCTCGTCCTCGAGACGTTCATGGTCGGGGTCTTCGCCGCGACCGACGTCTTCCTCTTCTACGTCTTCTTCGAGGCGATGCTCATCCCCGTCTACTTCCTCATCGGTCGCTTCGGCGGACCGCGCAGGCAGTACGCCGCGATGAAGTTCCTCCTCTTCTCGCTCGCCGGCGGGCTCATAATGCTCGTCGCCGTCATCGCCCTCTACCTGCAGGGACCGGGTGGCACCGACGGCTTCCTCATCGAGAAGCTGACCGGCCTGTCGATCGACCCGACGACGGAGCGCCTGCTCTTCGTGGGCTTCTTCCTCGCCTTCGCGGTCAAGGCGCCGATGGTGCCGTTCCACACCTGGCTGCCCGACGCGGCGACCGAGTCGACCCCGGCCACGGCGACCCTTCTCGTCGGCGTGCTCGACAAGGTGGGCACGTTCGGGATGATCCGCTTCTGCCTCCAGCTCTTCCCGGAGGCGAGCAAGTGGGCGACCCCGGTCGTCATCGCCCTCGCGGTGATCTCGGTCCTCTACGGCGCGCTCCTCGCGATCGGCCAGACCGACATGATGCGCCTGATCTCCTTCACGTCGATCAGCCACTTCGGCTTCATCGTGCTCGGCATCTTCGCCTTCACGAGCACCGGTGGCGCGGGCTCCTCGCTCTACATGCTCAACCATGGGTTCTCGACGGCGGCGCTCTTCCTCTTCGCGGCGATGCTCGTGCACCGGCGTGGGAGCAAGCGGATCCCCGACTTCGGTGGCTGGCAGCGCGTCACGCCGGGCCTCGCCGGGATCTTCCTCGTCGCGGGCCTGTCCGGCCTCGCCCTGCCTGGCCTCTCGAGCTTCATCTCCGAGTTCCTCGTCCTCGTCGGCAGCTTCCCGACGCAGCCTGTCGCTGCCGTCGTCGGGGCGACGGGCAGCATCCTCGCGGCGCTCTACATCCTGCTCATGTACAAGCGGATGATGACCGGCCCCAAGCCCGATGGTCTCGCGGGGGTCCGTGACCTCTCCCTGCGCGAGAAGGTCGTCGCTGCGCCGATCCTGGCGACGTTCCTCGTCCTCGGGTTCTTCCCCAACATCGCTCTGCACGTGATCAACCCGGCCGTCGACAAGTCCCTGTCGTACGTCCACACCGACTCCGCGGTCACCCCCGCGGCTGAAGGGAGCACGAAGTGACCGCCGTCGCTCCGGCCGCGTTCCAGCAGTCGAACGTCGACTACGTCGCGATCCTGCCGATGCTCATCGTCGCCTCGGCGGCGCTGGTCGGTGTGCTCGTCGAGGCGTTCGCGCCCCGCCGGCGCAGGCACGTCATCCAGGTCAGCCTCGCGGTCGTCGGCCTGCTCGCGGCGTTCGCCGCGGTCGTCTGGGTCGCGGTCGACCCCAACAAGGTGGGCCACAAGGGCCTGACGATGGGCTTCACCGACGGCACGACCAACCACAGCGTCTTCGCCCTCGCCATCGACGGCCCCGCCCTGTTCATGCAGGGTTCGATCGTCCTCATGGGAGTCCTCGGCATCCTGACGATGGCCGAGCGCTTCGGCGGGGTGGGTCCCGACGCCTTCACGCCGAGCGGCGCCTCGACGCCGGGCTCGGCGAGCGAGTCCGCAGCGGCCCGTGCGGGTGCCCTCACGTCCGAGGTCTTCCCGCTGACGATGTTCGCGATCTTCGGCATGATGATCTTCCCGACGACGAACGACCTCATCGGCATGTTCGTCGCCCTCGAGGTCCTGTCGCTGCCGCTCTACATCCTCTCGGGCCTCGCGCGTCGTCGCCGCCTGCTCTCGCAGGAGGCCTCGCTCAAGTACTTCCTCCTCGGCGCGTTCAGCTCGGCGTTCTTCCTCTTCGGGACCGCCCTGCTCTACGGCTACGCCGGCTCGGTCTACTTCGGCGACCTCAGCAAGGCCGTCGCGACCGGCCCGCTCGCCATGAACGGGCTGCTCCTGCCGGGTGCGTTCCTCGTCTTCGTCGGCCTGCTCTTCAAGGTCGGTGCGGTGCCGTTCCACGCCTGGACGCCTGACGTCTACCAGGGCGCCCCGACACCGGTCACGGGCTTCATGGCCGCCTGCACCAAGGCGGCCGCGTTCGGCGCGATCCTGCGCCTCGCCTACGTCGGCCTCGACACGGCCCGCTGGGAGTGGACCAACGCCGTCGTCATCGTCGCGATCCTGACGATGGTCGTCGGTTCCGTCCTCTCCGTGACGCAGACCGACATGAAGAGGCTGCTCGCCTACTCCTCGATCGCCCACGCCGGGTTCATCCTCGTCGGCGTGCTCGCGTTCGACCGGAAGGGCGTCGGAGCGGTCCTCTTCTACCTCGTCGCCTACGGCTTCTCGACCATCGCGGCCTTCGGGATCGTCTCGCTCGTGCGCCAGAACGGCGGCGAGGCGACCCACCTGTCCCAGTGGGCGGGCCTCGGCAAGCGCTACCCGCTCACAGCAGGCGCGTTCGCGTTCCTCATGCTCGCCTTTGCCGGCATCCCGCTGACCTCGGGCTTCGTCTCGAAGTTCGGCGTCTTCTCCGCCGCGATCGGCACCGGCGGCGCGACGGGCACGACGCTCGCCGTCATCGGCGTCGTCTGCAGCGCGATCACGGTGTTCGTCTACGCCCGGGTCATCGTCCTGATGTTCTTCAGCGACGCACCCGACGACGCCGTCGAGGTCGTCACGCCGTCCATGGCCACGACGTTCTCGATCGCGATCGGGACGTTGATCACGCTCGCCCTCGGAGTCCTCCCGTCGTCGCTGCTCGACCTCGCGGACCGCGCATCACAGTTCGTCCGCTGACGCGGGCGCAGAGTTCAGGAAGCCCATGACGATGCACGCCACTCCGCCGGTCCTCACCATCCCGGGGGCCACGCCGGAGCTGACCGCCCGCCTGCAGGACGGGCTGGTCCGGGTCGACGACCTCCTGCGCGAGGTCGTCGACCACGACGACCCGTTCATCGCCCAGGCATCGGGACACCTCGCCGCCGCCGGTGGCAAGCGCTTCCGCCCGCTGCTCACGCTCCTCGCTGCAGAGCTCACCGACGGCATCAACGACGACGTCGTGCGGGCCGCCACCGGTGTCGAGCTGACCCACCTGGCCTCGCTCTACCACGACGACGTCATGGACGAGGCCGACGTGCGTCGCGGGGTGCCGTCGGCCAACATCGCCTACGACAACTCGACGGCGATCCTCATCGGGGACCTGCTCTTCGGCAAGGCGTCCGAGCTGATCGCCGGACTCGGCGCCGAGGCGGTGCTCATCCAGGCGCAGACCTTCGTCCGGCTCTGTGCGGGTCAGATCCGCGACGACCGGGGCTGTCCCGAGGGCGTCGACCCGGTCGACTACTACCTCGACGTGCTGGCCGACAAGACGGGCGTGCTCATCGCGACCGCCGGTCGCTACGGCGCGATGTTCAGCGGCGGGTCCGCCGAGACGGTCGAGATCATGCGCTCCTACGGCGAGAAGGTCGGGATCGCCTTCCAGCTCGCCGACGACCTCATCGACATCGCGTCCCAGGCCGACGAGACGGGCAAGACGCCGGGGACCGACCTGCGCGAGGGCGTCGACACGCTGGCCATCCTCCGGGCCAAGGCCTCGACCGACCCGGGCGACGCGCGACTGCTCGAGCTCCTCGCGGCCGACCTCACCCACGACGACGCCGGGGTCACCGAGGCGCTCGCCCTCCTGCGTGCACACCCTGCCCTCGAGCAGGCCCGTGAGGAGACGTATGCCGTCGCGCGGGCCGCGCAGGAGCTGCTCGACCCGTTGCCCGACAGTCCGGCGAAGTCGGCCCTGCAGGCCCTCGCGATGTCTGTCGTCGACCGCGTCGGCTGAGCCGGCGCGCCAGACCGGGTGACCCGGCGGCATATGGACGCAGTGGGGCAGACGGGACAGGTGACCGTCGGTAAGGTGCCCTCATGCCCCGCCGCCACCTCGCGCCCGTCGCCGCGCGCCTGAGCTCCGCGACGGCGCACCTGCCGGCGCCGCTCGCCGTCGTCGACGTCGAGGCGTTCGACGCGAACGCCGCCCTTCTCGTCCAGCGCGCCCACGGCCTGCCGATCCGGCTGGCGACGAAGTCGCTGCGGAGCCGCCCGCTCATCGAGCGGGCGCTCGGGCATCCCGGGTTCGACGGGCTCATGTGCTACTCGCTCCGTGAGGCGATCTGGTGGGCGAGGTCCGGCCGGTCGAACATCATGGTCGCCTACCCGAGCGTCGACGTCCCCGCCCTCACCGAGCTCGCCGGCGACCCGGCGCTCGTCGCAGCGGTCGCCGTGATGATCGACAGCGTCGAGCACGTGGACTTCATCGCCCGCGAGGTCGACCGGCCCGCCGGGCTGCGGGTCGCGGTCGATGTCGACGCCTCGCTCCGGATCGGCCCGGCACACCTCGGCGTGCGCCGGTCACCGCTGCGCACCCCCGCCGACGTCGAGGCGGTCATCCGCCGCGCGCAGGAGCGCGGCCTCGTCGTCGCGGGCCTCATGTTCTACGACGCGCAGATCGCGGGGCTGCCCGACTCGTCCGTGGCCGTCCGTCAGGTCAAGGCCCGCTCCCACCGCGAGCTGCTCGGCCGCCGGGCCGAGATCGTCAGTGCCGCACGGTCGCTCGCCGACCTCGACTTCGTCAACGGGGGTGGCACGGGCAGCCTCCACGTCACCGGGATCGACCCCTCGTTGACCGAGCTCGCGGCCGGCTCCGGACTCTACGCACCGACGCTCTTCGACGGCTACGACGGCCTCGACCTCGAGCCCGCGGCCTTCTTCGGCACTCCCGTCGTCCGGCGCCCGGCCCCGGGCATCGTCACGACCTACAGCGGCGGCTACGTCGCCTCGGGGCCCCCCGGCTGGTCGCGTGTCCCGACACCGCTCGCGGAGCAGGGGCTCGAGCTCATCCGCACCGAGGGCACGGGCGAGGTCCAGACCCCGCTCCGGGGATCCGCGGCTGATCCCCTCTCCCTGGGTGATCGGGTATGGTTCCGGCACGCCAAGGCGGGGGAGCTGGCCGAGCGTTTCACCGAGTTCGTCCTGGTCGCGGGCGAAGAGACCCTCGGGACCGCCGCGACCTACCGTGGGGAAGGGCAGTGCTTTGGCTGAGATCGTCCGAGCCGTCGAGTGGTCCAACTGGGCGCACACCGAGTCGACGAGGATGGCACGCATCGCGACACCGCGCAGCGAGGCGGAGGTCGCCGAGGAGGTGCAGCGGGCCGCAGCCCGCGGCCTGCGGGTCAAGGCCGTAGGGGCCGGCCACTCGTTCACCGGGGTGGCGGTGACCGACGGTGTCCAGCTGCGCCTCGGCGCGCTGAGCGGAGTCACCTCGATCGACGCGACCCGAGGCGAGGCGACCGTGCACGCGGGCACCCCCCTGCACGTGCTCAACGACGAGCTGGCCCAGTTCGGCTTCGCCATGCCCAACCTCGGCGACATCGACCGCCAGAGCCTGGCCGGCGCGACCGGCACCGGCACCCACGGCACGGGCCTGCGCCTCACCGGCCTCTCGGCGGGCATCCGGGCCCTGCGGATCGTCCTCGCTGACGGCTCGGTCGTCGACTGCTCGCCGACCCAGGACCCCGAGCTCTTCCAGGCCGCCCGGCTCGGGCTCGGCGCCCTCGGCATCGTCACCGAGCTGACGATCGCCGTCGTCCCCGCCTTCCTGCTCCATGCGGTCGAGCGCCCGGAGCCGCTCTTCGGGCTCCTCGACCGGCTCGACGAGGAGATCGAGGGCAACGACCACTTCGAGTTCTACTGGTTCCCGCACACCGACCGGACCATGACCAAGCGCAACAACCGCGTCCCCGCCGGCACACCGAAGCAGCCGTTGCCCGCGTGGCGCGAGCGCCTCGACGACGACCTGCTGAGCAACAAGCTCTTCGAGGGTCTCAACCGGCTCGCGACCCGCGTCCCGCGCACGACCCGGCCGATCAACGCCGTGGCCGCCCGGGCCCTCAGCGAGCGCCAGTTCACCGACGTCTCGCACCGGGTCTTCGTCACGGCCCGCGACGTGCGGTTCATGGAGTCGGAGTGGGCCTTCCCGCGGGCCGCCCTGGCCGACGTTCTCCTCGAGCTGCGCGAGTGGGTCAACACCCACGACGAGCTGATCACCTTCCCCGTCGAGTGCCGCGTGGCCGCGCCCGACGACGTGTGGCTGTCGACGGCATACGACCGCGAGAGCGCCTACATCGCGATCCACCGCTACCACCGGCAGGCGCGGGGTGCCTACTTCGCGGCGTTCGAGGCCATCGCGACGAACCACGGCGGCCGGCCGCACTGGGGCAAGCTCCACACGCGCGACGCCGACTACCTCAAGCAGGTCTACCCGCGGTTCGCCGACTTCGTCACCGTGCGTGACCGCGTCGACCCGGAGCGCCGCTTCGGTAACGCCTACCTCGAGCGGGTCCTCGGCTCCTGACCCGGGCCGTATGCCGCTCGGCCGGCTCGGGCCCCTAGGGCTCGCTCGGTTCGGCTCCGGGGGGCCTCGCCATGGAGAGCACGTCGAGAGCCTCGTCGAGCTGCGCCTCGGTCAACCGGCCGGCGGCCACGTGTCCCTGCTCGATGACGACGTCACGGATCGTGCGGCGCTCCCTGACGGCCTGCTTGACGACAGCCGCCGCGGCCTCGTACCCGATGTGGCGGTTGAGCGGCGTGACGATGCTCGGCGAGCTCTCGGCGAGCTCGCGGGCGTGACCGGCCTCGACCGTGATCCCGGCGATGCAGCGGTCGGCGAGCAGTCGTGAGGTCGCGGCGAGCAGGCCGATGGACTCGATGATGTTCTTGGCCATCACCGGCAGCATGACGTTGAGCTCGAAGTTGCCCGCAGCCCCGGCTGTCGTGATCGCGACGTCGTTGCCGATGACCTGGGCGCAGGCCATGAGCGTGGCCTCGGGGATGACGGGGTTGACCTTGCCCGGCATGATGCTCGAACCCGGCTGGAGGTCGGGCAGGTGGATCTCGCCGAGGCCGGTCCGCGGTCCGGAGGACATCCACCGGAGGTCGTTGCAGATCTTCGTGAGGCTGACCGCAACGACCTTGAGGGCCCCCGAGAGCTCGACGACGGCGTCCTGGGAGGACTGCGCCTCGAAGTGGTTGTGGGCCTCGACGAAGGGGATGTCGGTCGCCTGCGCGACCCGGTCGATGACGGCGGCCGCGAACCCCGGCGCCGCGTTGAGCCCGGTCCCGGCCGCCGTCCCGCCGAGCGGCAGCTCGAGGGTCGCCGACGCGGCCCGGGTGACTCGGACGGCGCCGAGCTCGACCTGCCTCCGGTAGCCGCCGAGCTCCTGGCCGAGCGTCACGGGCACGGCGTCCATGAGGTGGGTGCGACCCGCCTTGACCACGTCGGCGAACTCCACCTCCTTGCGGGCGAGCGTGGCCGCGAGGTCGGACAGCGCGGGTACGAGGTCCTCGAGGGTCGCGCGGGTGGCGGCGATCCGCAGCGCGCTCGGGAAGGTGTCGTTGCTCGACTGGCCGGCGTTGACGTGGTCGTTCGGGTGGATGTCGAGGCCCGTCGCGAGGTGGGCCAGCCGGGCGACGACCTCGTTGACGTTCATGTTCGTCGACGTGCCGGACCCGGTCTGGAAGACGTCGACCGGGAAGTGGTCGTCGTGCCGGCCCTCGCTCACCTCGGTCGCCGCGGCGATGATGGCCGCCGCGCGCTCCGCATCGAGGACGCCGAGCTCGGCGTTGACAGCCGCCGCATGGGCCTTGAGCAGGGCGAGGGCGTGGACGACGCCGGGAGGGACCGGCCGCCCGCTGATCGGGAAGTTCTCCACGGCCCGTGCGGTCTGGGCACCCCAGAGGGCGTCTGCCGGCACCTGGACCTCGCCCATCGAGTCGTGCTCGGTCCGGTAAGCCTGCCCTGAGTCGGGCCGCCCCGGCCCCGGGTGCTCCGGGGGTCCCGTCTCCGTCTGCTGGCTCCGTGGCTGGTCGCTCATGGTCCCCATCATGCTCCAGCGTCCCGGCGGGTCGGCCGGATCAGCGTGCAGATCATCTGGCGTCCGGTGCTGCCGGGACGACACCACTCCGCAGTTGATCTGCAGGGTGATCGTCCTGGAGCCGGGCCCGGATCAGCGTGCGGATCATCTGGCGTCCGGTGCTGCCAGGACGACACCACTCCGCAGTTGATCCGCAGGTTGATCGGGCCTGGAGCCGCCGATACCGCCCAAAGGCACGACGGCGCGACCTCAACGGCCAGAGGATCGAGAATTCCCGAGGCCTTTCGGTCGACCAAGGGCCCGAGTAGGCGGACTCTGGTAGAGGCCGCCTGCGCACACCTGCGCCGACGACCTCCCGACCAACCGAGGAGGAGTCATGGGTCACCCCCGTTTCCTGCCCGCGGTCTTGGCGAGCGTCGCACTGGCGTTCACCGGGGCAGCGGTAGCCGCGGCAGTGCCACCGCCGCCACCAACGGACGTTCGCGTCTCCGTCGACAGTCCAGTCACCCCGTTCTCGCAGAACAAGCAGAACGAGCCCGCGGTCGCCGTCGACGCGCACGACCCGAGCATGGTGGTCGCCGGGTCGAACGACGAGATCGACGAGGAGTCGTGCGCGGCCGGCAACCCGGCGACCTGCCCCTTCACCGACGGAGTCGGGGTGTCCGGTGTCTACTTCTCGTTCACGGGCGGGTCGTCATGGACCCAGCCGACGTACCAGGGCTACTCGGCGCGCCTGTGCCTGGGGCCCGCGGTCTGCACGCCGACGGTCGGCTCGATCGGCACCCTGCCGAAGTACTACGAGAACGGCCTGGTCTCAGACGGTGACCCGGCGGTCGCCTTCGGGCCGCGTCCGAACGGCGACGGGACGTTCTCGTGGGGCAACGGCTCGCGCCTCTACTACGCGAACCTGACCTCGAACTTCCCCAGCTCGGCCACCTTCAAGGGCTTCGAGGCCATCGGCGTCTCGACGACGGACGACCCGCACGCCGCAGCCGCCAACCAGGCCTCCGCGTGGACCGCGCCGGTCCTCATCTCCAAGCAGTCGTCGACCACCTTCTCCGACAAGGAGCAGATCTGGGCCGACAACGCCGAGTCGAGCCGGTTCTTCGGCAACGTCTACGTGTGCTGGGCGTCGTTCCGGAGCAACACGCTCACGGGCCGGGCCCTGCCCACCCCACTCATCGTCGCGAGGTCGACGGACGGCGGCGTGACGTGGACGACCAAGCAGGTCGGGCCGGCCTCCAACAACGGCATCAACCAGCAGGCCGACGGCTGCACGGTCCGCACCGACAGCCGGGGCAACGTCTACGTGTTCGGCGTGGCCGTGCGCGGCGGCCAGTCGTTCCAGGTGATGTACCGCTCGACCAACGGCGGCGCCCAGTGGACGGGCCCGCAGATCGTCGCTCCCGTGACGAGGCCCGGAGTGCTCGACCCCGTGCTCGGCCGACCGACCATGGACGGCATCGCGGGCGCTCGCGCCGACCTGGCGCCCGGACCGAGCGTCGACATCGCCAACGGAGCCCCGACGGGAGCAGACGCCTCCGACCAGATCGTCATGACGTGGTCCGACGGTGCCGACGGTCTCAACAACGAGAAGCTCCTGTGGACGAGCTCGGCCGACGGCGGGGCCTCGTGGTCCACGCCCGCCGCGCTGCCGCTCCAGGCGGGTGACCGGCCGCTCTTCACGGCCCCGGCGCTCTCGCCCGACGGCAAGGACCTCTACGTCGTCGACAACGCCTTCACGACGCCCTACCGGGACAACACGACCGACGACCGAGGGCTCGTGGGCCAGGTGTGGCACGCCAACGTCGTGAGCGGCATACCGAGTGGGTGGACGTCGCTCGACCGCAGCGCGGTCGGGGATCCGCGCGGGACGAGCCAGAACGGGCTGACCGCCGAGTTCCTCGGTGACTACGTCTACGCGAGCGCGACCCGTGACGGTGTGGTCGGCGTGTGGAACGACGCGCAGAACGCCGAGCACTGCACGGCGATCGACACCTACCGCGCCTCGCTGTACACGTCGTCGCCGATCTCACCGCCGGACGTGATCGGCACATGCCCGGCGACGTTCGGCAACAGCGACATCCGGGGCGGGATGTGGGCTGACCCGACGACTCCCTGACGCGTGAGGTGCGCCTGCCCGTGGAGGAGCCCGTATGCGGTTGGGCCGCCTCCCCGGGCAGGCTCACGTCCCGTGCCCTGCTGAGCAGTCAACCTGCACATCATCTGGCGTCTGGTGCTGTTGGGGCGACACCAAGGCACAGATGATCGGCAGGGTGATGCGCGCCGGGATCTGCCTCCAGATCAGCGCGGGCAGTCGTCGACGGGGAGGTCGCGGCGGGCCGTCCTCGCGCCGTGCAGGCTGAGCAGCGAGTCGACGGTGAGTACGACGAGGGCGAGCCAGACGATGCCGAACCCGATCCACCGTTCGGCCGGCATCTGCTCGCCGAGCAGCACCACCGCGCACAGCAGCTGCATCACCGGCGTGATGAACTGGATGAGCCCGATCGTGACGAGCGGGATGCGCCGGGCGGCCGCCGCGAAGCACAGCAGCGGCAGCGCCGTCACGACGCCCGAGAGGACGAGCAGCGTCGTGTGGGTGGCGCCGTGCTGGCCGAACGCGAGCCCGGAGCCCGCGCCCACGACGAGCAGGATGACGACCGCCGCAGGGGCGAGGACGACGGTCTCGACGGTCAGTCCGTGCAGGGCCTCGAGGGAGACGCCGATCTTCTTCTTCGTGAGTCCGTAGAGCGCGAACGTCAGGGCCAGCGTCAGCGCGATCCACGGCACGCGCCCGCCGGCCACCGCGAGGTAGACCCCGGCGACGACGCCGATGCCGACCGCGACCCACTGGAGCACGCGCAGTCGCTCGCGCAGCACGATGACCCCGAGCGCCACCGTGACGAGCGGGTTGAGGAAGTAGCCGAGCGCCGCCTCGCTCGTGTTGCCGGCCGTGACGGCGCCGACGTAGACGACCCAGTTGACGGCGATGAGCACGGCCGCGACCGCGGTCCCCCCGAGCAGCCGGGGCCGCCCGAGCAGCGGCCGGACCCAGCCCACGTCGCGCCGGACGGCCAGCAGCAGGAGGCAGAAGAGGAGGGTCCACAGGATGCGGTTGGCGAGGATCTCCCACGCCCCGGCCGGCTTGAGCGCGTCGAAGTAGAGGGGGAAGAGCCCCCACATCCCGTATGCCGCGAGGCCGAGGAGCGTCCCTCGGCCCACCTCATGCGTCGGTGAGGTCTGCGAGGACCTCGGTGCGCTCAGGGTGTCGCGGGCCGTCACCCTCCCACGGTCCAGGTGTCCCTGCCGGCCAGGAGGGCGTCGATGTCGGCGTCGGTGACCTCGACGGTACGGGCCGAGGCGACCTGCTCGCGCAGCGCGTCGTCGTAGGTCGGCCGCGCGACGTCGCGGAAGACGCCCATGGGCACGTGCGCGAGATCGGGGCTGTCGAGCCGCGACAGGGCGAAGGCCGCCGACGGGTCCTGCGCGGCGACGTCGTGGACGACGATCCGGGACGGGTCGGCCTCGACGCGAGGGACGAGCGAGAGCGCGCCCCGGTCGTCCCTGACGACGACCCGGTCGCCGGCAGCGACCTCCTGGCCGTCGACGAGGTGCAGGATGCGAGCCTCGGCCTGGGTGCGGTCCTTCAGCACGTCGAAGACGCCGTCGTTGAAGATCGGGCAGTTCTGGTAGATCTCGACGAGCGCCGAGCCCCGGTGCTCCGCGGCCGCCCGCAGCACGGACGTGAGGTGCTGTCGGTCGGAGTCCATGGTCCGGGCGACGAAGCTCGCCTCCGCGCCGAGCGCGAGCGACACCGGGTTGAACGGCGTGTCGAGGGAGCCGAGCGGCGTCGACTTCGTCACCTGGCCGACGCGCGAGGTGGGGGAGTACTGGCCCTTGGTCAGGCCGTAGATCTCGTTGTTGAAGAGCAGGATCGTCAGGTTGACGTTGCGGCGCAGCGCGTGGATGAGGTGGTTGCCGCCGATCGAGAGGGCGTCGCCGTCACCGGTGACGACCCAGACGGACAGGTCCTCGCGGGTCGCGGCGAGGCCCGTCGCGATGGCGGGGGCACGGCCGTGGATCGAGTGCATGCCGTAGGTGTCGAGGTAGTAGGGGAAGCGCGACGAGCAGCCGATCCCGGACACGAAGACGATGTTCTCGCGCTTCAGCCCGAGCTCGGGCAGGAAGCCCTGGACGGCGGCGAGGATCGCGTAGTCACCGCACCCGGGGCACCAGCGGACCTCCTGGTCGGACGTGAAGTCCTTCTTCGTCAGGGCCTGCCCCGCCTCGAGCAGGGGGACCGAGCCCGTGCCCGACTCGGCGTCGGCGGGGAGCAGGTGGAGCGGCATACGGAGATCGGTGGTCATGCGGAGGCCTCCTTGACGGCCTGGGAGATGACGTCCGCCAGCTCGGCTGCCTGGAACGGCAGGCCGCGCACCGATGTGTGCGAGCGGGCGTCGACGAGGTACTTCGCGCGGAGCAGCATCGCGAGCTGGCCGAGGTTCATCTCGGGCACGATGACACGGTCGTAGCGGCGCAGGACCTCGCCCGTGTTGGCGGGGAACGGGTTGAGGTGACGCAGGTGGGCCTGGGCCACCCGGGCGCCGGCGCCGCGAGCCAGGCGCACGGCGGCGGCGATCGGGCCGTACGTCGAGCCCCAGCCCACCACGAGGACCTTCGCCTCGCCCGACGGGTCCTCGACCTCGAGCGGTGGGATCGTCGCGGCGATGCCGTCGATCTTGGCCTGGCGCAGGCGCGTCATGCGGTCGTGGTTGTCGGGGTCGTAGGAGATGTTGCCGGTGACGTCGGCCTTCTCGATGCCGCCGATCCGGTGCTCGAGGCCCGCGGTGCCGGGGATGGCCCAGGGGCGGGCCAGCGTCTCCGGGTCGCGCTGGTAGGGGTGGAAGACCGGCGCACCGTCCGCGTTGACCGCGTTGGGCTCCGACGCGAACTCGACCGAGAGGTCGGGCAGCGCGGCCGTGCTGGGCAGCCGCCACGGCTCTGAACCGTTGGCGAGGTAGCCGTCGGACAGCACGATGACGGGCGTGCGGTACGTCGTCGCGATGCGCACGGCCTCGACGGCGATGTCGAAGCAGTCGGCCGGCGTCGAGGGCGCCACGACCGCGACGGGCGACTCGCCGTTGCGGCCGAAGAGCGCCTGGAGGAGGTCGGCCTGCTCGGTCTTGGTGGGCAGGCCGGTCGAGGGGCCCCCGCGCTGGATGTCGCAGACGACGAGCGGCAGCTCGAGGGAGACGGCCAGGCCGATCGTCTCGGCCTTGAGCGCGAGACCCGGGCCGGAGGTCGTCGTCACGCCGAGCGCGCCGCCGAAGCTCGCGCCGAGCGCGGCGCCGACGCCGGCGATCTCGTCCTCGGCCTGCATCGTGGCGACGCCGTAGCGCTTGAGCCCGGCGAGCGTGTGGAGGATGTCGGACGCCGGCGTGATCGGGTAGGAGCCCAGGAAGAGCGGCAGCCGGGCCCGGTGGGCGGCGGCGACGAGGCCGAGCGACAGGGCCACGTTGCCGGTGACGTTGCGGTAGGTCCCCGGCTCCATCGCGGCCGGAGCCACCTCGTACGAGACCGCGAAGTCCTCGGTCGTCTCCCCGTAGTTGAAGCCGGCGTGGAGCGCCGTCAGGTTGGCCTCGAGGATGTCCGGGTTGTCGGCGAACTTGCTCTTGAGGAAGGCCTCGGTGCCCTCCATCGGCCGCGTGTAGAGCCACGAGAGCAGGCCGAGCGCGAACATGTTCTTCGCGCGCTCCTTCTCCTTGCGCGTCAGGTCGCTGAAGGACGCGAGCGCCTCGACGGCGATCGACGTCAGCGCGACGGGGTGCACGTGGTAGCTCTCGAGGGACCCGTCGTCGACAGGGCTCTGCGCGTAGCCCACCTTGCTCAGGTTGCGCTTGGTGAACTCGTCGGTGTTGACGATGATCGTCGCCCCGCGAGGCAGGTCGCGCAGGTTGGCCTTGAGCGCGGCGGGGTTCATCGCGACGAGGACGTCGGGCGCGTCGCCCGGCGTCAGGACGTTGTGGTCGGCGAAGTGGAGCTGGAAGCTCGACACGCCGGGCAGCGTCCCCTGGGGAGCCCGGATCTCGGCCGGGAAGTTGGGCAGCGTCGACAGGTCGTTGCCGAGCAGTGCCGTCTGGGAGGTGAACCGGTCGCCGGTGAGCTGCATGCCGTCACCGGAGTCCCCGGCGAATCGGATGACCACTCGATCAAGCCGTTGGACCTTTTTGGTGCTCATGCTGTGCGACATCCTCGAAGTTCTCTCGGATTTGCGGCCCGGGGCCCTGTGCGGCGGGCTTTTTCCATGGTATGCCGAGTGGTTTTCAACCGTGGGAGGCTGCCAATTCGTGGACATTCTGTGTCGCGCACGCCACACCGCGGCGCCTCGCGGGCCCGGCCCCTGACGACGACGCCGCGATGCCCGCGTGGCCTCGGTGCCGCCCGCGGTCGGGCATGACTAGGCTGGCCGCCATGTCCGGGTACGTCGCAGTCGCCGCGGTTCTGGGAGCCGGCGTGCTCCTCGTCGCCGCCGCCATGTCCGCGCGACGGCTGCTCGCGCCGCACGCGCCCCTGCCCGCCAAGCTCACGACGTACGAGTCGGGGGTCGACCCCGTCGGCGAGGGCTGGGCGCAGACGAAGGTCCGCTACTTCGTCTTCTCCTTCCTCTACGTCGTCTTCGCGGTCGACGCGATCTACCTCTTCCCGTGGGCGCTCGTCCTGCGCGACGCCGACCTCGGAATGGCGAGCCTCGCCGAGATGGGGGTCTTCATCGGGATCGTCGTGCTCGGCCTGGCCCATGCCGCCCGTCGCGGGTTCCTGAGGTGGGTGTGATGGCCAACGGCCGTGAGATCGACCTGCCCATGCCGACCGTGCGCCACGAGGACATCCGCGTGCGGCTCGGGGCCGTCTCCGAGCACGCCCCCCGACCCATCAAGGTCGTGCTCAACTGGGGTCGGCGCTACTCCCTCTGGGTCTTCAACTTCGGCCTCGCCTGCTGTGCGATCGAGTTCATCGCCGCGTCGATGGGCAGCCACGACTTCATCCGCCTCGGCGTCATTCCCTTCGCGCCAGGGCCGCGCCAGGCCGACCTCATGGTCGTCTCGGGGACCGTCACCGACAAGATGGCTCCGGCGATCCGTCGCCTCTACGACCAGATGCCCGAGCCGAAGTACGTCATCTCCTTCGGTGCCTGCTCCAACTCGGGCGGGCCCTACTGGGACTCGTACTCCGTGACGAAGGGTGTCGACCAGATCGTCCCCGTCGACGTCTACGTCCCGGGCTGCCCGCCGCGCCCCGAGGCACTGCTCCACGGCATCATCCGCCTCCAGGAGCAGATCGCGAGCGAGCGCCTGTCGACCCAGCGGCTTCGCGGGCGGTATGCCGGGTCGCGGGTCGCGAGCGCCGGCGACGTGAGCCGTCCCCTCCTGCGCCGGCCCGCCCCGACCCAGGCGTTCCCGACGGTCCCGGCCGGTCCCACGGCTGCGGGGGGTGGCGAGTGAAGGTCACCGAGGTCCGTGAGGTGCCGTTCGGCGAGTGGTCCTCGACCGTGCTGCACCTGCGCGAGGAGGGCTACCGCTACTTCGACTGGCTCACGGCGGTCGACCAGACCGATGCCGTCGACGACGCGGGCTTCGACCTCGTGTGCCACCTCCTCGACGTCCGCGAGCCCCGCAAGCTCACCTCGGTCCTGCTGCGCACGCGCGTGCCCGACGGGGTCGCCGCGCCCTCGCTGACAGGCATCTTCGCCGGCGCGGCATGGCACGAGCGGGAGACCCACGAGATGTTCGGTGTCGACTTCGACGGCTTCGACGACGGCTCGGGCCTCGGGCTGCGCCCGCTCCTGCTGCCCGAGGGCTTCGAGGGGACGCCACTGCGCAAGTCGTTCGTCCTCGCGGCCCGGGCCTCGAAGCCGTGGCCCGGCGCCAAGGAGCCCGGCGAGGGCCACGAGTCGACGAAGGCGCCCGGCCGGCGTCGCGTCCAGGCGCCCGGCGTCCCCGGGCCCGAGTGGGGTCCCCGAGGAGTCGAGTCATGAGCCCGTGGCTGGAGGTCGTCCTCCGCGCGGCGTCCGTCCTCGCCGCCTTCCTCGTCCTGCCGCTCGTGGTCGGCCAGACGGAGCACAAGGTCATGGCCCACATGCAGGGCCGGCTCGGTCCGATGTATGCCGGTGGGTTCCACGGGTGGGCCCAGCTCGTCGCCGACGGGGTGAAGTTCGTCCAGAAGGAGGACATCACCCCGGCCCGCGCCGACCGCGGGGTCTTCCGACTCGCGCCCGCCGTCGCCCTCATCCCGTACCTCGTCGCGCTCGCCGTCATCCCGCTGTCGCCCACGGTCGTCGGGGCGGACGTCGAGGCGAGCGCCGTCCTCGTCCTCGCCGCGATGGGGGTCGGGATCATCGGCACGCTCATGGCCGGGTGGTCCTCCGCCAACAAGTACTCCCTCCTCGGTGCCATGCGGTCTGCGGCGCAGCTCGTGTCCTACGAGCTGCCGATGGTGCTCGCCGTGGCGTCGGTCGCCCTCGCGGCGGGGTCCCTGTCGCTCGTCGGCATCGCCGAGGCGTGGAACCCGTGGTGGCTGCTCTGGCAGTTCCCGGGCGCCTTCGTCTTCCTCGTCGCGGCACTCGCAGAGCTCCAGCGGCCGCCCTTCGACATGCCCGTCGCCGACTCCGAGATCGTGTTCGGCTCCTACACCGAGTACTCCGGGCTGCGTTTCGCGTTCTTCCTCCTCGCGGAGTACGCCGGCATCGTCGTCATGTCGCTGCTCTTCGCCGTGCTCTACCTCGGCGGGTGGGCCGGGCCCTTCGAGAGTGGGCTCGGCTGGCTCTGGACCCTGCTCAAGGGCTTCGCCGTCGCCGTCGTCGTGATCTGGCTGCGCGTGTCGTGGCCCCGTCTGCGTGAGGACCAGCTCCAGCGTCTCGCCTGGGTCTGGCTCGTCCCGATCGCCCTGCTCCAGCTGGCGATCACTGCTGTAGGAGTGGTGATGACCCGATGAGCGAGCAGCATCGCGCCCGGAGGTCCGGCGGCATACTGCCTGGCCTCGTCAAGGGGCTCGCGACGACGGCGCGCACGCTGACGCGACCCACGCACACGGCGGAGTACCCCGACGTGTCGCCGGCGCTGCCGCCACGGTCTCGGGGCGTCATCGCGCTCACCGAGGAGAACTGCACGTCCTGCATGCTCTGCGCGCGCGAGTGCCCCGACTGGTGCATCTACATCGACTCGCACAAGGAGGAGCTGCCGCCGACGACGCCGGGGGGCCGGGCCCGCCAGCGCAACGTCCTCGACCGGTTCGCCATCGACTTCAGCCTCTGCATGTACTGCGGCATCTGCATCGAGGTGTGCCCCTTCGACGCCCTCCACTGGAGCCCCGAGTTCGAGTACGCCGAGCTCGACATCCGCGACCTCGTCCACGAGAAGGACCGGCTCGGCGCGTGGATGGCGACCGTGCCGCCCCCGGCTGCGCTCGACCCCGGCAGCGCCGAGCCGGCGGAGGTCGCCGCGGCCTCCCGGCCCGCGCGTG
>NZ_AWSA01000058.1 GCF_000576595.1 Intrasporangium oryzae NRRL B-24470 | reverse complement strand
GGTGTTGCGATGACCCCTTGAATCCGCCCTCCTGGGGCGCGGTCCCGGCCCAGCGGCATACGAGAAGGTCTCAGGCCGAAGGCTGCTCGAAGACGATGGCCATGGGCGTCTGCTCCGAACCCTGTCCGAGCGGGTTGTCGGCGAACATCGCCTCGTAGTACTCCTTCGGGCCCGGCGCATCCTTGCCGAGGACGTTGCGCCCGATGTCGTTGGCGTCCATGACGACGGTCCCGCCGAAGGTCGAGCGGTACGGCTCAGGCAGGCGGGCTCGGATCGCGGCCGAGAGACGGGCCGCGACGTCGTCGGGGTCCTTGGGCGCGAGCTTGGCCGAGACGTTGGCCGGGTAGACGGAGTACTCGGTCGGGCCGTCGATGGCGCGGATGTCGCCGCCCACGAGCTCGTAGAAGAGCCCCCGCTTGCCGACGAGCTTGCCGACGGCACCACCCGCCGCGGCGTAGACCACACGCGGCAGGCCGGCCTCCTGGATGGCGAGCTGCATCGTGAAGGGCGAGCCGAGCCCGATGCCGGCCGGCGTCCGCGTGACGTAGCGCGAGAGGACCCGGGCGGACCGGCTCACCTTGATGTCCCAGATGAAGTACGAGCGGCCCTGGGTGATCGCGACGATCTTCTCGGAGATGAAGTAGTACCAGCGGCCCGAGGTCGGCGCTGCGTGATCGGGTCCGGCCTCGGGAAGCCCTGCGAAGAACCGGTCGACGTAGGACAGCGCCTTCTCGTCGAGCTCGTCCTCCCGGGCGAAGAGGTCGGTCCGCAACGGGTAACGCCGCACGACGCGGCCGTCCGCGAGCGTCAGGTCGAGCTGCTTGCGGGCATTGGGCTCGTAGTCGGTCTTGATCCGCGGGGTCGGCACCTCCTCCGGCTTCTCGTCGAAGAACTCCCGCAGCCAGAGCTCGAGGTTGATCAGGCGCCAGAACGTCATCGAGTCGACGTCGTTGCTGCCCTGGATCCAGCCCTCGAAGGCGTGGAGCACCTCGGTCTGCTCGAAGTACGGACGCGTGGCGAACGACTCCGAGAGGAAGATGCCGTAGAAGTGGTTCTTGAGGCGCATGAACCACTCGGACTGGGGTGTCGTGAAGCCGATCTTGTTGCGCCGCCGGTTGATCGAGTCGGGCAGCAGCCCGCGGGTGGCGTCGCGCAGGATCCGCTTGTTCCAGCCCTCCCTGATGATCGCCTCGTCGGAGAGGCTGAAGAGGAAGCGGACGAGCTCCTTGTCGAGGAAGGGCACCCGGCCCTCGAGCGAGAAGTGCATCGTGTTGCGGTCCTCGTAGCGCAACAGCGAGGGCAGCGAGCCGACGTAGATGTCCTCGATGAGGCGCTTCTTGAGGTTGGCCGCCTCGGGCGTGTAGCGCTCCGCCGCGTGGGCAGAGACGAAGGCCCGGTCGAGCAGCTGGGTCGTGGGGATCTGCGCACGGCGGCGAACCGTCGCGCGCAGCCGCGACCGGCCGAGCCGGTAGAGGACGTCGAGCGACCGGGCCAGCTCGGCCGCGGCCTTCGTCGCGCCCTGCGCGCGCAGCTGGCGCAGGTAGACGAGGTAGTGCGGGACGTAGCCGGCCATCATCTCGTCGGCGCCCTGCCCGTCGAGCAGGACGGTGACATGCTGGGCCGCCTCGCGCATCACCTGGAACTGGGCGTAGGGCCCGCTCGAGATGAGCGGCTCCTCCTGCGTCCGGACGAACTCGAGCAGGTCCTCCTTGAACTCCGACGGGGTCGGCGTGACCTTGTGCGACGCGACGTTGCCGGTGCAGGCCTCGAGGACGGCGTCGACGTAGCGTTCCTCGTCGTTGACCGAGCCGGGGAAGACGGCCGAGAAGGTGTTCTGGCGTACGCCGACGGCGGCGGTGGACGCGGTGTCGCCCTCGCCGAGGAGCCGGTTGATGATGACGGCGACCGCAGAGCTGTCGAGGCCGCCGGAGAGCGAGGTGCCGACCGGCACGTCCGAGCGCAGGCGCAGGCGGACCGCCTCGACGAGGCGGGTGCGGAACTCGGCGACCGCGGCGTCGTCGTAGGGGCGCTGGACGGCGGAGAGCTCGGCGAGCTCCTCGCGCAGGCGGGTGTACAGCCGGCGCTCGACGCCTGCGGCCGAGATCGTCATCAGCTCGCCCGGCTCGAGCCTCTCGATCCCGTCGAAGAAGGTCTCGCGGCCGTCGTCGTGGACGCGGAAACGCAGGTAGCGGTAGATCGTCCGGTCGTTGGGCCGGCGGTCGTAGTGGCCGCTCTCGATGATCGCCCGCAGCTCGCTCGAGAAGAGCCACGCGTCGCTCCCGTCGGCACCCGCGCCCGGCACCCGGCACACGTAGACGGGCTTGATGCCGAAGTGGTCGCGCGCCAGGGTGAGCGTCTGGGTCTCACGGTCCCAGACGGCGATCCCGAACATGCCGTTGAAGCGGTCGAAGGCCTGCTCGCCCCACTCGGCGTAGGCCTCGAGCGCGACCTCGGTGTCGGACTCGGTGACAAAGGTGTGGCCGAGGCCCTCGAGCTCGGTGCGCAGTTCCCTGTAGTTGTAGACCTCGCCGTTGTAGATGACGGTGTAGCGGCCGTCGGACGTGGACATCGGCTGCAGGCCCCGGTCGAGGTCGATGACGGACAGTCGCCGGTGGGCGAGCCCGACCGGACCGTCGACGACGATGCCCTCGCCGTCCGGGCCCCGGTGGTGCTGGCAGCCGTTCATCCGGCGCAGGAGCGCCTCGTCCGCCTCGAGTCCGTGATAACCAGCAATGCCACACATGGGGGCAACCCTAACTGTCGTATGCCGCTCTTCCGTCCGCCCAGCCCGGTCGCGGGCAGGCGTGCCGCAAACCTGCCCGTCGCGCCTGCACGGCCCCTGACCGGGTGGTGACAGCGCCCTGTGAACCGGAAGCCGGGGCACACCGTCTTCACGGGAGGGATCTCCCCACCCGGTCCGACGAAACGAGATGTCATGCCACGCCTGTCCCGTCCTGCGTCCTTTCTCGCCGGTGCCCTGCTGGCCGCCGCCGGCCTTGCCGCCTCCGGCGCGTCCGCGTCTCCGGAGCCGGGCTCTCGAGCCGACATCCTCCGGGCGCCCCTCCAGGGCAGCATCCTGTCGGATCCGCCCCTCTTCGGCCTGACGCGTGGCGGCGCGCCATGGGTCATCTCCGAGGGGACCGCCCGGCTGCGCGCGAACGGCGACCTGCACGTCGAGGTCGAGGGCCTCATCATCCCCACGCGGGGCAACAACCCCCTCGGGAGCCTGTCGGCGAGCGTCGCGTGCAACGACGCGATCGTGGCCATGACGGGGCCGGTGCCGTTCAGTGCCGCGGGCGACGCCGTCCTCGACGCGCGCGTCACGCTGCCGGAGCGCTGCCTTGCCCCCGCGGTCCTGCTCAACCCGCTGAGCAACGCCGGCACCTACATCGCGGCAACCGGCCGCTGACGGCGGGGGCTCCCCCGACCCGGCCCGGCGGCATACGTCGTGGGCCCCGGTCAGGGGGCGGACGCGCCCCCGCTCACTCCCACTCGATGGTGCCCGGCGGCTTGCTCGTGACGTCGAGAACGACACGGTTGACCTCTTCGACCTCGTTGGTGATGCGGGTCGAGATCGTCGCGAGGACGTCGTAGGGCACCCGCGCCCAGTCGGCGGTCATCGCGTCCTCGGACGCGACGGGACGCAGCACGACCGGGTGGCCGTAGGTCCGGCCGTCGCCCTGGACGCCGACCGAGCGGACGTCCGCGAGGAGCACGACCGGGCACTGCCAGATGTCGCGGTCGAGACCGGCCTTGGTCAGCTCCTCGCGGGCGATCGCGTCGGCGCGGCGGAGCAGAGCAAGGCGGTCGGCCGTGACCTCGCCGATGATGCGGATGCCGAGCCCCGGGCCGGGGAACGGCTGGCGCCAGACGATGACCTCGGGCACGCCGAGCTCGAGGCCGACCTGGCGGACCTCGTCCTTGAAGAGCGTCCGCAGCGGCTCGACGAGCTGGAACTGGAGGTCGTCGGGTAGCCCGCCGACGTTGTGGTGGCTCTTGATGTTGGCGGCGCCCTCGCCGCCGCCGGACTCGACGACGTCGGGGTAGAGGGTGCCCTGGACGAGCCACTTGACCGGGTGCTCCACGTCGCCCCGGTCGTGGACGACGTCCCGAGCGGCCTGCTCGAAGACGCGGATGAACTGCTCGCCGATGATCTTGCGCTTCGTCTCCGGGTCGGTGACGCCGGCGAGGGCCGTCAGGAAGCGCTCGCGCGCGTCGACGACGACGAGGTCGACGCCCGTCGCCTCGACGAAGTCCTTCTCGACCTGCTCCGCCTCGCCCTCGCGCAGGAGGCCGTGGTCGACGAAGACGCAGGTGAGCTGGTCGCCGACGGCCTTCTGGACGAGGGCGGCCGCGACGGAGGAGTCGACCCCGCCGGAGAGGGCGCAGAGGACGCGGTCCTGCCCGACCTGCTCGCGGATCGTCTCGACGAGGTCCTCGACGACGTTGGAGGCCGTCCACGACGGCTCGATACCGGCGCCCTTCCAGAGGAAGTTCTCGAGGACGCGCTGGCCCTGCTCGGAGTGGAGGACCTCGGGGTGCCACTGCACGCCGTAGAGGCGGCGGTCGTCGTCCTCGATGGCCGCGACGGGCGTCCCGGCGGTGGAGGCCGTGACGGCGCAGCCCTCCGGGGCGACGGTGACGGAGTCTCCGTGGGACATCCAGACCACCTGAGCGCCCGGCTGGCCGTCGAAGAGCGTCGAGGTCGTGTCGCTGATGGCCGCGTCGGTCTTGCCGTACTCGCGAGCGCCGGTGCGGGCGACGGTCCCGCCGAGGGCCTGCGACATGGCCTGGAAGCCGTAGCACATGCCGAAGACGGGCACCCCCGCCTCGAGCAGCGCCGGGTCGAGCGAGGGCGCGCCGGCCTCGTAGACGGAGCTCGGCCCGCCGGAGAGGATGATCGCCGCGGGGTCCTTCGCGAGCATGTCGGCGACGGACATCGAGTGCGGGACGACCTCGCTGTAGACGCGGGCCTCGCGGACGCGCCGGGCGATCAGCTGGGCGTACTGTGCGCCGAAGTCGACGACGAGGACGGGGTGGCTCTGGAGGTCGGTCGGGTGCGCTTCGCTCACGGGCGCCAGCCTATCGGCTCGCTCCGGCGACCCTCTCCACGCCCGTATGCCGCTGGGCCGGGCCGAGCCCCTCAGGCGGGCTCGGGCTCTCCGGCGACGTAGGCGCGTGAGAGGAGCGCGTTGGTCTCGATGGTGTTGCGGTGCTCGGCGACCCAGGGCACGACGGGGACGAAGCCGGCCAGCAGGTTGAGCACGATCCGCTTGAGGCCCCACGCCGCCTTGAGGCCGAGGTTGGCGACCGCAGCGGCGTACCCCATGTAGATGAAGCCGTGGATGTAGCTCCAGTTCTCGGTGAGGAAGTTCTTCTGGTCGAAGCCGTACTTCATGACCATCTCGGCGATGAGGATGAACAGCGCGATACCGGCGACGATCGCCATGACGCGGTAGATCGCCAGGGCCGAACGGATCTGCTTCGGCTTGGCGAGGTGCATTGGGTACGTGCTCACGCGCGGACTTCTTCCTTCCGGGGGGCGGGCGCAGGAGGCGCCTGCTGCTCTGCTCGAAACATCTTCCACCACATGACGATGGCGAAGACTCCGAAGACCCACCACTGCAGCGCGTAGGCCGCGTTGCGCAGGTTGAGCTGGGAGGGAGCCTCGGGCGGTGGGACCCGGGTCACGGCGGACTCCGGGAGGACGCCGTCGGGGCCGGACTCGGTCGAGGCGAGGACGACGACGTTGTAAAGGTCACCGGGCCACTGGTTGACGAGGGCAGCGAGGTCGATCGCGCGGGCCTGGTGCGCCGGCAGGGCGGCACCGTACTGCGGGGACTCGCCCGGCCCGAGGGTTCCGAGGACCGTCACCCGGCCGGGCGGCGTTGGAGGCGGCGTCGTCGGCGTGCCGTCGACGAACCCGCGCAGGACCGGGACGACACCCGTATCCGTGACGAGCGGCGTGACGACCCACGACCCGACCCGGCCGTCCAGCCGACGGTCGACGACGACGATGGTGCGCTCGGCGGCATACGTCCCCGTGACGGAGACGGGCCGGTTGGAGAACTCGGCCTCGAACGCGGAGTGCGGCCGGGTGAGCTGGGAGAGCGGCGCGCGCGGCAGAGCGGCGGCCGCCTCGATCGCCTGCTTGCGGCCCTCGTCGCGTGCGACGCCGAGCTGCCAGAGCCCGAGGACGACGCAAGCAGCCACGACGACGACCAGCCCGACCAACCGGCCCAGCCAGCGTGGGGTGAGCAGGCCGCGGAACACCCCTCAAGGGTAAGTCACGTGGCGAAGCCGGCCGACCCGCCCCCGAACCGACGCCGAACCGCGGCGTCTCCGCCGATTGACCTCGAGCGGGCTTGAGATCCTAGGGTGTCGGCCGTGAGCGCGCCCGCCGAAAATAGGATGAAAACGTCACCGCCGCCTCGTACCGTCGAACGAGTGATCCGCCTCCCCCACGCCGACCCGGGAACCCCTGACCTGTCGAGCCCGACCCGCTACCTGCTCTGGGTCGGTCGCGGTCAGCGCCGCACCCTCGCCGTCGCGATGGCCTTCGGCATCGTCTGGATGGTCAGCCAGGCGCTCTTCCCGGCGGCCGTGAGCCGGGCCATCGACGAGGGCGTCATCGGGGGCGACCGCGGCGCCCTGCTGCGGTGGTGCTCCGCGCTCGTCGGCCTCGTCGTCGTCAGCGCCCTGGCCGGGGCGTGGCGGCACAAGTACGCGGTCATGAACTGGCTGCAGGGCGCGTTCCGGTCGGCCCAGCTCATCGGCCACAAGGCCGCCGACACCGGCGAGGCCCTGACCCGGACCGTGCCGACCGGCGACGTCGTCGCCACGGTCTCGTCCGACTCGATGCGGATCGGCGGGGTCTACGACATCGTGGCCCGCTTCGCGGGGGCGATCGTCAGCTACGTCGTCGTCGCCCTCATCCTGCTGCAGGCCTCCACACCGCTCGGTCTCGTCGTGCTCGTCGGCGTGCCGGTCCTCGTCGGCTGCCTCACCTTCATCGTCCGTCCGCTCCAGGCCCGCCAGCTCGCCCAGCGCGAGGAGGCCGGCAAGCTCATCGGCCTCGGCGCCGACACCGTCGCGGGCCTGCGCGTCCTGCGCGGCATCGGCGGCGAGCAGACCTTCCTCACGCGGTATGCCGCCCAGTCCCAGGCCGTGCGCACCGTCGGCAACCGGGTGGCCGGCTACCAGGCCGCCCTCGACGCGGCCCAGGTCCTCCTGCCCGGGGCCTTCGTCCTCGTCGTCGTCTGGCTCGGCGCCCGCTTCGCGGTCGAGGGGCAGATCACGGCCGGCCAGCTCGTCGCGTTCTACGGCTACACCGCCTTCCTCGTCGTGCCGCTGCGGACCGCCACGGAGATGGTCGACCGGACGACCCGGGCGCACATCGGCGCCCGCAAGCTGATCCGGGTGCTGACGGTCGCCCCCGACCAGACCGAGCCGGAGCAGCCGCAGGCCCTGCCGTCCCATCCGGCGCGGCTCGTCGACCCGGCGAGCGGGGTCGGCATCGAGCCGGGCCGCCTCACGGTGGTCGTCTCCGCCCGTCCCGAGGAGTCCGCGGCGCTCGCCGACCGGCTCGGACGGTTCGGGCCCGACGAGACGGACGCACGACTCAACGGGACCCGTCTCGCCGACGCGCCGCTCGCAGAGCTGCGCCGCCGGATCGTCGTGTCCGAGACCGACCCGCGCCTGTTCACGGGGACGCTGCGCGACGAGCTCGATCCCCTCGGCGAGCACGACGACGCCCGGATCCTCGCTGCCCTCGACGTCGCGAGCGGCGGCGACGTGCTCGAGGCCCTCCCCGGCGGACTCGACAACGAGGTCGAGGAGCGCGGCCGCGCCTTCTCGGGCGGGCAGCGCCAGCGCCTCGCCCTCGCCCGGGCCCTGCTCACCGACGCCGAGACCCTCGTCCTCGTCGAGCCGACCAGTGCCGTCGATGCCCACACCGAGGCCCGCATCGCCGCCCGCCTCGCCGAGGCCCGGGCGGGTCGGACGACGGTCGTCATGAGCGCCAGCCCGCTCATCCTCGACCGGGCCGACCACGTCGTGTTCCTCGATGGCGGCCGGGTCGCCGCCGAGGGTCCCCACGAGCAGCTCATGGCCACCCGGCCGGACTACCGACGAACCGTCGTCCGAGGAGAGGAGGACTGATGACCGCGACGCCCGCACCCGCGACGCGCACCCTGCCCGTCGCCGACATGGACTCCGTGCGTGCCCATACGCGAGGCCTGCTCCGCCGTCACCGCCGCAGCCTGGTCACCGTCGTCGGCCTGCACGCGGTGGCCGCCATGGCCGCCCTCGTGGCGCCGCGCGCCATCGGCCTGCTCGTCGACGAGATCAGCGGCGGCCGGTCGCTCGAGGTCGTCAACCGGCTGGCGTTCGGGATCGCGGCTGCCGTCGTCGTCCAGACCGTCGTCACGTGGTTCGCCAGACGGGCCTCGTTCGTCATGGGCGAGACGGTGTTCGCAGAGCTCCGCGAGCAGTTCATGGGACGCGTCGTCGAGCTGCCGCTCTCGACGGTCGAGCGCGCCGGCACGGGCGACCTCGTGTCGCGGACGACGAACGACGTCGAGGCGCTCTCCCACGTCATCCGATTCGGCATCCCGTCGATCTTCGTCGGTGCCGTGACGACGGCCATCACCGTCGTCGCGGCCTTCCTGACGGGATGGATGGTCGCCCTGCCGATCCTCGTCGGCGTGCCGATCCTCTGGGTGTCCACGCGCCGCTACCTGCGTCTCGCCCCCGACGGCTACCTCCGCGAGCGGGCGACGTATGCCGTGCTCGGTGGGGTCGTGACCGAGTCGGCCGACGGCGCCCGCACGGTCGACGCGCTGGGGCTCGGTCGTCGGCGGCGCCGCCGCATGGACGAGGCCCTGGGTGACTGCTACGACGCCGAGCTCTACACACTGGGCCTGCGCATGCGATGGTTCCCTGCGGTCGAGTTCGCCTTCTTCGCCCCCGTCGCGGTGACCCTGCTCTGGGGCGGCTGGCTCATCAGCCGCGACCTCGCGACGGCGGGCACCGTCACCGCGGTGGCGCTCTACGTCCAGCAGATGGCCGGACCGCTCGACGAGCTCATCTCGTGGCTCGACGAGATCCAGGTCGGGGCCACGTCGCTCGCCCGGGTCATCGGCATCGCCGACGTCCCGCCGGACCGGTCGCCGTCGGGCGAGGAGCCGCGCGACCACCGCCTCGAGGTCGAGGACGTCCACTACTCCTACCGGGCCGGGCGCGACGTCCTGCGCGGTGTCTCCCTCGACCTCGCCCCCGGCGAGCGCCTCGCGATCGTCGGGCCGTCGGGTGCCGGCAAGTCGACCCTCGGGCGGCTCATGGCGGGCATCGACGGGCCTCGCGAGGGCCGGGTCGAGGTCGGGGGCGTGCGGCTCGTCGACCTCGAGCTGGCGCAGCTGAGGGGCCAGGTCGCGCTCGTGACGCAGGAGCACCACGTCTTCGTCGGGACGCTCGAGGACAACCTCCGCCTCGCCCGGCCCGAGGCGCCACGCGAGCAGCTGCTCGAGGCGCTCGAGGCCGTCGATGCCCGCACCTGGGCCGAGGAGCTGCCGGAGGGACTCGACACGGTCGTCGGGTCCGGCGGCCACCGCCTGACCGAGCCGCAGGCCCAGCAGCTCGCGCTCGCCCGGCTCGTCCTCGCCGACCCGCACACCCTCGTGCTCGACGAGGCGACCTCGCTCCTCGACCCGCGGGCGGCCCGGCACCTCGAGCGATCGCTCGCGGCCGTCGTCGAGGGTCGGACCGTGGTCGCCATCGCGCACCGGCTCATGACGGCGCACGACGCCGATCGGGTCTGCGTCGTCGAGGACGGGCTCATCAGCGAGATCGGCTCGCACGACGAGCTGCTCCGGGCCGACGGCGCCTATGCCGCCCTGTGGCGGTCGTGGCGCGACGAGCCCCAGCCGGCGGCCGAGCTGACGAGCTGACGAGCTGACGAGCTGACCGGCCTCCGGGCCGCTCACGGCGGGGCACGACGAACGAGACGGTCCACCAGGGGGGTGGGCCGTCTCGCTCGTCGCCCGGCCGAGCGTGCGTCAGCCGCCGGGAGGTCCGGTCAGGCGTCGACGAGGCGATAGGGCTCGCCCTGGGCCGGCCGTGCGTCGGTCTCGCCCTGGACAGGCCACATCGACATGGCCCGCTCGGCCTGGGCCGTGATGGTCAGGCTGGGGTTGACGCCCAGGTTGGCCGAGATCGCCGACCCGTCGACGACGTGCAGGCCCGGGTAGCCCCAGACCCGGTGGTACGGGTCGACGACCCCGGTCTCGGGCGAGTCGGAGATGACCGCTCCCCCGATGAAGTGGGCCGTCATCGGGATGTCGAAGACCTCGCCGATCGACGACCCCGGCCGGGTCCGCACCCCGGTCAGGCGTTCGAGGCCGCGTGCGAGGGCCCGGACAGCCTCGTTGCCCTGGGGGATGTACGTGGGGTTGGGCTCGCCGTGACCCTGCTCGGACGTGAGCCGCCAGCCGAGCAGCCCGCGCTTGCGACGAACGGTGATGGAGTTGTCGCTCGTCTGCATGACCAGGGCGATGACCGAGCGTTCGCTCCAGCGCCGGGTCGACAGCGAGCGGGCGAACACGACGGGATGGCGCACGACCTGGCCGGCGAACCGGACGAACCGCGGGACAGCGCCGCCGCCGTCGACCTGCACGGTGGCGAGGGACCCCATGAGGTTGGACCCGCGGCCGTAGCGGACGTTCTCGACATGGGTCCGGTCGTCGACGTGGAAGCTCGACGTGATGGCGACGCCCCGGGTGAGGTCGATGCCTTCGGGGACCCGCGTGGTCATGACGCCCCCGAGCGCCTCCGAGTTGGTCCTCGTCAGCTCGCCGAGCCGGTCGGAGACGTGAGGCAGACCGTCCGACTTCATCGCCTGGAGGAGCTCGGCCGTCCCCCACGCCCCGGCAGCGAACACGACCTGCCCGGCCGTCACCGTCTGGGAGCCGGCCCGGCGACGACCCCAGGTTCCCGTCCGGACGGTCGTCACCGCATACCCCTGAGCGGGTGCCTCGGGGTCGAGCGGGCGCACGGAGGTCACCGTCCGGAGCGGCTCGACCGTGACCCCGCGCCGCTCCGCGAGGGCGAGGTAGTTCTTGACGAGGGTGTTCTTGGCCCCGACCCGGCAGCCGACCATGCAGTTGCCGCACTCGGTGCAGCCGGTCCGGGCCGGCCCCTCCCCGCCGAAGTACGGGTCGGCGACCCGGCGACCCGGCTCGCCGAAGAAGACACCGACCGGGGTCTTGCGGAAGGTCTCGCCGACGCCGAGGTCCTTCGCCGTCTCGCGCATGAGCTGCTCGACGGGTCCCTCGCACGGGTTGGTGACGACCCCGAGCATCCGCTGGGCCGTCGCGTAGTGCGGGGCGAGCTCGGAGCGCCAGTCGGTGATGTGTCCCCACTGCCGGTCGCGGAAGAACGGCTCGGGCGGGACGTAGAGCGTGTTGGCGTAGTTGAGCGAGCCGCCGCCCACGCCGGCACCGCCGAGGACGATGCAGTGCGGGAGCCGGTGGATCCGCTGCACGCCGTAGCAGCCGAGACGTGGGGCCCAGAGGTAGCGGCGGACGTCCCAGCTCGTGCGGGCGAAGTCCTCGTCCTCGAAGCGACGCCCGGCCTCGTAGACGTGGACGCGGTATCCCTTCTCCGCGAGGCGGAGCGCGGCGACCGAGCCGCCGAAACCCGAGCCGATGACGACGACGTCGTGGTCGTACTGCTGCATGGCGCACACTCTAGGCGGCACCGGCGGGCGAGGCTACCGTCGGTAACCAGCCAGTCTCCGCGGCTCGACCCCGCGTCTGAGTGGGCCCGTCAGGTGAGGTTGTACGGCGAGACGACGACCTCGACGCGCTGGAACTCCTTGACGTCGGAGTACCCGGTCGTCGCCATGGCGCGCCGGAGGGCTCCGATCACGTTGGTCGTCCCGTCGGCGTGACGCCCAGGGCCGAAGAGGATCTCCTCGAGGGAGGCCTGGGAGCCCAGGGCGATCCGCTCGCCGCGGGGGAGCTCGGGATGGTGCGCCTCGGGTCCCCAGTGGTACCCGCCACCCGGCGCGTCGGTCGCGCGCGCCAGGGCCGCGCCGAGCATCACCGCGTCGGCGCCGCAGGCGATCGCCTTGACGATGTCGCCGGACGTGCCGACCCCGCCGTCGGCGATGACGTGGACGTAACGACCGCCCGACTCGTCGAGGTAGTCGCGACGGGCGGCGGCGACGTCGGCGACGGCGGACGCCATGGGGGCGTGGATGCCGAGGGCCTTGCGGGTCGTGTGGGCCGCTCCCCCGCCGAAGCCGACGAGGACGCCCGCGGCGCCCGTGCGCATGAG
The DNA here is from genome assembly GCF_000576595.1 of Intrasporangium oryzae NRRL B-24470. Taxonomy (GTDB): domain Bacteria; phylum Actinomycetota; class Actinomycetes; order Actinomycetales; family Dermatophilaceae; genus Intrasporangium_C; species Intrasporangium_C oryzae. Next base: position 11,958 of record NZ_AWSA01000058.1, on the reverse strand, counting down.
GTGGAGCGCAGCGGTGTAGGAGGCCGCGCCGCCGACGATCACCGGCACGTCGAGCTCGTAGATGAACCGCTTGAGGTTGAGCGGCTCGGCCCGGCCGGACACGTGCTCGGCCGAGACGGTCGTGCCGCGGATGACGAAGAGGTCGACGCCCGCGTCGACGACCGTCTTCCAGTGCTGCTGGGTGCGCTGCGGCGAGAGCGCGCCCGCGACGGTCACGCCCGCCTCACGCAGCTCGCGCAGGCGCTCGGTGATCAGCTCGGGCTTGATCGGCTCGGCGTAGATCTGCTGCATCCGGGCCGTGGCCGAGCCCGGCTCGAGCGCGGCGATCTCCTCGAGGATCGGCGTCGGGTCGTCGTAGCGGGTCCAGAGGCCCTCGAGGTCGAGAACGGGAAGGGCCCCGAGCTGCCCGAGCCGGATCGCCGTGTCGGGCGAGACGACCGAGTCCATCGGCGCCGCCATGACGGGCAGGTCGAAGTGGTAGGCGTCGATCTGCCACGAGACCGAGACCTCCTCCGGGTCGCGCGTGCGCCGCGAGGGCACGACGGCGATGTCGTCGAAGGAGTATGCGCGGCGCCCGCGCTTGCCTCGGCCAATCTCGATCTCGGTCACCGGCCGATCCTATCGACCCCGATTCGATGTATCCGCGCGTGCCCAGGCTCGCGCAGATACATCGAATCGGCGGGTGGGTCGGCGGCGGCTGCGGTCAGCCGACCGAGTAGTTGGGGGCCTCGACGATGCCCTGGATGTCGTGCGGGTGGCTCTCCTTGAGGCTCGCCGACGTGATCCGGACGAACTGGCCCTTCTCCTGCAGCTCGGGGACCGTGCGGGCGCCGACGTAGAACATCGACTGGCGCAGGCCGCCGACCATCTGGTGGGCGACCGCAGAGAGCGGACCGCGGTAGGCGACGCGGCCCTCGATGCCCTCGGGGACGATCTTGTCGTCGGACTCGACCTCGGCCTGGAAGTAGCGGTCCTTGGAGTAGGACTTCTTGCCGCGCGAGCTCATCGCGCCGAGCGAGCCCATGCCCCGGTAGCTCTTGAACTGCTTGCCGTTGACGAAGATCAGCTCGCCGGGGCTCTCCTCGCAGCCAGCGAGGAGCGAGCCGATCATGACGGCGTCGGCGCCCGCGACGATCGCCTTGGCGATGTCGCCGGAGTACTGCAGCCCACCGTCGGCGATGACCGGGACGCCGGCCGGCTTGCAGGCCAGCGAGGCCGCGTGGACCGCGGTGATCTGCGGCGCGCCGACGCCGGTGACGATCCGGGTCGTGCAGATCGAGCCCGGGCCGACCCCGACCTTGACGGCGTCGGCGCCCGCGTCGACGAACGCCTGCGCGCCTTCTCGCGTCGCGACGTTTCCGCCGATGACCTGGACGTGACGGGTCGCCGGGTCCTTCTTGAGGCGCTCGACCATCTCGAGGAGCATCCGGACGTAACCGTGCGCCGTGTCGGCGACGAGGACGTCGACCCCGGCCTCGATGAGCGTCGTCGCCCGCTCCCACGCGTCGCCGAAGTAGCCGATCGCGGCGCCCACCATGAGGCGACCGTCGCCGTCCTTGCTCGCGTTGGGGAACTGCTCGCTCTTGACGAAGTCCTTGACCGTGATGAGGCCGGTCAGGTGGCCCTCGTCGTCGACGAGCGGCAGGCGCTCGCGCTTGTGCTGACGCAGGAGGGCCGTGGCCTCCTCGCGGCTGATGCCGACGTGGCCCGTGATCAGCGGCATGGGGGTCATGACGTCGCGCACCAGCGTCGTCGCCCACTCGGCGACCGGCGTGAAGCGCAGGTCGCGGTTGGTGACCATGCCGATGAGCAGCTTGTCGCCGTCCACGACCGGCAGGCCCGACACGCGGTACTCGCCGCAGAGCTGGTCGAGCTCCTCGAGGGTCGCGTCCGGACCGATGACGATCGGGTTGGAGATCATCCCCGTCTGGGTCCGCTTGACGAGGTCGACCTGGTAGGCCTGGTCGGCGATCGAGAGGTTGCGGTGCAGGACCCCGATGCCGCCCTGGCGCGCCATCGCGATCGCCATCCGTGCCTCGGTGACGGTGTCCATCGCCGCGGAGATGAGGGGGGTCCTGATCGACAGCTCGCGGGTGAGGCGGGTGGTCGTGTCGATGTCGTTGGGCGCGAGGTCGCTGTATCCCGGGAGCAGGAGGACGTCGTCGTATGTCAGGCCGAGCTGGGCGAACGGGGCGGGCACGTCAGACGATCCGAGACTCATTCGCCAATTCTAGGACAGCGTGAGGGCCGCTCCGACCGGCCCTCCGACCGTCGCTCGACGGGTCGGGCGACCGTCAACGCCCCGTCGGGAAGGGCAGGTACGGGAGGAACATGGACGGCAGGGGCGCGCTCGCGGTGGGGAGGAACGGGACCCTGACGGGCGGCACCGGGAGGGACGGCGGCTGCTCCACTGACGAGTCTGCGTCCTCGGCCCCCTGGGCCGCCCGGCTCGCGGCCTGGGACGGGATCGCCGCCGCTGGCTCGCCGACACCTTGGCCCGTGACCGAGTGCTGCGCCTGCCCGGAGTTCTGGCCCTGGCCGGAGGTCGACTGCAGTGACTGCGCCGCCTGGCCGTGAGGGGTCGATCCGCCACCCGTGCTGCCCGGCGCGCTCGGCCCGGCCGTCTTGGTGGGGCCGACCAGGGACTGGGGCGCGGCACCCGATCCGTCCTGCTCCGGCGCCTGCGACTGCGTGCCATCGGCGGCCGGGGCGTCGCTCGGAGCGGGGTGACCCTTCTTGTCGGCCTGCCCCTTCGGAGCCGCGGTGGACGCCGCTGACCCCGAGCTGCTCGGGACCGGGCCGGGGGCGACGGACGTGGCGCCGGCCGCGGCGCCTCCGGTCAGGGAGTCGGCCCCAGCGCCCGGGACGACCTGGACCGAGCCGTCGGGGTCGGTGACGACGGTCCAGGTTCCGGCGCCGACCTTGCGGGCCTCGACGACACCGACGAAGGGCGGAGCCGTCTGGGTCGCGGTGACGGCGGGCTTGCCCGGACGCCCACGGAAGATCTCGGGCGCCTCGTGGCCTGCGCCGAGGTGCGGCAGGGTGACCGCCGCGGCAACTCCCGCACCGGTCGCCCCGACCGCGAGGACGGCGAAGGTCGTGAAGATCCGTCTCCGGGAGCCCCCGCGTCGTGGGGTGCCGCCGCCGAGGGGGCTGTCGGCATGCACCGCGAGCGCCCCGAGGACGGAGGCGAGAGGGTCGTGGCCGCAGTCGACCCGACGGCCGAGGGCGTCGAGGAGCAGGTCGTCGGCGACGAGGTCGCTGAGCGGCGTGGGCTCGTTCATGCGACATCACCTGCCTGCATCTCGGCGAGCATCGCTCGCAGCTTGGCCAGGGCCCGGTGCTGGGCGACCCGGATCGCGCCCGTCGTCATACCGAGCGCAGCCGCAGTCTCCTCCGTCGAGAGCCCGACCGCGACCCGGAGGATGAGGATCTCGCGCTGCTGGTCGGGCAGTCGCCGCATCAGGGTGAGGGCGAGGGCGGCCTCGTCCCGGACGAGCGCGGCCGCCTCGGGGGTCGGGCCGTCGTCGACCTGGTCGGGCATCTCGGCGATCGGGGTCGGTCCGCGCATCGCGGAGCGCTGGACGTCGGCGAGCCTGCGGGAGGTGACCGTGTAGACGAACGCCTCGAACGGCACGCCACGCTCCTCGTAGGTCGGCAGGGCCGTCAGTACAGCCATGCACACCTCCTGAGCGACGTCCTGTGCGGTGTCCTCGGCGCCGAACCGTCCGAGGCGGACGCGGCAGTACCTCAAGGCCATCTCTCTGACCCGGGTCAGGAGTTCGTCACGGGCACGGTCATCGTGCGTGGCGGACATCGCGAGGGCGCTGAGGGATACGCAAGCGTCCACCTGCTCCATCGCGGTGGCGGCGTCAGTCGTTACGCGGACGCGTCGCGGCCAGCTCCGTGCCATGCGTGATCCCGTCCCCCGAACTCCCGTTTAGGTGCGCCGGCGCCGGCCGACAGACACCACGATGACGCGTCCAGCCCTGCGGGTCATGCTAGTGCTCCTCCGATGTCGCTGCGAGCGATCCGCGTCCGACCTCTTGTCCCGAGCATGCCATTGACTGGCCATTTCTTGAACAACTCTTGAAGGTTCTGCTCTTTCTCCGTGATCGCCGCCCCGGTTAGCGTCGAACCGCGGCTCCCAGGTGCGAGCCGCTGAAGGCGATCGAACGGCGGCCCCGCCGCCCAAGCGGAAAGAACAGGGACATGGCAGAGATCACCCGACTCCCGGGACCCATCGCGGACCTGTGGGACTGGCAGCTCGCGGGGGCATGCCGCAGCGTCAGCCCCGAGGTGTTCTTCCACCCGGAGGGTGAGCGCGGGCCTCGGCGGCGTAACCGCGATGCCGAGGCGAAGGCCGTGTGCGCAGCGTGCCCGGTCGTCACCGAGTGCAGGTCGCACGCGCTCGAGGTCCGCGAGCCGTACGGCGTCTGGGGCGGCCTGACGGAGGGCGAGCGCGAGAGCCTCTACGACGGGCCGATCAGGGCAGCCTCCTGACGACGTCGCGCCCGAGGCGACGTCGCACCGGCTCATCCGCATCCGTCCGGTGAGGACCGGCTGACCGGGCCGAGACGTGAACGAGGGCCGCTCCCGAGTGGGAGCGGCCCTCGTCCGCGTCGGGCGTCCGACCCGGTCACCCGTGGGTCAGCACGCCGTATGCCGCTGGGTGGGCGCGGTCAGTGACCGTGGCCGTGGCCGTGGCCACCGGCCGCGACCTCCTCCTCCGGCTTGTCGACGACGAGCGTGTCGGTCGTGAGGATCATCGAGGCGATCGACTCCGCGTTGCGCAGGGCCGAGCGGGTCACCTTGACCGGGTCGATGACACCGGCGGCGATGAGGTCGCCGTACTCGCCCGTCGCGGCGTTGAGGCCCTGGCCGAGCGGCAGGTCGGCGACCTTCGAGGTCACGACGTAGCCCTGGAGGCCGGCGTTCTCGGCGATCCAGCGGAGCGGCTCCTGGACGGCCTTCTTGACGATGGCCGCACCGGTGGCCTCGTCACCGACGAGGTCGAGCCCGTCGATGGCGGAGGCGGCGTGGATGAGGGCGGTGCCGCCACCGGCGACGATGCCCTCCTCGATCGCGGCGCGCGTCGCGGAGATCGCGTCCTCGATGCGGTGCTTCTTCTCCTTGAGCTCGACCTCGGTGTGCGCGCCGACCTTGATGACGCAGACGCCGCCGGCGAGCTTGGCGAGGCGCTCCTGGAGCTTCTCGCGGTCCCAGTCGGAGTCGGTGCGCTCGATCTCGGCCTTGATCTGGTGGACGCGGCCGGCGACCTCGGACTGCTCGCCCGCGCCGTCGATGATCGTCGTGTTGTCCTTGGTCAGCACGACGCGGCGGGCCTGGCCGAGGACGGTCAGGTCGGCCTGGTCGAGCTTGAGGCCAACCTCCTCGGCGATGACCTGGCCACCGGTGAGGATGGCGATGTCCTGGAGCATGGCCTTGCGGCGGTCGCCGAAGCCGGGAGCCTTGACGGCGGCGACGGTGAACGTGCCGCGGATCTTGTTGACGACGAGCGTCGAGAGGGCCTCGCCGTCGACGTCCTCGGCGATGATCAGGAGCGGCTTGCCCGACTGGACGACCTTCTCGAGGACCGGGAGGACCTCGGCGACCGCGGAGATCTTGCCCTGGTTGATCAGGATGTAGGCGTCCTCGAGGACGGTCTCCATGCGCTCGGTGTCGGTGACGAAGTAGGCCGACAGGTAGCCCTTGTCGAACTGCATGCCCTCGGTGAAGTCGAGCTCGGTGGCGGTCGTCGAGGACTCCTCGACGGTGATGACGCCGTCCTTGCCGACCTTGTCGAAGGCCTCGCCGATGAGGGCGCCGAGGGTGGAGTCCTGGGCCGAGAGGGTCGCCACGGAGGCGATCTCGTCCTTGCCCTCGACGTCGCGGGCGATGCGGAGCAGCTCGTCGTTGACGGCCGTGACGGCCTTGTCCATGCCGCGCTTGAGGGCGGCCGGGGCGGCACCCGCGGCGACGTTGCGCAGGCCCTCCTTGACCATGGCCTGGGCGAGGACCGTCGCGGTCGTCGTGCCGTCACCGGCGACGTCGTTGGTCTTGGTCGCGACCTCCTTCGCGAGCTGGGCGCCCATGTTCTCGTAGGGGTCCTCGAGCTCGATCTCGCGGGCGATGGTCACGCCGTCGTTCGTGATCGTGGGGGCGCCCCACTTCTTGTCGATGACGACGTTGCGGCCCTTGGGGCCGAGCGTCACCTTGACGGCGTTGGCGAGCGCGTCGACGCCGCGCTCGAGCGACTTGCGGGCGGAGTCGTCAAACTCCAGCTGCTTGGCCATGGTGTTCCTTTGGCTCGGTGTGCATGTGGTTCGGTGGCGGGAGGCCGGGTCCGTCGCGATCTGGCGCCGGACCGGGGTGAAACGAGACGCACCCCAGCAAGACCCCGAGGGGGCTCACCGGGGTGCGTTCACGGCATACGACGTGGTCAGCCGATGACGGCGAGGACGTCACGCGCCGAGAGGATCAGGAACTCCTCGCCGCCGTACTTGACCTCGGTGCCGCCGTACTTGCTGAAGATGACCTTGTCGCCGACCTTGACGTCGAGCGGGACGCGCTCGTCGCCGTCCTCGTTCCAGCGGCCGGGGCCGACAGCGAGGACCTCGCCCTCCTGCGGCTTCTCCTTGGCGGTGTCCGGGATGACGAGGCCGGACGCGGTGGTCTTCTCGGCCTCGAGGGACTTGACGACGATGCGGTCTTCGAGCGGCTTGATGGAAACCGACACGGTGGTGACCTTCCCTTCGGGACAGTCGGAAATGGGACTACGGACTGTGGCTCTTCGAGGCTGGCCGCCGTCGCGGGGGTCGACCGATCTCTTGGAGTGCACTGGCACTTTCGGTGTGAGAGTGCCAACAAGAGGAAATCTAGGTAGGCGGTTAGCACTCGGTCAAGTCGAGTGCCAGAAATCACCGCGCCCACGGGTGGCAGGATGGCGGCCATGGACGCAGCGATGGTCGACCGGCTGGCGGACAGCGAGGGCTGGAGCCTGCTGCAGTCGCTCCCTCCCTACGACGAGGCCACCTCGCTCGGCCTCCAGACGGCGCTGCGCGACGCAGGCTTCGACGCCGACCTCGTCGCGGCCGCGATGACCCAGTCCCGGCTTCGCGCCCGGGCCGTCGACAAGTTCGGCGAGTTCGCCGCAGGCATGCTCTTCACCCCCGACGGCCTCGAGCAGGCGACCCGCCTCGCCGTCGCGGCACGGCACGCCCACCGGTATGCCGCTGCCGGGGTTCGCGTCGTCCACGACCTCGGGTGCGGGCTGGGCGCGGACGCGATGGCCTTCGCCGGCCTCGACCTCGAGGTCCGCGCCGTCGACGCCGACCCGACGACGGCCCGGATCGCCGCCGTCAACCTGCGGCACTGGCCCTCGGCCGAGGTGACGTGCGCCCGGGCCGAGGACGTGCGGCTGCCCGCCGGAGAGGGCGCGCGGCACATCGGGGTGTGGCTCGACCCGGCGCGCCGGGTCGCCGGCGTGGCGGACATCCGCGGGCGGACCAAGCGGGTCTTCTCCCTCGACGCGATCTCGCCGTCGTGGAGCCAGGTGCTGGCCTTCGCCGCCGAGGTGCCGGCGACGGGCGCGAAGCTCTCCCCCGCCTTCCCCCACGGGTCGATCCCGAGAGGTGCCGAGGCCCAGTGGACCTCCTGGCACGGCGAGGTCCTCGAGTGCGCCGTCTGGTGGGGTCCGCTCGTCCAGTCGCCGGGGCGCACCGCGGCGGTCTGCGACGAGCGTTCGACGCACGTCGTCACCGAGGCCGACGCCGCGCCGGGGTCCGGGGCACCCCACCTCGGGTCGGTGGCCGACGTGGGCGAGTGGCTCCACGAACCCGACCGGGCCGTCATCCGGGCCGGTCTCACCGGTGCGCTCGTGGCGTCTGTCGACGGCGCCGAGGTCGCGCCGGGTGTCGGCTACGTCTCGAGCCACTCGGGGGTCGAGGTTCCGTGGGCGCGGCGGTTCAGGGTCGTCGAGGCGATGCCGCTGTCGACGAAGCATCTCGCCCGGTGGCTGCGCGACCACGGCCATGACCGGGTGACGATCAAGAAGCGCGGCGTCACTCTCGACGCCGATGTCCTGCGCCGGCAGCTGAAGATGACCGGACGCGGCAGGGGTGGCTCCGAGGCGACGCTCGTGCTGACCCGCATCGGGGGCGGCCAGGTCGCGATCGTCGTCACACCGGGCTGAACCAGGCCCCCTCCGCTCCCCCGGAGGAACGCTCCGCTCCCCGCCGACCCGCCCTGCCTCGGCCGACCGAACGAGTCGTTCGGTGTCGAACGCTGTGGAGGGTGTCGAACGCTGTGGAGGGTGTCGAACGCTGTGGGGGGTGCCGAACGCGCCGGTGCACCGACGTCTTCGGTCACCGAACGACTCGTTCGGCGAAGAAGGAAGCGCGTGGCGTGGCCGGCGGACGCCGGGGCGGGGCTGCCTCTGCGCCGCGTGGTCAGAGGGCCGCGTCGGGCTGGGCCCCGGACCAGCGGACCGCGGCCGAGCCCGCCGCGTTGGCCGCCTCGAGCGCCTCCTCCTGTCCGGCGCCACGGGCGAGCGCCGCGGCGAGGGCACCCGCGAAGGCGTCCCCCGCCCCGACCGTGTCCACGACCTCGTCAGCCGGCACGGGTATGCCGTCCACCCGGGTCCCGCCCCACGCCGCGCCGGCTGCCCCGAACGTGACGAGGACGGAGGCCGGCATGAGGTCGGAGTCGGCAAGCAGGGCCATCTCCGACTCGTTGACGACGACGGGATCGGCGAGCGCGATGACGTCGTGCGGGAGGGCGGCATACGGGGAGAGGTTGAGCACGACGCGGGCTCCGGCGGCGTGGGCGCGCCGGGCCACGTGCGCCACCGTCCCGAGCGGGACCTCGAGGCTCGCGAGGAGGACGTCACCCGGTCCGATCCGCACCTCGTGCGGGTCGAGGAGCGCGTTGGCGCCCGGGACGACGATGATCGTGTTCTCGCCGGCCTCGTCAACGGTGATGAGAGCCGTCCCGGTGGGGGCGGCGACGCGGGCGATCGCCGCCTCGATCCCATGAGCCTCGAGCCGGCGGAGGTAGGCGGTCGCCGCCTCGTCCGTGCCGACCGCCCCGACCATGGTCACGTCGGCGCCGGCCCGATGGGCGGCCAGCGCCTGGTTGGCGCCCTTGCCGCCTGCGAGACGGCCTCCCGGCTCGCCGAGGACGGTCTCGCCCGGGCGGGGGTGTCGCTCCACGAGGGTGACGATGTCGACGTTGAGGGACCCGAGGACCACGACGCGACCCATCAGCGCCTCGCCTCGTCCGCCGCGAGGACCGTGCGGCGCCAGATGTCGGCGTAGCGGTGCGCGTCGACCCCGAGCGCGACCTCGACGCGGACCGGCGCCTCACCATGGGGGTCGTGGGCCAGGTCACCGCTCCAGTCGCGCCGGTCGACGATCGTCCGACCCCGGGACCAGTGGCCGGCCAGCTCGATGCGCAGCGGAAGGACCTGCGTCGTCAGGGCCGAGGGGTCGAGCACCGCGCACACGGCGCCGGCGTCGCCGATCGTCGACGCCCGGCGCGAGAAACGCTCGCACTGGAACTCGATGAGCCGGCCCGCGAGCTCGGCCGGCCCGCGGCCGCCTCGGGCGATGAGCTCGGCCGCCTGCTCCCGCGTCACGACCGGGTCGTAGAAGACGTCGAGGCCGTACATCGTCACCCCGATCCCGAGCTCGCCCGCCGCCTCGAGGACGACGGCCGCGGCCTCGGGGTCGTGGAAGACGTTGAACTCCGCTGACGCGGTCGCGTTGCCGACGTGCGCCGCGCCACCCATGAAGACGATCCGCTCGATGCCGCCGGCGACGTCCGGGTACGTCCGCAGCAGGAGCGCGATGTTGGTGAGGGGCGCGAGGGGGACGAGCGTCACCGGGCGGCCCTCGGAGGCCGCCGAGCGGCATACGTCCCGGAGGAGCTCGACCGCGTGGCGCGGGTCGGGGACCGTCGGCGCGGGGTCCCACCCGAGGTCGCCCATCCCGTCACTGCCGTGGACGTGTCGGGCATCGACCGGGTGTTCGAGGAGGGGCCGCCCCGCGCCCCGCGCGACGGGCACGTCCGTGCGCCCGGCCGTGTGGAGGACCAGGAGCGTGTTGCGCACGACGTCGTCGACGGGAGCGTTGCCGCCGACGCACGTGACCGCGCGCAGGTCGAGGTCGGGGTGGCTCGCGGCGAGGAGAAGGGCGCACGCGTCGTCGACGCCGGTGTCGACATCGAGGACAACGGGAACGGGCTGAGGGCTCACTGCCGCAACGTACCCTCCACACCCGGCCAGCACGAAGACCTCATGACACGTCGATGTGCGCGGTGGGCCGCCTCCGTCCGGGTACGGTCGAGGAGTGCAGCACCCGCCCCGCCCGAGATCCACGGCGACGACGCCGATGCTTACGGGCCGCGCCGCGCGCCGCGCAGCGATTTTGCTCGCCGTCATCGCCGTCGCCGGGTGCACCGCGGCCGGGCCGGCCCCAGCCCCGACGTCCACGTCCCCTCCGACGGCCACGACGTCGCAGCAGACGAGCGTCCCCACGGAGTCTCCGACCCCGAGCACCACCATTCCCACGTCGGCACCGGCACCCACGACCGCCGCCCCGAAACCCACCGGCCCGGGTGGCTGCGCGGCCGCCATCGTCACGCGGATGTCGCCGGACGAGCGCGCCGGCCAGCTGCTTATGGTCGGCCTCGGCTCCGACGCGGGGAGCCGCAGCCTCGACACCCTCGTGGCGAGCCGCCACCTCGGTGGGGTCATCCTCCTCGGCGGGTGGACCTCCGGCGTCGATGCCGTCCGGGCGACGACGCGCCATCTCGCGGGGCTCGCCTCGCCGGCGAACACCGCCGGCCTCGGCCTGCTCCTCGCGGCCGACCAGGAGGGCGGCCAGGTGCAGCAGCTGCGGGGGCCCGGATTCAGTCGTATGCCGTCGGCCCTCGTCCAGGGCCAGTCCTCACCGGGTGCCCTCACCGCCTCGGCGCGGACCTGGGCACGAGAGCTCGCGGCGGCCGGCGTCAACGTCAACCTCGCACCGGTGGCCGACACGGTGCCGAGCGAGCTCGGGCGGGCCAACGGCCCGATCGGGCACTACGACCGGCAGTACTCCAGCGACCCGGACCGGGTCGCGACGATGTCGGCGGCGTTCGCGGCCGGGATGCGGGCCGGCGGGATGGCCACCACAGCCAAGCACTTCCCCGGCCTCGGCCGGATCATCGAGAACACCGACGTCTCGGCCACCGGGATCACCGACCGGACGACGACGACCACGGATCCGTACCTCCGGCCGTTCGCCCGCGCGGTCCGCGACGGCACCGAGCTCGTCATGGTCGGGTCGGCGATCTACTCGCGGATCGACCCCGGCACCAACGCCGTCTTCTCCCGGGCCATCGTCACCGACCTGCTCCGCCGCCAGCTCGGCTACCGAGGCGTCGTCATCTCCGACGACCTCGGCGCAGCGAAGAGCGTCGAAGAGGTGCCGGTGGGACAGCGCGCCACCCGCTTCATCACCGCCGGCGGAGACATCGTCCTCACGGCCCGTCCGTCCGACATCCCCGTCATGCACGAGGCCCTCACCGCGCGGATGGCCACCGACCGCGCCTTCGCCAACCAGGTCGCGGCCGCCGTGACACGGGTCGTCGCGCTCAAGCTCCGCATGGGCCTCGCGCACTGCCCCTGACCCACGAGCGACACCCGCTGGAAACGCGGGCGAGGGTCGGTGGGAGCGGCACCCGCTGGAGCCGCGGGCGCAGGTCGGTGGGAGCGGCATCGGCGGCGGCCAGGTGACCGCAGACCGCGCGTGCCCGTCGTACGGCCGCCGACGCTCTCGCCGCGAGCACGAGCCTCGCCCGTGTCGTCACCCTCTCGCGAAGCCACGGGCGAGGGTCGGTGGGAGCGGCATCGGCGGCGGCCACGAGACCGCAGACCGCGCGTGCCCGGCATACGGCCGCCGACGCTCTCGCCGC